>NZ_JAGIOD010000001.1:2400000-3140405 GCF_017876545.1 Brachybacterium sacelli | reverse complement strand
AACCTTGTTTCTGCCTATGAGGGTTCGGCTGGGTTCCTTTCAATGGTCTGTCGGGGCTCTCGATCAGTCACGTCATCGCCGGGCAGATCCAGATGCTGCATCGCCGCTGGCAGAGCCCCAGCCCCGCGCACGTCGACGAAGGCAGAATCTGCCCCCGTCTGGCCAGGCTTGATGCATCATTGTTGCAACGGATGCAATACTGGCGTCGTGGATCAGAACCGCCCTGGTGTATCTCCGCTTCGCGAGCTCCGCAACGTGCGTGCGCTGGACGAGCATCGCTTCGTGTTCGACGCGATGCTCTCCGGTTGGGCGGATCAGCAGAGCAGCCGAGGGCTCTCCGAGCGGACCATCGGGAGTAGGGAGCGAGTCGTCCGGTCTTTCGAGGAGTTCGCTGGCCGATACCCGTGGGAGTGGTCTCCTGGAGATCTTGAGGACTACACCACGCGCGTGATGTCGCGGACGCATCCGGCGGCTCGGTCCACGATCCGGGGCTACCACTCCATCATCCGTCTGTTCTGCGACTACCTCACCGACCCTCGCTACCAGTGGTCGGTGGATTGCGAGGAGCGGTTCGGAACGACGCCGCAGCAGGTCTGCCATGAGTGGAACACGCTCGCACATTTGCTCGGCTATGAAGGACGCGCACAGCGGCGCGCTCTGACCTACGACGAGCTCGAGACGTTCTTCTCCGCGGCCGACCAGCGAGTCGAAGTCATCCTCCGACGCGGTCGAAAGGGGGCCCTGGCGGCGCTGCGCGATTCCCAGATCTTCAAGACCATCTACGCATACGGGCTGCGTCGCGCCGAGGCGGTAAGGCTAGATGTAGCGGACCTGAGGCCCAACGGTGCGGCCCCGCGGTTCGGACGCTTCGGAGCCGTGGAGGTGCGCTGGGGGAAGGGAGCTCACGGATCGGGCCCAAGGCGCCGCTCGGTGCACACTTCCCGAACTCGACTGGATCACGGAAGGTCTGGCCCAATGGATCGACCAGGCTCGTCCCCGCTTCACTACCGAATCAACGGGCCCCCTGTGGCTGACCGAACGAGGGACTCGGGTCTCGTTGCGCTACATCGACCTTCGCTTCGCCCAGATCCGTGACGAAGCCGGGCTACCCGGGGAGCTCAGCGTGCACGCTCTACGCCACACCTACGTCACGAACCTCATCGAGTGGGGGTACGCCGAAAAGTTCGTGCAGGACCAGGTCGGACACGCCTACGCGTCCACCACCGCGATATACACCTCTGTCGGCGACGACTTCAAAAACCGCATGATCAGCCAAGCACTATCACGCATCTACGGAGGAAACCATGCCGACGACTCCCACACCTGACGCCCCGATCACCTGGAAGCTGCGCCAGATCATGGCTACCTCGGGGATGTTCAACACCACCGATCTGATCGACCCCCTACGAGACCAAGGCGTACAGCTCTCCCGCGAACAGATCTACCGCCTCGTGACCAAGACTCCCGAGCGATTGAACGTCGAAGTGCTCGCCGCACTCTGCCGAATCCTTGACTGCACTCCAAACGACCTCATCGAGATCCCCCAGGTCCAGGTCCAGCGACCACGCCGAGCAGCAGGAGCAGCGCAGCACACCGGGCCGACGATAGGCGATCTGCGCCCCGTCCGGCCTCGGCTGCACCGCCCAAACGAGTGAGTCGGCAGAAGGTCACGGTTCAGATCGGCTGTGACCGCTGTGCTCGAGAAGTCGCGGCCCGGTACGTGATCCTCGAGCAGCGCATCTGCAACGCCTGCTATTCCAGGCTTCGTCGGCACCCCGGTCGCTGCCCGAGTTGCGGCTACATCAAGGTTCTTGCCTTCTACGATCCATCTCGGCAGATCGTCTGTGCGGCCTGCGCTGGCGTACCGCCACGATTCGCATGTACTACCTGTGGGGGCGAGGAGCAGCTCACCGGTTCGCAGTGCGGCACCTGCCGGCTGACTGCTCGCCTCCGTGACGTGCTTGCGGACGGTCACGGTGGCGTTCACCGGGGCCTGACGTCGCTGTACGACCATCTCCTGACGGCTCGTGATCCACGCTCGGTCGTACGGTGGCTACGGCGGAACCCCATCGGAGAGACGCTGCGCGCAATGGCTACAGACCAAGCCCCGATCAGCCACACCACGCTCGACGCGTTACCCCCCTCGCCTCGAGTGCGCTACCTACGACGCATGCTCATCAGCGCCGGCACGCTACCCGCGATCGATGTTCGACTGAACGACCTCGAAAACTTCGCCGCCACGTTCATCGCTGACCTTCCTGCCGAACACGCGGCCATCGTCGGCCAGTACTTCAACTGGGAAGTGTTCCGTAAGCTCCGCCAGCGATCCTCGAAGCGGACTCTCTCGACCGGCGCTTACGACACACGCGCCACCGATCTGCGCAAGATCGCGAACTTCCTGTACTGGATAACCAACCACGGTCTTGACCTGCCCTCATTGAGTCAGGCCACGGTGGATCGGTACTTCGCCGGCCATAGCTCGCAAGCTGCCGTCGGAACGTTCCTGAACTGGGCAGTGCGCCGGGGATTAACCGGCCCAGTCACCGTGCCTCGTCGCACACCTACCATTCCCTCGACTACGGTTCCGGACGACACCCTCTGGAGCAAGGTTGACCTCCTCATCGAGGACGACAGCATCCCTCTAAGCAGCCGCATCATCGGCCTGCTCGCCCTCGTGTTCGCCCAACGGCTCTCCGACTGCGTCCGCTTGCACCTCTCCGACATCACGGCGCACGATGGAACCATTCGCATCGCCTTTGGTACGACTCCGCTCACGCTGCCCGAAGCCATCGCGGACCTGCTTAGCCGACATCTCGAGGAGCTGAGCGGTCACCGACCGTTCGTGGGGGATGCACCAGAATGGCTGTTCCCCGGAGCCACGCCCCAGCACCACACCAGCGAAGCCAACGTCGCCCTACATCTCGCCCGCCACCGGATCCAGATCCGGAAGGCCCAGCAGGCACGGATCGACCAACTCGTCCAACAGGTACCGGCCAGCATCGTCGCGGACACCCTCGGCATCAGCATCAACACTGCCATCAGGCACGCGGCTCGCACGAACGCGACCTGGGGTGCCTATCCGGAACTCCGAGCAACACCACCGCAGGATTAGTGCAGGGCCGAACGATGCCGTGCCCCGGGAATCTGGGGGGACTGATGCGCAGGTAGGTGTCACGTGATCTGTGGCGCTGAGGAGCGTTGCAGGGAAGGATGTGCACCATGCCTGCTCCCTACCCCCAGGAGTTCCGGGACGACGTCGTCCGCGTCGCGAGGAACCGTGAACCTGGTCAGAAGCTCGCCGTGATCGCGAAGGACTTCGGGATCTCCGAGTCGTGCCTGACGAACTGGATGCGTCAGGCTGACGTCGAAGACGGTGCCCGGCCCGGGAAAACTCGGGAGGAATCGACCGAGCTGCGCGATCTGCGTCGCCGGAACGGCTGCTCGAGCAGGAGACGAGGTCCTGCGCCGCGCGGCCGCCTACCTGTCCCAAGCGAACCTGCGGGAAAAGGTTCTACCCGCTCGTGAGCGAGCTCGCCGCAGACGGCATTCCCGTCGCGGTGTCCCTGCGGGTCCTGAAGCTCTCCCGCCAGCCCTACTACGCTGGTTGCACAGCAGGTCACTGCAGCTGAGCTGACCGAGGCCTATCGAGCCACTGCCTGTGGATGCCCATCGCGACGATCCGGAGTTCGGCTACGCTTCTTGGCCGGCGAAGCCGCAGGCAGGCGTAGAGATGTGTGAGCGCACGGCGTGGAGGATCTGCCGGGACACCAATGGTGGTCCGTATTCGGGAAGAAGGCGGCAAGAATGGAAAGCGGCCCGGTCCACCGGTCCACGATGACCTCGTGAAGCGCGAATTCACCGCCGACGACGCCAACGAACTCTGGCTCACCGACATCACCGAGCACTGGACCGACGAGGGGAAGCTCTATCTCTGCGCTATCAAGGACGTCTTCTCCGGCCGGATCGTGGGCTACTCCATGGACTCCCGAATGAAGGCTCGCCTCGCAGTGAACGCCCTGGGCAACGCGGTATCGCGGCGCCGAGATGCGGCTGGCTGCATCGTGCATTCCGACAGAGGTTCGCAGTTCAGAGCAAAGAAATTCGTCCATGCTCTGAACCGCCACCACCTCATCGGCTCGATGGGCCAGGTCGGTGCCGCCGGTGACAACGCCGCCATGGAGTCCTTCTTCGCCCTGCTCCAGAAGAACGTCCTGGACCGCAAGCGCTGGCAGACCAGAGAAGAGCTGCGGACCGCGATCATCACCTGGATCGAACGCACCTACCACGCCGACGCCGGCAGGCCCGACTGGGTCGATTGACCCCCATCGAGTACGAGACCATCATGAACCCGACCGTCAGTCTGGCGGCCTAACCCCAGCTGACACCTGATCGCGCATCAGTCCCCTGTGCGTCGTGCGCCTTGATGAGGCGGGGGACATAGCGAGTGGGTTGTAGTGGTCGGCGAGGGAGCGGTCCGGGTACTGGGCCCTTGCCTCGAGAATGCCTTTGCCTGCTTCGATGATCTGCTGCCGTACACGATCAGTGGGGTTCGGGAGTGGCAGGTTGCTCCAGACGACTGTGGCAGAGAATCGCAAGTCCGACTTGATGCGGCCTCCTGTGGCGCGTTGCGAGGCGGCGCACTCCGGAACGGGCAGCGCCGTCCCTTCGTTTCGCTTCTCGTCGATACCAGGCATCGACAGACCCTGGTTAGGTCTGCGGGCCCGCGCGATCCTGAACTACGTAAGCAATACACACACGTAGACAGTTCGCAGAGGAGAAGAAGATGTCGGATCTGGCTGGAAAGGTCGCGGTGGTTACAGGATCGGCCCGCGGCGTCGGCAAGGCGATCGCCCAGAGGTACGCACGCCTGGGCGCGAGCGTCGTCGTCAACTACTCGAGCGACGAGCAGAACGCGCGCCGCACCGTCGAGGAGATCGAAGCGGCCGGGGGCGACGCGATCGCCGTGCAGGCGGACATCGCGACGCCGGCGGAGATCGACAGGCTGTTCGCAAACCGCGGTCGAGACGTATGGAAGCCTCGACATCGTCGTGGCCAATGCCGGTGTCGAGATCGTCGATGAACCGGTTCTCGACGCGACGGAGGAGCAGTTCGACCGGCTGTTCGCGATCAACTCCAAGGGCGCGTTCTTCACGCTGCAGAAGGCGGCGAAACTGCTGACAGACGGCGGCCGGCTCATCAACATCGGCTCGAGTTCGACGGTGAGCCCCGTACCCGGCACCGGTCTGTACTCGTCGAGCAAGACCGCCTCGCGCCAGCTCGTACGGGTGCTCGCCCTCGAACTGGGCCCGCGGAACATCACGGTCAACACGATCCTCCCGACGGTGATCGCCGGGGCGGGTGTGTTCACACAGGTCACCGAGGACGACGAGTTCCATCAGGTCAACGCCGGGATGCGGCCGCTCGGCGGGCGACCCGGCACTCCGGAGGATGTCGCCGACGCCGCCGAGTACTTGGCCGGCGACCTCGCCGCCTGGGTCAGCGGACAGGCGCTGCTCGTCAGCGGCGGCGCCGTCCAATAGCATCCGCGAGAACCTTGGTCGAGTCGAGAGTCAGGAGCGAGAAGATGGCACGCAAGAAGGTCGATATCAGCATCCCGGATCTGTCGGGTACGCGCGCCGTGGTCACCGGCGCGAGCGACGGGATGGGCCTGGGCATCGCCACCCGCCTGGCCCGTGCCGGCGCCCAGGTGATCATGCCGGTCCGCAATCTCCGCAAGGGAGACACCGCGATGGCGAAGATCGTGCAGGCCGTTCCAGGGGCCGACGTGTCGCTGCGCGACCTCGATCTCTCGTCACTGGCCTCCGTCGCCGCCCTCGGCGAGACCCTGCGTGATGAGGGTGCGCCGATTCACATCCTCATCAACAACGCCGGTGTGATGACCCCGCCCGAACGGCAGGAGACCGCCGACGGACTCGAGCTGCAGTTCGGCTCGAACCACCTCGGGCACTTCGCGCTCGTGGCGCACCTGCTGCCGCTCCTCAAGGAGGGGCGTGCACGGGTGACCTCGCAGATCAGTGTCGCGGCGAATCAGAACTCCATCAACTGGGACGATCTGAACTGGGAGCGGTCGTACAACGGTGCTCGTGCGTACAGCCAGTCGAAGATCGCGTTCGGACTGTTCGGGCTCGAGCTGGATCGACGCAGCAGGGCCAACGGCTGGGGCATCAGCAGCAACCTGTCGCATCCTGGAGTGGCTCCGACCAATCTGCTGGCAGCTCGCCCGGAACTCGGCCGTTCTCGCGAGACGCCACGCCGCAGGCTCATCCGCAAGCTATCCGAGCGCGGCATCCTGTTCGGCACTGTCGAGACGGCGGGCATGCCCGCCCTCACGGCGGCGACCGATCCGGCGGCGAAGCCGGGCGCGCTGTACGGGCCGAGCGGCCCGGGCCATCTCGGAGGGGCACCGGCCGAGCAGAGACTGTACTCGCGTCTGCGCGGAGCCGAAGATGCCAAGCGCATCTGGGATGTCTCGGAGCGTCTGGCCGGGGTTGAGTTCCCGGCGTCCTGACGCGGGACGGGGCTCGGGTTGGCGCGGACGCCCCCCGGAAAGCAGGATGATGCGCCGCCCGGCACCCGGCCTGGCGGCGCATCATCCTGCCCGCTTGACGAACTACATATCACTCCGCCGCGTGCGGGTCGCTCGCGTTCAGGGTCTTGACGACCTCGGCGTAGTCGCCGCGCGCCTCGCCGTATCGCAGGAACTTCACACGCTCGACCTGCACCTCGGTCACGTCGGGCTCGTCGCGCAGGATCGAGATGACCTCGTCGGCGAACGCGTCGAGCGGCATCGCGAACGAGCTCTCGCTCTGACCTGGCATCAGGTCGGTCGCCACCGACGGCGGCTCCAGCTCCACGATCCGCACCGAGGTGTGGGCGAGTTGCAGTCTGAGCGACTCGCTGAGCATGTGGATCGCGGCCTTCGTGGCGTTGTACGTCGGGGTCACCCGCAGGGGTGCGAACGCAAGCCCTGACGAGACCGTCATGATCGTCGCATCCTCGCGAGTCTGCAGGTGCTCGATGAACGCTCCGATGAGTCTGATCGGGCCGAGCAGGTTCGTCGTGACGGTCTCTTCCGCCGTCGAGACGAAACCGGACGGACGGGTCCAGTCCTCGATGCGCATGATGCCCGCCATCGCCACAAGAACGTTCAGGTCGGGGTGACGCTCGATGACCTCTGATGCTGCGGACGCGATGGATGCGGCATCCGTCGTGTCGATCACGACCGTGTCGATCCCCGGATGCCGGGCGGCGATCTCGGCCAGCAGCTCGCGGCGACGTCCGCCGACGATGACCGTGTTACCCGCATCGTGCAGTCGTTCGGCGAGAGCGAGGCCGATGCCGCTCGTCGCGCCCGGGATGAAGATGGTGTTTCCGTTGATTCGCATGTTCAGAGTCTCCGCCGCGCAGGAGAGCCCTACCAGGGACCGCTTATCGAGGGATCGTCGATCCCTGGATGCCGTCTCGCAGTGCGTGCATCATGGAGGCATGGATCGTGAAGCCCTGGCCGAGTTCCTCCGCCGTCGTCGCGGTGAACTGCAACCCGGCGATGTCGGCCTCACATCAGGACCGCGACGCCGAGCGCCGGGTTTGAGACGTGAAGAGGTCGCGCAGCTCGCCCTCATGTCGACCGAATACTACACGCGCCTCGAACAGCAACGCGGACCGCAGCCGAGCACTCAGATTCTCTCATCGCTCGCCCGGGCATTACGGCTCACGGCCGACGAGCGCGACTATCTCTACCGCACGGCGGGGCACGCCGTCCCCGATCGCCTGGGGGCCACCGGGCACGTCGCACCGGCGCTGCACCGCGTCTTCGATCGGCTCTCCGACACACCTGCGTTGATCATCTCCGCCCTCGGGGAGACCCTGTTGCAGAACAGACTCGCTGCGGCGCTGCTCGGCAATAACGCTGGCGCGACAGGGTGGGAGAGGTATGAGTCGTGGCGATGGTTCGTCCACCCGGAAACGGGCCGGCAGCACTATCCGCAGAGCGATCACGCTCGACACAGTCGGACCCTCGTCGCCGGTCTGCGCGCAGCGTACGGTGCGATGGGAACCTCATCGCGGGCCGCCGAGCTGGTCTCGGAGCTGCACGGGAGCAGTGCGGAGTTCGTCGAACTCTGGGAGCAGCACGAGGTCGCCCAGCGCTTCGCCGACCACAAGGTGATCATCCACCCCGAGGTGGGGTCGATCGAGGTCGACTGCCAAGCGCTGTTCACCGAGGACTGGTCGCAGGCGCTCCTGGTTCTCACCGCCGAACCGCACAGCGAGGACGAGGAGAAGATCAGGCTGCTCGGCGTGCTGGGGGTTCAGCGGTTCTCCGCCTCGCGACAGTGACGAGCCGTCAGAATCAGACGCTGACCGGGTCAGTGTGAGCCTGGTACAGCCTGTGCCTGTATCTGGCGCTCGCCCGAGCGCAGAGTTGTCACCATGACGAACAACATCAACACCACTCCCGTCGGCCTGCTCGCCGGCAAGGTCATTCTCATCACCGGCGCGAGCCGCGGCATCGGCGCGGCCGCAGTACGCCTCTTCGCCGCTGAGGGCGCCTCGGTCGTCCTCGCCGCTCGTGGCACGGAAGCCCTCGACCGCATCGCCGATGAGATCCGCGAAACCGGCGGCACTGCGGACGCCCTCGCCCTCGATCTCGCCGACCCGTCGAGCATCCGCGCCGTCGTCGGCAGTGTCGAGAAGCTGCACGGACGCCTCGACGGAGCGTTCAACAACGGTGCAGCCCCTCAGCAGCAGTTCGGTCCGGCCGACACCACGACCGACCACGACATCGACGAGCAGTTCACCGTGAACTTCCGCGCGCACTGGATCGCCATGAACGCCGAAGCCGCTCTCATGCGCAGCAACGGCGGCGGCGCCATCGTCAACACGTCGAGCATCGGTAGCCGCCGAGCGAGCCCGGCACTGCCCGCCTACGGCGCCATGAAGCGCGCCCTGAACAGCCTGACCGAGACGGCAGCCGTGAGCTGGGCGGCCGGCGGCATCCGGGTCAACGCCATCACCCCGGGCGCCACGGCCACCGAGATGATGGACATATGGGAGGAGGCGGCGCCCGGAACCCTCGCGGCTACTGCCGCTTCCGTGCCCCTGGGCCGGCTCGGCGAGCCGCGTGAGATCGCCGAGGTCGCCGCCTGGTTACTCAGCGACCGCGCCTCGTATGTCACTGGCGCGATCGTGCCCGTCGACGGCGGCGCCGGGGCCTGAATCCGATCGCGAGATGCGCGAGCGGTATGCAGCCGAGAGCCTCGCCCACGGCGGCCGTCCTCTCGGATGTCTGGATCTGTGCGGCCGATGAGGGCTGGTGAGGCGCGAGATGCTGGCGGTGAGGTTCACAATCGGATACTGGCCTTCCTGACCGAGGGCACGCTCGAGGAATGGTTCTCCCCCAGCAAGCTCAGGGCTGAGCAGAAGGCGCCACTGCCCGCGGAGCTCGAGGAGGCCTCTACCGCGATCGCCGGATAGCTCGTCACCCGCCCCGTCAGCCTGAACGTAGTCCGAGGATCTTTTGATCCTTTTTGATGTGGGCGCTGCCCTTTATACTTTTTGTATGCCACGCAACCTATTCAAGCCGTCGTTCGGCACCTACCCACACCTCCTTGTCGGCCGCGACCAGCTGATCGACGAGTTCGAGGACACCTTCGACGGGATCCTAGACCCTGCTGGCCTAACGGTCCTCCTGTCCGGACAGCGCGGGATGGGCAAGACCGTGCTGCTCGACGCCTACCGACGAGCGGCCGAGGGCGCCGGATGGCTGGTCATCACCGAGAGCTCGAGCAGCGGACTCCTGGAGCGCCTTACTCATGACCATCTGCCGCGCCTGCTCCAGGAGCACTCCAGCAAGCCGCCGGCACAGCTCGGGTCCGCGAGCGGAACGATCGGCCCCCTCGGGGGCAGCGCCTCGTGGACCGAGCGCTACCCCGCAGAGTCGACGCTCCGATCGCAGATCACCGAGCTCACCGACGCTCTCCAGGCCGACGGGAAAGGCCTCGTCATCACCATCGACGAGGTCCAGGCCGCTGACATCGAAGATCTCCGCAAGCTCGGCGAGATCATCCAGTACGGCCGCCGAGAGGAACGTCTGCTCGCCTTCGCAGCGGCGGGACTCTCCACTCCCATCGAAGAGCTGCTCGACCACCCAGGGGCGACGTTCCTGCGCCGCGCCGAACACCACCCCATCGGCCGCGTGAGCCGCGCAGAGGTCCGAGCCGCACTTGCGGGGACGATCGCCGACAGCGGGCACGAGATCGACGTCCACGGGCTCGACCTGGCGGCCGATGCCGTCGACGGGTATCCCTTCATGATCCAGCTCGTGGGCTACCACACCCTCAAGGCCCACACGACCGCTGGCCCGATTACTACCGAGGACGTCGACACTGGAATCGCCGCTGCACGACGCCGCCTCGGCCGGCACGTCCACACCCCCGCCCTGCGTCCGCTATCGAGCGTCGACCGCACCTACCTGCTCGCCATGGCCCAAGACGACGGCCCTTCCCGCACAGGGAAGATCGCCGAGCGGATGGGCGTGAGCGCCCAGTACGCCGGCGAGTACCGCCGACGCCTCATCCGCGACGGCATCATCGAGTCGGCCGGCCACGGACAAGTCCGCTTCACCATCCCCTACACCGCGGACCATCTGCGCGAGCATGCCGCTCACAATGCACTCGAGGGCCTCGTCGACGAGGACACGTGATCCCTCCCTGCCATCGGAGAATGTCTTCCCGGTCGCGGTAGGACAGAACTTCCGCAGTCAGCCCACCCGCTCCAGAACAGGAACCGCAACATGTCCATGACTCACACTGAAGCGCCCTGGGTTCCGTTCCGTGGTTAGACGGTCGCGGGCGCGGTCGTCGTGGGGTGAGTGTAGGACGCTTCGACTTCGGCCGGGGTGCGATAGTCGAGTGCTTCGTGCAGGCGCTTCGTGTTCCACCAGGTGACCCAGTCCAGAGTGGCGATCTCGACGGCGGTCGCTGAGGGCCAGGTGCGGCGTCGGTGGATGAGCTCGGCTTTGTAGAGGCCGTTGACGGTCTCAGCCAGGGCGTTGTCGTAGCTGTCTCCGACGGATCCGACCGAGGCCTGGACTCCGGCGGTGATCAGCGCATCGGAGTAGGCCAGCGAGACGTAGTTGCTGCCCCTATCGCTGTGATGGATCAGCCCAGTCCGAGACGCTTCTGCCGGGGAGGTCTGGAGGGCCTGCTCGAGAGCCTGCAGTGGCAGTGCCTCAGTGCGGAGGCTGGTGGCCACTGCCCAGCCGACGATCCTTCGCGTGAAAACGTCCGTGATGAACGCGGTGTAGCAGAACCCGGACGGGATCCGGACGTAGGTGATGTCAGCGACCCAGAGCTGATTCGGTCCGGCAGCCGTGAAGTTCCGCTCGACCAGATCAGGACGACGGTCCAGGCCACCAGCAGGGCTCGTCGTGAACACCTTTCGACCACGGCGTATCCCGCACAGACCAGCAGCTTTCATCAGCCGAGCGGTCTGGTCGCGGCCGACTTCCCATCCGGCACGGCGCATCGCGTGATGCATCTTCCGATACCCGTAGACGCCGTAGTTCTCGGCATGAATCCGACGGATCTCTTCGACGAGCACCTCGTCACGGACCGCTCTGGCCGATGCCGGGCGCTGCTTCGCGGCACGGTATCCGCGAGAGGTGAGGAACCCACGTTCCGTCGCGCCCAGGACGCGGCAGATGGCCTCGACCCCGAAGTGATCGCGATGCCTATCGATGAAGGCGATCATTTCGTCGTGGGGTGGTCGAGTTCCCTGGCGAAAAACACGGAGGCGGCCTTGAGGATCTCGTTGGCCCGCCGGGACTCGGCGAGCTCTCGACGCAGTCTGCGGTTCTCCTCCTCGAGAGACTCCGCGGGGCCGGCCGAGGGCTCGGCTGGCCCGTAGCGGTTGCACCAGATCCTCAGCGTCTCCATGCCAACGCCGAGTTGGGGCGCGACAGCACGGATCGACTCCGATCGTGGGCCACCTTCGAGTGCCTGGCGGTCGTAGACCATGCGCACGGCACGGTCACGCAGCTCCGGACTGAACTTCTTGGGCATACTCCGATTCTCCTTGCTGAGACTCGGAACGGAACCCAGGGCGCTTCATAATTCTCGATCGAACGATGCTGGTCCCCGGTAACGGTGCCGGGCTCCTGCATGCCTATGTCGCGACCAGCGACGACCGCGCGGGGGAGTGGGAGGCGATCTACTCGATCGCTCCACGCACGAAGGCGCCAGTGGTGCGGGAGTTCGTCGATGACGACGGCGAGTTGCAGCGTCGTCTTGAGCTCGCGCGGTGGGGACTGCATCCCTCGTGGGCCAAGGACAAGGGACCTCGTCCGATCAACGCTCGCATGGAGACCATTGCGACGAACGGGATGTTCCGCGGCCCGTTCTCCAGCGGCCGTGCGGTCGTACCGATGACCAGCTACTACGAATGGGTCGAAGCCGAGGACGGTGGCAAGGATCCGTTCGTCATCCACCACCCGGACGGGAAGTTGCTGCACGCCGCCGGGCTCACCGCCGCCCGGAAGGCCGAGGACGGGGAAAGCTGGGACATCACGTTCACGATCGTCACCCGGGAAGCCCGGGACGCCGGCGGCGAGGTCCACGACCGCATGCCCGTGTTCCTCACCGACGAGGCCGTGGGGGAGTGGCTCGTCCCGGGGAAGCTCGAACCTGAGCAGAAGAACCCACTGCTCGCGATGATCGACGACGTGTCGACGACCGTGGCCCGTGAGCTTGAGACCTACGCGGTGGATCGGAAAGTCAACAACGTCCGAACCCTCGACCGCACCGACCCGTCCCTGGTCGAGCCGTTGCCAGCGTCCTGAGGCGCCAGGGAATCAGGACTGGACGATGATGGCGGTCTTCACGCCGGAATCGTCGACATAGTCGATCGTGCCGGTGAGCTCGGTGGCCGAGCCTTCGGGCGGTGCGTCGGTCGTTTCCCACGTGACGCGGTGGTTGCTCGTCGTCCGTCCCTCGACGTTCCATTCGCCGTCGGCTCCCGGCCGACGCGTTGTCCGCTCGACGCGGATCCGCTCCGCCGTGAGCTTTTTGCCGGCGCGGCCGAGAGCGTTGGGGGAGTAGGCCGTGTTGGGGGCGGGGAATCCATCGGCGCCGAGCGTTACAGGGATCTCGAGCTTCGCCCGGGAGATCTGGGTCTGGTCGACGCCGCGGAACTCGCCGTGCTCCTTCACGGTGCCGGTCATCGTGACCTCATCACCGACGGCGATGGGCTGGACGGTGCTGGTCTTCCACACGATCTCGTGGCCGTCCGCGCCGCGCATGGTGATGATCTGGAACGGCTCGTCCCCGTGGGGCCACGCATAGGCGGCACGCGTGCCCTCGAAGACATTTGTGATCGTCACCGGGACATCGCGCAGACGCGTCTTGACCGGCGCAACGAATCCCGGGGTGGCTTCCGTGATCCGATCCTCACGCACCTTGACCTGCGCAACCTCGCGGTTCTTCCGGCCGTAAGCGGCCACGGCACTGATGACGGTTCCGGACATCGCCACGGTGGAGAATCCGGCGTCCAGCGCGGTGTTGAGATTGCGGCCGTAGTCGGAGTCCGTCCCCACCTCACGCGCGGCCTTCACCACGTCATCGACCAGGCCGGAGCTCAGGACCTCCGCGAGCTCTTGCCGGGCCTCCTCACGTTCGAGCCTGTCCTCTTCGGTGAGTCGACGGAACGTGGTCGAGCCGAAGAGTGCATCGATGCGGTCGGCGGTGGAGGCGCTGCCCCATTCGCCGGCGCGGGACTTCGAGACGTAGCGCTTGCCCATGTCTGAGGCGACCAGCGCTTTCGCGATCAGCTCCCGGTTGTCCTCGACGGACTGGGTGGACAGCGGCGCCGTATTCCGATCCTCATCGGGCTCGATCGACGTGCCGAGGCTCCACAGTCCCTTAGGCCGCACACCGAGGAACACCTCCATGCACGACGCACCGACCTGCAGCGTCTCGCCGGTCTCCTCGTTCGTGACCAGGTAGGTGGTGTTCCGGTCGCGAAACTTGCCACAGTGATCGCAGCGTCCCGGTTCAGGTCGCCATCCAGCGAAGTCGCGGCCCGGCACCGTGCGCATCATGAACTCGTCCGTGCCGGGAACGCGGTCCAGTGCGGCATCGAACCGCCAGCCCTCGTGAGAGATCGACGGCCGGTTCAGGGTGAGGGTCGAGTATTGAAAGGCGTACTGCTGCCACGGCGCGTAGCCGTACATGTCGACCTCGTCGCCCGTGGGCCGGCGGTAGGAGACCTCCTCGTCGTCCCGCTCGAGCTCGAATGAGTATTCGGCCTGTTGAGCGCCAGTCGGTATTGCCTCTGAGCGCCACTCGATATCGCGGTCGGGCGCCGGTGGATCGCGTCGGTGAGCGCCAGCCCTCGGGGCCGACGCTCACCGATGCCGTGGTCAGGTCGTGGCGTGCGCGATGTGCTCGCGCATGTTCATCTCACCGGTGGTGATCCAGAGGGTGTTGTGCACGATGCGATCCATGATCGCGTCGGCGTGGACTCCTCCGCCGAGGCGGGCGTGCCAGTCCTTCTTCGCGTACTGGGTGCAGAACACCGTCGAGACCGTGTCGTAGCGCCGTTCGAGCAGCTCGAGCAGCATGGAGCGGATCTCGTCGCTGGGCTCGTCCAGCAGCCATTCATCGATGACCAGGACTGCGAACGTGGAGTACTTCCGCAGCCACTTCTCCCGGCCACCGGGTTTGTCCTGGGCCGTGGCCCAGGACTCCTCGAGATCTGGCATCCGGATGTAGTGAGCGCGGTAGCGGTGCTGGCAGGCGCTCTTGGCCAGCGCGGAGCCGAGATACGACTTCCCCGACCCCGTGAAGCCTTGGAAGACGACGTTCTGCCGCATCTGGACGAACGAGCAGCTCCGCAGCTGAGCGAGGACGCCGCGATCCAGGCCCCTTTCCTCGACGAGGTCCACGAAGCGCAGGTCCGCGTCGGGGTAACGCAGCCCAGCACGACGGATGAGCCCGTCGACCTTCGCGTTCGTGAACGTGGCATGCGCATCATCGACGGCGAGCTGGATACGCTCTTCGAACGCCATCCCCAGGGCGAGGGTGGGGTCTTGTCCTTCGAACGCCTCCAGCAGGCTCGAAGCGCCCATCTCGCGGAGCTTGTGCTTGGTCTGTGCATCCAGCTGCGTCACTTCTTGCCTCCTGCGTAGTACTCCGCACCGCGCACGAACCCTGCTGCCACCCCGGCCGGCGCCTGAGGGGCTCGATCGATCTGGGGGCGGGCATCTCGCTGGGCGGGTGGGGCGTCCTGTCTGCTGTCGAGGATCGGCCGCAGATGCGCATAGCGCGGTGACCGGACCCGGGAAGAGAGCGCGATGCCGGCCGCGGCCTCGACCCGCGCCGCGGAGAACCGGCGCGTCAGGCGCAGCACCGCCAGCGCGGGGTCCAGCCCCTGCTCGGCAACCGCCACGGACTCGAAGATCCGGTTGACCACGGTGAGGGTGTTCTCGCCGATGCGGCCTGCCCATTCGCGGGCGCGATCGGCCGTCCATTCCCGGTAGCGAGGGCCGTCGGGCAAGTCCGCATCATGGGTTCGATGCTCGTTGACCACCCCAGCTGGAGCCAGAGCGTGGCTGGTCACGCGCCGGTCACCGTCGAACACTTCCAGAATCGAGGAGGTCACCCGCAGATCCACGCCCTGACCGATGAGAGCGTAGGGGACGGAGTAGAAGTTCTTCTCGAACACCACGTGACCATCCCGGCGGACTCGCCGCCCATGCACCCAGTGGCTGATCTCGTAACGGACCGCCGGCAGGGGCCGCAGCAGAGGCTTCTCCTCGGCCTCGAACACCGAGGACCGGGACCCGGCCCGCTTCTGGAACGGCTCGGCGTTGTATGCCTCCATCCGCTCATAGATCGCCTCCCGCAGCTGCGGCAGCGTCGTGAAAGATCGATGGCGCAGCGCGGCGATGACCTGCGTGGCAATGTTCCCGACCGTGTTCTCCACGCTCGCCTTGTCCTTCGGCTTCCTGACCCGGCCCGGCAGCACCGCCGCGCTGTAGTGCGCGGCCAGTTCCCGGTAGGCGTCGTTGAGCACGACTTCTCCCTCGGCAGGGTGCGCGAGCACTCCCGTCTTGAGGTTGTCCGGGACGATCCGCGGAACGCTCCCGCCGAACCACTCGAACATCGCCGTATGTGCCCGCAGCCAGGCCTCCTGCTTCATATCCAGCGTCGGCTCGACAAACGCATACCGCGAGAACGGCAAGCAGGCGACGAACAAGAACACCTTCGTCGTCTTCCCCGTGACCGGATCTGTCAAGGACATGGTCTTGCCCGACCAGTCGACCTCGATGCTCTGCCCGGCCTTGTGGCCCACGCGCGAGGCGAGCCCCGCGACCAGGACATGACGCTGATAGGTCTTGCAGAACCTGTCATACCCCATCGCCGGGGTGCCGGCCGAGGCTGCCGCGTCGCGGTACTCGCCGTGCAACAGCTTCAGCGTGACCCCGCCCTTCGCGAGCTCACGGTGGACCTCGTCCCAGTCCGGCTGGGCATAGACGCTGTGGTGCTCTCCCCGCCCGGGGAAGAGCCGCGCATACACCTCCGCATCCGGCACCGCGACGACATCGTCGTAGCTGATCCCTATCGCGTCCGCGGCAGCGATGACCGCGTCCACCGAGTGCCTCGACATGCCCTGCGCGGCGATCTGCCGGCGTGAGAGACCCTCGCTGCGGAGGCGAAGCACCAGCTTCGCCCTGATCTTCCGTACCATTTCCGATTACTCCTTCTGCCACGTGAGACGCCACGTGGCAGAAGGAGCCTAGAAATATGGTGGCGCTGACGCCCACTACTCAACGGCGCTGAGCACCACGATCACGCCCCCGACAAGGTGGCGCCGAACGGGACCACCACCGGTGCTCAACACGCCGAATATTCACTCGAAGCGCTCGGCGATACCTTCCCGCTCCAGGCGCCGGTTGGCGAGCTCCACCTTGTGCTCGATGCGATCTAGCGACCAGGTCGGGATCCGCATGGTCGTACCGGTCGACGACTCCTCCGTCTCCAGTTTCACCACGGAGGACGGCTCGGTGATCGCCACGGCGGCCTCGGCGCGGCTCACACTGGCGAACTCACCCTGGTTGCCCTGCTCGCCAGTGTCGCGTTTGCGGACCTTCGTCGTGGTCATGTCCATCTCCCTCGATGCCGTCGCTGTCGAGGAAGTGGGCGAGGGCTCTGCGTCGCGGGACGACGAGGGCGTCGGTCAGGGGTAGCTCACGGTCGCTTCGCGCAGGATGCGGGCCACGTCGAAGCGGGTCACGATCCCCTGCAGTTGCCCGGCGGCTGTCCCATCGGTCGTCACGAGGATTGCTGGGGGAGCGGTCTCCTTTGAGAGCGTCTCGCACACCTTCAGAGCCGACTTATTCGGACCCACGAACTTCGGCATCTCGTGTTGCTCAACATGCTCCAGGATCTCCGCGACCTTCACGTTCTCGATGATTAGGGTCCCGTTTTCGCTGCGGACCGCGTTGCCGAGCCACCTGGCCATGGCATTCGTCGTGAACAACCCGACGTATGAGCCCTCGTGATAGACCGGCAACTGCGACAGGTCGAGTCGTACGACGTGCTCGGAGGCCTCTTCGATCGCACTGTTCGGAGCGAGCACTGCCGGGTTTTTGACCATGAAGTCCTTGATCAGCGGATGGTGTTCGATGTGGGCCCCGATCCGCTCCATCGCCTCGACGGCGTCATCTCTCGGGATAGCGATAGGCAGCCCCTTGTTCACGCGACTGTGCTGAATGACGTTGCGTAGGTCGACAAGCACATGGAGGGCGGCTGCATTCTGTCGCACGACATGGTCGCGCTGCTCCTCCGCATGCCTCACCGCGGCACCGAGCCCGGAGAACTTCCTCTGGTACTTCCCCTCGAGGGCCTTCTTGGCTTGCTCCGTCGCGTTGATGAAGCGGTCCGCAGCGTCGCGCTGCCCAGTGTTGTCGGTCATGCTGACGAGGGTAGATCGTCAGTTACCGCGCGGGCTCGATCGTTCAGGTCAGGACGAACGCTCGCGTGATCGAACGATGCTCAGAAGTCGTAGTCGTCGCGCTCTTCCGGCGCCGAGCCAGGTGCAGTTGTGCTGGCCTCGTCATCGGTGACCGTGTTCACCTCGGGGCTCTTCACAAGCGCGCTCGACGGGTTGGCGGGCTTGTCGACGGGTCTCTGGTCGGGCTCGGGGGACTCGTCGGCGTCCTCGCCGAGATCGCGACGGATCAGGCCGATGACGGCATCGAGCCGCTCCATGCGCTCCTCGAGCTCCTCCCGCTGCACCACCAGGTGCTCCAGGCGCAAGCGTGCGGACTCGTCTTTGCCCTCGGCCTCGGTGGTGCCGGCGACGACCCGCGTGGCGCAGGGATATGGCACATGCGCGAGTTCCGCCGTGTAGACCCAGTCTTCGCCGTCGGCACTCGCCTTCTCGAGGGCTTCGGTGCGCAGGCGGGTGCATTCGGGACAGATGACGTCGACGTCGTAGCCGTTGTCGTGCTCGACGAGTGTCGGGCCGTGCAGCTTGCGGACGGACTCGATCAGCGAGGCCATGGATCCTCCTCCACGTGGGGCATGTCCCCGCACCAGTGGGCGAAGGCGAGGTTCCGCGGGACGGAGGGTCAGAGGTCAGAGCCCGGTGGCAGCTCGTCCCAGTACGACCGGCTGTCCGCGGCGTCGATTGCGTCAAGCTCTTCCTCGGCCTGCTGGATGGACAACATCCGGCCATCCGGCGCCTGGATCAACCACGAGGGTCCGCTCGTCCTCTCGCGCAGGTTAGCGAGTTAATAGGATCGCTCAGCTTGGGCATGATGGGTACTTGACATCCGCGAAAAGACGCGGAAGAGGCTCGCTCCACCATCCCAAGTCTAACCGGCAGTACGAACCCGATAGTTCATCACTTTTTATGCGGGCCAGGCTCCGGTGTTCCTGAAAGAGCACTGTTGCATCTTCTTCGTCACGGCTCAGGACGTACGCGGTCTGCTCTCCATTTGGTGTAACGACGGTTTCCGGCGGTATCCAAGGAATCGGCAGAGAGCTGAACATTAGGATCGCAAGCCCGGCAAGGCCGGCGCTCGTCGCTTCAAACCTGCTTGGCGGCTCTGAGGTCGGTACGGGGACGTTCTCGCGGCTAGCGCGCATCCGAATATCCTTGATCGATCGATAGATCGACAGTGCGGTCGCCAGCAATATGAACACTGCAAAGAATATCAATATCCCAAGCGGGACAATAAATACCAGTAGGATCGTGGGCCATGTCGCCAAGAGTCGTGCAGCGGCTCTCTCAACCGGCGTACGAAGCCTGAGGTCACGTTCAATTCGAGGAATTATCGCGAATGCGAATGCTCCGTAAAGGGTTGGCAGAACGGCCAGGAGTGCACCTGTCAGGACATTAGCTGTCCCGTTTGCTGCGAGGATTCCGAACGCGGTGTTGCTGTCCCAGCCGGCGACTGCTAAAAGCTTAAGGCAGATGAGCGCTGAGGCGGCCACACCAATGACCGGGCCGACGTGGTTTCCCCACTCGAATGCAGGGGTCCGTGAGAGTGCCGTCGAGGACTCGCTAGTCATGACACGATTCTCTCATCACGTAGCCTCAACTGGGCGTTCAAGCGACAGGGAAGCAGGGACGCATTGTCGAACGACGGTGCATGTCCCCGGAGAAGTGGGCGAATAGTCGCCGCCGCGGGACGGAGGATCAGAGGTCTGAGCCTGGAGGCAGCTCGTCCCAGTACGACCGGCTGTCCTCGGCGTCGATTGCGTCAAGCTCATTCTCGGCCTGCTGGATGGACAAGATCCGGCCGTCCGGGGCTTGGATCACCCATCGATAGCCGCTGTCCCGCAAACGCTGGTTCCGATCCGCCTTCACCGCTGCACCCTCCCTTATCCGTCGCACTTCTCGCTGCCCGGCGCTCAACGGCGCGGGTCGTTCCGCAGCGACGCACTCCCGGCACTGGTGTCGGCGCCCATCGCCGGAGCTTGCATGAGGAGCGAACGACGCTGCGGGCAGAGACCGCTGGCAGGCGCGGCAGATCTTCGAATCGTGCACATGAGGCCCGCTCTTGAGGTCGACCGTCTGATTGCACGCCCCACAAGTAGTCATGACTCGAACCTACGACGTACCCCGGACACCCGAGCCGACGATCACAAGGAAGCTGCGATGGGAGAAGGCAAATGCAGGAACCGGCCCTCCAAGCGCTCGGGAGGGACCGAAGACTTGGTTACATGTGCGATGGGCCGGCGTGCAGCTTCCCGGCGCGAAGCAGCTCCAGCCGGGCCGCCAGCAGCCGTTCGAGCTCGGCCTCGGTGCGGCGCTCCGACAGGTGGGTCCAGTGGTCCTTGCGCTGGTACCGCTTCAGGGAAGCCGGCATACCGATCAGCTCGATGCCGTCGTCGGCCTCCACTGTGCACTCGGCACCCTCGCGGCAGATCCGGCACGGCCAGAGCACGGGAATCGGTGCGCGCGGGTGCAGCCGGGCCTCGGTGGTGACCTCGCACTGCCCGCACAGGTACGCCACGATCTGCGGCACGAGCGGCACCACCCGATCAGGGTTCTCGGCCGTTCTCGTCCGGTGGGGCACCGTGGCGGTCACCATGGCTGGGGGCATCAGGCAACCGCCAGGTCGCCGTGCTCGAGCAGCTCAATGACCCCCAGGCCCTGCAGCGTCTCCAGCATGGTGACGTCGTCGGTGGGGTCGACCCAGGCGATGTTCCCGATCGGCTGGTCCCGGTCCGTGTACGGAGCGAACAGGCTCGACACGAGCACGAGCGGGATCTGGTGTTCCCACCGCACCCCGGGGTCGACGGTCTCCCGCTCCGCCAGCAGCGCGGTCCACACTTCCTCGTCGGTGGTCTCGTCCAGGTCGCGGCGTTGCACGGCGGCGGCCACGATCGACTCCTGCACCGCGGTCGCGATCACGATCGCCTGCTCGAGACGCATCAGGAACAGCACCTCGGGATCGGACTCCTCGAGGTACTCGGGGCCGATGACCGCGGCGAGCAGCTCGTCGTTGCGGTCCGCCCGTACGGTGCGTTCCCCGATGCGGAGGCAGAACCTGCCGGCGCCTTCCTCGGGAACGCTGGAGGTGTGGGTGCTGGAGGTGCTCACGGGTGCTTCCTCAGTTCCTTGGGTGCGGGATAGTCACCCCGCACCAGTGGGCGGCAGATCCAGGTTCCCGCTCCGATCCCGATTCATGCTCCAATTTTTCGCGCGGCCCGCGCCGCAGCATTTGCGTCCCGCAGCTCCGTCCCGTCCTGGCTGTAGATCTGACCCAAGTCAGCATTCGGTGCGCGGCGTCCGTTTCAGGGGTCGTGTCGCCGAATAGGCCGGCACCGTGGTCGAGGTAGTCCATTCCGATATGCTCGGCGATTTCTGCCCGGGTCGGCTCTGGTCGACTGGTGCGGCGGACCGTGGTGGGGGCGCCTACGTGCTCGACAAAGCAAGCACCGCGGTGCACTTCAGCGAGACGGGAATCGCATAGTGAATCGAGGGAGACCTCGGCACCGCCTACTGAGCCTGGTCAAAGGCAGGCATAGTGGCCAGAGTGCCTGAATAGATGTACTGCAAGCACAAGACCGTCCATTAGCGCGCCGTCTTAGCGTCGCGCGTCCTCACCATCGGAAGCTCCGCGGCACGCCCCTCCCGTCTCCACACGACGAGAACGAGGGTGAGGACGAAGAAGGCGGGGATGAGAAGGTGAGGTCCACCCGATCCGGCTGTCCGGGCGACGCTGAAGTCGCCTCCTCCTGCGAGAAGGGTGTTGAGGGCAGCGGTGAAGGTGTTGTTCGCGACGTGGAATCCGATCGGTGCCTCAAGGCCCCGGCTGCGGATCGCCATCACTGCGGTAGCCAGTCCGAGGAAGACGTGGTACCCGAAAAGCCACGGGTCGGTCGCGAGGTGCGTGACCGCGAAGGCGAGGCTCGAGACGACTGCTCCGAGAGCCAGGGCGATCCGTTCCGGACGCACCCAGGACGCGACGGCAGGCATCATCGCCCCTCTGAACATCAGTTCCTCCGAGACTGCCGCTAGAGGGGTCGTCAGCATGATGACCACGAGGAGCGCCGCCGTTGTCCCGGTGACCCCGAAGCCAACCCATGGGGTCTGACCGGGGGCGAAAAGTGCCAGTGACCCGTTGGCGAGCGCTGTGGCCCCGAGGGCCCACAGGAGATAGCTAGCGAGGCGGCGCCTGTCGAATGCCCGAGGGAAGCTGAGGATGGTGCGCCAGGGGACCTTCGCCCACCGGGATATCAGCGGGACGGTGAGCACGCCGGTGATCCCCATGCTCAGGTTTACTGCGAGCAGCTGCAGGGGGCCGACAGCTTCCTCCTGGGCGCTGCCGTGATCGATGAGACCCACGATGGTGAACAGGATGATCTGGAGGATGATCATCGCCACCGGGGGCACCACGATGAGGACGATTGGTTTCCACCAGGTTAGGGAGAGATGTGTGCCGTAGCGTCGGCGAGCTGTGCGAGAGGGGTGCGAGTTCATGGGCGCCTTCCTGGCGTGCGTGCCGGGGATGTCGTGAGGGTTAGTTTCCGGCTGCGTCGAGCAGCCAGTGGTAGCGAAGTCGTAGGGCCCGTTCTGTGCTGCCGGCTGCGGCCGCGATCCCGAGCGTGATGGTGAGCCACAGCGGCAGGCGGACCAGCGGCTCGACGGGGCCGATCTGTTCGGCGATCGGCGGGATCTGCAAGATCGGGATGGCGATCTGCTGCAGCAGCAGCGCCACGCCCACGAGTAGCGCCATGATCGAGAGGGCACCAACGGCTCGGCTCAGCCCGGGACTGCGATGCTCGAAGCGGGCGCGGCGTCCCTCGGCGGAGCGAGGATCTGGCGAGAGCTGGTGCGTGATGCCGTCGTCAGCGACGTAGTGGCAGCGCTTGAGGCCGAAGGCACTGGTAGCGACTTCGATCGTCCCACCATCGACCGGGAACAACGCGGGTGTCCTCGATGCCGCGTGGTGCAGGCCGTTGCGGTAGAGGTGCACCATGACGTAGCCGTTCTCATCCGTCTTCCACTGCCGCACATCGACGCTGTACCGCGCCGTGCCCTCAGTGGTGGCCAGGTCCAGGTGCATCAGGGATCGGCTCAGGAGCTGCCAGATCCGGAAAGGGCGCAACGCACTGCCGTCACCGGACGCAATGCGCGCGATCGCCCGACGGCGTCTCCATTGCTGGAACATCAGAGGGACTCCTTGGTGCTCGACGTGGGACTAACACGCTGTGCTAGTCGGGTTCCCGGCACGCTAGCACGCCGTTCTAGTACGATGTACTAGACGAAAGGTGGGTGTGCATGGGTGAGCGATCAGAGCTGACCACGCGCGAACGGATCCTTGCCGCTGCGGCCGGGATCATCGGCGAGGACGGCGTGACCGCCCGGCTCAGCGTGCGCGCGGTCGCTGCGCGCGCCGAGGTGAGCACGGGGTCCCTGCGCCATCATTTCCCGACCCAGCAGGTGCTGCGGGACGAGGTCATGAGCCGTGTCTACGACTGGATGCTCCCGGACATCAGCATTGACGACACCGCCGTCCCTCCCCGCGACCGGCTCGTGCACTGCCTGCGCCAGGTGCTCGACATGTCCGGGACCGGCTCCGAGGCACGCCACTCGATGGTCCTGCTCATGGAGAATTTCGTAACGGTCGAGCAGACAGAGGCGATGCGCGAGGCCTATCTCGCGATGCAGCGCGATGGTCAGCGCCGGATGGAGGGGTGGCTGGGGACGCTCGCCGAGGAGGTGGGCACATTGCCGGTCGCCGACATACCGCGTCGAGCGCGCCACCTGGGGACCGTCCTCAACGGCCTGGCGCTTGAACGCGCGCTGCCCGCCGAGGATTCCCTGGCACAGAGGGAGTCCGAGGCGCTGTACGCCGCAGCAGACATGGCTCTCGCTCCCCAGTGGATGCCAGGCGTAGATGGCGTGACAGGTTCGGACACGAAGTGAGCGGCACCGCGCCGCCGTCACCCAGCACGCCGGACCGCAAAGCGTTCGCGCCGACGTCCCCTGCCGTTGAGACGCGGAGTGGTCAGCGCTGGGCGTGAAAACGTCTCTTCTCGGCGTGCCACACGATCAGCACCGCGACGGCCTCGGCGAGGAGGAACAGGAGCAGGTAGGGCCCGGCGGACCCGGCGCCGCGTTCCTGGCCGATGCCGCCACCGTCCGCGAACAGTGCGCCGATCCCCATCGCGAAGACGTTGTTCATGACATGGAAGGCGATGGGAGCCTCGAGGTCCCGCCCGAGCAGGGCCATGAGCGCACAGCTCACCCTGAGGCCGAGGTAGTTCACGATCATCCACAGGTCAGCGCTCGTATGCAGGACCGTGAACAGAGTGCTCGAGCCAATGATCCCGACGATCACCGCGGGGCGGGCCGACCGCACCCAGGAGGCATACGACGCGGTCAGCACGCCGCGGAACATGATCTCCTCGGCGGCAGCCTGCAGAGGAGTAGTCAGCAGCACCATCGCCAGCAACGTCACCGTCGTGCCGGAGACGGCGAACAGCGAGAGCGGGGAGGGGTGGATCAGCTGCAGTACGAGGTTTGTTGCCACCATGAGGACGGCGAACACTCCGAGATAGGCACCGAGGCGGCGCCACCTGAAGCTACCTGTGACTCGGAGACCAGCGCATCGTCAGATGCGCCCCGAAAGGTCGGGCCGGATGGGACTGCCGCGTCGATAGGTGACATCTGATCTGGCTTGCCCGTAGGCGGCCTGGAAGGATGTGCACCATGCCCGCTCCCTACCCCCAGGAGTTCCGCGAGGACGTCGTGCGTGTGGCCCGGTCCCGCGAAGACGGCGTCACCCTCGCGCAGATCGCGAAGGACTTCGGCGTCCACGAGATGACGCTCCACAAATGGATCCGCCAAGCCGACATCGACGACGGCAACCGTCCCGGCAAGACTCGTGAGGACTCGACGGAACTGCGCGAGCTCCGCCGCCGGAACCGGTTGCTGGAGCAGGAGAAAGAGGTCCTGCGCCGCGCAGCCGCCTACCTGTCCCAGGCGAACCTGCCGGGAAAAGGTTCTACCCGCTCGTGAGCGAGCTCGCCGCTGACGGCATCCCCGTCGCGGTGTCCCTGCGGGTCCTGAAGCTCTCCCGCCAGCCCTACTACCGCTGGCGGAAGCAGCAGATCACCAGGGCCGAGCTCGTCGAGGCCTACCGAGCCAACGCCCTGTTGGACGCCCACCGCGACGATCCTGAGTTCGGCTACCGGTTCCTCGTCGGAGAAGCCGCCGAGGCCGGAGAGGTGATGTGTGAGCGGACCGCGTGGAAGATCTGCCGCGACAACCAGTGGTGGTCCGTGTTCGGGAAGAAGCGCGGCAAGAACGGAAAGCGCCCCGGTCCGCCGGTCCATGACGACCTTGTGAAGCGGGACTTCTCCGCCGATGACGCCAACGAACTGTGGCTCACCGACATCACCGAGCACTGGACCGACGAGGGCAAGCTCTACCTCTGCGCCATCAAGGACGTGTTCTCCGGCCGGATCGTGGGCTACTCGATCAGCGACCGGATGAAGGCCCGTCTCGCGGCGAACGCCCTGGACAACGCAGTATCCAGGCGTCGTGACACCGCCGGTTGCATCGTGCATTCGGACAGGGGATCCCAGTTCAGGTCCCGGAAGTTCGTGCACGCCCTGAACCGTCATCACCTCATCGGATCGATGGGCCAAGTCGGTGCTGCCGGCGACAACGCCGCGATGGAATCGTTCTTCTCGCTACTTCAGAAGAACGTCCTGGACCGCAAGCGCTGGCGGACTCGAGAGGAGTTGCGGATCGCGATCATCACCTGGATCGAGAGGACCTATCACCGCCGTCGCCGACAGGCTCGCCTGGGCCGATTGACCCCCATCGAATACGAGACCATCATGAACCCGGCCGTGAGCCTCGCGGCCTGACACCACAACTGTCACCTGTTCGTGCGGCAGCCCCGATCGACGCAGGGGGCGGGCGTCGTGGAGGATTCGGTCTGTGAACCGGGTGTCGTGCTCATAGCACTCCCATGGGGGTGTCGGTGGATTGCGGGCGGGGCGCCCGGATCAGGGCAGCAGAGGGTGGGGGACGAGCTCCTCGGCAGCGAAGAAGGCGGTCTGTGCACGAGATGTGGGGGCCTTTGCCTCCGAGGCCGGCCCGGGCACCAGTAGGCCCGAGGCGGTCGGTGCAGAGGACCCGAGACAAATCAAGGAGATCCAGGTGTCTCCGCCGATGGCAGGCCAGGCACCTTCGGTGGGAACGATCTCGAGGCACTTGAACAGGCCGAAGTAGGTGGGTCCGCCGCTGGCCGGGACCTCGTCGGACCCGGTGCCGATCCGGGCGACCTCTCCGTACGCAGCATCCAGCGACCTTCCCAGCTCTGCGAGTCGGTGTGCCGCGCGACGCAGGGCCTCGACGGCCGCATCCGGGTCGCGCAGGCCCGTCGGGAGCCCACCGGCTTCGAGGGATGGCGTGAGCCGGCTGTTGTCCATGACGACGTCGCCGACCGGGAAGTGATCGTGCGCCCACAGGTGGAACAGCAGATAGCCGCGGCTGCCCTCGTCGGCGCGACGGTCCCACGCGTGCAAGATGCTCGCGGCCTCGGAGAGTTTCGCGATCCCGGAGCAGGCGGCGAGGAGGTCGTCGAGGACCAGATCGGCCAGGTGCACCCGGCTGTCCCACTTCAGAGCCAGCAGATCCTGCGGCGAGATCGGGCCGGGTCGGCCCAGGGCCGTCCGGGAGAGCGGGGACCGGATATCGCGAAGCTGATCGGGGCCGGGCGCGATCCCGTCGGGGTAGTCGCCCGGGTTCAGCGGTGGGTCGCAGAACCACCAGGGCGTCTCGTTGACGTTCTGAACCCAGCCACACTCCGGATCGACTACTCGGGGCAGGCTGTGGGGAGGGTTCAGACGGGTCCAGATCTGCGTGGGGTCGTCGCCGGGCAGCCGTCGTCGCGAGTCATCGAAGGTGCCACCGGGCCGGGCCGGGGTGGCACCGCAGAAGGCGGCACCGACCGATCCGCTCGAGTCGGCGGCGAGGACGTTGAACATCGGCAGCGGCCACTGCTCCTGCGTATCGAAGAGCTCGTCGACGGTCTCAGCGAGGGACATCTGCCACCAGCACTCGAGCGCGGTCGTCACCGGCTGGTGCAACACCCCGGCGACCCAGATCGCGACTAAGGTGCCGTCGGGTGCTTCGATGACCGGGCCGTGAATGCTTCGCCGAGCCATCACGCGCACCGGTTCGGCGCCGCGGACGGTCACGAGGTGTTCCTGCGTCTCGAATGGGACGAGCGCGCCGTCGTGGAGGTACCGGTCGCCTGTGACCTCAAGCTCGTAAACCCATAGCTGCGGGAGCGGGTTCACCGTGTGGGTCCACCCGATCTTCCGCGTGTAGGCGAAGGATTGCCAGGGGAGCCCGATCGGTGTCGCGCCGTGGCAGCTGCGCTCCGGGGACAAGGTCCGCGCCTCGAACATCCGGTAGGGGGCGATCCACGGGATATGCGGGTTGATCAGCAGCATCGCCTCACCCGTCGAGGACTTCTCCGCCCTGACAGCCCAGGCGCTCGAGCCGCCGCCCAGGAGGCCAGGACCGCCGACGGGTGGGAAGGCTAGTCCCTGGTCCCAGAAGCGTGAGAACTCGAAGAACATCGAGAAGGTGCGGGCTACGACATCGCGGGGGCCGACGGGCAGCACTTCGCGACGGTCCCCGCCTAGAGCGGGGTTCTCCGCGCAGGCCTCGTTGATTCCGTCGCAGAAGGCTTGCAATCTCGTGCGGGTGGCGGCGCCCTGTGCCTGCCACCAAGTCTCCATGGCGGCCTCGAGGCCGAGCCTCGCATGTTGAACGTCGCCCTCGAGGAACTCCTCGTCCCACAGGGCCGCAGCGTTTCCCCGGGAGACCCCGTAGAGCTCGAGCACCGCGGTGGCGTGGGTGAGGGCCTGCGCGCGGCCGAATCCTCGGCAGGCCTCTAGCTCGTCCTCGGCGGTGATGGTCGGGGTCCCGTGCTCGTCCCAAATGATATCCATGCTCTCTCCTCCTGGTTGGTTATGCGGATCTGCGGGGGCGTCATCACAGGTGGGTCGCGAAGTGCTCCGCGATCGCTTGCTGGAGTCGGATCTGGTTCTCCGGGTTGCCGAAGCCGTGCCCCTCGTCGTCTGCCAGCAGGTAGCGGACGGCGACGCCGCGTTCGCGCAGCGAGGCGACGAGGGTGTCGGACTCCGTGCGCTGGACCCGGGCGTCGTTCGCGCCGTGGGCGATCAGCAGGGGAGTGGTGATCCGGTCAACGTGGGTGAGCGGGGAGCGGGCCCGCATGTCCGCCTCCTGCGCCGGGTCCTCTGGATCGCCGACGTAGGTCAGCCAGTTGCTGCGCAGGTAAGGGCGGCTCACCGGTGGCAGGTTCCTCAGGAAGCTCGTCAGGTCGGCGATGCCGACGATGTCCACGGCCGCGGCGAAGCGCTCGGGAGTGAAAGCGGCGCCGACCAGCGCGGCGTACCCGCCGTAGGAGGCACCGAGGATAGCCACCCGCTCCGGATCAGCGATCCCCTGCGCGACCGCCCAGTCCACCGCGTCCAGCAGGTCATCGTGCATCGCCCCGGCGAATTCCCCGACCGCGGCGAGGGTGTGGCGCCGCCCGTACCCGGAGGAGCCGCGGTAGTTCACCTGCAGCACGGCATACCCGCGGCTCGCCAGGAACTGGGCCTGCGGGTTGAAGCCCCAGCTGTCATGCACCCACGGCCCGCCGTGCACCTCGAGTACGAGCGGCAGGTCCCGCGGTGGGTGTCCACGGGGGAGGGTGAGGAAGCCCTGCAGGGGCAGGCCGTCCCGGGCGGTGAGCGAGATGGGCTCCATGGGGGCGAGATCTTCTGGAGCCCGGTGCGGGGACGGCGGGAACAGTCGCCGGCTCACCCCGGTGGTGCGGTCGTGGAACCAGGCCACGTGCGGGTCGCGGTCGTGGAGGAAGGTCGCGATCCAGCGCTGTCCGGAGAGGTCCGAGGACAGGGATCCCAGCACGCCATCGGACAGCTCGGACAATGCGGCGTGCACCTCGGCGAAGGCGGGATCGATCACTTCGATGTGCGGCCTGGGTCCGGTGAACCGGGCGGCGAGGATCTCTCCGCTGTGGCGGTCTGTGTACAGGGTCGGCGGCAGCACGCCCGGGGCGAGCACGCTGAGGATGTCGAGGCTCCAGCCCTCCACGGCGGCGAGCACGCGGATCTCCCCGGTGATGCGGTCCACGCGTACCAGCTTCATGTCGTCGCCGTCGAGATAGCTGCCGAGCACGAGGCCCGAACCGTCGGGAGCCGCCTGCTGGATCTCCACCCCCATCGGGTGATCCGCACCCCCGACCCGCAACAGCACCTGGTGCTGACCGGACGCCGGATCGATCGCGGAGAACTCCGTGTCTCCGTCGTCGGTGACGCGGGCGAGGAAAGCAGGTTCGCCGTCGCCGTCCAGGAGCAGGTCCTGCCCCGGGCCAGGCTGCTCGTGGTGGAGGGTGATCTCGCCGGTCGGGACGTCGATGAGGAACGTGTCCAGGGCGGCCGGTCGACGGTTCATCGTCGTGAGCACGGTCGCGGGCCGAGAGCGCAGCGGCTCCGCGGCGAAGACCCGGGATCCCGGGGCCAGCGGCGTGAGGTCGAAGGCTGGGGCGTCCGGGGAGCGCAGATCCACCCGGAACAGGTGCCAGTCCTCGTTCCCGTCGGTGTCCTGGAGATACAACAACCAGCGAGGGTCATCGCAGAAGAAGAACGTGGAGATGCCGCGCCGCTCGTCGTGGGTGACGCAGCGGGCGTCCTCGTGCTCCTCGTCGATGCTGCGCACCCAGACGTTGCGCCGACCGTGGGCTGGAGCGAGGTAGGCGAGCCGGTTCCCGTCGGGGGAGATCAGCGGGCTGGCGAAGGCGGGGTCGGCGAAGAGCTCCTCAGCCTCGAGTCGGCGTGGGCGGTGCTCGGTGCTGGTCATGTGGTGTGCTCCTCGATGGGTCGATCACGGATGACCCCATCCGAAACGGTGCCCCGGGGGCACGGTCAAGAGTTCGCTTCCCAACCGCCGTGGGTTCCGCAAGGATGGGGGCATGTACACGCCGCGAAGTAACCGCTGATGGCCTGGAGCACGCGCCGGCTCGCCGACCTGGCAGGCACCACTGTGAAGAGCGTGCGGCACTATCACTCGGTGGGGCTGCTCGAGGTGCCCGGCAGGGCAGCAAACGGGTACAAGCAGTACGGCACCGAACATCTGGTGCGCCTGCTGCAGATCACCCGACTGCGAGACTTGGGGATGTCCCTTGCCGAGATCGCGCAGGCAGGGAGGTCCGATGAGAGCTACCTCGAGGTGATGCGTGGGCTCGACGCCCAGCTCGCCGAATCCATCGCACGCCAACAGGCCGTCCGCGCTGAGCTCGCAGCCCTGATGGCCCACCCCGCCGGGCCCGACGTCCCACCCGGCTTCGAATCCGTCGCCGACAGCCTCACCGAGGCGGACCGCGCGATGATCACGATCAGCGGCGTCCTCTTCGACGAGCAAGGCATGCGGGACCTGCACGGCATCACCACTGACCATCAGGAAGCCGACGAAGGCTTCAACACCCTGCCGGCCGACGCCGATGACAACACCGTGCGAGCTATCGCCGCACAGCTGGCGCCCGTGCTCCGCACCATCCACGAGCAGTACCCCGGCACCATCACCCCGCCCGTCGCGGCCGGCTACCGGGGAAGCGAGGCGATAGAAGCGTTGAACCAGGCCGTCCTCGATCTGTACAACGCGGCACAGCTCGAAGCTCTGCGCCAGGCATACCGACTCGCGAACCAGGGCGCTGCTGTACCGGATCGAAGAACTGACCGCATCTGACGACCTGGCTCCGACAGTTCTCAGGCGCCTGCGGCCTTCGCCGCGTGCGCAGCTGCGGCGGCCCCCCGCAGCTCGGTCCCGTCCTCGTTGTAGGCCCGATCGGACTCGGCTTTCGGTACTCGGCGGCCGTTCCAGGGGTCGTCGTCTCCGAGCTGGCCGGCGCCGTTGTCGAGGTCGTCCATGCCGGTGTGCTCGGCGATCTCGGCTTGGGTCGGCTCCGGACGCGCGGTGCGGCGGACGGTGCTGGAGGCGGCGAGGTGCTCGGCGAACGTGGCGGTCGGGGCGAAGTAGCCCTTGAACACTCGCGAGGGCTGCCCCTCGGTCTCGGTGACGCCGACGCCCTTGGACACCCCGGCGGTGGTCTTCACGTTCTCGGGGACCTCGGCAACGGAGTCCGGGGCTGAGAACGCGTTTGCGCGCTGGTTGTCCGAGGCGTTGGGGCCCATGAGGAACCTGTTGCCGCAGGCGGCCTTCAGCGCCGTGGACACGCCGGTCTTGGTGTTGCCCAGCTGGGTGGAGACGAACACGTGCACGCCCACGAACCGCATCTCGAGCGCGATCTTCTGGATGAACGTGGCGACCATGTCCTTGAACCCGTTGGTCGCCTCGGCCTCGACCCGCATCGGGTGGTCCTTCGGGAGGGCCTTCGGGACGCGTTCGGGGGTCATGAGGCCGGTGTACTCGTCGGCGATCAGGACGATCGGCAGGAACGTGGGATCATCCCCGATCGAGAACCAGTTGTTGATCCCGCGGCGCTTCAGCACAGCGGCGCGGCGCTTCCCCTCGGCGTAGACCATGCCGCAGGTGGCGACCATCGCCTCGTAGCTCTCGCATCCCCAGCCGCCGTCGCGGACGTAGGGCTTGATCCATTCGAAGTCGACGGCCTTGTCGGGGGTGTCGACGATGGCGAGCTCGGCACCGACTTGGAGCATCCAGTACGCGAACGCGTTGATGTTCACGCTCTTGCCGGACATCGGCAGGCCCTGCAGCAGCGTGTGGGAGGCGCTGGCGAGGTCGAGGCGGAACTCGGGCCCGGTCGTGTCTCCTGGATGCCCTAGCGCGCAGCCGAGCGGTGCCTGCGTCCATGCGGTGTCGGCGGGGGAGGTGAACGTGGGGATGTCGCGGTCGAAGGGGTAGGGGATCATCGCCGGGAACGTCGGTGGCCTGGCGGGGATGATCTGCGCTGTCAGGGCCTTCGCGTCGATATCGACGTACCAGCCGGGCCGGCCGATCACGTTCTCCGCGACCTCGGTGAGCTTCCCGTCATGCCGGGAGGGAACATAGCTGGTCGGGAGGTCGAGGACGAAGCCACCACCGCGGCGGCGGGCGACTTGGACCTGCCAGGGCTTGACCGCGAGGCTGACGGCGACGGCTCCGCGGCAGCGGATCGCGTCCTCGGGGAGCTTCTCGAGCACGGCATGGCTGAGGTGCGGTTCGAATCGGGTCATCGTGTAGCCGGGGTTCTGGTTCTCTAGCCGGATCGCCTCTCGCTCCCCGTCGGAGGGCTTCGCGCCGGTGCGGAGGCTCGCGATCAGCCGGGTGGTGCCCTTCTCGGCGGCGACCTCGGTCACGGCTCTCGTGCGTTCGAAGGTGACGGTCTGCGTCTCGGGGTCGAAGCCGACGACGCGGAAGCCGGTTCCGGCCTCGTCGCTGAGCTTCGCTTCGACCGCTGCGACGTGGGCGTCGTTGTGCGGGTCGAACCCGGGCACCCGGTGACGAGTCCGCTGCACGTGGGCACTGGCGGTGGTCATCGGTCCTCCGTCCCGGCGCCGGCGAGGCTGTCCTCGGTGAAGCTCGCGAGGACTTCGACGAGCACGGGTTCGTAGGCGGTCCACAGGCCCTGCGCGATCTCGGACAGCTGCGAGATGATCTCGTCGACCAGTATCGGTCCGTCGGCGCCGGGGGAGTCGGCCTGGGCCTGGAGGTGGGCCAGCAGCGCGGACACGTCGCCGTTGGAGGCGAAGCGGGTGCGGGCGATTCGCACCAGGGAGCTGACGGCTCGGGCGGGATCGCTGGTCCCGAGCGGGGTCAGGTCCCCTTCGGTAACGAGCTCGCACAGCGCGACGATGTCCACGGCCGACAGCGCCATGGACGCCTTGTCGAAGGACTTGACGAGCGCGAGGGACGCGATGGAGGCCCAGTCGGAGTCCTCGGCGGTCTCTGGGACCAGTGCGCCGGAGAGGTCGATCGCGTCGAGGGTCTCGTCCTCGGCGCCGGCCCACCACGCCTGGATGCGCTGCTGGGTCGCGGGGTCGTCGGGGTCGAGGTCGTACAGGGCGAGCACATCGAGCCAGCCGGCGGTCTCGATGTCGTACAGGCCGGACCCCCACATCTCGAACACGACCCTGAGTGCCCAGGCGTCGTCGGACTCGAGCGTGATCGTGTCGCCGGTGTCGATCTCGAACCGCTCTCGCAGCGGCGCCGGGAGCCACATGAACGGAAACCGCAGCGCCTCGGGTCGGATGCCGGGGGTGCCGCGCAGGGGGAGCCCGTCGGTGTAGCGCGGCAGCGGGATCGCGACGGCGGGGGAGGTGAGGATCCGTGCGTCGTCGAGACCGAGGATGGTGCGGGCGAGGCCGAGCCGCAGCACTTGCGGGACGGTCCGCTCGGGCAGGGTGAGTGGCTCGCCGGGTTGCAGCAGGTACCGCGCTCGTCGGGTGTGCATCGTGGGCCTCCAGGGTCGAAAGGTGCTCTCACCCAACCCATATGCGAAGGAGGCTCCAGCGACCCCGGTGTGCCGACGCTGAAGGGGTAGCGCCAACATGCGCCAACGGAGCATTCACGCAGGTCATCTACGCTTTCGGCGATTTGCTCCACCCCAACGCCAACGCGCTCCACCCATCAAACGTGCAGGTCAGTTCGCGTTTACCCCCATATCCCACATCTCCCACTATAACCTTTATAGAGAAGTAGGTAGTAGTAGTAAGAGGAGATATGAAACCAGATCCCCTATACGTATGCAGTTTCCGGCGCGCAATGTGGGATTTGGTGTCAAACGGGGTCTGACCTGCACAAATACCGACTCTCAGGCGTTGGCGCCCCGTTGGCGCTGTTGGCAAACCCAGTCTGACCTGCAGTTTTGCAGGGGGGTTCGTCGGCGCTGCGCCAACGTGCACGCCTCGACAGGAAGGATCCCCGCCCAATGAGCGGGTTGAGCCGCCTCAGGATTGTCAAGCATCCGTGCAGGTCACCCCGGGTTCGCCAACGAGGTGCCACCATTCACCATTTCTGGGAGATTCGCCTGTTGCAGCAGGTCGGAACACATTTCCGGCGCTCTGCGCACGAGGTCAGTGCCACCGTGGTGCCAACGCATAATGTGCAGGTCAGCCCGGGTTTGCGTACATATCCCACGTTCCCCGGTATGACCTTATAAGGGAATTCTCTATCGGTTCCGGACCGGGGGAGTGCGACGGCGCCGAAACTGCGAACGAGCGACTTGCCGGGCTCGTCCCGCGAGGGGGCCGCCGCGCCCACTGCGCACTTGCACGGGAATGGCGTCGAAAGGGATCTCGGTGAGCACTGCTGGTTTCGTCCACCTCCACACCCACTCGGAGTACTCCGACTTCGACGGTCTGTCCTCCGTGGCCCGCCTCGTGGACGCTGCCGCAGCCGATGGTCAGACCGCTCTGGCGATCACCGACCATGGACGACTCGCTTCCCTCTGGGCTCTCCGCACCGCCTGTGCGAAGTCCGGCACCGTCACGCCGATTCCGGGCATCGAGGCCTACGTCGTCGTCTCCGGCACCCGGCATGACCCGGGCACGATCCAGGTCGCCGCGGACTCCGACGATCTCGACCCGGGCGGCTCCTCGGCCTCGAGCACTCGGGCGGCGACGAAGACGAAGCGCTACGAACACTTGACGATCCTCGCCTCCACCCAGGCCGGCCTGCAGAACCTCATCGAGATGTCGAACCGCTCGCAGGAGTCCAAGGCGGGGAAGTATCCGCTGATCGACTACGAGCTTCTCGCTGAGCACGCCGAGGGTCTGATCGTACTGACCGGCTGCGTCGGCGGTCCTATCGCCGGACCCCTTTCCCGCATCACCGACGCCGACCCCGCAGCCGACGCCGCAGAAGCTGAGCGGGCACAGGCGAATCTTGAGAGGCTCATCGAAGCTGTCGGTCGCGAGAACGTGTACGTCGAGCTCGCCGACCATGGTCAGGCAGCCCAGGAACGCGCCCTTACCGGTCTGTACGAGATCGCGGCCCGCAACGATCTGCCGGTCGTGGTCACCAACGATTCCCACTACATCGCCGAAGACGAGCAGCCCGTCCACGAGGCCCATATCGCGTTGGGTCAGTCCGGCCGCACCATCAATGATCCTGACCGGTACCGGTTCAGTGGCTCCGGTCAGTTCTTCCGCACCGAGGCTCAGATGCGCGCGCTGCGACCGGGTGATGAGATCTGGCAGCGGGGCTGCGACGAGACCGTGCGCATCGCCGCTCGGATCGAGGCCGACGTCTTCCCCGAGACCCGGCTGCGGGTGCCGAGCTTCCCGATCCCGGCTTGGTTCACCACCGGCCTCGAGGACGGCACGTTCAAGCGCTACACGGTGCCGTCTTCGGCCGCTGACGGCACGGATCCTGTCACGTTCAGCTACTTCATGCATCGCGTCCACGCCGGCGCTGTACAACGCTGGGGCGAAGACCTACCCACCGAAGTGTCCGCGCGGCTGAAGTTCGAGCTGTCGGTGATCTGCCGCCTCGGCGTCATGGACTACTTCCTGCTCGTCGAAGACCTCATCACGTGGGCCCGCTCCGACTGGACCGCCCACGACTGGACCACCCGCCACGACCATGACACCGAGCACCCCGACAGGGAGCTCAAGGATCCGATCCATGTTGGTCCCGGCCGCGGGTCAGCACCCGGCTCGGCAGTCTCGTACAGCCTGCAGATCGTCGGAATCGACCCGATCGAAGGCGGACTGCTGTTCGAGCGGTTCCTGGATCTCGAGCGGACCGAGATGCCCGACATCGACGTCGACTTCGAGAAGGAACGTCGCGGTGAGGTGATCGACTACCTATCCGTCCGCTACGGCCACGACAACGTGTGCCGCCTCGGCATGCACGGCACCAACAAGGCCAAGCGCGCCATCGACTCCGCCGGCCGCTACCTCGAGATCCCCGTCAGCACCGTCGCCGACGTCAAGAAGCAGCTCCCTACCGACTGCGCGGGCCTGGCGATGCTCCTACGTGCGGAACCACCGGACACCACCGGCATGAGCGCGAAAGAAGCCGCCGCATTGCGGGACCGCTACGAGGCCGGCCAGACCCTTCGCGACCACCTCGCGGCCCAGGACGGCGATGACCTACCCAGCCCGGGGACGCGGCGCCGGGCCCGCTACGGCGTGGCCACGATGATGGAGTACGCCGCCGTCCTCGAAGGAGTCGTCGTTAGCCCCGGCACGCATCCCTGCGGGGTCGTCGTCTCTGACGAGAACCTCACCCCGCTGGTGCCGATGCGTCTGGTCGAGGGGGAGTGGGTCACCGAATGGGACGGCGGGGACATCGCCGACTTCGGGCTGCTGAAGATGGATGTCCTCGGACTGCGGAACCTCGACATCGTGAAGGCCACCGAACAGAACGTCATCGCCACCCAGGGCGAGATCGACTTCGACCTGCTCGAGCTGCGCACCGACGGCCCGCGCGGCGAGGCGGCCTGGGAGCTGCTGGGCCGCGGCGACTCCACCGGCGTCTTCCAGCTCGAATCCGCCGGGATGCGCGATCTGCTGACTACCGCGCTCCCTCACACGCTCGATGACCTCGCGGCGCTGATCGCTGCCTACCGGCCGGGTCCGATGAGCGCCGGCATGCACACCGAATGGGCAGAGCGCACAGGTGGCAAGGCACCCGTCTCCTACGACTCCCTGACCACCGATCCCGCCGAGCAGGACGTGATTGCGTCCGTATTGGGGCAGTCTCAGGGCGTGATCCTGTTCCAGGAGCAGATGATGCGCCTGGGGAAGATCGTCGGGAAGTTCGACGCGGCAAGGGCGAACAACCTCCGCCGTGCGATCTCGAAAAAGAAGCAAGACCTGATCGACTCCCTCAAACCCGACTTCATTGCCGGCGCTCAGCGAACGGGCGTTGCCGAGGACGGACAGTCCCCTGTCCCGGGGATCTCCGCGCAGACCGCGGAACGGTTGTGGACCGCGTTCGAGGGCTCGGGACGCTACTCGTTCAACCGCTCGCACACTGCGGCCTACGGGGCCCTGGCCTTCCAGACCGCGTACCTGAAGGCGAACTGGCCGGCCGAGTTCGGGGCTGCCGTGTTGCGGTTCACCGGTTCCGGCAAGGACAAGGCCCACCTGCGCGTTGCGACGATCCGCTCGCTGCGCGCCGAGGGCGTCACCGTCCAGGCCCCCGACATCAACACTTCCGACGAGCACACCATCGCGCGCGACGGTGCAGTCTGGCTCGGACTGGGCGAGATCAAGGGCGTCGGAGCGATCGCAGCCGAGATCGTCGCCGAACGTGACCGGGGCGGGAAGTTCGCCTCGATGGCTGAGGTCGCCACCCGCGTGATCGTGCCCGCCAGCGACGACGGCGGGAAGAAGAAGTCCGTCACCAGCGCCCAGCTGACGGCTCTCGCTCAGGCCGGCGCGTTCGACCACGTCGGCCATGGATACCGCCTGGGGCACGTGATCGCTTCCCGCGCCGTCGCGAAGGATCCCGGCGTTCGCCTCCCGCAGATGGAGTACTCGGTGCTGGAGAAGGCGTCACGGCAGCGGGCCAGCATCCTCGCGATCACCGGCACCCATCCCACGAAGGCCCTCGCTCGCCAGATCGCCGACCTGTACCGGGTCGATGCGGGCGACGACGCAGCGCCTAAGCCACCCGTGGGGCTGCACAAGCTGCCCGGCACGGACGGTGCCAGGGTCCGCACCGGCGGAGTCGTCTCTGCGTTCACGGAGCGGCTGACCCGCAAGGGCACGTGGATGGTGACGATGGAGTTGGAGAACGCACACACCTCGATCCAGACAGTCGGATTCGCGGACGTCCACTCCGACCTGAAGGAGATCGGGATGCCGGAGCTCGGGGATCTGGTTGAGATCCGCGGCACGGTTCGCATCCGGGAGGTCGAGCGGGAAGTCACAGACGAGGTGACGGGGGAGTCCAGCACGGAGACCACGCTCGAGCATTCGATCGTGTTGTCGAACGTCGAGTTCATGGCGGTGGAGGACCCTGATCGTGACGCTGAGGGCGACCCGGTCCTGGCCGTGGGGTGGATGCTGGCTGACGGCACCCCGGAGCCGCGTAGGTCGGACTCGAGCTCGGACCCGGGCATCTCGAGTGACGACGACGGGGAGGTCATCCCGGGCGTGGACCGCCTGGCGGTCTCCGAGGTCGCGTCCGAGTCCGACCCGTCCACGCCGGGGGAGACCCCGCTGGAGGCCCCGGAGCATGGGCCAGCTCCGCAGGTTTCGGAGCCCGGAGATGCTGAGAAGGACTTCGGGATCCAGGACATCGTCAGGACCGTTGAGTGGCGGCAGCTGCAGGAGGCGCTGAGTGAGGTCAGTGGGGAAGGGTTCGAGCTCGCCACGCCCCGCGCAGGGCGAGGCACCGGGGTGCATCTGCGGCTTGAGACTGAGAACGGGTCCGTGCGCGTCCCTGCGACCGCGCAGCGCCGGCTGACTGAGCTCCTTGCTGCGGGCAGACTTCCGGCCCTCGTGTCGACGCCGGCGCTGTGCTGCGTCGTGATCGAGCCCGGGCATTGGCGCGGCCAGCTGCGGGCGATGTCCGATGCGATCAACTCTGGCGCGATCGACCCGGCAACGGTCTCGGTCGACGGATTGAGCCCGTCTGTTGCTGCACGCTCCGGCTGAAGGGCGTCGCCCTGGCACGTCCTGTGAGGTGTTGGCTTCGCCCACTGGTGCGGTGTGCGGGATCGTCCCGCCGCGGCCCCCGAGGGGTTGCAGCCATGTGGCAGAGCATCAGCGATGTCACGCATACCAAAGAGGAGAGTTCACATGGCTCTGGACAACATCGTCACGGTCGTCGGTCAGCTGACGGCCGACCCCGAGCTGCGCCACACCAAGAAGAACATCCCGGTCGCCTCGTTCTCCGTCGCGCACAACGACCGGATCTTCGACAGAGAGTCCGAGGAGTGGGTGGATGGGGAGCCGACGTTCGTGCGGGCTTCCTACTGGCGTGAGTCCGGCGAGAATTTCGCCGAGTCCCACTCGAAGGGCGATCGCGTGATCCTCGTCGGCAAGCTCAAGCAGAACGACTTCACCGACAAGGAGGGCAACGAGCGCTCGACCCTCGAGCTGATCGTCGAGGAGGCCGGGCCCTCGAACAAGTTCGCCACGACCACGGCCACCCGCCGCAAGGGCAACGGCAACCGCTCCTCCTCGAAGCCAAAGGCGAAGGCCAGCGCCTCCGTCAAGGCCGGCGCCGACGACGCAGGCTCGGACGACGACTTCGACTTCTGACCCTACGCGGTTACGGCGGGCCGTCGACGCATCCCATCGCGGATGAGTCGACGGCCCGCCTCACGTCGAGCGAGAAGAGGATTGGACGTCATGACGGAGGCATCGGTGCTCAGCGGCGCCCTGCAGGTGCTCGAGGCCGTCCTCGGCGTGATCGGCCAGCACCCCTGGCTGCTGGCGCCTATCGCCGTCTCGCTGCTCGTTTGTGTGGTGCTGGCGTCCCCGGCCGGCGGAGCCTGCACCTCAAGGGATCCCCGCCGTGGCTTCACCGTGGCCGAGCGTCGGGCCGCGTTCGAGCGCGCAGGGCTCAGGTGCGAGCACAAGTCGATCCTTTGGCACCGTTGTACGAACACCCCCACGCAGGGTGACCACATCTTCCCCTGGTCGCGCGGCGGCTGGACGGCGAGGAGCAACCAGCAGGCGCTTTGTCCGTTCCACAACAGCCGCAAGTCCGGAGCGGTACCGACGCGGATATACATCCTGCGACTGCAGTGGCGACGCCGCCGCTATTTCCCCGAAGGAGAGTCGCCACGAATCGAATGGCGGCCCGGAGCTGGGCTCTGATCGTGGGTGTGCATCGTTGAGAGGCCCGTGAGTGCTACGTGAAAGTATCGGGTGCTTCGGAAATGAGGCGGGGCGTCACAGGATGGTGTCCAGACGGAGTGTCCGCACGTCGGGGACTCGCGTGAAGACAGAGCGATACAAGTGCACGTCCGGGGAGGGCGAGCGCGCGTAGCAGGGAGGATCTCGCCAGGATCCTCGTCAGTAGCCTCCGCGTAATTCCTCGGTCATCGCGTCGAGGATCCACTGTCTGGCCTTGGTGATACCGGAGGCGACGTTCTCTCGGATCTCTTCCTCGGAGCCGTTCTTGATCAGCTCGACGATGTTCAGGTGGTTGGTAATCTTCTCGGACTTCTGCCCGACGAACATCTTGTAGTTGAGATACCGCTCGTTCTCTTCATGCAGCGTGCCCACCATGACCTCGAGGAGCCGCACATGCGCGGCCTCAGCGATGGCTGTGTGGAAAATCCGATTGACCTCGTGTTTCTCCCGCGGGTCCTCCAGGCCGTGCATGGTCAGGTTCGCCAGCTCCTCGAGTCGGATGATGTCCTCTCCCGTGGCTCGCTTCGATGCGATGGCCGCGGCCTCGGGCTCGAGCAGGAGTCTCAGGTTGAAGTTGTCCCGCACGTCGGCATCGCTGACTGCCTTGACGAACGTTCCTTTGCGGGGGACGACGGAGACCAGCCCCTCCGTCTCCAACCGGCCGATCGCCTGGCGGATCGGGGTTTTGCTCATCCCGTAACGCTCGGCTAGCCAAGCCTCGAGGATCAGCTCTCCGGGCGGGATCTCGCACCGGATGATGTCGCGCTTGAGCGCGGCGTACGCCTGTGAGGCGAGTGACCTGTTTGCCTGATTCACGATTCCCCTTTCAGGCAGCTAATGGAGGCTACTCTGCGCTCAGCCGGGCTTGACATCTCGAGCGCCGACTGTACTGTACCTCACAGATCCACAGTAGATTTCTCAGAAATATCTCGCGTGATGCCTGTGATCTCAGCTTCCCGGAGAGCTGACGAGCTCGGTGCCACCCCAATTGGTCCTGCGCCGCACGAAGCAGTGCTGGTACGGCCCTGAGGAGACCTCCCCATGACAAGCACGAAGGCGACGACGCCGTCGCTGACCTCCAACGGCTTCGACCGGGCACTGCAGAGCTTCCTGCGCGCCATCGAGGTCGTGGGCAACAAGATCCCGCACCCGGTGGCGCTGTTCGTCTGCCTGATCGTGGTGTTGACGGTGGCAAGTGCGGTGATGTCCGCCCTGGGCGTCTCGGTCAACACGAACTCCGGCGAGTCGTTATCGGTGCAGAACCTGCTGTCGGCCGAAGGCGTGCGGATGGCCCTCGACGACGGCCTCGAGAACTTCATGCTCTTCGGGCCCTTCGGCACGGTGCTCGTGATCATGATGGGCGTCTCGGTCGCCACCCAGACCGGGTATCTGCAGAACCTGCTGGTCGGTATCGTCCAGCGCGTCCCGAAGAAGATGGTCACCTTCGCGGTCTCCTTTTCCGCCATGGTCGCGCACGTGGCCTCCGACGCCGCGTACGTGGTGATGGCCCCCATTGGAGCGACCGCCTTCTACCTGATCGGCCGCAACCCGGTCACCGGCATGGTGCTCGCCTTCGTCTCCGCCGGTGCCGCCTACAACGCGGCACCCTTCATCACCCCCTCGGATGCCATGTTCGCCGGCGTGACCACCGCCGCCGCCCAGACCGTCCAGGCCGGCTACACGGTCACCCCGGTCTCGACCATCTTCTTCACCGCGGCCTCCTCGGTCGTGATGGCGCTGGTGTTCACGATCCTGTGCGAGACGGTCCTGGAGAAGCGGGTCGCGATCCTGGGCCCGGTGACCGAGGTGCCCGACGACGTCAAGACCTTCGGGGAGACCTCGGCCGAGGAAAGCGCTCGGAAGAAGCGGGCCAGCCGCTGGGCGACCACCACGCTGGTGGGCATAGTCGTCGTGGTGCTGCTGGCGATGATCCCCTCGAACTCACCGCTGCGAGCGGAGGACGGCGGCCTCGAGGGCTCCCCCGTGATGTCCGGGATTGCCCTCATCACCGCTTTCGCGTTCCTGGCAGCGGGCCTGGTGTACGGAAAGCTGTCGGGATCGGTCGGGTCTGTCCAGAACGAGACCGGCAACCTCATGGCCCATGGCGTCAAGGAGCTGGGTCCGGTGATCGCTCTGTTCTTCTTCATCTCTCAGTTCGTCGCCTACTTCCAGTGGACCAACATCGCCGGGATCCTCGCCGTGTGGGGCGCGACCCTGCTCCAGGCGATCAACCTCCCCATCCCGCTGCTGCTGGCTCTGCTGGTGGTCATCGTCGCGATCATGAACGTATTCACCCTCGGCGGGATCGCGATGTACTCGCTGACCGGTCTGATCCTGGTCCCGATGCTGTTCAGCGTCGGCGTCATCCCAGAGGTCACTCAGACCGCGGTGCGCATCGGCGACTGCATTACCAACCCCATTAACCCGCTCAATCCGTACTTCCTGTGGGTGCTCTCGCTGCTCAAGAAGTACATCCCCTCGGCAGGCATCGGGACGCTCGCCTCGATGACCGTGCCGCTCGCGCTGGGCGCTGGAGCCGTGTGGATCGTGTTCTTCGTGGCATGGATCGTGCTCGGCATCCCGCTGGGCATTTGAGCGCCGCACCGACCCCAATTCCCTGCGAGCTCAGAGCCGACGGCACCTGCTCGCTCACCTGCATCGAAAGGAACCCCCCCATGGGAAAAATCGCAGTTCTCGGAGCCGGCAACGTCGGACTCGCCATCGCCGGCCATATGTCGCTCAGCGGCCATGACGTCAGGCTCTACGACCGCTTCGGCGACCCACTGGTCGACGTCGAGAAGAGCGGCGGGATCGAGCTCACCGGCGAGGTCGAGGGCAAAGGCACCCCGCGCCTGCTCACCTCCGACATCGCCGAGGCTGTCGATGGAGCGGACACGATCGTCATCGTCGCCCCAGCTTTCGCCCACGAATACATCGGCCAGCAACTTGCTGCGGTCGCCCACCCCGAGCAGATGATCCTCTTCCAGCCCGGCGCGCTGGGCAGCGGGGTGCGGCTGCTGCACCAGTTCGCCGAGCAGAGCCGCTCTCCGAGCTACGTCGCGGAGACGCCCACCAGCTTGTACACCTGCCGGAAGAGCGGGGAGACGACGGTCTACATCGGAGCGATCAAGCACTCCGTGGAGATCGCCTCGGTGCCCGCCTCCTTCACTGATCGGTGCGTGGAGCACTTGAACACCTACTTCGGGGGACGCTACGTACCCGGCCCCGATGCGCTCACCGTTGGACTGAGTAACCACAACCCGATCTACCACCTGCCCCCGTCGGTCCTGAACATCAAGACCGTGGAGGACCAGGCCCAGCATCCGCTGCACAGCCTGGTCACTCCCCGCATCGCTGCGGTCATCGACAAGATGGAAGCCGAGCGGATGGCGATCAGCCACGCGCTGGGCGTGGAGTCCAAGACCTTCTGGCAAACCTTGGAGACCGCCTACGGCGTCACCGAGGGCACCACCCAGGAGCGCATCATCCAGGCGTACGGTCGGCAAGCCTTCCCCGAGCCCGACTCGCTGACCCACCGCTACTTCACCGAGGACGTCCCCTTCGGTATGGTCCCGTGGCTGGCTCTGGCCGACGAGGTCGGCGTGGACGCCCCGATCAACCGTTCCCTGACCGTGCTGGCCTCGGCCCTGTGTGATCGGGACTTCATGGCCGAGGGTCGCAACATCGACGCCCTGGGGCTGCGGGGAAGCGGTAGGGAAGGCATACGCCGCGCCTTCATCGAGGGGGCCGTAGCGTTGGCGTGAGTGCGTAGAGGGCCAGCGACGTCCGCGTCCTAGCGAGCGCCGGCAGGCATCAATGCCGCGACCCTTTGGCTGCCCGCTCTCGGGCTCAAGAACCTCCTGCCGAGATTGACCCCGAGTGTTGGGAGATCCTGACTTGCTTGCTGTGCCCCGGCAACACCGTCTCGAACACGACAGCTACTCGTCGTTGCCATCGCTTGTGGGCGTCTCCTCGACGCTCTGGACGACGAGCTCGGCGTTGTCGTCACGCACGATGGTGGCCGTCAGCGCCCAGGTGCCGTGGTACTCAGCATCGTAGGGGTCCACCCAGGAGCCGTTGTAGCTGATTATGATCGCGCCTCCGGGCTCAGTGGCGTAGACCTGGGAGTGGATCTCGGTCCTCATGGCGTACCGGCCGCTTCGTGACATCGGTGGGGTCGCGCTCGTGGGCTCGACGATGATCTTGTCCAGTCGTGCCTGGCGCTGCTCATCGCTCTCTTCGGGGTCGACGGTCAGTACCTGTGCGATCACGTTCGTGCGGGTCTCGCTCATCAGATCGCCGCGCTGCTGGGCCGTGAGCGGGGAGACCAGGTTCGCGGCCGGCCCTGGATCCTCATCGTCGCCCAGCATGTCCGGGGACCAGTCGAAGGAGTGGACCTTGTACTCGAAGGTGTTGTCCGCGGCGCCGCCACCCTCGGCGGGCTCGGTAGGGCGTGCGACGACGATTGAATAAACCTGCATCTCGACCCCTTCGTAGGTGCCGGAGACGGTGAAGGCGTACCGCTCGTAGATGTCACCAGAGGCGTGATCGACCTGCTCGACGCTCAGGTCGGTGACCTGTTCAAGCAGTGGCGCGTCGACCCTGTCGAGGGAGGCGAGGAATGTCGGATCGGCGAGGGACTGGATGTCGCCCGGGTACGTGATCACGAAGGCGCGTGCGACCTGTTCGGGTTCGGTCCGATCGCCCACCGATTCTGAGGTGTCCTCGACTGTCGGCGGGGACGGTGCGTCGCTCTCCACCGGCTGATCTGACCCGCCATCGGAGGGCAGCACAGCGACATCGGTGCTCCCGTCCTGCGACGGTTCTCCGGTCTCCGGGTCCGGCCTGGGGATTAGCCAGAACGCTGCGGTGAGGACGAGCAGCACGATCGTCCCGATCACGAATCCCTGGATCATCTTCGAGCCCATGCTGGTCATCCTTCGTAGACGTCGATATTGCGGTCGCGGTGCAGCCCGGAGGGAATGAACTCGATGTGCCAGAACTCTTCGTCGTGGATGTACATGCCGTGCTTCAGGCCGAGCTCGCGGAGTTTCTTCCATCGCTCCAGGTCGGCGCCGGTGCCTGGGTAGGAGCAGGCAGCCTCGGGGGTCTGGGTGGGTCCGCAGTTGTGCCGCGAGTAGGAGGCGGGGAAGTTGCCGATGTCGAAGGCCATCCCGAACTCGTGGTTCGACCATCCGGGGCGGGCAGCGCCGCCGGGAGAGTTCGCGTACAGAGACTGCTGCGTGGCGTGGGACCGGTAGGAGGAGGTGATCGTCAGCTCGAGCCCCTGTGCTTCTGCATCGGTCCAGAACTCTACGAACTCAGGCGCGATGGTCGCGTTCATGACGATCGGGCGGCCGTTGAGGTCGGTGACGTCGTCGAGGGCGCACAGCCGGATCGGCTTGCCCTGCCCCTGGTAGTAGGCGGTGGTGGTGCCGTTGTCTGCGGTCCCGTCCGGACAGGACAGAGAAGCGGATGGCTGGATCAGGGCGGCGATGTTCACGCAGCCGGGGGTGCCGCTGGGGCATGGAGTGACGGAGCCGGTCTCGGATCCCGGGGTGATCGACGAGCCGGTGCAGTCGGACCTCGAGGCGTCCGCGACATCGGCTGGAACGGTGCCAGCGGACTCGTCTGAGGCCGGAACGTGCGCAGTGCCGCCGGGGTCAGGCGCAGCCGTGCCGGAGTACTGGTCGTAGAACGTCTGGGCGTTGGCGATGCGTTCGTCGATCGCCATGACACCGGAGCGTTCGTACTTCGCTTCGAACGATCGCGTGGCCTCCTCGACCGTGAATGTCGAGGCGAGATGGTCACCTGCCGCTTTCTCGACGCCCTCGAGCTCTCCAATGATGTACCGCAGTTGGAACAGCACCATCGCATCGACGTCCTCCTCGGACATCGTGGCGGGCAACTGCTGCATGGTGGGTGCGGCGATGTAGTACTCGGTGCCGAGCTCGTCGATCACGGCGTCGCGGATCTCGGCGTGGCGGCTGCCAGTCCACTGCACAAGTCCCCAGCCGGAACCGATCGACGGGGTGCTCGCTTCGCCTTGGGCGATGAACGGGTTGAAGCTGCTCTCGCGTTCGATGTTCCCCATGACCCCGGCGGTCTGCTCTTCGCTGTACCCGGCGCCGCGGAGGTAGTTCCACACCTTCTCCTCGATGTCCCCACCGGCCACGTCACCCGGGATCGCTCCACCGTGATTGCCCGTGTCGTTGCAGGTGTCGGACTGCATGGCTGCTTGGCTGACGGAAGGTAGGACGGCGCTGACGATCGCGGCAGTGACCCCGGAGATGAGCACGGTCTGCAGCACCAAGGTGACGACGACGAGCGCTGCGATGCCGGCGAAGAGGTAGCGGAAGGCCTTGGTCTGGAAGATGGTGGTGACGGCCGATCCGGCGAGTCCCGCGACGGGCGCTCCGGCTCCGGTGCCTGCGATGGCTGCGGTGGTGAGTGCTCCGGCTCCGGAGGCAGCGACGTCTTGGGCACCGCCGATCATGTCGCCACTACGGGCCTTCTGCGCTCCCCGCAGGGCGCTGACGGCAACGTCGGACCCGGTCGCCTTCTTCACCCCCGCCTCGACGCCACGCTGAGCGAGCGCCTTGCCCGCCGAGGTGGCTGTCGCGGCCGCACCGCCGTCGGTGCCGGATCCGAGGTCACCGCTTCCCGGTGCGTCCAGCGAGGTGTCTTCGGGCAGGGGAGTGTCCCCGGTGTTGGGACCGTGGGTGTCGGCGTGATCCGCCATGGGTGACCTCCTCGGCTGCGCCAGTGGGCGGGAGGTCGAAGCGGGCGCGGTCAGAGTCCGCCGCGGACCATCGGAGGGGCCTCGAAGGTGAAGTCGAAGCCGTCGTCCTCATCGAGCGACTCTTTGGTCTCCGGTGCTGGTGGCGCAGCGGGGGAGTCGGCCGGGGCCGGCGCGACCTCGGGCAAGTCTTCGGCTGGGGTATCGGTGCCGGGGGTGGCGGTCGCACATAGCTCAGCGCCAACGTCGACGGCGAGCTCGGTGATCAGCTCCCGGTAGGTCGCGCCGACCTCCGACTCTGCGTCCAGACCCTCGACGTCGACGACGATCTCCGTGACCTTCTCTCGCTCGGTCGCGTCTTGCAGGGCTTCGAGAATTTCGAAGAGGCTGTTGGCCTCGAGCTCGGACAGAGCTACGCTCCGCTCAGCAGAGGATGCCTCGCCTTCGGGATCGTGAGTGGTGTCTCCGAGCAGGGAGCCGAGGTCGAAGCTGATATTCAGATCGAGCTCCTCCACCGCCAGCGCTTCCTGCTCCGTGATCTTCTCTTCGACCACGTCGACGAAGTCCTCCAGCGGCGCGACCACGTAGCGCGGATCCGACGGGTCCAGTAACTGCTCGGGGCGGGGCTGCGGGATGTCGTGCTCTTGCAGCTTCGCCTGGAGGGTGGCGTTTTCCTCGTACCAGACCTGCATGAGGCACGGGTGCGGGGCAGTCAGCGGCTCAAACAGGCCACGACCCACACGCGGTGCAGCGATGGTGTCGGCTTCCATGGGGTTCCGGAACGCGCTCATCCGGTCACCCTGGGTCATGTTCCCCAGCCCCATCCGGGCCAGATTGGTTTTTATGTCTGCCCCGCCCGGCATGGTGTCGAGGGTCTTCGACGTCAGCTTCTGGGTGCCCAGCAGCAGGTGGATCCCGACGGAGCGTGCTTCTCGTCCGAGTTTGCCGACAATGTTCCCGATGATCGCCCGGGCATTGTTCTCGGCCTCGGCCTCGAGCCGGGCATGATCGGCCGCCGGATCATCAGATTTCGGAGGCACCGAGGACTTCCCGATCAGGGACGTGAACTCATCGACCACCACGATCAGATGCGGCGGGCGCGCATCGTCAGGCAGCTTGTCGATGTTCACCGCGCCGTACTGTCCGTTCAGGGCTTTGCGCCGCTCGAGCTCTCCGTAGAGGGCCTTCATGGTCGAGGCGGCCTGGAAGACGTCTGCGGCGAATGGGGCGATCGCCCAGTCCTTGGAGAACAGGAAGTCGTACCCGCCCTTGGTCGGATCGATGATCACGGGGAGGTAGCCGCAGCGAATCAGGTCGAACAGCATGGTGCTGATCGCCGCCGACTTGCCGGCGCCGGTTCCTCCCAGTACGAGGAGGTGGGGGTTCTCGAGCGGGTCGTAGATGGTCGGCTCACCGAGCGCCGTGACGCCGAAGGCAGCCGGGGTGTCGCCGAGCCGGTCGAAAGGGATCCCGACGCGTTCGGGCAGGGGGTCGTGCTCTGCCATGAACAACTGGATCCCGGAGGCTCCGTGGCGGCGCACGTCGAGGAACTCCACGTTCAGGTTCGAGCGCAGCTTCTCCCGGTTGCCCTTGACCTTGTTGATATCCACGCCGGCGGGCAGGTCGAAGTCCAGCACCTCCACCTGGTCGTTCGACGCGAGTGTCTCGAGCTTCGTCAGGGTCGGGACGGTGCCGGAGAGGTTCGTGATGTTCGAGTCGACGAACGCCTGGTCGAAGTCGACCCGCCGCACCTCGACCTCGGCGCCGCGACGCAGCTTCGCCCCCGGCCCCGGGTCCCCGATATACAGGGTGACTTCACCGTCGCATGGACTGGACAGGCGCATCCACGGGCAGGCGAGCTGGGAACGGAGAGCGTCGGCCTTCTTGCGCACATCGACCAGCGTCGTCCCGCCGTGCAGGCGGAGCGTCACCTTCCAGGCGTGCTTCGAACTGGCCGGCAGGGTGAGTGGCTCGGTCTCGACGAGCTCGGGTTTGGGCAGCTTTACGGCGGCGGCTTGGAAGGCGCTGTTGATCAGGTGCGCGAGGATCCATGCGGAGCCGCTGGTGGCCACGGGGGTCGTCTGCTCGGGTGGTGCGACGTCTTGTGGGGTGGTCGGTACTGGGTCGGTGGTCCAGCGGACCAGGAACAGGTGTGGGTGGCGGGAGCCTGGGCCTTCTTTCTCGCTGGGCCAGCCGACGATCGAGACCATTTGCGCCCCGGTGATCGAGGTGCGCATCCCCTTCTCGAAGTCCTTGCCGCGCGGGTCGATGTACGTCTCGCCCGCATCGAGGCCGGTCTTGGTGGCGAACAGCTGCTCATGCAGCACGAGACCTTCGCGAGTGAAGCGCTGGGGGAGTTCGGCGTCTCGCGTGATCTCGAATCGGGTCGTCGGCGGCTGGGCGCCCTGGGGGAGAGTCTGCTCCCAGCGCTTCTCCCACTCGATCTCTGCCTGCACGTTGCGGACCTGTTCCACGGTGAGTCCCGAGTCCTCTGCGTACCTCGCCCCGTCGGCGAGGGGGTCGCCGACGAGGAGGTAGCCGCTGCGTCGATCGACCACGGCATCGACGTCGACTGGTTCGTCCTCGATCACGGCGGAGCACTCTGCGGCGATGGTCTCGTATTCGGACTGGATGGTGTGCCACGGGGGAGTGGGAATGCCGGGCATCGCCCAGGTCGTCTTCCAGATCGCGAGCGGAGATTCCTCCGGGGTCATTGGTGCCGGGGCCGGCACACCACGTAGCCACCGCCACGCTGCTGCGGCACGGGAGGACGTCGGAGGTTCGACCGGTTCGGTCAGGGACTGCTTCAGGCGTGCGACCTCGTCGGGGTGCTCGTCTCCGAGCTTCTCGATCTGCTGGCGAACGCCACGGTGACGCTTCTCCGCGATCTCGGCCAGGTGCGGATCGGTCTTCGCGGGCAGGTCGGCGACCTGCACGGCCTCGATCAGCGACATGCGGTTCACGCCGATCCCGTCGAACGCCCGGGCGAGGGCCGACTCCAGGGCGAGGTCGCGGGAAACAGGGTCGAGGTCAGGGTCGAGCAGGTTCGGGAAGGATCCTTCCGGCCACTGGACGACCCGTACCCGGAGCTGGTGCGCGGTGCCGGGGATTGGCTGTCCCGATGCGTCCAGGTTCGGGCTGGACAGGATGTCGATCCGCGTGGACGGATCCCCGTAGAACGCCGAGATCGCGTCGGCGCGCTGTTGCAGTCCGGCGGCCATGAGCTTCGGCGGAGCGTCCATCACGTCGACGATGGCCGCGCACGGCGCGAGGGTGCGTTCCACGAGCCGCGGCCGGCCTTCCTTCTCGGTGAACAGCTCGGCGAACCGCGGCGCCCACTCCCCCGTAGCCGCCTGCAGACGGCGCCAACGCTCCAGGCAGACCCGCGAGATCGGCCCGCCGAGGATCGCGACGACGGCGAGCACCGCCGCAGCGACCATCCCGACCGTCTGCCAAATCGGCGAGTCCTGCCCCACCATCTCCAGCCCGGTCACGGCAGCCCAACCACCGAGCACCGCGGCAATAGGCGTGGCGAGCAAAAGCGGACGCGCCCGTGAGCTCCATAGCTGCCGGAGCACCGTGGGGCCGATGGTGACGACGGGCTGTTCTCGGATTCTGCGTCGGCGGGCGAGCAGCGACGTGATCACGTGATGGGTCAGCAGCCCCGACGCCACTGCCACCCACCACGGCATCGCCACGACTGGCGCATCCGTGCCGAACAGTGCCCCGACGCGCTCGAGCACCGCGGTCGGGAGCTGACCGGACAGCGGGAACGCCGCCACGAGAGCGCCGGTCGTGGCCGAAGCGATGAACGAGAGACGCGGCGGGATCCCCGGCCACACCGTCTCCCAGCCCCACACGTTCCCGAGCAGCAGGGACGTGCGGGTATCCAGCCACGACCGGTGCCGCCGGACCAGGTGCTCTTCCCGCGGATTCGCGGGTGTCTCCTTCGGTCCCGTGAGCATCGGCGCCGGATGCAGGCACGCCACGGCCAGCACCCCGACGAACATCACCCATCCTCCGGGCAGGCCGACGAGCACCGCGGCGGCAGCGAGCAGCAGAGTCAGCACCATCAAGGGGATGGTGAGGTTCAGGGCGGGCTTGTCGTACTTCTGAGCCATGGATCCTCCTCAGCGGGTGCGGAGCAGGGGGTATAGGGCCGTGACGAGATCCGGATCGGTCGGCTCATCAGGCACCAACGCACGGACACGCCGGGGGAGAGCACTGGCCCGGATCGCATCGGCGCCAGGGACGTGCAGGAACGTCACGCTCATGGTCCCGGGCCGGGAGGCCTCGATCGACACCAGCGGCCGACGGACCAGGGCGCGGGGGATGTGGGCGCTGATGCGATGCTGGATCATCGCCATCGTGCGACGGTCGGCATGCTCCACCTTCGACAACCACCGGTACGAGGTGTCCTCGAGCGTCCAGTAGAAGCCGGGCCGCCACCGCTTCGAATCGACGATCAGCAAGACCGTGCCGCCGGTGATGATGTGGTCGATGTTCGCGGCGATCCCGCGGGCGGGAACATCCAGGTCATGCCAAACATCCCGGCGGGATTCCACCGCGAGCATGTCCAGCACCCGGCCAGTGCTCTCCTCACCCGCGCGCCCAACCTTCGCCGCATCAGTACCGAGTTCTTCGACAGACCCGCCGGCGATCCCATACACGGAGCCGCTCACGAGAACACCCCGACCAGCAGGGACAGAATGAAGATCGCGACCAGCACGAACAGCCCGGCCTTAACTGCGCCGCGGCTGAGGGAGTTCGCGAGGTCGTCGGAGTCCTTCTCGTAACGCGGTCCACGTCCCAGCTCCATGTCGCCCACCTTCGCCAGAGAGTTCCTGTCGACCCGGCCAGTGGGCGGGAACGCGACCTCGCGGGACCCGCAGGATCTGGTGCGGGCGTGCAGTCAGACGTCGGAGGCCGACTTCGGTGCTGCGGGGCGCGTGGTCGAGGGTGACGTTCTCTCGGTCGACGACGTGCGAGCCGGACTCACGGAGACGGTCGTGTTCGATCCGCACGGCGCCGCCGATGGCGCTGCCGTCGTGGAGCACCATGTGGGCAGTGACTCTGTCACTGACGGACACCCCCCTGCCCACAACGGCACCCTCGCCCCCAGCAACATCGTTACCGAGGCTCGCGATTTGACCGACAACAGGCTTCTCGGCCAGTGCCACGCGAGCTCCGGTACGCATCATCGCGGGGGAGGCGTCGCACTCAGAGAAGGCCCGGGCTACGGTGAGGCTCATGACGAGCGCACACACCGACCACGCTCTCGCGAGTGCGGACCACCCCGTGAGTCCGGACGGGCCCCGGCGACCGTCCCTGCTGATCTTCGACGTCAACGAAACGCTCTCGGACATGTCGTCGATGGGCCAGCGGTTCCAGGGCGTCGGCGCGCCAGCTCACCTGGCGAAGACCTGGTTCGCGGGACTTCTCCGCGACGGCTTCGCCTTGACCGCTGTCGGTGTCAGTGAGCCCTTTGCCAGCATCGCGGCGGAGGGACTGCGCGCCAACCTCCACGGGCTCCCGCTGAACCGCGGGACCGAAGACGCCGTCGAACACATCATGGCCGGGTTCACCGCTCTGCCGGTCCATGCAGACGTCCCAGAGGGCATCGAGGCCTTGAGCCGCCTGGGAGTCCGGTTGGTGACGCTGAGCAACGGGTCTGCATCCGTCGCCGAGTCGCTGCTCGACCGGGCCGGGATCCGCGGCCACTTCGAGGCGCTCCTCTCCGTCGAACAGGCGAGCATCTGGGAGCCCGGCGCAGGCGCGTACGCCTACGCCCTCGAGCGGTGCGAGGTCGACCCGATGGACGCCATGCTCGTCGCCGTGCATCCCTGGGACATCGACGGCGCGGCGCGTGCGGGTCTCGGCGCCGCCTGGATCAACCGGGACGGCGGCGTCTACCCTGCGTACTTCAAGTTCCCGGATCTGCGGGCACGGTCTCTGATCCAGCTGGCCGAGCAGCTCACGTGAGATGCGTTCTGCCGAGCGTCCACGGCCAGTGAAATCACCGAAACGGAAGCGGTCTCGCGGCTCCGGCTCGGCGATCTCGGCCCCTTCGGCAGCTCGGGGTCGGAGTGCAGGTGCGGCCGGGAGGTCGAGGTCGGTCTGCACGAAGTGGTTCGTGTTGTCAGTCCTCGGGGGTCGGCTTCGGCGCCGCGCGCGGGTGGTCGATGGTGACGTGCTCACCGTCGGCGATGCGGGAGTCAGGAAGGACCATGATTCCGGGGTCGACTCGGACCTTGTCGCCGAGGGTGCAGCGGTAGCCGATCAGCGTGCCCTCGCCGAGCTCGACGTCGCCGCCGAGAGTGGTCGCGTGACCGACCGAGGACCAGGCCTTCAAGACAGTCCCTTGCCCGATGGTGGAGCGGCCGGTGACGTGGGTGTGCCGACCGATGTACACGTCGGGCCTGATCTCGGTGTCAGGGCCGATGTTCGCTCCCGCAGAGATCTTCGTGCGCGCTCCGATCCGCGCCCGTGTGGAGATCGAGGCGCTCGGTCCGATGCGGACGTCTTCGCCGATGTGAGAGCCGCCGCCGACCTTCGCGCTCGAGCCCACCTGAACGCCTGTGTCGAGTCGTGCTGCAGCGCCGACGAAGGAATGGTGTCCCAGCTTCACGCCGTCGCCGATCGTCACGTCTTCCTGGATCCGCACCATGTTCCGGATCGTCGCCGACGAGCTAATCGCCGCAGAGTCGTGGATCTTCGCGGAACGGTCGATGCTCCCGCTGGCCGGGGATACATCGACCACGGCGTCGCTCCGGGAAACTGACCCGAACTCGCCTCGATTGCCCTGCTCGCCCGTGCTCTTCTTTCGCCTGATTTCCATGGCGCCCAGCCCTTCATCTCGATCGTGACGCGGTCATGCCGTGAAGTGGGCGGATCCACCCCGGACGCCGTTTCCACGATGTCCGCCTCCGTCGTTACTCTGCGGGGATGATGTACTCACAAGCTGCTGCGGACGCCGTCGCTCCAGAGGGACGCGACCTCGCCGAGGCACGCACAATCATTTTGAATGTGCTCGCGGATACACCGTCGAGCTCGAAGGTTGACCTCTACGCGGCCGTGTTGAGTGCGCACGGATTGACCAGTGAAAGCGCGAACGAGCCGCTTAAAGTCGACACTCCGCACGGTCGTCCAGTTGATGACGTTGATCCTTCGCACCCGGCCGTACAATCTCGGCGCCTTCGGTTCGCGACAGATCACGTGCTTCACGAGTTGTACACCGGGGGCGTCATCTCCCCGGCGTCCGGGGATCACTACAGCGCGAGCAACGACTCGATCCCCGTTCGCGGGCCCTCCTGGGGCGGAAGTACCCAGTTCCAGCATCACCACACGCCTGCTCCTCAGTTCGGCAGGTGGAAGTTGGCCGGAGTTCCGTCTATCCGTGCTGAACTGGCGCGGGAAGATCTGCCTGAGCAGTACATCGAGCTCTTGGGAGGCCGTGGCTCGCAGGTTCTCCGGGAGGGCATCGGTGCCTTTCAGCGTGGACTGTTCATTGCTGGGGTGGACCTGCTCGGCGCTGCGAGTGAAGCCGCCTGGTTCGGTCTCGGCGCCTGGCTCAAGGACGATCTGAAGCTCCAGCGTTTGGTGGCTGCAGGCGACAATGCTGCCGAGGTCATTGACCGCTCCGCCGAGGGGGTGGCACGCCGGAACGTGTGGAACAAACGCGGGCTTAGTGATCTGCGATCGCAAGCGGCACATCTCCGCGATTTGCGGAACTACGGACTTCACCCCACAGGAGCAGCCGACGATGATCTCGAGCCCGCGTTCACTGAGGCAGGCTGCGCGGTTCTCTACATGGCCGCCCCTCGGTACTTTCGTCAGCTCGATCAGATCAGGCAGCGGCTGAAGGAAGTGGAGTCAGGCGAGGCGTGAGCCCTTTTACATCCCTGCTGCTGATCAGGTAGGTCCGCTTATGGATCTAGATGTTGCGGGTCATGACGTTGTGGTCACGGCGTATGGGATGAAGGAACGGGCCCCTGGACTGCACGATGGGTGGTGTCTAAGCAACCGTCTCGCAGGAAGAGGCCCGTTCCATGCACCACCGTAATGCGCCGCTGACCGTCGTTGGAAGGCAGCGAGCTGTCGCGCAGGTCATCGACTCCGGTCGCCCGATCGCCCACGTCGCGGCCGAGTTTCACATCGCTCGCACCACGCTCTCGAAATGGGTCGGCCGCTACCGCGAGCACGGCGACCCAGGCCTGCAAGACCACTCCAGCGCGCCGGCGAACCGCCCCACCCGCCTCCCGATCTGGGTGCTCGAGCTGATCGAGTCCTGGCGGCGGAAGAGGAAGTGGTCCGCGCGCCGGATCGCCCGCGAGCTCGCCGACGGCCACGGGTTCGCGTGCTGCGTGAGGACGGTGACGAGGTGGCTGGACCGCCTCGGCTTGAACCGGATCCGCGATATCACCCCAGACGGTGAGAACCTGCGTTCACCAGGGAAGATCACCGCCCGCTACCCCGGCCACATAGTCCACATGGACGTCAAGAAGGTCGGTCAGATTCCCGACGGCGGCGGCTGGCGGGCCCATGGTCGTGGCAGCGAACTGGCCCTCGCCGGCAAGCGCGCCCACAAGCAAAAGGTCGGCTACACCTACCTCCACTCCATGGAGGACGGCTTCTCCCGCCTGTCCTACACCGAGTCGCTCGAGGACGAGAAAGCGATCACGACCATCGGGTTCTTCCATCGCGCCCGCGTGTTCTTCGCCGCGCACGGCATCACCTGGATCACGCGGCTGGTCACCGACAACGGCAGCAACTACACCGCCTCAGCGTTTCGGCGATCGACCTGCGCTTTCATCTCCCGGCACCAGCGTACGAGGATCTACACACCTCGCCACAACGGCAAGATCGAGCGCTACCAGCGGATCCTGGCCGAGGAGTGCCTCTACGCCCGCCCCTACGGCTCCGAGACCGAGCGGCGCGAAGCGATCGCGATCTGGGTCCATCACTACAATTTCCACCGACCCCACACCGCCTGCGGCGACCAGCCCCCGGCCTCACGACTTCACACCGGCGTCGACAACGTCATGACCAACTACATCTAGACCCGGCGAGGGACGACCAGTGCTAGGGACTTCGATCAGCATCAACGGCCTGCGGATCGTGGGGCGTGGACGAAGCAGTGAACTCGCCGAGTGACACCAACCCTCGCCATTTGCGGCCCGCGACCTGCTGTGTGAATCCGGGGCCGGTCATGCGGTCGGGGACCGAGGGGTGCTTCAACGTGTCGATGCCGCCGGTGCCGACCTGGTTCAGCAGGTACTGGTAGGTGCGCGGGACGGTCCCGGGGCGGAGCCAATAGGGGGTGCCGGCAAGCAGGCGCGCATTCGTCGAGATCATCTCGCCCGCCATCGTGGAGCCCTCCCGATACGGCAGCTGTGCCACGTCCAGTAGTTGCACGGGTCGCCAGCCGTCCTCGCCACCGTTGGTGCCGCGGGCGAGGAACGAGGCGGTGAGTCCGTTGATGGAGTCAGCGATCTGGTGCGGGCCGGGGAACCAGTCCGTCCACGAGACGACGCCGAGCCGTGCGGCGGTCCGGTTCAGTGCAGTGCCGGGGTAGTCGCGGACGGCTTCGCGGATCGCGGCTTGGATCTCGGCGTGGGCGGTGTTCTTCGCGGCGGCGCTGGTCGCCTGCGACGGCGTGGACACGTCCACGACGAGGACCACCAACGGCAGCTCGTAGGTGGGGTGGCGTTGGAGGATCTGTGCCCACTTAGCCATCTTCCGTCGGAACGCCTCCCCGACCGAGGCCGTGGTCTCGAGCGCGATGACGAGCCCGTCGCGGCGCACGATCCCGGCATCGGCCCGGCGGCCCAGATCCGCCTGCTGCACCTGTAGCCCTGAGGCGGCGAGCATGGACGGTAGGGAGATCTGCTTTTCGCCGAGCACCGTGGCGACGTCGCAGAACTCTGCGACGCGGAGTGCGAGCTCGGTGGTGAGGACGTTGTGGCGGTCGAAGCGGTGTTCGCTGCTCCAGTCCTGTCCGCCGGTGATGGCGATGTGCTCGGCGAACGTGAGGGACTTGCGGTACTGGGCGTAGGCGTCGATCTGGTCGCCAACGGTCCACATACTCATCCGCTGCGCAGCGGGGGCGAGACGGTTCATGCCGGCAGAGACGTAGCCGTGGGCGAGCAGGCCGGCACTGAACGGGGCTGAGAGCGCGGCTGGGTAGGTGTTTCCCATGACGCGTGACCCGGCGATGCAGGCGAGCTGCTCGCGGGTGACGGTGCGCCAGGAGGAGACGGCGCCAAGCGCGGCGAGGATCGAGGGGCGGTGACGGTTGGTGCGCATCTCCTTCAGCGCCTGGTCCTGGCCGGTGACGTAGCGGGGCGGGATGCCGGACCATCGCATCTGGGATGCGGGGGCGCGGCGGTGCTGGGAGGCGGAGACCCAGCCATCGGAGCTGCCGGTCGCGAACATCCCCTCCCAGTACGGGTCCACGCGCTCTGCGGCACGGAACGGGACCGACGCGATGGGACTGGGCAGGTCAGCGAGGTGCCGAGTGTTCATCGGGACCGGTCCTCTGTCTCGGCCGGGTAGACGATGTCGCGGAACGCGTCGCGGTCGTCTTCGAAGGGGTGGACTTTCGCGGTGAATACGTTCTGGCGTTGCTGCTCGAGCACGGTGCGGACGAGGGTCATGTACCGCGGCAGGTCCATCACTTCCTTGGGGTGGACGACTTCGAAACCTTCGCTCGCGCCGCCGGTGAAGTCCTTCGCGATCTGGGTGGCGACGTCTGAGTTCTCCTGGGCGTAGGAGATGACCGTCGACAGCGAGAACATGGTGCGCCGAACTGCGTCGGGTAGCTGGTCGGGTTCCTGGGTGGCGTAGATCGGGATGACGCCGAAGGAGCGGCCCTGCATGCGGGTCCACTCGATGACTTCGGGGGAGTTCGTCGCAACACGGGCGAGCTCGTCGCAGATGATCGCGACGTACCGGCCCTGCTCTTCCCATCCGGCGCACACGTCCTGGATGGCTTCCTTCAGCGAGTACAGGAGCATGCCGCTGAGCGCGTTGCCGACGGCGGCTGGGAGGCGGAGGTTGTCGCGGCTGGCGCCGGTGCGGGTGGAGGTCGCGCCCGAGTTGATCACTACGCGAAGGTGCCGGCGCAGGATCTCTTCGATGGTGGTGACGCGGCCCTCTGGTCGCCACCAGTGCGGGGCGAGCATCAGCACTTCGACCTTTGAAGAGGGTGCCTTCTGTAGGGCGGCGCGACTGGCCGGCTTCACCGTGGCGCCGTAGAGCTCGGACAGTCCACTGACTGCGATCTCGAGTGCGTTCTGGTCATCGTCTGCGCGGTGCGTTTTTACATCGGCGAGTCGGCGGCGGATCGTCTCGGCCAGGTGCACGCCGAACTCGTCGCCGTATCCGCCGAGCAGCGCGTGCGCGATCGACATCGGCGTCGCGACCGGAGCCGGGGTCGGCGCCTCCGGATGCGTCCCGATCGCTTCGTCCAGGACGTCGGTCGGGACACCAAGGGCGGTGGTGAACACTCCGCGGAGTGTCTTCGCGGATGCGGCGCCGATGGAGTCGCTGCCCCAGTGGTAGATCATCTTCTCCACGAACTTCGCGGCACTGTCGAGGATCCCGTCGCCGCCGGTGAACATGTTGATGCGGGCACCGTCAGGGTCGGCCAGATCGAACACGTGCACCTTGCGTCTACCGAGCGACGTGGCCCATGCCTGGTACTCGGCAGTGTCCTGCCCGGACTTCGACTCAAACGCCACGATCACACCCTCCTCGCCGAGCATGGACGCCGACTGCTCCGGTGCCGTGGCGGTGTCGCGGGGGAGTGGCTGCTGGTCCATCAGCAAGAACGCGAACAAGGACCGCAGAAGATACGACTTGCCGGAACGGGGCTTGCCGAACACAGCGATCCCGGCCCACAGATCCAGGGCCGACAGACGCACCATCCGGCCGATAGCGTCCAAGCCGATGACCGGTCCGATGCGGCGCAGCAGAGACGCCGGCGCACTGCGGTCACCCGTCTCGGAAGTGCCCGATGCCGAACCGGATGCGGGGGCGAGAGCACCGACTGGGAGGATCGCCCCGAGCTTGAACGCTCCCCGGTTCAGCGGGTAGTCACCTGGGTCACCGGAACGCTTCGAGGATCCGCTCTGGAAGTCCTGCGTGGACTCGGCCCGGCCCTGATCATTGCCTTGCGTCGGGGGACGGGTGCGCAACGCCCATCGCCGCGGCGGCAGCGGGAATCGGCCGGTACGGAACCGCTTCTCGTACCGCCGACCCCACACCACGTACCCCGCCATCGCGAGTAGCGGCAGGACCGCGGCAGTGAACAGGGCGGTGGTGATCATCGAGGCGACCTCGGCGGGGATCACTGTCGCGATACTCGGAGCGATGAGCTGCACGCCGATCCCCGCAGCGACGAACGTGAGAGTTGCAGCGAGCAGTTGCGCGAGCACCCAGGTGCGGGGGAAGCGGACGGTCCGCGTCTCGAGGTCGAAGCCGTGCATGTCGCCGGCCACCTGACGCAGCAAAGAGTCGACGCTCGAGCGGGACGTGGATGCCGCGGCGACATGCGCGATCACGCCGTTCGGTTCGAGGGAGTGGTGGGTCCCGCCGACGATGCGTCCCTTGATCCACCGATCCCACAGTCGGTCCTCGTGCAGTAGCAGACCGCGGTGCGGGGCCCGCATCGTGATCGCCACCCAGGACCCAACCGGCATGTCCGCCAGCGACGCCGCCATCGAGAACGGATCCCTACCGGACTGCGTCGTCGACGCACGCGTCCCACCCGGACGGAAGAACAGATGCCCGACCTGGTCGGCGGCGCGCAGATCCGGCAACTCGTCTACGTAGGAGAGCCTGCCCGTGACCGCATGCGCCGCGGACAGGGCGGCCTTGTTCATGCTGTCGGTGTCCGGGGTGATCAGGTAATTCTCTAGCCCGTCGCTGGTCATGACGGCAAGGAACGTCGCTGCGGTGCGAGGGCTGAGCGAGGACGCGAAGGAACGCATTCGGGTGGCGACGAGCTCGGGACTGTTCTGGCCACCGGATGCTCGGGCCACCCGGCGGATCACGGCGGATGTACTCATGCCCCTACATATGCGAAGGAGTCCCGGGGGATGCTTCCCCAAGGCTTACGGTCGATCCGCAGCCCCTCAGGACGACGGACTCACCGTCGCGACTCGGCGATTGTCGCCAGCCATAGCTAGCCTGGTCGAGAGGGCGATGCCTTCAGCCGATCCCTGAACTTCGAACGGCACGTAGCAGGATACGCAGATTCCCAGACTCTTGGAAGTGATCAAATGCCAGGCAGCCCAGGACTCGGATCAGCAGCCAGAAAACTATTCCGGATCTACGCACTCCTCACACCTGACCGCCTTACGGCCCATTATGTTGGCCAGACTGCAGACGCGTTACATCGACGACTTGAGGACCATCTCCGACGTCCAGGTCACAGTAAGAAGGCTGATTGGATTAGGGCTGTGCGCGAATCCGGCGACGCCCCGCAGATCGTCCTACTCGAGGAGTTTACTGGTTACCGCCAACAGGCGTACGAGCGCGAAACGTATTGGATACGGAGGCTACGAGCCCAGGGTCACCCTCTGAAGAATGTGCCCTGATGCTTAAGCTGAGTGCTCGACCAGGTCAGGGCACGCGCCTACCGATGTTGACGGGCAACGAAGAATCTCACGCATCGATCCTCGGATTTCAGGTTTTAGATGCCACCTGACCTTGAAGAATCATTCGCGCCGCCCAGGACGAGTCCCCGCCCTGAACGCGCTGTGTCCACGATGCGGCTTCGCCGCGGGAATCGTGGTGCGTCCAGTCGTATGACCTCGTCCGTGTATCGACCCCTGTGTTCCTCCGGCTTCGCCTATCGGGATGGTCGATTCAGCGTTCCTTGTGAGGTCATCCGATCCGGCGGGGACTGCTTGCGCTTCGCGCTGCGCATCGGACGGCGTCCGACAACTCGCGCTACGCGTTGCGTCACGGACTGCGTCCGTCTGCTCGTACTTCGTACTTCGCCACGGGCTCCGCCCGAACACGCTCCGCGGGCGGAACGCATGCGCTGCGCGCAACAACACGCGGCGCGATGCGCAACGCACCGCTCCGCGAGGGAACCGTTCACGTCGGTGTGCACGAGTTCTCGCCACACTTAGCGTCACGCGCAACGTATCGGGCGCGTAGCGCATGCGCCGCGCAGCGGGAATCCGACCACTCCTTGAGTGCATCCGGGGATCTCCGATCCATGGAACACGCCGACTAGATCGACACTTCGTGAAGTGGGCGGGAACGCACCGACACCGCGACGACCACGAAACGCGAAGCATTGCAAAGTACGAAGTACGAGCAGACGCAGGCCCCGGCCAGCGTCGACGCCCGCAGTACTGAACGCGGGTACCGAGAATCCAAGAAGTGCGCGGGGAGACCATGCACGAGCAGCGCTGTGCGCAGCGCACAGCTGACGAACCGTGAACGTCACGAGGGCAGCGTTGCGACGGCTGAGAGGACGCGTACCGAGGGACCCGCCCAGTCAGCGCACCGGTTTCGCACCGAGAGCAGCGACCAGTGGGCGCCACGGCTGCGTCATGCGCGCGCAGCGCACCGACATCGCACCGATCCACGCCACGACCACCACCAAGGGGCGAAGCCCCGGCAGGGAGCGAACCGACCAGACCGGACAGTGAGCACCAAGGACGGACGAGCGCCAGCGAGGACAACCGCCGGAGCGAGTCGGCCGGGGAGGGAGTGAGCGACCCCTTGTTAAGGCTCTGGGGCCGGCTCGGCGCTACGTGTTGGTTCGGCGGTGTGAGGGTAGTGGTTCGGGCTGTCGCCCACGCCCGATCGCCTCGCTGCGGCTCGGCGGGGTGGGGCGCGGGGTCTCCCACCGTCGCCGACAGTAGCGACGGATCGAGTTCAGGCCTCCAGCTGCGTGACTTCGGCCGCGAACCTGGCTCGGGCAAGGGTGATCTCGTTGTCGTCGGCCGCGACGGTCGGGAAGGAGCCTGGAAGCTCGGCGAGGACTGCCAATAGCAATCGCTCGCGAATGCCGGACCGTTCGACCAGCGGTCGCACCATGAGCGCGCTGACGAAGCGGTCGTAGGTCTCGGTGTCGAACACCGACTCCCAGCGAGAGATCTCGGCTCCTCGCCCGTGATCTGCGCCGTTGGTGGGCCGTCCGGAGCGCCGCTGGGCGGTGGCCTCCTCGTCTACCGCTCCGTCCACGATCACGACTCCGTAGTCCCTCTCGGCCGACGTGATTCCGACCAGACCTGCCGAGACGTCATCCAGTACGGCGAGAGCATCGCGAGCGAACGGGTCTCCAAAGCCCCCGGCACCTGCGGTGCGCAGAGTGACCACGTCCCCGGGTCCGACCGAGATGACATCCGGAGCCGACGGTCGCTGCTCGTGTTCTGTGCCCTCGTTGATCACGAGCTCGCTTTGAGCACCCGGAAGCCCACCCTCGAACCCCCAGGGCCGGAAGACCCGTCGCTCCAGGCCGCGGGTCAGTAACGAGGCGGGCGCATGGACCTCGAACACCAACTCCAGGCCGGTACCGCCGCGCCAGCGGCCCGGGCCACCCGAATCCGGGCGAAGGGAGTAGCGATGGATCGTCGTAGACAGCTCGGCCTCGACGGTCTCAACCGGATTGTTCGAAAGGTTAGAGATGCCCGAGTCACGTCCGTCGACACCGTCGGCCCCGTACCGAGCTCCCATGCCACCGACCATCGGTTCGAGCACCTGCACCACATCGCCGTCGGGGTGCTGCTCGGCGAGCACGACGGGCACTACCAGTCCGCTGCTGGCAGCCGGCACCACCTGCGGAGCCGCCTGGATGAGGGCCCCCGAGAGTGCATCGTTGACACGTGAGGAGCTGGCGTGGCGCACTCCGACCGCGGCTGGCCGTTGCGCGTTGACCAACGATCCCGGGGGAACGGTAACGCTCACATCTCGAGTGAGGCCGGCATTGAGGTGGATCTCCGGATCGAGGGTGCCGACGAGCGCGAGCACTCGGGTGACCAGCCAAGCGTGAACCGTGCCCTGGCTGGCGACGTTGAAGGCGGAGCGCACCTGGGGGTCAGTGCCGGTGAAGTCGATGTCCATCGTGCCGTCGCGCATCGTGATCAGCACGCTGATTCGGACCGGCAACCTGGAGACGCCGTCGTGGTCGAGAAAGTCGACAAAGCGATAGCGGCCGTCCTTGAGCACCCTCAGCGCAGCGCGGGCGCGCACTGCGGTTTCCTCGACCATCGCCTCGTGCGCGGAGAGCAATGTCGGTCGCCCGTAGCGGTTTAGGATCTCCTGGAGACGTCTGCTGCCCGTCTCGAGCGCCGCGAACATCGCCTGGAAGTCGCCGCGGTTGGCTTCGGGCGTTCGGGAGTTGCGCAGCACCAGACGCTCGACATCGGGGTCGACGCGGCCTTCGCGAACTATCCTCACGGGCGGGATCTGCAGTCCCTCTGCGAAGATCGAGTCGTTGGTGGGGCTGATCGACGAGGGCACGCGTCCGCCGATGTCCGAGCAGTGGATGAAGCACCATCCGTAGCCGACGATCTGCTCGCCGTCGAAGTACGGGCGGATCATCTGGATGTCCGGCAGGTGAGTGGCCAGCCCCCGTGTCGAGTACGGGTCGTTGGCGATGATCACGTCGCCGGGTCGCAGCGGTCCGCTCTGCGTCGCGGCCTCCACGGTTGTCTTGACGTTCAGACCCACGAAGCCGGAGACCCCGATGTTGCGCGGGTAGGCCACGAACCGGCCGTCGACGTCGGCGATCGCGCAGCAGAAGTCGGCGGTCTCCTTGACGTACAGGCTACGGCTGGTGCGTTGCAGTGTCTTGCACATCTCCTCCGAGGCCGCGCGCAGTTTTAGGGCGACGATGTCACGACCGATGTCCGCGCTCATGCTCGGTCCTCCTGCGTTGGGTGGTGCTGTCTGGTCAGGTGGATGGTGCCGTCAATGCCGGATGCCGCCGTCCAGCCGGTCGGGACTAGGACGGTGCTGTCCGACACGTCGATCACGGCCGGGCCGGTCACCGTTGCGTGACCGGGCAGCGCTGCGGCCGCGTATATGGACGCCCTCACCCAGCGGCCTCTCTCGCGAAGATCTCGGTGCGCCGTTGGCGGGGGCGATTCGGTGCCGGTGGTGGGGACCGCGGCGGCGTGCGGTGCCTCGGTCGCGGGGGAGAGAGTTGCGAGGCGCAACGTGCCGAGTTCGACCGCGGCGTTCTCGTCCCGGAAGCCGTGCACCCTCTCGTGTTCTGCATGGAAGGCCTCACGGAGGGTGCTGAGATCCGGGACCAGCTCATCGGCCCGGTCCAGGGGTCGAGTAGCGAGTGCCACGGTCAGCTCGTAGGCCTGCCCCTGGTAGCGCATGTCTGCCGAGAGGCCCAGGTGCGCCCGTTCGGGTGCTCCGCCGCTGCTCCGCAGCCATTCGATGCCCTCGGCAGCGAGCTCGGTGACGATGTCGGCGGCCAGTTCCCGAACCTGCCCGTTCAGTGTGCGGCGGATGCTGCGGGCGAGATCGCGGCGCAGGGGGGCGATAGCGGCGCCGAGCGCGCAGAAGGTCGCAGCCGACGCAGGCACAAGTACCTTCTCGATCCCCAGCTCGTCCGCGAGCAGCAGCGCGTGGGTGGGGCCCGCGCCGCCGAAGGGCACCAGCGTGAACTCTGAGGGCTCGTGTCCCCGTTCCGCGAGGATGGTGCGCAGGGCGGTCGCCATCTGCACGGTCGCGATCTCGAGCACGTACTCGGCGGCGGCGCCCGCGGCGCCGAGGCCGGCGTCCTGCGCGATTGCGTCGAAGGCGGAGTCGGCGGCAGAGCGGTCCAGGGGCATCGTCCCGCCGAGGAATCCCTGCGGGTCCAGCAAACCGGCGCTGAGGTAGGCGTCGGTGATAGTCGGCGTCGTGCCGCCGCGCCCGTAGCTCACAGGCCCCGGGTGCGCGCCGGCGCTCTTGGGCCCGATGTGCAGTGCCGCGGCGTCGCCCGTGTCGCCGGCGCTGACCATGGAACCGCCTCCCGAGCCGATCGCGCTGACGTCCACGACCGGGAGCATCAGGGGCAGTCGTCCCAGCATGGTGCGTGTGGTTAGCACGGGTGCTCCGCCGACCACGACGGACATGTCGCTGCTGGTGCCTCCCATGTCGAAGGTCAGCACATTGCGATCCGGCATCGTCAGGGCGGCGGCGGTTACTCCGGAGGCGGGGCCGGACAGGACGGTCTCGAGCGGGTGCAGCGCCGCGTAGTCCAGGGAGAGCGTGCCGCCGTTGGACGCGGAGATGAAGACCGGCGCGGTGAGGCCGAGCGCGTTCAGACGGGCCCTGAGCCGCTCGTAGTATCGGCCCATCAGAGGTCTGATGTGCGCTTCGAGGACTGCCACCAGTGAGCGTTCGTACTCGCGGATTTCCGGCCAAGTTCCTGCGGCGGAGATTACCGGCACGCCGTGGAGCCGCTCTTCCAAGGCGGCGGCGAGCTCGTGTTCAACCTCTGGGGCGGTGAAGCCCTGCACGAGCGATAGGGCGACTGCTTCGGGCTGCGTAGCCCTGACCTGCTCAGCGAGCTGGTCGAGCTCACTCTCTGTGGGGTTTCGGAGCAGGCGACCATCGGCGGAGAGCCTCGCGTCGACTTCGAGCACCCGCTCACGCGGCACGAGCGGCAGCTCCGCCGCGGCGTGGAGGTCGAAGGACTTGGGAAGGCGGGCGCGGGCGATGCCCAGCAGGTCTCTGTAGCCGCGGCTGGTCACGAAGCTGACCCGGGCCCCGGAGCGCTGGATGATCGCGTTCAGCCCGATCGTGGTTCCATGCACCACAGCATCGACTGAGGACAGATTCAGGCCCTGTTCGAGCAGATCCCGCAGACCCTGTTCCACGGCCTCGGATGGGTCGTGAGGTGTAGACGGCGTCTTGTGCCGCTGCACGGTGCCGTCGGTCCCCTGCGGGACTACGACGAGATCCGTGAACGTCCCTCCGACGTCAATGCCGATGCGCGAGGTGGTGATGGCGTGTTCCTTTCTCACAGATGGTTCGAAATCCGGACGAAACGCTCGAGGACGAGGATTACCACCACACTGATTGCCATCAACAGGGTGGAGACCACGGCGGCTGAGGGGTCCAGCTCGAACTGGACGGCGGACAGCACCCGCAGCGGGACGGTGGTGGTGTTTGCGCCAGCGATGAAGGTCGACACTGCGACCTCGCCGAGGGAGATCACTGCGGCGAACACCCCGGCGGAGATCAGGCCGGGCACCAGCTGCGGCAGCGTCACGGTGAGGAACACCCGCACGGGTCCGGCCCCTAGGCTCGCCGCGGAGGCCTCTATCTGAGGATCGAGGGACGTCGCGCTGTTCATCACCGCCCGCAGGCCGAAGGGAAGTGCGACCAGGGAGTGCGCGAGCCACAGCCCGCCAATTGTGTTGATCAGGCCGAGGGACTGCAGATAGGTGAGCAGGCCGATGCCGAGCATGATCTCGGGCACCATCAGCGGAGACATCAGGAATGCCTGGACGGCTCCGTGACCGCGAAAGCGGCCGCGCACTAGCCCATACCCGCCCAGCAGCGCGAGCACTGCGACGGTGGGGATTGCCAGCAGCGCGAGCAGGAACGACAGCGAGAAGGAAACGCGCCATTCGCGGTTGGCGAGGACCTGCTCGTACCAGCGCAATGAGAAGCTCTCGGGCGGGAAGGACAGGGAACTGCTGGCGGAGAACGACGTGATCACCACGACGAGCAGCGGGCCGATCAGGAACACCATCGTCAGCGCGACGACGATGTGCAGCAGCCAGGAACCGGAGGTGGACTTTCGCTCAGCCATGGAGCCGCTTCCTCCAGACGAGCTGAACGAGACCCAGCAAACCGGCGACGACGAGGCTGATCGCCAGTAGCACGAAGCTCATCGCGGCGGCGGTGGGGTAGTCGAAAGAGCTCATCACCTGGGTGTAGACGCGCAGTCCTCCGAGTGGCTGGTTTACTCCGCCAATCAGCAGCGGCGTCACGTAGATGCCCATGGACAGGGAGAACACCACGATCCCTCCTCCCACCAGGCCCGGGACCGATAGTGGGAGGATCACCTGCACGAAGCGCCGCGCTGCACCGGCACCGAGGGAGTGCGCGGCCCGCAGCACCGATTCGTCCAGTGACTTCAGGGATGAGTTCAGCATCAGCACGAAGAACGGCAACAGCACGTGGACGATCGAGATGATTGATCCTGCGCGGCTGGTGAGAAGGCTCAGCGGCTGCTCGATGAGCCCGAGGCCCAGTAGTGCCGAATTCACAGGGCCCTCGGCGGACAGCAAGATCCGCCACCCGTAGGAACGCACCACCACCGACGTCAGCATGGGAGAGATGACCACCATGAACACCAGCACCTTGAGCCAACGCTGGGTTGTGCGTGCGATCACCCAGGACAGCGGGAAGGCCAGCACCGCGCACGCGATTGTCACGATCGTGGCGTTGACCACGGTGAACAGGAGGCTGTCGGCGAAGTACGGCTCGGTCAGAACCCGCTGGAAGTTCTCGGGGGTGAAGCCGCCGAGGATGCGATTGAATGCGTCCGTGGGTCGCAGGCTCAGCTGTGCGAGCTGAATGAGCGGGAAGGCGAACATCACCACCACGAACACCAGCGGCGGGACGACCAGTGCGCCAGGACCGAGCCGGCGTGGAGGAGCGGTGGTGCTCATCGGGAGTCCTCCGTGATGACATGTGGGGCATTGGCCGACCAACTGATGTTGACGTTGCTGCCCGCCTCGGGCAGAACCCAGCCGGATCCGGGTCGGTCGGGGACCTGGGCAGTCAGGCTCCGGCCGATTTCAGTCTCGAGCACGAACTCCCAGTGGGACCCGGTGAACGAACGCATGTGCACGGTGGCCGGAACGCCATCCGATGTCGCCTCGGCGTCGATGAGGATCTGCTCTTGGCGGATCGCGACGTCGACCGTCGTACCGGGGGCCCGGCCGGTGCGGACCGGCAGACGCGTGCCGTCCACGTTGATCGCCTCGGCGTCGATCACCGTACCGTGCAGAATGTTCGCCGCGCCCATGAAGTCTGCGACAAATCGGGTGCGGGGACGGCGGTAAATCTCCTCGGGGGTGCCGAGCTGCTCCAGCCGGCCGGCGTTGAACAGGGCGACACGGTCGGACATCGACAGCGCTTCGTCTTGATCGTGGGTCACGAAGATCATGGTCGTGCCCAGGGCCTCCTGGATCTCCCTCAGCTCGATGCGCATCTGGCGGCGCAGCTGCGCATCAAGGTTCGACAGCGGCTCGTCGAGCAGCAGCACCTCGGGGCTGATCGCGAGCCCCCGGGCGAGTGCGACACGCTGCTGCTGACCACCGGAGAGCTGGTTGGGGCGACGCTCGGCGTAGTCGGTCAGCCCTACCAGCTCGAGCATCTGCGCGACGCGTTCCTCCCGTGGGCCACGACTGATGCCGCGCACTCCCAGCCCGTAGCCCACATTGCCGGCGACCGACAGATGCGGGAACAAGGCATAGTTCTGGAACACGACCCCGAGGTCGCGTCGATGTGGGGCGAGCGAGGTGATGTCCCGGTCTCCCACGGAAATGGACCCGCGGCGGGGCGGGACGAACCCGGCGATCGCGTTGAGTAGGGTCGTCTTCCCGCAGCCCGAGGGGCCGAGGATGGAGATGAACTCTCCAGCGTGGACCGTGAGCTCGTCCAGGGAGAGCACTTCCCGGTCGCCGTAGCCGACGCCGAGGTCCTTGATTGTTACATCGCTGGGCATCAGCCGAAGATCCCGTTCCATCGTGTTTGCCAGTCCTCCAGTCGGGGGATGGCCTGGGTGTAGTCGACCCACGCGAAGCTTTTGAAGACTTCCTCACCATGGGCGATGCGTGCCTCGAACTCGTCGGAGTAGTCAATCGTCAGGTTCGCGGCGGCGTACAGCGTGCCCTCGCCGAAGACCTTCTGGTTCTCCGCTTGGGCCAGGGTCCCCAGGAATTCGTAGGCGAGCTGCTCCCGCTCGGTGCCAGCTGCCACGTAGTAGGAGGTGAGTGCACCGACGCCGCCGGAGGCGGGGTAACTGAAGCCGACGGGGTCGCCAGCGTCAGCCATCGCGAAGGCGCGGCCGTCCCAGAACGGCGCAACCCAGGCATCGCCCTGCTGGATCGCGGAGAGCATGCTGCCAGCATCGCTGGGAAAGACCGAGGCGCGGCCGCTGAGCTGTTCGAGCTGGGTGAACACCTCGTCGACTGCGTTCTCGTCGTCCATCGTCCCGCCATTTTCCTGGAGCAGACCGGCTAGCAGTTCCAGGCCCGGGCTGTAGGTGAAGGGTGGTACGCCGACGAAGTTGCCCCATTGCTCGTCGAAGATGTCGCTCCAGTTCTCCGGAGCGCGGTCCGCATGTTCTGTGCGGTACATCAACCCGCACGTGCCTGTGGTCAGCGGTACGCCGTAGGTCGTCTCGCCGACGCCTGCCGCGGAGAGCAGGGTTGGGCTGAGTTCGTCGAAGTGTTTGATCTTGTCCGTCTCGAGTGGCGCGATCAGCTCCAGCGCTGCGGCCTGCACCACGATGTCCGGGGTGAAAGCCATGAGGTCGAAGGGCGGGCGCTGCCTGTCGGCGACCCGGAGCTGGGCGAGCCATTCCGACGGTGCGCCGACCACCACGTTAACCGTGGCACCGGTTTCTTCCTCGAAGGGCTCGATCACGGCTTCCCGCAGGGTGTCGCTCCACGCCCCGGCGAAGGCGCAGATCGTCAGGTCGGTGCCGGTGACTGATGAGCTTCCGGTGTCGACGGTGCAGCTGGTGAGTGCGGGCACTGTGGGGCTGAGCGCCAGCGCACCTCCAGCAAGCACCTGGCGCCGGGTGAGCGATGCCATTGGCCTCCTTCAGTAGTAACAAGCAGCCTCCATTGTCCGCTTCTTACAGATTCGCGACGAATTGTGTTGCGGACTGAGAACGCCCGTGTGCAGAGGGGGCCGAGCGCAATGCATGCCGAGGACGATCGGCCCCAGTTGCGCGCGAAGTGCGTACGGCATGCCAGGTAGCACGAGTGAGAGTCGCTGTCCCAGTTCGCCACGGTGACCTCGGTCGGTTGCCAGGAGGGCGCCCTGAAGGCGTCCGTGTGGGGCTGGCTGGCCAGGGCCGACATCGACGACGACGTGACCAGTTCCGGCATCACCAGCGAAGAGTGCGCCAAGATCAAGCGACTCACGAGCGAGGGCCGGCGCTTGCGTGAGGACAATGCAATCCTGCGCAAGGCCTCGATATTCTTCGGGTCAGCACCGTCTTCGTCGCGGCCCTCAACTCGGGTTTCCACGTGAGACTGTGGATTGGCTGAGGATCGGCCTAGTTGTGCCTGCTGTTCTCCGTCGTACTTAAACGGCGCTGTCACTAAACTCGGGCTCGTTTGGTCTCCGGGTTCGCCTCGCGGTGGTCCGGACGGGATCGGGCTCCGGTCGCAGGTCGTGGATGTTGAGTAGCCAGTGCGTCCAGGTCGCTCCACGTCCGAGCGCGACTGAGAGTGTCTGCATGGGGACGCCGTCGTCGACGACGGTTCGGCATGCTTCTGCCAGCAGGCGTCCTTCGGGGCCGCGGACGGCTCGTGATCCTTCGCGGTTGCGCGGCGCCTGCGGGCACACCTCGTACAGTCTCTGGATATCGTTGATCTCGTCCTCGGTGGGCGCTCGACGTTGAGACAGACGCGGGTAGCGGGTTTCTGGGGCGCGCTGCGCGGTTTCGAGGGCGGTGCGGATCGCCTGGCGGGAACAGCCCAACTTCTCGGCAATCTGATTGAGGGTCTGCCCGTCCTCTCTGCGTCTGACGACCTCGTCGATGTCGGCGAGTGGCTGTTGGCCCCAGCGGCGAAAGCTGATGTCGTGGCGGGCGACCGTTAACCGACGGACGTACGTGGACGTCAGTCCGTACCTCTCAGCGATCTTGGCCCACGTCTCGCCAGCCCGGTATCGAGTGGCAGCGTCATCGGCGACCTGGTCCCGCTGCTCAGAGGTGAGCTTCATGCAAGCTCCTCCTGCCTGCGCTAGTGGTCGACGCGACGAGCCTACGGCGGTCTAATCATGTTGGGTGGCGTATTACCGATGGGCGGTTCCCGAGCTGTAATCAGTGAATGGTGTGCGCGCAGCGGGGGCTGAGCTGTCGGGCCCTCCGTGCAAGCTGTAGCGACGCGACGAAGGGATCTCTGATGAACAGCTCTCCGCTGGACCGTGACGATGTCGAGACGGTGCGCCGAGCACTGAACGGATGCGCCGATGACCTGATGTCCACGCCACCCGATGGCCTGGATCCGGATTACCTGCAGGCGCTGGAGTACATCGGCCAAGGTGGAGGGGTGCAGTGGCCCGATACCGACATCATCGGGTATGACCTGATGAAGGTTGCTTCGGAGCTCGAACCGGGGTCATCCCGACTTCCCGAGTCGATCAAGCCCATTCTGCGGACGCTCGCAGCTGCTGCTCTGCGGCGTTATGCGATGGAGATCGAGCAGGAATCGGGCGGGGTGCCGGATGCTGGGAGTGCCGAGTCGGCTGATGTCGAGCGGGCTGAGCGTCTTGCGCAGCAGACGCTCGAACTGTCGGTCCGCGTCGATGCTCGACGTTGGAGCGGCGGATGGGAGCTGTATGCCCTCGGTAGCGTGGACCTCGTCACGCAGGTCGCGAACTTCCGAGACGCCCCGGCGATGGTGCGGGACTTGCTGGAGACAGACTTCCCCGGCGCGGACTTCAGCCGAGTCGCCTTCGACGTTCAGATCATCGACCGAACAGGCCCGTCCTGTGACGGCCGCAGGTCGCCCACTTCCACGGGTAGGTGAGGATCCCGAGGAGGCAGGCGATGAGCGGCATGACGCGCACACTGGGCAGCCGGGGAACGGTGGTGAGTTCGGGACCATTGGACGGCAGGACGCCGAGGTGGACTTGAGGCCCACGTCCGGAAAGACCTGCGCCACGGGGGCGACACTGGTGGAGCGGTTCGGCTTCGATGTATGCACCGCCGATCCAGTCGACTTCGACGAGCACGCCGTGGAGGCCGGGAAGGCTCTGGGGGAGACTGAATCCCGCCTGCGCGGCCGGCTCGACGAGCTGCATCGAGCAGTCGGGGACCGGAGGAGCTCTCGTATCGGCTGGGCAAAGAGCGATCAGCAGGCGCTCACGGCTGCTCGTGATTGGGTGACCCTCTCCGATGGTGGCGCTGCGTCTGAGAAGATGGGCGGCCGGATCCGAGGCCCGCTGCGGGAGGTCGAGTCGGCACAGGCCGAGCACGACCGGGCGCGCGAACAGGTCGACGGGCTCCAGGAGGCGTTCCGGATCCGAGGCGGCTGGAACCGTGCGTTCCTTGTCGCGAACGCGAACGGTCACGTGCACTCGGGCACTGGGTGTTCGACCTGCCGGCCCGCGACCCGGTACGCCTGGCTGACCGACTACTCCGGCGTCGATGAGGATGCGATTGTTGCGGACGCCGGGCACCGCGCCTGTACGATTTGCTATCCCTCAGCGCCCGTGGGAGATGCGAAGTCGCTGCCCACGAAGATGTATTCGTCCGAAGAGCTCGCGGCCCAGCGGGATCGGGAGCGGCGGGAGGCGTGGGCGAAGCTGACCCCGGCGGAGAAGCGGGCACGAAAGCGGGCGGAGAAGCACGCGGCCGCCGTGTCGAAGGACGGGAAGCCGCTGCGATTCGAGGAAGACCTGGGGGATGCCGGGAAGGTGCGGGAGGTGATCTCCACTGAACGGGATGCCGAGATGGCCTGGGAGCGCGGAATCGGCGACACCCTAAATCTGAAGCGGACCGCGGGGGACGCGCTGCCGGAGTTCGCCGAGTACCGCCGGGACCAGGAAACGCGGGCAAACTGGCGGGCCCGAATGCGTCCCGTGATCGCCAGGACACTGGCCGAGAAACGCGGCACCACGGCACTCGAGGAGAAGCACCGCCTCGACGAGATGACCAGGACCTCTTACGAAGAGAAGCCCCCGAGTTCGCCAAGAATTTCGGGGCCGATTCGGAAGAGGACTACCTCGGCCAGTGAGGTGTAGGTTCTCGTCCTAGTTGGCCAGTTCTCACTTTCTTGGCCAGCGTGTGTCAGGTTTCTCGCCGACTTGTCAGGCGTGCAGGCACAATGGTGGGCGTGGCGCACACTGTCATCCAGGTCCCGGTACCAGAGCTTGAGTCGATCACTCAACGCCTCGAGCGTCCGCCTGTGTGCCCGCACATCACGTTACTCGGACCGTTCGTCGACCGGCGCGACGTCAACGAGGACCTCGTCGACACCCTCCGCGCCCTGTTAGCGCAGGTTCGACCCTTCGACTTCATGCTCTCCGCGGTGGGCCGCTTCGGCAGCGAGGTCACATACCTAGCACCGGAGCCAGCAGATCCCTTCATCCGACTCACGAACATGCTCGCAGCAGCTTTCCCGAAGTGGCCTCCATACGGCGGGGCGTTCGAGGAGATCATCCCTCACCTTTCGATCGGTGCAGCCCTCACAAGCGCCGAAGAAGAGGCCGTCCGGGGGCCTCTTCCGATCAGCTCGACAGCGGACGAGGTGACGCTCACCTGGTGGTCAGAGGACGCTGCCGAGGAGCTTGCGCGCTTTCCCCTGCACCTCTAGTGCAGTACAGGAACTCGCGGCACCGCCCGCGGGCAAGAAAACACGTGGACTGGAAGAAACCGACCTAGGCATACTCGAGTGCGTGCTGCCCACTCGGCCCGTGAGCAGAGACAAAGCATTGCCGTCGAGGGAGCCTGCATGCCTGAAATCACCGCTGATCTGGTCACCGAACTCGTCGCCCGCCACGTGCCTGCGCTTGCGGGATTGCCAGTGACGCCCGTGGCGCGCCAGGGCTGGGACAACCGCACCTTCCGGATCCAGGACACCCACTGCGCGCGCCTGCCGAGCGCCGACGGCTACTCCGCGGGGGTCGAGAAAGAGGACCATGTGCTCCCCATCCTCGCGCCCCACCTGCCAGTAGCAATTCCCGATGTGGTGGCTTCAGTTCCCCCCTCAGCCGATTTCGGTCGCCCGTGGACCGTACGCCGATGGCTGAGCGGCCGTACCCCCGACGAATGTCCAGATCTGGACCGCACTCAATTCGCCCACGAACTCGGTGTATTCCTTCTTAGAATGCGCGAGGCTCCGACCGACGGGGGACCGTGGGCCGGGGGACATACCGCCTTTCGCGGCTGCCACCCCAGCGTCTACGCCGATGAGGTGCAGCGCGCGCTAAGCCGCGAGCTGCCGATGGACACCGCGCAGTGCCGCGCCTTGTGGTTGGCCGGCATGGACTCCGCCTGGGAAGGTGAGCCGGTCTGGTTTCATGGCGACATGGCCATCGGTAACGTGCTGGTCGACAGCGGGAAGCTCAGCGCTGTCATCGACTTCGGGCAGTGTGGCGTCGGCGACCCTGCCTGCGACCTGACCATTGCATGGACCTACTTTCGAGGCACAGAGCGTCAGGTCTTCGCCGAGGCGCTCAATCTGGATGCGGGCACTTGGCGTCGCGCCAGGGCGTGGGCCCTGTGGAAAGCAATGATCCAGCTAGAGAGTCCTGACAATGCGTTGTACTCGATCCACAACGATGCGCTTCTCGAGATCCTCGCGGACCCAGTGGTCCGCTGACGAGGCTTGGCGACTCCACACCGCTGAGGAATCTGACAGCTTGGCGAGAATCGGGGCACCTGGCCATTGCCTCACACCGCAGGTCACAGCTCCACGCTCCTGACAGATCGCGCGAGAACCTACATGAGGACTCGTCCCGCGAGGAGCTGCCGTCGCCCACTGCGCCGGGTATGAGCAGCTGGAACTCTCCGCCCCGCTTCGCGCGCGCCCGCAGCGTCCTGGTGGGTCTGCTCGCGGTGCTGCTCGTCGCGCTGTACGGGTTCGCACACCGTGCAGAGCTGGGACAGATCGTCGACGAGCTCCGTGAGGCGCTTCCGGTCGACCGGCGGATGACTACGACGAGGAAGGAACTGACCATGGCGACGAAGTCCAGGGCAGCAGCGAGCCCCGATGAGAAGGTGCGCAAGCGCGATACCGGCGAGCAGGGGAACAAGGGCGAATTCAGTGCCGTGTCCCGCGGCGAGGCGGATATCCGGATCCCCGCTCCGGGTACCGGGGCCAGTCCGATCCTCGGGGAGGACGCCCAGGTAGCTGCCACTGCCGAGCTCGGGGACGGTGTCCAGATCGGCGGCTTCGGCCGGATCGGTGAGGATGTCACGATTAGCGAGGGCGTGAGCATCGGCGAAGGTGTCGTGATCCGAGACGGCGCCCGGATCGGCGCGGGGACGCGCATCGAGGACGATGCCTCGATCGGGGAAGGCGCCAGTGTGGGGGAGGGGACCACCATCCGCCAGGGCGCCATCCTGCAGGCCGGCTCTGCGGTCGGCGACGGGGTTGAGCTCGACGAAGAGGTCTCGGTAGGCGAGGTAGCTCAGCTCGGTCGGGACGTGCACGTCGAGCGTTTCACGCGCATCGGCGTGCGCGTCACGGTCGATGAGGGTGCCGTGATCGGCGAGTGCAGCGTGCTCGAGGACCGATCGTCCATCCGGCATTCGGTCCGGCTCGGGGATGCTGTCACGATCGGTAAGAGCACGGAGATCCACGCCGGGTCGAGCGTTGGCAACAGATCGCGGGTCGGAGCCCTCAGCCGGCTCGAGGGAACGTTCGGTGACGAGCTCGAGGTCGGTGCCCGCTCGAGACTGCTCGGTGGCAGCACATGGGGCGACAACGTCGAGATCGGTGACGGTGTAAAGGCGGGGACGGACGGCCGTTCCCGATTCGCCGACGACACGCAGCTCGGCGACAAGACGACCCTCAGCGGCGCCGTCGTCGCCGGAGAGCTGTCCACCGGCGAAGGAGTCGCGATCAAGGGTGGGAGCGGGACCAGCGAGCTGAACGGCACCATCGTGATTGGTGCCGGCTCGGTGCTCGACGGTGCGATCAAGCTCCAGGACGGTACGGAGATCGGGGAGTCCGTCGAGATCCACGGCCCAAGCGGCACCTTCGCAGATGAGGGGGCCACCGAGCTCGACCGGGACTGCGAGGTCCTGGACCGCGCCACGATCCGATCCGGTGCGCGGCTCGGTGAGCACACCATCGTCGGCTCTGCAGCGGAGGTCGGTCACGCCGTGACCACCGGCGCGGGAACAGACATCTTCGACAAGGTGAGGGTCGGAGACTTCTCCGTCATCAACGGCTCCATGATCGGCGAAGGCGCGACGGTTGGGCACGGTGCGCAGACGGGGTATGGAGCTGAGCTGGGGGAGCGTTCGGTCATCGAGGACAACGTGGTCATCGAGCCTCATGCCCGCATCGAGGCTGATGGCTACATCCCCCGCGGTGCCGTCGTGACGGAGACACCTCACTGACCGTCCCGCGACGGTACGGCATCGCCCACTGGAGCTGCATGACCATCACGACGCCGCACACCGCGCTCAAGGCGACTCCGCTGTCGGTCCCGCCCCGGCACGCGGACACCCTGTTCGGGCAGACCCCGACAGTCACCTCCGAGCAGACGTCCTGTGACCGCTGCCCGGCCGCGCTGGCCAGGGTGAATGCGATCTACGTGACCGGTCCGATCTACCTGTGCGGACACCACGCCCGCGAGTCGTGGCGCGTGCTTGAGCGCACCGCACTGCGGATCCGAGCGGACGTCCCGCACGGCACCTTCTACCTGCCCATGCCGCCCCGCTGACCAATCCCACGACCAACGAGAAGCCGCCATGGTTCCACCGAATCTTGCCCCGTTCGAGCACAAGGACATCGACCTGCTCGACGCCGCCGGCTGGCCGATGGAACGCGTGCGAGCCGAGTTGTCGCGGGAGTGCTGAGCAGCATTCTTGGCAGGTGAGGATTAATGCCGCTCCGCAGGAAGATGCCCTGTAGTCGTGGCACCACGGCGGTACGCGGTCGCCAAAACAGTGATGAGCTGGAGGTCCTCTCGGCGGGTCCGTCGCGGAGGGAGAGTGCGTGAGAGAGTCGGTTGCGAAGAATCAGAGGTGACGTCACCTCGTCGAAGTGCCGAGACGATCGAATCCGGGTCGTGGCTTCCGTCAACGACCACGCGGAGTGTGCAGATGGCGTCGGCGATCTCGACGTAGGCTCGTTGCAGCCTTGCCGGCGCGGAGAAACTCTGCGCCGGTAGGTGAAAATCTTGGTCCGAAAGCTCAATCATGCGCCGCCAGAGGGGACCGAGGCGTGCGAGCTGGTATCGGGACATCAGTTCGTCGTACAACCTTTCTCCGACACCTAACGTCGTGGCACCGGCCACGCAGATGCCCAGGCTCAGGGGTGAAAGGGCAAGGGCCCCTTCGCTCTCCGATGCCCGACCAGTGTTCATGTAGATCGCTGAGGTGGCGTTGGTCCAGATGAAGCCGCCGCAACCGAGCGCGATCAGGAACAGTGCAATCGTATTGATCGGCCTACGCTTGATGTCTCGGGGAAATCTATAGATGCTCAAGATGATTACCTGAGCCAACGCCCAAATGACGTACGCGGGGAACACCAGGTGTGTGACCACGGAGGCGAAGTCATGTTCCGAGAATTTGGACACACCTATCGAGGCTTCGTGCGCTGTTCCGAGGGGCCAAGCAGCCAAGATGAGAGCGACAGCGAAGCTTGAACGGGCGACTATCCGCCGGGTCGCTCTGACGGAGACGATTTCCGATCGAAGGGTAGCGATAAGCACCTCGAGTGCGCCCAGGATGATCACGGCTGAGCAATGCCACGCGAGGCGACCAATGTTATAAAATTGTTCCGTTTTGTCGGCCGTGCCGTACGCGAGTGCTCCGACGCCGATGCCGAAGAGCGCAACGATGATTGCCCTCTGAGTGAGCGAAAGTAGCTCGCCTCGCAGGCGCCACGAGCGCTCCATCCCAAGGATGCCAGCGCAAAGGCCGAGTGCAGCGAACGCCCAGTTCATCCTGTGGGATCACCACCAGAGCTCGTCATAGTAGGTGTGCCCGCCGCGCATGACCCTCCGCCGGAGCTGGATGGATATGTGCGTAGCTACCGTCTCTGCATCGAGTTCCGTGGCGTGAGCGTAAGCATGTCGACCTGCGACGACCGAGCGAACCAGATCCGGGTTGAGCCCTTGAAGTAGGCCCGATTCGATGAGGCCAGACGATAACGGCTGGTTGTCGTCATGTCCCAACAGCAGGTGTGCCACTTCGTGACAGACGATCGCGACCTGGCGCTCCGGAGACGCCTCGTCACCGACCACGACGTAGTCAGCCTTGCCGGTGGCAATCAGCAGGCCCGACAGAGGTGATGTCAGGGGCGCAGTCAGGATGGAGATTCTTCGATCGCGCGTCCGGGACAAGTTTGTGAGGAGGTCTTCGACATCGCCGCTCAGCGGCATCATGGAGTCCGCCATGCGAATGGCATCCCGCACCTGCATCGAGAATCTGCGGCCCATGTTTAAACACTCCTACAGCGTCGTGACGGTCTCACGGACGGCGTCGACGATTGCCCGCCTGGCGCGTTTGCCTTCGGGCGTCGGGAGCAGCGGGTACACATGAATGTGTCCAGGCTGTTCGTGATACTCGACCTCTGCTCCGGCTTCTGAGCTGCGAGCGACGAAGAGGCGGGTGTCGGGGTTCAATAGGTCTCGAGTTCCGCTGAAGATGACGAGTCGGCCGACTCCGCGGACGTCGCCCAAGAACGGGTTGAGGATGGGATCGTCTCCGTGCTCACCGATCCACATTTCGGTCAACATCAGCTGACCCTTCTTCACGAGCCAGGGATCTCGGGGCTGGACTTCATCGATCTCGGGGTTCTCCATCCGCATGTCGAGCGCGGGGGAGATCAGGAGCGTGAGATCGGCAGGGCGCCCGCGTTCCTTCAGCAGGAGGCTGGTGGACAACGCGATGGTGCCGCCGGCAGAGTCGCCCATTAGCACCAATGGGCCCTCGGTGTTCGCGCTGAGCTCCGCAACGATGGGGACGACGAACTCGGCGGCACCTCCGGTGTGGACCAATGGATAGACCGGCATCAGCACGGTGGTGCCTGCTTCGGCGGCGATCTGCTGGACTAGCCACCAGTGTTGCTGTGCGGCCTCATCGATCCACCCGCCGCCGTGGAGGTAGACGACGGTTCCCTGAGGTTCAATGTCGGTGGGTGCGATGGCGTGGATCGTCCAGCCGTGCTGATCTTGAGTGTCGACTCGAACTCCGCGGCGCAACCGCTTGGGAGGGTCGTACGACTGCGGCTGTTCTGCCAACTCCGCCAGGTGTCTGCGCACATGGTCTCGTGTCAGGTGGTTCCGGTTGGATCGCCGTAGACGCATGATGCTTGGCATCAGGCGTCCCATTAGGCTCAGCTTCGTCGGAGAGTCAGTCATCATCACCTGGACGGTCGTTGCTGGCGTCCAGCCCTTCAATACGGCGGATCTGGTCGAGCAGCGCGAGAACCGGTCCTAGGCTTTCAGCGGAGACGCCATGGGCTCTCATCATGAGCTGTTGTACGCCGGTATCTCGCATGGCGACCACCGTTTTCAGTGACTCCTGGATCTCGGCCGAGACGGAGTCGTTGACGAAGTAGTCCAGGGGCACCTGGAAGATATCGGCGAGCCCCGCGAGGAGTCGAAACGAAGGGTTTCGTCGACGTCCGGTGCGTAGGGCTCGGATGTGGTTTGGCGTCACGGAGATGTTCTGGCGCTCGAGCTCCTCGGCAATAGAGGCAGAGGTGTGAAGCTGGGAGCTTTCGTGGCCTCGGGGGACCGTTCGGAACAGCAGATCAAGTCGATCGGCCAGCCCTGGAACATCGTCGCCAGCTGGCACTTTGGACTGCGGCTCGTTTGGCATTGCGGCCTCAGCTCCCCGTTCCGGTGTACTTGGCGGGCGAGCGGTTCCTGCTTCCCGCCTCGCGCCGACCGTACCGCACGTGAATCCGTCGGGCAATCTATAGATGCGCTCGTGTCGGCCCCCCGCATCTAAGGGTTGTCATCCATGGATGCGTGTGTGAGCCTGGGCGCATCTACAGATTCGCTTCGGCCGCGTCTGAACTTCGATGGTCGTCTTCGGTCAGCGAATCGGCCGAATCCGAGCGGGTCGGGCAGTCTCGCTCGATTTGAACGACTGCCTTCAGCTTGCCAGCCAGGTCAGGAACCACCAATGACGCCCCAGTTCAATGGCTCCACGGATGCTCTAGACCAGAAGCGGATCTCGCGCGTTGCCGCCTACCGGCGTCACCTGGCGCATTGGCACTTCGGCTACCGACACCTGTCCTCGATCAGAAGAGCGAGCTGACGATGGTCCAGGCCAGAGCTACCGCGACGATGCGCCTCGCGCAGCATCATGCCTGGTGCGAGTGCGATCGGGACACGCTCGACACGCCCTGGAAGGCGGAGCTGTGCACGGTGTTACACGCGGGCAGCGAGGCGGAAGTGCAGCTGAGGCTGGACGAGTTCCTCGGTGACCAGATGCTCGAGGTTCGCCGCGCCCTTCGGCGCGTCAAGCGGGTTGCGCGTTTGCAGCGGGATGACGACAACCTGGCGCTGTCGTACTTCGGCCAGGCCCTACTGCGGATGATAAATCAGCGCTGGCGGGCCAAGGACGGCCCCGGCACCAGCTCGGTGTTCAACTACACCGCGAACCTCCCGATGATTCTGGAGTCCGAGACGAGATCCTGCATCCGTGACGATCGACGCCAGGGGCTGCTTGACGGCACCGCAGGTGTGCCCGGCGGTAGCGCGCAGGACCGCAAGTCGGCCCACGTGGGCAAGTCCCGTCAGCTGTTCGAGGTCGAGCACGGCTGTCTGCCATCTGACGAGGAGCTCGTGGTCTTCCACAACGACCGGATGCGCGCGACCCGGAAGGACGCAGCGCGCCAGGGGGCGCTGATCTCGCGGAGTGACCTGCATGCAGCTCGGGCGGTGCCGCTTGGCGCGGCCTCGTTGGAGATCGATGAACGGATGGCGGCCAGGGCACCAGCGGATGCAGGGTCGGTGAACTGGTCAGACCGGATCGGAGCTGTGGTCGCACGGTGCGAGCAGCTGGACCGGGAGCGGGAACGGTTGCGCGCCCGGCGCCTGAAGCGTGAACCAGTCAGGTCAGCCGACGTTGCGCGCGTGTACTTTATTCACCACGCGATCGGAGAGTTCCCCACCAGGCGCGATCTCCTCGAACGACTCGAGATCTCGGAGCCTGCCGCACGGCGCGAGCTCACCGTACGCGTGCAGGAAGTCCTTAACGTGGCCCGAGACCTCTTCGCGGACTATCGCGAGCCTGCCTGACGGTTACGCAACGGCCATCGTTGACCGCAAACTAGAGACCGACTACTTTCAAGGAGAGCCGATCCATGGTTAAACGAGCTGACGTCGAAGCGGGCTTGAGCCGGAATCGGATCGTGCATACCGACTCGGACGTCGATCAGATTACGAGCATCATTGGCCGTACTGGGGACCTAGCTCCAGAAGCTGAGTTGGTGAGGTTGTTCAACCGTGGACAGCTCTCACAAGCATCTCTTACCTACTTCTTGCCGCGACTCTGGGTGGGAAGAGAAGGGAATAGCCGGGTACCGGTCGAAACCTGGAAGGCGATGTTCGAAGTCGTGGAGTACACCGAGGATGGCATCGTCCAGCCTCGCCCTCGACGGACTGTGCGTGCTTACCGCGGTGCGACCGAAGCCAACCGTGCAGGGCTCTCCTGGAGTCTCGACCTTCGCCAAGCTGAATACTTCGCCCGTGAGCGCCAAGCGCCAAAGGATAAAACCGGTCGGGTTTGGGTCACCAATATCCCCGCCAGCCGCGTCTTTGCGCGGGTTATGGAGGGCTGGGAGAAGGAGCTTGTAGCCGATGTCAGAGGCCTGGATGTGCTCCCCATCGAGCAGGAGGCCCAGCTTCCCACCCCGCGCTGGTGGTGGCGTCAACGATGAGCTTCTCGGCTGCACCTGAAGAGATTCAGACCAACAGTGACATGGACTCCAGTGCCCGGTGGCGGAACAGCGTGTTGGGCTGATCGAGGCTCGAGTCGGCGATTGTCCCGACCGCATCGATAACCTGGTCGAGCGAGCCGAACGAGATCCCATCGACCTCCTGAACCGCCGGCGAAGCGGTCGAGAGCTGCGTGGGTACGACATATCCGTGGACGTCGGCGCCGCGGCCGTACAGTCCACAGAGAGCCTGCACCTCGTCGCGGACGACGTTGCGGTGGACCAGGCCGTTGCTGATGACCTCGGACCCTGAGATCTCCAGGCCGTCGGCGCCGAGCGGAGGGATGGCGATCAGGTGCACGGAACGGCCGACGACCACGGCGACCTGCGATCGCACCTGGGAGGTATTGGGCCGCGGAGTCACGCGGTCGGGCAGCAGGATCACGCGCACCCCGTCGCGGTGGCCGAATGCGCCTGTGAGGGCGCAGAGCAGTCGCTCGATGTCTGCGTTCCGGGGGCCGAGCGAGGTGGCGCCGACCTGGGTGATGAACGAGGAGTCGATGATGCCCTCGTCCCGGGAGACTCGGGCCAGCACGACTCCGAACGACGCATAGGTTGTCAGAGCGCTTGCAAGCAGGCACAACACGCTGCCGAGCATGGGCAAGGGAGTGCCGGCATCTAGGTGGATGCAGAAGGCCCCGGCCGCGGTGATGAGGAGCGCCGCGATCGACCCCCAGCGCCGGAGGATGCCCCGCGCGATCACCAGGACCGACCAGACCAGATGCGCTCCCAGCCCGCACAACAGAGCCACCGCTGTCGAGAGCGCTCCGATGCGCGCGAGCGGCAGTCCGAGCGTCGTGGCGGCCGCTGCTCCAGCCAACGCCCAGGCAACGAAAGCAAGCATGAGCAGGATCGTGCGGACGTGCTGACGGCGCGGAGCCTTCACGCCCCCGTCGGCAGAGTGCGCGTCGGCGGGGATGTGCCAATTCCACTGGGAAGGATCGACCTCCAGCATCGAAGTGGCTCGTGCCGTGTGCTCGGGATGGAACACGCGGTGCCGTCCGGCCTTCGAGTCTTTCGCCGGCGCGGAGGCGGCAGACGGGGCCTGGACTGCCAGGGTCCGGTCGTAGATGGCTCGGCGGGAGGCATTAGACAGGACGTTGTACGCGGAGCTCACGTGCTTGGCGAGTTGGTCGTCCCCTCCAGCATCACTGTGCAACGCCCTCATCTGGGCACGGAAGGCCGCGGTAATCTCCACTCTCGAGGCGTCGCGGGGCACGCCGAGGGTGTCGTAGTGCGTCAACGTCACGTTGCCTCCTCCCTCTGGGCCGGCCTGTGCTCGGCACCAGTGGGCGAAGTCGGGCTCCGGCGGGACGATCACGCTATCGCTCGCTCGGGTGTTGTGGACCGGCGGCGATAGGAGCCGCAGAGCTAGAGACAACACGAGGAGCTAATGGCCGAGTCTCTCTCACCGGGAAGCTCGGGAAGAACGGCCGAGAACACCTGCGCAACAGTCTGAGGGAGGTGTCCGGGTAGACCGCAAGTTGGCTCGTGACTCATCCCATTTCGCAGCGACCGTCGCAGACCACGCCATCAGCAGCGGGGTCTCCACCTCTCGGACTGCTCACTGGGCCGGTGTGATCGCGACTGGTTACGCCCGCGTCTGCACACTGCTCGCATCGGCCCGATAGCCGCGCAGCCTCTTTCAGTTCGCTTCCTGAAATCGGAGACCCGCCCACCGCGCCAGAGCGCGTCACCCTAAGCGCCAGTGGATGTACGCGCCTAGTACGTCCGACCTGGAGGATAGTGTTCCCGGGAGAGCGGCAAGTGGCTGATCTGATAGGTGGGAAGATGAACGACATCGTGGCGTTCGACGACGCAGAGGACTACGGATTCGGCTCCTTGGGCCAGCAACAGAGCCAACCCTCGCAGCAACACATCCTCTGGCTCCAACGTACGGCGCGGCAGATGTCGGAAGAGTACGAGGAAGCTTTCAAGGCGACCTCTGGGATAAGTGGTCGTGTGCAGGAAACCGGACACACGATCGAGGCGGGATGGAAATCGTTCCTCACCAACTGGCTTCCTCCGCAGTATGAAGCCAAGACGCGCAGGTACATCGTTGGCGAGGTGGACACAGGCGAAACCCGGGAGGAGACGGACATCGTCATCCTCCGCCCCAACTACCCAAAGTCGCTCCGGGAGGAGACGCAAATTCTCGCAGGAGGCGTCGCGGCCGCGTTCTCCGTGAAGTCGACTCTAAGGGCCGCTTCGATCGCGGAAGCGGCAGCGTCTTGTGCCCGTCTGGACCGCTCGCTTTCACCCAGGGAAGGGACACCCCGCAAGGAACTGAGCCGATCATTTCCCTACGGCCTGCTAGCTCACTCGCATGGCTGGAAGGGGGACGGGTCAAATCCGTCCCAGAACGTTTCCAGGAACCTTTTTGAGGCGGACCAACGGCACGCGACAAGGCCGAGGGCATCGCTGGATCTAGTCTGCGTCCCGGATCTCGGGACTTGGAACCAGATCAAGTCGGTCCAGCTGCCGATGCCACATTGGCCTGAGATGTTGGAGGGCGTGCCTCCGGAGGAAAGACAGCAAATTATTGAGGCGATGTCTCAGACGAAGATTCGCTCCGCGTTTGTCTTAAACGCCGCCCAGAGCCAGGGCGAGATTCTCGCCTCTTTCCTCACCTCGTTGTACTCACGGCTTGCGATCAATGATGAGCAGCTCCGGTCACTAGCTGATTCCTTCTCGCTCATGGGGGCAGATACGGGTGGGCGGAATAAGGTGCGAATCTGGGACGGTCCGAGCGTATTGTCGCAAGGCGTCCTGGGCACCCCGGTCTCGCAGTGGGACCATTTCGGATTCGGGGCGGAGTACGCGACGACGTACGGCTGGCATGTGCCGTGGTGAGTCCCCTGCTCACGTGGTATTGCGCCGCAGACCTGAACGCCTCAGCTGGATGCAACGTTCGGAGCCGAGCTTTCTCCTTCACGCTCGCCATAGCTAGGCCGTCAAGCGGGCGTCATTGTCTGCGATGGGGCTTCTTGCTAGCGGCCAAATGAGATCGGTGATGCAGCGTTTGTGGTCGCGCTCGACAAACATGGTTTACAAGTGTGCCCATCGTATTGCCTGAATAGGCGTCGAAGACCCGGGTCAGGGGGAGCGGGGCGGCCGTCAGCTCGCTGTGGCCGACCCGACGGTGGACTCCCCGTTCGTCATTCTCGCCGGCGAGATCTTCACGGGGTGAGGGTCGTCTCCGTGCCGAGACGCTGGGTGACGGTCTTTCGGGTCGCCGGGGGAGCCGACGGGTGCCCGGCCAGGTACCGGAGCGTCTCCGGGGCAGCATTTGGGGCGGAGGAGGCGTGGAAGATCGCATTGCGGTCGGTGAGCCGGCGGGCGATCCGGTCGATGAACGCGGGGGAGAGGTCACGGCGACGGGTGACGGGGAAGGTCAGCCACCGCTGGTCGATGTCGATCAGGTGCTCGAGGGTGTGCTCAGCCGTCGCTGGGTTGTGAGCGAGCTTCCGCAGCACCCCGCTGGTGACCTTGGACCGGGCGAGCTCGTCGAGGACCTGGGCATCGTCACCGAACTCAGCGGTACGCAAGACCAAAAGTGCAGTGCGGGGGTCATCGAGGAGGTGCGGATCGGCGTGTTGTGCAAGGTCGGTCATGGCGGCTCTTCTCCCTCTTGCCCCGGTGTCTCCGGTTACCGAGCAAGTGGGCGAAGGTCATGTGCCGTGGGACGCCGGGTATACGAGGAAGAGAGCGTGCGTACTGCACGGTCACGTCCGTCGGAGGCCAATCTCCAGTCTTCGTCGTCGTCGAAGTACTGACCGCCTCCATTTGTGCAGAGCTTCGGCTCACGTAACTGTACTTCGCGAACGACTCCAGAAGCGTTCGCTTGACGGTGGAGTGCTACTGCTCCTCGTGACGCTCAAGCCATTCGTCGAGGGCTTGGCGGCGGATCACACGACGTCGCCCTCCCTCGTGGGGCTTGACGCTCGGGAGGTAGTCGAAAGGGTCTGTCGTCCGCATCAGCGCGTAGACGGTAGTTCGGCTCATGCGCAGGAACTCGGCTGCTTCGTTGATGGAGTAGACCTGCTGAGGCTCCAGCATCAGGACAGCCCCGGGGGAGGGATCGTTAGTCTTCGATGGCGTCGACATGTTCGATGCAGTGGGCGAGTGATCGCGCTCGTGGGACGCCCAGCGTCGTCAGCGTTGACCACCGTGGGCCGTCATCTCTGGAAGAACCCACTTGCTACCCGGTCGGCGGCGGAGCGTGCATCGATGGACGACGGGTGGATGTATCCGCGCGTGGATCGTTCCTCTGCATGGCCGACCATCGTTTCGATGATGCTGGAGTGGGTGTTCGTGCGCATCAGCTCGGTGACGAACGTGTGTCGCATCTCGTGCGTGTTCCAACTCCGCCCCGAAGGGTGCTTGGTCTCGGCGCGCTGGAGTACCTGCTTCCAGAGAACATCGAGACTGTGTTGACCCATGGGACCGCCGATAGCCGTGAGTAGGACAAATCGCGGAACACCGTCCCAGCTTGACGGTCGATCAGCCGCTTGCATCTTCAGTAGATGCTCGGCCAGTTCGTCCACGATGGGCACCTCTCGTCGCCCGCGGGCCGTTTTAACAGGCCCCAGCACAAGAGAACTTCGGGGGATAACCTCATACCCGAGATGCGTCGGCGCCGCGACCCACCGTTTCGGGCATGACCGTGGCGTCCTGCCACAGGTGTCATCGCAGCCGTGCGACCACCCGAACCTGGTGAGCTGCCGGTCGATGACGAGGACTCCGCGGTCTAGATCGATCCTATCCCAGGTGAGTCCTGACATCTCGCCGCGTCGAAGGCCTGCCAAGAATCCGAGAAGGACGATGGCGCGCGCATCGTGCGACTCGCGCTTGGAAGCCTCGAAGATTCTGCCCACCGTGTCTATCGGTATGGCGATCCGGTCATTAGTCGGTACCGGTGGTCCTTGCACGATCAAGGCCGCTGGCGGTATCTCCAGTCCTTCCAGCACGGCAGCTTTCAGCATCGCCTTCAGCCGGTCGTGCAGACGCAGGACGCTCGAAGGGGAGAGTCCCTTCTTCGCTCCGAACTCATGGACGCGTCGGAAGTCAGCGGGACGCAGCTTGGCCAGTTTCACTTCGCCGATGGCCTCGACGACGTAGCCGATGGCCCAGTTGACGTTCTTCGTCGTGCTGTTGCGATTCCGCAGGGCGTGCTCGGCAAGGTAGGTCTTTGACCATCCCGCGACGGTTGTCGGATCGCCAGGTGCCTTGCCGCCCGCGACTTCGCGCATCTTCGAGCGCATGCGCGAGCGCGCCTGTTGCTCGGTGTCGGCGACCACCGTGAGTCGGCGACGTTTGCCGCTCCTCGTGTGCCCGGCGGGGAAGGAGCCGATCCACTTCCCGTCGGCGCGCTGGTAGATGGAGCCGGTCCCATACTCCCGGCGTTGTGCGCTCGTCGACATGTGTCCGCCTCCCTCGCAGATGGCTATCCGGACGTCTCCAGTCGGGCATCTGGATGGCCATTGGGATAGCCATCGTGGCACACATCCGGGCATCCGGACGCACTTATCCACACAACTGGAGGCACTGCGGGGAGGCCCTATTTCGCGGCCGGAGCACGGGGCGGACGGGGTGTGCGAACAGCTCGGAGAGCCCTTCTGGGACCCGTCAGGTCGCCACCGTATGGCCGCCCCGAACTGCTCGCTTTTTACAGTGTGATCTGCAGCTTCACGTCCGTCGGGCGCCCCTCGAGGAAGCGCTCGAAGGCCTGGACGGAGTTGTCGAAGGTGAAGGTCTCCGAGACGAAGCGGGAGAGGTCGACGGCGTCGCTCGCGGCGAGGTCGATGGCCTTCTGGTAGACGTTCGCGTAGCGGAAGACGGTCTCCAGGGAGACGCCGCGGCTCTGCGCGGTGGCGATGTCGAACGGCACCGGCTCGATGGGCATGCCGACCAACACGATCCGGCCACCCGGTGCCGGGGTCGACCAGAGACTCTTGTAGGCGGGGGTCGCACCGGAGGCCTCGAAGACCACCTGGGGGCCCCAGCCGTCGGTCTCGGAGCGGACCCGCTCACCCAGGTCCTCCTGGGTCGCGTCCACGGGGATGATCCCCTCCAGTCCGTCCAGCAGGGCGAGCTTCTCGGGCTGAACGTCGCTGATGTAGACGCGGCTGGCACCGCCGGCGCGGGCAGCGAGGGCGGTCATGATGCCGATGGTGCCGGAGCCGACGATGGCTGCGACGTCACCGGGCTTGATGCCGGCCTTGGTGGCGGCGAACATGCCGACGGAGAAGGGCTCGATGAGGGCGCCCTCGGCGAAGCTGAGGTTCTCGGGAAGCTTGAAGGTGTAGGAGGCGGGGTGGATGACCTCGTCGGTGAGGCAGCCGTGGACGGGCGGCGTGGCCCAGAACTGCACTGCGGGGTCCACGTTGTAGTGGCCTTCCTTCACGGCGCGGGAGGCGGGGTCCGGGACGCCCGGCTCCATGGCGACACGGTCTCCGGGGGCGAGGTGGGAGACGCCCTCACCGATCTCGACCACCGTGCCCGCGCCCTCGTGGCCGAGGACCATCGGCGCCTCGACGACGAACGGGCCGATCTTCCCGTCAGTCCAGTAGTGCACGTCGGAAGCGCAGATCCCGACGGTGTGCATCGCGACGCGGACCTCACCAGGACCGGGGGTGCTGACCGGCTCGACCTCCTCGATCGCCATTCGGTTCTTCTCCTGCAGCACCAGTGCGCGCATGGGTCTCCCTTTCGAAGCGGTATGTCCGGAGCCTCATGATCGCAGGTGCGGGAGGCGTGGCAGCCGGGCGTCCCGAGACGTGAGTCGATTCAGAGATTCGGAGCTCTTAGCCCGTGCTCGTCCGTGGGACCGTCGGGTCATGGTGTGACGGCGGGGGTCACCGACCGAGGCAGGCGTGAACTCGGCCGGGCCGTCAGGCTCTAGAAGGGTGGGGGTTGGTCGTAGTTGTGTCGGGGTGGTGGGGTGTCGTCGCGGGGGTGCTGGCTAGGGCGGTTGCGGTGGGTGAATCGTTGGTGTTCGCGGTGGCGTTGTTCGAGGACGCGGTCGCGTTTCGGGCGGGCTGCTTCGGTCTCGCGGAGGCGGAGGGCGTCGTCGTGGGCGTGTTGGTGAGTGCTCCAGGCCGCGTCGAGGGCTTGGGCGAGGTGCGGGGTCAGCAGGTCGACGTTCTCTCGGGTGGTGGCGTGGATGTCACCATCGATGCTCCACCAGGTCACGGTTGGTTCGACCACCGCCGGGGTAGCGGTGCCGGTCGGTGGGGGCGGGGTTCCGGTAGCGGGGTCGGGGTTGTTCTCCGACGAGCCGGCCGCGGCCTCGGCCGTGGTCTCTGCCCCGGGGGTGGCTTCGGTGTCGGGGCGTTGGGGGTCGATGTGGCCGGCGGTTTTGATTTTGTGGTGTAGCCAGCACAGTCGGTGCAGGTTTGCCAGGTCGGTCGGGCCGCCGGTGGTGGGGTTGTGGTGGTTGAACTCTTCGATGTGGTCGTCCTCTGCGGCCAGGACGGTGGGGCGGGTGCAGCCGGGTGCGGCGCAGACGGGGTGGCGCAGGCGGAGTTGGAGCCGCATCTGCGCGGAGGGGGTGTAGGTGCCGGCGGTCACGGGGAGGTAGGCACCGGTGGTGGGGTCGGTCAGGATCCGCTGCCACGTCACCTCCCCGGCCGCCAATGCTCTGGCTTGGTCGGCGGGGATCGGGGTCAGCCCCTCGATCAGGCCGGGTGCGTTCTCGAGTCCGAGGAGGGTCATGGCCGGGACGGTCACCAGCATCCGGTACGGGCTCGCCGGTGCCGGGACAGGGTCGGTGTCCAGGAGGGTGTGGGTGAGGATCGCGTAGTGCAGGGCTGTCAGCGACAGGGGGCGGCCGCGGTCGCGGACGGTCTGATCGAGGTCGAAGGGAATCTCGGCGTGATCGTCGCCGAGGGCGGCGCGTTGGGCTTTCTGCACGGTGCGGGCGGAGATATCCAGGCGGTGGGCGAGGGTTTTGATCTCGGGGATGGGCCCGGTGACCGAGAGGGTGGCCAGCCCGCAGGTGGGGTCGGCGATCTCCAGATCCACTCGTCGCTGCGTCCGCGGTGGGACGGGCAGGGTCCCGGCGGTGATGCGGACGATCAGGGTTTTGAGGTGGGTTTCGAATTTGTGGCGGGAGATCGAGGCGAGGTCCCATCCGGCGACGTGTTCGTCGACAGCCCGGACCTGTTGATCGGTCAGGGAACGGATGTGGCGCAGGAGGTAGTGGTGGAACCCTTCGGGCATCACCCCGGTCGTGAGGGCCTGGAACGTGGCCGGGAGGAGGTCGACGGACCGGTGGGCATCGCGCAGGAGGCGTTCGGCCTGGTTCGTCGTCACCCGCAGTCCGGTGGCGATCTTCATCGCGGAGATGTCGGCCTCGTCGATCAACCCGTCGGTCGCGGGGTCGTGGGTGAAAAACGCGACCAACAGTTCCTGCTGGCGAGCGTAGAGCAGACCTCGTTCACGCATCGTCTCGTGCAACGCGAGGACCCGCTCGGCCTGGTCACTACCGGGGCTGGTATCGGCTTTGGCGAGGATCCGCTGCGGAGTCAGCGGGGCCTGGGCCAGCACCGGCCAAGCCCGCACCCCCGGCACCTCCCCACCCGCGCCACTGCCCGCGGAGCTGACCGTGGGGGAGGGGCCGGCCTGTTTCTGCCTGGCCAACGGGCCGAACGCACTCCCCGAGACACCGGAGCCACCGGGACCGTCAGATGGGCCGGGCGAGCTGGCGGACGTGGTGGCAGCGTCACCGGGCAGCCCCTGGCCGGAGGGTGAGGTGGCGGGCTGGTCGCCGCCATCGGCGCGGGACCGGCCCTGCGGGCTGCGGCCCGGGGCGCTGCTGGACTCCAGCTCGTCTCCCACCACAAATCCCCTCCATCCCACGAATCACGCCAGCCGCGATGCCGACGAAATCACCAGCATCAGTGCCAGCGTGTTCCTTCCATTCTAGAACATCGAACACGCCCACAAAAGACCTCAACACCAATCAACCGAAAATGTGGATAACTACCTTGTGTGGAGGAAAGATGAGCCCGGAGCCCGGAGCCCGGAGCCCGGAGCCTGTCGTTCCGTGCGGGTTGGGGTGAGACGTGGAGGCGTGCTCTCGGGCGGAGCCGGCGATCATCGCGAGTGCGGAGGTGCAGTGGCGCGCAATGCCTCACGCACACCGTGACATGCGCCGCGCTAGACGCCGCAACCTGCACATTGTGGATAGGCGCCCGCTGGGGAGGAAAGGTGCCTCGCCCGTTTTGCGCCGAGTCAATTGTGGATACGCACCATCTGGGGAGGACAAATGAACTTGTCGAGCGCGCTGTCCGGAACATCCTGTGACACACAATCCTTTCCGAACGGCACGCTCGATCAGCCACCCGACACCGACATCCGACACCTCTTCGCACCCCACTCCACCCCGCTAGTCATCGACTGTCACACCCCTGCCACAGACTCCGTACGTACGTTCGAACCTGCGACCTGCACGGCTTGACTCCCGACATGCGAGGCGTAGAGTTCGAACAGTTGTTCGAGTACGTGCTGTGCTCCCGCGGGTCGGGGACGGAGGTGGACCATGAGCATGCCTCTGCAGCTGGCGGCTGCCGAGACGGAGGATCGAGACGACCGTCTGGCCCGGGCCCGCGCCGCCCTCGGCGCGGCTGAACGCAGCGCTGCCCGCTGGGGTGGACGGATCGACCGCACCGCCCTGCGGGGAGGCTCCCTGCGACCGGTGGAGTCCGGGCCCGACTCCGCCCCCGACCTCGAGCCCGAGGACGGCTTGGGCACCCGACTCCCGGTACCGGGCCCGCTGTCCTCGCTGTTCCCCCGCGGCAGCCTGCGCGAAGGGAGCTCCGTGGCGATCGAGGGCGCCGCGAGCACCTCACTGCTGCTGTCCCTCGCCGTCGCCGCGGCGGGGGAGGACTCCTGGTGTGCGGTCGCCGGCATGCCCGACCTCGGTCTGCGCTCCGCCCTCGATGCGGGGCTGGACCCCTGCCGCCTCGCCCTCGCTCCTACGCATGGGGAACAGCGTCCGCAGGTGCTCTCCGCCCTCGCCGACGGGGTCGGGGTGCTCGTGCTCGGCCCGGACCTCGACCTGACCCCCGCGCTGTGGCGCAGCCTGCTGAGCCGGGCACGCACCGCCGACACCCTGGTCCTCGCGGCCGCACCTCCCGGACGCGCCGATATCGCCCTGCGCTCCACGACGCACGCCTGGACCGGGTTGGGGACGGGCTCAGGGCGGCTGCGCCGGCGCCGTCTCGCGGTCACCTCCAGCGGTCGCGGGATCGCCGGGCATCGGGAGGTCGAGGTGCTGCTGCCGCAGGCGAGCGGCATGATCGCGCAGGCTCCGCAGGAGCGCACGAGCTCCGCGGAGACCACCGCCCCCGCCGGGATCCGTCTCCTGCAGTCGGTGCCGAGGGCCGGATGATGAGCACCACCGCCCGTGCCGCCCCGCGCGCTTCCACCCTCGCCACCACGTCCGCCGCCACCCGCACGGTCGCCGTCACCGTCCCGGACTGGCCGCTCGTGGCCGCGCTGGACAGGCACCAGCGCCGTCTGTCCGAAGAGGCCCCCGGCGAGGACCCGGCCGTCGATCCGGCCGTCGACCCCGTGCTCCTGCTCGACCAGCACCGCGTCACCCACGCGAGCGCCGCAGCCCGGGAGACCGGGGCACTGCCGGGGATGACGCGCCGCGCCGCCCGTACCGCCTGCCCCGAGGCGCTCGTGCTGGAGGCCGACCGGGAGCACGAGTCGGCCCTGTTCGAGCTGGTCGCCGCCGCGGTCGACACGATCGCCGCGGGAGTCGACGTGCTGCGCCCCGGGGTGCTGCTGATGTCGGCCCGCGGACCCGCCCGCCATCAGGGCGGCGAGGAGGCCCTGGCCGAGCGCCTCCTCGACGCCGTCGCCGAGCTCACCGGCTGGGACGCCGCCGTGGGGATCGCCGACGGACCCTTCGCCGCGCTGCTCGCCTCCCCTCCGGGACGGGTCGTCCGCCCCGGTCGCAGCGCCGACTACCTCGCCCCGCACCCGATCACCTCCTTGCGCAGCGCTCCCGTCGGCCCCGGCTGGGGGCATCGCGGGCAGCCCTCGGCGACCCGCCCCGAGCGTCGGCTGGACCTCGCCGAGACGGTCGACCTGCTGCAGCGTCTGGGCATCACCACCCTGGGAGATCTCGCCACCCTGCCGTCGTCCGCGGTCGCCGACCGCTTCGGCCCCGACATCGCCACGCTGCACCTGCTGGCCCGCGGCGAGGAGCCGGCCCCGCCCGCGGCCCACCACCCCACCCAGCCGATCCTGGCCGAGACCACGCTGGAGACCCCGCTGGTGCGCACCGACCAGGCGGCCTTCATCGCCCGCCCGCTGGCCGAACAGCTGCACGCGATGCTCCTCGAGCGCGGGCTGGTGTGCACCCGGCTGCGGATCGTGGCCCGCACCGAGGGCGGCGAGGAGATGGAGCGCACCTGGCGGCACGACGGGGCGCTGAGCGTGGCCGACGTCGTCGACCGCATCCGCTGGCAGTGCGACGGCTGGATCACCCGTGCGAAGCTCGGCGGCCCCACGACCGGCGCGATCACCCGGATCGGCCTGCACCCGCTGCAGCTCGCGCCGGCGGGGGAGGGTGCCCCTGCCCTGTGGGGCAGCGCCGGGGAGGCCGCCGTGCGGGCCTCGCGCGCCTTCGCCCGCGCGCAGGGCCTGGCGGGGGAGGACGCCGTGCAGGTCCCCGCCCTCGTCGGCGGACGCCTGCTCGCCGACGAGGTGACGCTGGTTCCCTGGCGCAGCGAGAAGCCCGCCCGACGGGAGGGCCCCTGGCCGGGGTCCCTGCCGCGCCCCGTGCCCGCCACGGTGTTCCGCGAGCTGCCGCCGGTGGTCCTCGAGGACGCCGCGGGCGGGCCCGTCGTCGTCACCGCCCGCGGCCTGCTCAGCGCCTCGCCCGCGCGCCTCCTGGTCACCGCGCCCGGCACCCCGGCGCTGCAGCGCCTCGGCCTGCGGGCCGGTTCCGCGCATCCGGTGCTCGCCCACGGCGCCCCCACCGTGATCGACGAGCGCTGGTGGACGCCCGGCGGCACCCGCTCCGCCCGTCTGCAGCTGGTGGTGCGCTCCGCGGGCGCCGAGGAGCTCGCCGTGCTGGCGCTGTCACGGACGGGGAGCTGGATGCTCGAGGGACTCTATGACTAGGAGGAGAGTCTGATGGCCGGCTGGTTCCTGGGCCCACCCGCGTGGAAGGACCTCGAGGCGATCCTCTCGGACCGTCCCGCCGAGGTCGTCGCCCCACCGATCGTCGTCGAGCACACCGGCAAGGCCACCGATGACGCGTACCGGCCCGAACACGTCGTCGACTACGCCGAGCTGCACGCCCACTCGCACTTCAGCTTCCTCGACGGCGCCTCGAGCCCCGAGGACATGGCCGAGCAGGCCGCCCGGCTGGGCCTGGGCGCGGTCACCCTGGTCGACCACGACGGGCTGTCCGGGGCGGTGCGCTTCGCCCGGGCCGCGGCGGAGCAGGGCGTGGCCACCGTCTTCGGGGCCGAGCTCACCCTGGGTCTCGAGCCCGGGGCCGAGAGCGCGTCCACCACCCCGGTGACCTCCGCGCCCCGCACCGGCACCCCCGATCCCACGGGGGAGCACCTCCTGGTGTTGGTGCGCGACACGGCCGGGTACCGGCAGCTGTCGGCCGCGATCGCCCGCGCCCATCTCGACAGCGGCGAGAAGGCCCTGCCGCGCTACCGGCTCGCCGAGCTGACCCGTCTCGCCCGTGACGGGCACTGGCAGATCCTCACCGGCTGCCGCAAGGGGGCCGTCACCCGCGCCTTCGCCCCGCACCTGGAGGCGGGTGACCTGGAGGCGGCCGCCCATGCCGCGGCCGAAGCCATCGCCCGCCTGCTGGAGCTGTTCGGGGCCGGGAACGTCGCGGTCGAGCTGGTCGCGGGCGGCGGGGGAGAGGCCGACGAGCTCCACGACGCCCTCGCCCAGGGCGCCCGCCTGGTCCGCGAGTCCCACGGGCTGGACATGGTCTCCCTGCCGCTGGTGGCGACCACCAACGCGCACTACGCGAGGCCGGCCGACAAGCGCCTGGCGGACACCCATGCCGCCCTCCGTGCGGGAGTGCCGCTCGTCGAGGCCGACCCCTACCTGTCCTCCCGCCCCGCCCATCTGCGCAGCGGGGAGGAGATGGCCCAGCTGCTGCCGCGATACCCGGGGGCGATCGCGGCGGCGGCGCGGCTGGGCCGGGACTGCGCCGTCGACCTGCGCCTGCTGGCCCCGGACCTGCCGCCGTTCCCGGTGCCGGCCGGGCACGACGAGGCCAGCTGGCTGGTGGAGCTGGTGGAGATCGAGGGCCGGGAGCGCTACGGCCCCAGGCCCACCCCTGAACGCCCGGAGCGGTTCCCGGGGGCGTGGGCGCAGATCGACCACGAGCTGCAGGTCATCACCGATCTGCACTTCCCCGGCTACTTCCTCATCGTCCACGAGATCGTCGACTTCTGCGCCGGGGAGGGGATCCTCGCCCAGGGGCGCGGCTCGGCCGCCAACAGCGCGGTCTGCTACGCGCTGGGCATCACGGCGGTCGAGCCCGTCGGCCATCAGCTGCTGTTCGAGCGGTTCCTGGCCCCGGAGCGCGACGGCCCGCCGGACATCGACATCGACATCGCCTCCGACCGTCGCGAGGAGGTCATCCAGCACGTCTATGAGCGCTACGGGCGGGAGAACGCCGCGCAGGTCGCCAACGTCATCACCTACCGGGCGAAGCTCGCGGTGCGCGACGCGGCGCGGGCGCTGGGCTACGACACCGGTGCGCAGGACGCCTTCTCGAAGCGGATCGAGCGCTCCTTCTCCTCCCTGGCGGACGCGGACGTCCCCGATGACGTGGTCGATCTCGCGCGGCGGCTGCGCGATGCCCCTCGGCATCTCGGCATCCACTCCGGCGGCATGGTGCTGTGCGACCGTCCGGTGATCGAGGTGTGCCCCGTGCAGTGGGCGGCGATGGCGGACCGCAGCGTGCTGCAGTGGGACAAGGACGACTGCGCCGATGCGGGGCTGGTGAAGTTCGACCTGCTGGGGCTGGGGATGCTCACCGCGCTGGACCACGCGCTGCGGATCGTCGCCGAGCACCACGGACAGCATTTCGAGCTGCGGACCCTGCCGCAGGAGGACGTGGCCGTCTACGACATGCTGTGCGCGGGGGACAGCGTCGGCGTGTTCCAGGTGGAGTCGCGCGCGCAGATCTCCACCCTGCCGCGCCTGAGGCCGCGTGAGTTCTACGACCTGGTGGTGGAGGTCGCGCTGATCCGGCCGGGCCCCATCCAGGGCGGGTCCGTGCACCCGTACATCCGGCGCCGCGCCGGCGAGGAGGAGGTCACCTACCTCCACCCGCGGCTGGAGAAGTCCCTGGCCCGCACCCTGGGGATCCCGCTGTTCCAGGAGCAGCTGATGCAGATGGTGGTCGATGTCGCGGACTTCAGCCCTGCGCAGGCTGATCAGCTGCGCCGGGCGATGGGCTCCAAGCGCTCCACCCAGAAGATGCTCGAGCTCTCCGACGCACTGTTCGAGGGGATGGCGCACCACGGCATCACCGGCGAGGACGCCGAGGCGGTCCACCGCAAGCTGCTGGCCTTCGCCAACTACGGCTTCCCCGAGTCCCACGCCTACTCCTTCGCCTACCTCGTGTACGCGAGCTCGTACCTGAAGTGCCACTACCCGGCGGCCTTCACCGCGGCGCTGCTGCGCAGCCAGCCGATGGGCTTCTACTCGCCGCAGTCGCTGGTCGCGGATGCTCGTCGGCACGGGGTGCTCACCCGCGGGCCCGACGTGCTGATCAGCCGCGCCCGCACCGATCTGGAGACGGATGCGGAGCATCAGGGGTACCGGGTGGATCCGCCGCACGAGCAGGTGCGAGGGGAGGTGGCCGAGGGCGGGCCGGCGATCCGGCTGGGCCTGGATCAGGTGCGCACGATCAGCACCGACACCGCCGAGGAGATCGTCGCCGAGCGGGGGCGCGGCGGCCCCTTCGCCTCGGTCCCGGATCTGGCCCGACGGGTGCGGCTGACCGCCCGGCAGCTCGAGGCGTTGGCCACCGCCGGGGCGCTCGACGCGCTGGCCTCCTCACGGCGACAGGCGCTGTGGGCGGCGGGTGCCGCCGCCCAGGAGTCCCCGGGCACGCTGCCGCATCTCGCGGTGGGGGCGCAGGCGCCGATGCTGCCGGGGATGAGCGACGCCGAGATCGCGACCGCGGACTCCTGGGCCACCGGCATCACCCTGGACGAGCACCCGATGGTGCTGGTGCGCGAGGAGCTAAGGGCCGACGGGGTGCTCACGATCGCCGGCACTCGCGAGGCCGAGGACTCCAGCCGGATCCGGGTGGGCGGGGTGATCACCCATCGTCAGCGCCCGGCCACCGCCGGGAACGTCACCTTCCTGAGCCTCGAGGACGAGACCGGGATCCTCAACGTGGTGTGCTCGCAGGGGTTCTGGGTGCGCCACCGCGCGCTGCTGCGCACCGCCCGCGCGATCGTGCTGCGCGGCCTGGTGGAGAACCGCAGCGGAGCGGTCAACCTGGTCGCCGACGACGTGGCGGCCCTGGACCTGGCCGGCGCCGGCAGGTCCAGGGACTTCCAGTGAGTCAGGCCGTCGAGGCCGCCGCCCCGATCGGCACCCGGTCGGAGCGGTCCGCGCGGCGGGCCGTGCGGGAGGCCGCCAGCGTCACCAGCAGCGAGACCGCGGCCCAGGCGAGGATCGCCAGCAGCGTGCTCGAGGTCGACACCAGGGAACCGCCGAGGGCGGCATGCACGAGCCCCTGGGTGACGATCGGCAGCGGCAGCAGCGCGCTGATCGACTGCAGCAGCGGGGGAGCGGTGGTCAGTGGCACGATGCCCACCAACGTCACCACCTGCAGCGCCATCACCAGGATCGAGACGATGCGGCCGATGCGATCGCCCAGCAGCGTCATCAGCGTCTGGTGGAGGGCCGCGAACATACCGGCCCCGGCGAGGGCCACCACCCCCACCGTCACCGGGGAGACGGGGGAGATGCCGACGGCGGTGAGCACGGCCAGCACCGCGACGGTCTGCACCACCGCGACCAGCAGCGCGGGCGCCAGCGAGCGCAGCACGACCCGGCCCATCGGCACCGCCCGGTCCAGCAGGCGGCGGGACAGGGCCGGCAGCAGCAGGAAGCTGGCGAAGGCGCCCAGCCACAGCGCGAGGGCCGTGACGAAGGGGAAGGTCGCGGTCGTCGCGCCGTCGGCCTCGTTCTGGCGCTCGACGTCGGTGTTCACCGGGTTCGCGGCCATCTCGCTCATCCGGGCGCGCTCGGACTCGGTGTAGCTGGGCACGCCCTCGGCTCCCTCGCGCAGACCGGAGGCGAGGTCGTCGCTGCCCGCGGAGAGCTCCGAGGTGCCGTCGGCGAGGTCCTCGGTGCCGGAGGCCAGCTCGTCGGTGCCGGAGGCCAGGTCGTCGCTGCCGTCGGCCAGCTGGTCCGCCCCATGACCCAGCTCGGTGGCGCCGTCGGCCAGCTGGGAGCTGCCGTCGGCGAGGGTGCCGGCACCGTCGGCCGAGGAGCGGGTGCCCGCGGCCAGGTCGTCGAGGCCGCTGGCGAGATCCCCGGCACCGTCGGCGCTCGCCCGGGAGCCCTCGGCGAGCTGGTCAGCGCCCACCGCGAGGTCGTCGACGCCGTCGGAGTACTGCTGCAGGCCGTCGCGCAGCCCGGTGACCCCGGTGACCAGGTCCCCGGCGCCGTCGGCGCTGTCGCGCGCCCCGGTCGCGAGCTGCTCGGCCGATGCGGTCAGACCGGGGTTCTGCTCGGTGCCGTCGCCGGCGAAGGCGGTCTCGAGGCCCTGGGCGTAGGTGACGACGCCCTCTGTGCCCTGGACCAGACCGGGCTCCTGATCGGTGCCGTTGATCCCGTCGGCGAGCTGCTGGAGCTGGGGGCCGAGGGGGAGCAGCTCGGAGGAGCCGTCCGCGATGTCCTGGGTACCGTCGACCAGGCCCGGATTCTCCGCGGTGCCGTCCCCGTTCAGGCCTGTCTCGACCCCCTGGGCGTACTTGAGCATGTCCTCGGCCTGCGCCTGCAGAGCCAGTGCATTCGTGTCCTTGGGATTCTCTTCGAGGAGAGCCTCAGCGCTGGCCTGCATCTGCTCGGCCAGAGCGACCATCCCCGGGTCCTGTTCGGTGCCATCGCCCTCCACGCCGGCCGACAGGGCGGCCGCCCCGTCCGCGACGTCCTGGGCGCCTTCCGGCAGGCCCGGCTCCTGTTCGGTGCCGCTGATGCCGTCGGCCAGCTGCTGCGCACCCTCGCCGAGCTCGGCGGTGCCGTCAGCCACACCCTCGGCGGTGGTCACCAGGCCCGGGTGCTCGGCGGTGCCGTCGCCGGTCACGGCGGTGCCCGCCTCGGAGACCCCGTCGGAGTACTGCTCGAGGCCGGTGGCAAGCTGATCGGCGCCCCCGACCAGACCCGGGTTCTCGGCGGTGCCGTCGCCCTCGACCCCGGCGGCCAGCTGGTTCGCGCCGTCGAGCAGCCCGGGCTCGGACTCCGTCCCGGTCATCCCCGTCTGCAGGCTCCCGATCCCGGCGGCGAGGTCCTCGGAGCCGGTCGCGAGGTCATCGAGCCCCGTGGCGAGGTCCTCACCGCCGCCGGCCGCGCCGTCGGTGCCCGCGGCGAGATCGTCGAGGCCGTCGGCGAGCTGCTGGGAGCCGTCGGCGGTCTGCCCGGCGCCGTCGGCGAGGCTCCACACGCCGCCGGAGAACTCCTTCGTCCCCTCGGCGGCCCGGGCGGAGCCGTCGGCGAGCTCCTGGCTGCCCGCGGCGAGATCCTGGGTGCCGTCGTCGAGCTCGGCGGTGCCGTCGGCGAGCTGCTCCGCACCGTCGGCCGCGTCGGAGAATCCGTCCTTCAGGTCGTTGAAGCCCAGGTAGAGGCCGTCGAGGTATTGCTCGGCCATCTGCCCGCCCATGGTGGAGGCCGAGGCCTCCGCCACCGCGGAGCCGACCAGCGAATTGATCTGCCCGCTGGCGTCGTTGGTGGTGACCTCGAGGATCGCCGGGACGGCGTCAGTGGTGCCGATGGTGGTGAGCTTCGCGGAGAAGTCCTCGGGGACCACCACGACCGCGGAGTAGGAGCCGTCCTTCAGTCCCTGCTGGGCATCGTCCTTCGAGGTCAGCTGCCAGTCGAAGCCGGTCGTCTCGGGGGAGTCGGCGCTCTCGACGGTGCCGGGCTGGGTGAGGGAGCCGGCCAGCAGCCGGCCGAGGGGCACGGTCTGGGACTCGCCGTCGGCGTCGGTGACCTCGGCGCCCTCGTCGAGGTTGACGACGGCCGCGGGCGCGCTGTCGAGACGGTCCACGCGCCCGCTGAGCGCCCACAGTCCCAGCCCCGCCACCAGCAGCGGCAGCAGGAGGACCACGATCAGCGTGCGCGGATGCTTCAGGCGGGTCATAGGTGAGCTCCTTCGGGGGCGGAGGCGGTGGAGCGCTGGACGGCGAGCGCGAGCAGCCGACGGGGGTCGCGCAGCGTGCCCTGGAGATGGCGCTCGGCCTCGGTGGCGCCCGCCGAACGGGAGCCCACCACGAGGGTGGCTCCCGTCGCCAGCAGGGCGTCGAGGCGCTCGATCAGGGTGTCGTCGGAGGTCGTGGCGCCATGGACGAGATCCTCGAGCCGTTCGACGACGATGACGGCGGTGCCGAGGTGGCGACCGGGGATCTCACGCAGCCGCGCGGGGACATCGGTCCCGGCCGGCAGCCAGTGCGCGCGACCCTGGATGGCCGCGAGATCGTCGGGGGCGAGCCGGTCGTGGACGGCGAGCAGGCCGCTGACGGGCTCGAGGCGGCCTCCGGCCAGGGCCAGGAAGGCGGCGCGGGCGGCGTCATCGGCCGAGCGCACCACCAGCAGGGTGCCCGGAGCGATCGCCCCGGGCAGCGGGCCGATCCTGCCCTTCTCACCGATCAGCGGGACGACCAGGTCCTGCAGGCGCAGGGCGTGGGCACCGTGCTCCTGGGTCCAGTGGCGATGTTCGAGGACGGCGTGCAGGCCCTCGCCCTCGACGTCGACCTTCGGGAGGATCCGGTCCAGCCAGCGCGGCAGCCACCAGGCGTGCCGGCCGAGCAGGGCGAGCACGGCGGGGACCAGGGTCATGCGCACCACGAAGGCATCGACCAGCACGCCGACGGCCAGGCCCACCGCGATCGGCTGCAGCATGAACCAGCCGGAGGTCACGAAGCCGGCGAACACGGAGACCATGATCAGGGCGGCGGCAATCACCACCGGGGCGCTCGCGGTGAAGCCCCTCTCGATGGAGGCGCGGGCGTCCCCGGTGTGGGTGAACTCCTCGCGCATCCGCGAGACCAGGAAGACCTCGTAGTCCATGGCCAGGCCGAAGAGCACCCCCATCACCATGATCGGCATGAAGGCGACCACCGGCCCGTTGACGGACACGGACAGCGGCGCGTTGAACCAGCCGTACTCGAACACCATCGCGGTGACGCCGAAGGCAGCGACGACGGAGAGCAGGTAGCCGAGCGAGGCCTTCAGCGGCACCCAGATCGAGCGGAAGACCATCGCGAGCAGGATCAGGGAGAGGCCGACGACGAAGATCGCGAAGGGCACCAGCGCGTCGGAGAGCTTGTCGGTGACATCGATGCCGACGGCGGTGGCCCCGGTGACGGTGACGTCGGAGATCGAGTACTCGTCCTCCCAGGATCCGGCGTGGGCGCGCAGCTCGTGGACCAGGTCCTTGGTGGACTTGGCCGTCGGTCCGCCCTCGGGGATCACGGCGACCACGGCCAGGTCGGCGCCGCGGTTGGGGGTGGCGAGCTGGATCTCCTTGACGTTCTCGAGCCCGGAGATGTCCGACTCGAGGTCCTCGACCACGCCGAGAGGGTCGGTGGTGTTGATGATGTCGGCGGTGATCAGCAGGGGACCGTTGTAGCCGGGGCCGAACTCGTCGGCCACGAGATCGTAGGTGTCCCGCGCCGAGGTCCCGGGCTGCTCGGTGCCGAGGTCCGGCAGGGCCAGTTCGAGGTCCTTGATGGGGATCGCGAGGGCCCCGACGCCGAGGACCACCAGCAGGATGGTCACGGCCGGGACCTTCGTGACCAGACGGACCCAGCCGGTGCCGAAGGGCCGGCGTCGGGACCGCGAGGGATCCTCCGCGGGCAGCACCCCGTCGTTCTCCTCCATCAGACGGCGGATCTTCCGCGGGCGCAGGCGCTCTCCGAGGATGCCCATGATGGCGGGCAGCATCGTCAGCGCGACCACCACCGACAGGGCGACGGTCGCCGCGGCGGCGACGCCCATGATGGTCAGGAACGGGATGCCCGTGACGAACAGGCCGACGAGGGCGACGATGACGGTGAGGCCGGCGAAGATGACGGCGCTGCCGGAGGTGGCGATCGCCCGGCCGACGGACTCGTGCACGTCCTCGCCGGCGGTGAGCTGGTCACGGTGCCGCGAGAGGATGAACAAGGCGTAGTCGATGCCCACCGCGAGGCCGAGCATCGCGCCGAGCGCCGTGGTCACCGAGGGGATCTCGACCCCGGCGGCCAGCGCCATGACGGCGAGCATGGACACGCCCACGCCCACGATCGCGGTGACGATCGGGATGATCGCCGGCACCAGGGAGCGGAACACGATGGCGAGGATGATCAGGGCGATGACGATGCCGACGACCTCGCCGGCGCCGAAGGGGACCTCGGAGCTCTGGAGGACCTGGCCTCCGATGTTGGCGTCCAGCGTCGGGGTGTCGGCGGTCTCGACCAGCTCCTCGAGCTGGTCGACGGACTCCTCGGGATAGCTGCCCTGCTGCCCGTCCATCTGGAACTGGGCGATGATCGCGGTGTCGTCGTCGGTGCGGGTGCCCGGCGAGGTGTCGTCGAAGGGGGAGGGGGCGGCCGCGACACCGTCCACCTCCGCGATGCGGTCCATGAGGTCGTCGATCTCGCCCTGGTGCTCCTCGACGGAGGAGCCGTCCTGGGTCACCAGCACGACCTGCCCGGAGGTTCCTCCCATCTCGGGGAACCGGTTGGCGAGCTCATCGATGCCGCGCTGGGCCTCGGTCCCCGGGATCTCGATGTCGGAGGAGAAGGTGCCGCCGAGAGCGACGGCGACGCCGCCGATCCCGATCAGCAGGACCATCCACACCGCGACGATCTTCCAGCGCAGCGAGGCCATGAGCAGGCCGAGACGGTACAGGGACGAGGACACAGGACCTCCAGAGCGATGCACTCCTGCATCCAAGACGTGGTCGAATTCGATACAGGAGTGTATCGATGTCATACTGTGGAGTCACGCAGGGTCGGCGACTCGAGGACGAGGAGTTCTGAGACCTTGACCACTCCCTGACCCACCCTCGAGGAACCATGACCGAACTGTTCGAGCCGCTGCCCGATTCCGCGGACACCCGGCGCAAGGAGAACACCCGCACCAAGCTGGTGCGGGCCTCGCTGGACGTCTTCGTCGAGAAGGGCATCGACGGCGCGACCGTGGACGACCTGGTGCGGGCCGCCGGATTCACCCGCGGCGCCTTCTACTCGAACTTCTCGACGAAGGAGGAGGTCTTCGCCGCACTGTTCGCCTCCGTCACCGAGGAGATGATCGAGATCGCGAACACCTCCGTCGACGAGGCGATCGAGACCGCGCGCACCCAGGGCGGGGTGCCGTGCAGCCTCTCCGACGTCGACGACGCGGCCCTCATGGTCGCCGTGTTCGAAGGGATCCGCCCGTACGGGCGCCAGTGGTACCTGCTCTACTCGGACGCCATCGCACGCTCCCTGCGCGACCAGGAGATGCGTGCCGAGCTCGCGACGCAGCGCGAACGGCTCCGCGACGAGATCGGCAAGCTCCTCTCCGCCCGGATGGAGGAGAAGGGCGACCACCCCCTGCTGCCACCCGGGGACCTCGCCCAGCTGCTGGTCGGCGTGTTCGTCGATCTGATGGTGCGCGAGCAGATGGACGGCCGTGACATCACCGAGCTCGCCGCGACCACGATCCTGGGCACCCTGCGCGCCTTCATCGAGCCCCGCGCCGACTGATTCGACGCCACACCCCTTCCGGTTCGCCCGTTTTGCCCCGACACGCCGCACTTCATGGGCTTGCCAGGGGAGAGGCCGCCATGCGTACGGTGTGCGGGGTGTGGCGTCCGTCGCACTGTGCTTCCCCCTTCCCCAGGAGACACGCATGGCTCCCTATCGCCCCCGCCATCTCACTCCACCTCCCGCTCCCGATTCCGATTCCGATTCCGGCACCTCCCGACGTTCTGTCCTCCGCGGCGGCGTGCTGGGCGCCGCCGCGGTCGGCACCGGTGCCACGGCGCTCGTCGCGCCGGCCGCGAACGCCGCCGGCTTCTCCGGCCAGGACGTCTCGGCCTGGCAGAGCGACATCGACTGGGACGCCCAGGTCTCGCTCGGCTCCCGCTTCGCCTACGTCAAGGCCACCGAGGGCCGCACCTATCGCAGCCCCTCCTTCAGCAAGCAGTACATCGATGCCGGCAATGCCGGTCTGGCACGTGGTGGGTACCACTTCGCCCGCCCCGACTCCGGCGGACCCGAGGAACAGGTCGAGTTCTTCCTCAGCAACGGTGGGGGATGGACCGACGACGGCATCACCCTGCCCGGCATGGTCGACCTCGAGGCCTACTCCGGCCTGCCGCGGGACTACGGGCTGACCCAGCAGGAGATGCGCGACTGGATCTACGGCTTCTCGGCCGCCTATCTCGCCGAGGTCGGTCGTCGCCCGGTCGTCTACACCGGCGTGAACTGGTGGAACGACGTGGTGGGGGACTGGACCCCGGTGAACTCGCCGCTGTTCGTGGCCTCCTACCGCGATGACCCGCCGACGACGCTGCCGGGCCGCTGGTGGGCCTGGGAGCTGTGGCAGTACTCGGACTCCGGGCCCTTCGCCGGCGACTCCGTGCAATGGCACGGCAGCGAGAGCGAGTTCGACAGCTTCGTCAGCGACGTCGACTACAGCGCACGGGGCATCTGAGACCGCTCGAGGATTCCTCACCCGGGCCGGGCGCCCGTCCGCGGACGGGTGCCCGGCCCGCTGTGTACCCTGCCCCGGTGAACACACACCACCGCACCGCGCCGTCCGCCCCTCCCACCCCGTCTGGAGGCCCGGCCGGCGCCGTCTACGCCGACCGGGGCTCCTCGCACTTCGACATCCTCCTCGCCGCCATGGTCACCGTGGTCGTCCTCTCCGGCATCGGAGCCGCCAAGGGCGTCAGCTTCGGCACGGTCCCCGGCACCGGATTCGAGATCCTCACCGACGGCGGCTTCTTCCTCTTCCCCCTCGCCTACGTCCTCGGCGACATCGTGACCGAGCTGTACGGTCCCCGCGTCGCGCGCCGGGCCATCCTCACCTCCTTCGCCGTGAGCATCCTCGCCTCCGTCTGCTACCAGGTGATCATCGCGCTGCCGCCGTTCCCGGACGAGTACGGTCAGGCCAAGCAGGCCGCCCTCGAGCTCGCCCTCGGCCCCGTCTGGATCGTGGTGCTCGCGGGCCTGGCGGGCTTCCTCGCCGGCCAGACCCTGAACTCCTTCGTCGTCAGTCGGATGAAGAGACGGATGGGGGAGCGGGGCCTCATTCCTCGCCTGTTCACCTCGAGCGGGCTCGGTGAGCTCGTGGACACCATCATTTTCTGCTCCATCGCAGCGACCGCGATCGGCATCACGACGCTCACACAGTGGGCGGAGTACACGCTCCTGGGCTTCGTCTACAAGGTAGCGGTGCAGTACGCGATGATCCCGGTGACCTCCGCCGTCATCCGCTGGCTCAAGCGCACCGATCCGACCTACCAGGAGCGCCTGGCGCACGCCGACGCCGGGTGAGGCACGGTATGACCCTTTCGTGAACGGTCACGATCTCCCTAGGATGGGGTGATCGATCCGTGCGAGGTCCTCGTCGACCCGCGCTGCTCGATCAGCACCCCTGAAAGGACCCTCGTGGCTCACGCCGCTCCCGATCCCCGCCGTGACGACGCTCACGACGAGCCCCTGACCTCCACCGGCTCGGTCCCCACCACCTCCGGCGCCATCCCCACCATCACGGGCGCGATCCCGGTGATGGAGGATGTCGCCGACCACGATCTCGCGCAACTGCCCAGCGAGGAGGAGCTGAGCCGTACCCGCGGCAAGGTCACCATCCTGGTGATCGTCGTGCTCACCACGCTCAGCGCCATCGGCCCCCTGGCGACCGACATGTACATCCCGGCCTTCCCCGAGGTGGCCTCCGACCTCGGCACCAGCGCCTCGCGGATGCAGCTGACCATCACGGCGTTCTTCCTGGGCACCGCGAGCGGCCAGGTCGTCGCGGGGCCGCTGTCGGACCGTCTGGGACGGCGCACACCGCTGCTGATCGGGATCGTGCTGTGCCTGCTGGCCTCGATCGGCTGCGCGCTCGCGCCGTCGGTGGAGTTCCTGCTGGTGCTCCGCATCCTGCAGGGGATCGGCGGCGGCTTCGGCATGGTGCTGGGCCGCGCGGTCCTGATCGACATGACCGACGGCCCCGAGCTGTTCCGGCTGATGAACATCATGCAGGGAGTCGGCGGCGTCGCCCCGATCGTCGCGCCGCTGCTGGGCGGCATCATCCTGGTCTTCGGTCAATGGCGCGAGATCTTCCTGGTGATCTCGGCGATGTCGCTGATCTCCCTGATCGGGGTGCTGACGCGCATCCCGGAGTCCCTGCCGCCGTCCCGACGCCACGCCGGGGGATTCCACACCTTCCTGCGGAATTGCCGCACTCTGCTGCGCCGCCGCATATTCGTGGCATACATGCTGGTCAACGCGTTCTCGGCCTTTGCATTGATGGCGTACGTCTCTGCCTCGTCCTTCGTGGTCCAGGAGATGCTCGGGTTCACCTCGAGCGAGTACTCGGTGAGCTTCGCGATCAACTCGATGGGCATGATGGCGCTCTCGCTGCTCTCGGCCCGACTGACCCGCTCGATCCATCCGCGCAAGCTGATCCGGGTGGGACTGATCGTGGTGACGCTGGCGAGCTTCTCGCTGCTGATCGGCAGCCTGTTCCTGGACACCCCGGCGTGGATCGTGCTGCCGGCGTTCTTCTTCACCGTCGCGCCGCAGGGACTGATCTTCGGCAACGGCGGCGCGCTGGCCTCGGACCAGGCGCGCGAGATTGCGGGCACCGGGTCGGCGATGCTGGGGCTGGGCTTCTCGTTCTCGGCCTCGATCGCGGCGCCGCTGGTGGGGATCGCCGGGACGCATTCCTCCCTGCCGATGGCGATCACGATGGTCATCGGCTGCCTGATCTCCGGCGCGTTCTTCGTCGTCGCCGGGCGAGGCAGCGGCACGCCGAACCCGCACACCGGCGCGCACTGACCAGGCCGGCGACAGCACGCCGATAATGTACGTTATGTAAAGTCATCCTGAGAGGGGCCCTCCCCGGCCGCCCCGGAGCGCTCAGTACGCCGCGAGCACGCCGCGTCCGTCGGACCATTCGGCGACCAGGCGCACTGTGCCGTCGAGATCGCCGACGGTGCGGGCGATGGTGAACGGCTCGCCGCCGCTGAGGAGATCGTCGTCGGTCGGCAGGCTCTCGCCCTCGTCGAGCTCGAGGCTCAGGCTCACCGAGTGCGTCCGCGTGTCGACACGGCGATCCTCGGCGTCGTGGATCTCGAGCTCGGCCTGTTCCTGCTGTCCGCACAGCGCGCGTCGGAAGCACTCCAGCGCCACCTCGTCACCGAGGCCGTCGTAGACGAAGCGCTCACCGAGCACCGAGTGCTGCAGGGTCCCGATCAGGGCGTCCTCACCGTCCTCGAGCGGTGCGGGGCGATAGGTCAGCGGCAGGTGGTACACGGTCTCCCCGACCCGCACCAGATGGCACTCGATGCCCACCTCGCCATCCGGGTCGTCGAAGCGGTAGGCGCCGAGCACCTCCAGCTCCCCCGCCTCGCCCCACGGCCTCGACGCCAGCAGACGGTGCAGGATCTCGGGTTTGGTCGGCTCGAGCCGGGCCTGGTAGATGATCGCCATACCTGCACGCTACCCGGGGTGCCCGCTGTGCGTCCTCAGCGACGCAGCGCTCGTACAGCGTCCGCCCCGGCGTCACCCGCGGACCCGGCCGAGCAGCTCGGTCAGGCTGGTGATCCGTTCGGCCTCCCCGGCCTGCAGCGGGATCCCCGGGGTCTCCAGCAGCACGCCGCGCACGCCGGCGGCGTGAGCCGCCTCCACGTCGGCGGGGCGATCGCCGACGGCGAGGCACTCCCCCGGGTCCAGCTCGTGCCGCGACAGCAGCGCCCTGATCATGGTCGGATCGGGCTTGCGCGGGTACCCGTCGGGGGCGCAGACGATGTCGTCCAGGGTGAGACCCAGGTCCTCCAGGAGTGCGGTCGCGCTGGCCCGATCACGATGCGTCGAGACCAGATTGATCCCGCCGGCGTCCCGGACGGCCGCCAGCAGCTCCCGCGCCCCGGCCATCACCGGGGCGGGACGGGTCCTCCACCGTCGCTTCGTGCTCTCGTACGCCGCGCGCAGAGTCTCCTCGGCGAGACCGTGGCGCATGGCGAGAGTCGTGATCGCCTCCGAGCTGGACCGGCGCGTCAGCACCGCGACCTCGTGGAGCAGCTCCTGACCGGGCTGAGGGTCGATCCTCGAGGCCAGAGCGCGGTCGACGTCCGGATAGGTGTCCACGAGGGTGCCGCCGAGGTCCCAGATCAGTGCACGCATCGTGGCAGTCTGACAGGCGGGCCGATTCTGCGGCTCGCTTCCCAGCGGTGTTGACTTATCCCGTGCCCCTGCCTGATCAGCTCCTCGAGCTCTCCGCGCTGACCCTGCTGCTCCTGGTCGGGGCGGCCTTCCTCGCCGGCTGGGTCGATGCCGTCGTCGGCGGCGGCGGCCTGATCCAGCTCCCGGCGCTGCTGACCGCGCTGCCCGCCGACGCCTCGACCGGTTCCGTGCTGGGCACCAACAAGGTCGCCTCGGCGGCGGGGACGGCGATCTCCTCGTGGACCTACGTCCGACGGATCGCCCCGATCGCCGCGACCGCGGGCCCACTGATCGTGTGCGCGCTGCTCGGCAGCGCCGTCGGGGCGGGCCTGGCCTCCTTCATCCCCCGCGACTGGCTCTCCCCCATCGTGCTGCTGGCGCTGATCGCGGTCGGGCTGTACACGCTCCTGCGCCCGGCGATGGGACTCGTGCACCGGCCCCGGCACAGCGGACGCGCACAGGTGCTGCGCGCCGGGGCCATCGGCGGCCTCGTCGGCGTCTACGACGGCGTCCTGGGGCCGGGCACCGGCAGCTTCTTCATCATCGCGATGGTGGCCGTGCTCGGGTACGGCTTCCTCGAGGCCAGTGTCCACGCGAAGCTCGCGAACCTCACCACCAACCTCGGCGCCCTGCTGGTCTTCGGACTGCAGGGCGAGATCTGGTGGCTGCTCGGCGGTCTGATGGCTCTGGCCAACGTGCTCGGCGGATTCCTCGGGGCGCGTCTGGCGATCCGCCTCGGCTCCGGCTTCGTGCGCTGGGTCTTCCTCGTGGTCACCGGCGCCCTGGCGGTCCGTCTCGCGATCGATACCGTGACCCTGTTCACGTGAGGTCCGCTCCCCCGTCGGAATAGTGTCCCGCGCCCGGTCGTTGAACGATGAGTCACCACTTGCCGCCCCGGCCCGGCGGCCCGTTGCCAGGAGGAACCATGGATCCGACGACACTGTTCAACTACGAGCGGCACGTCGACTCGCGCTCCCTGCGCGGCCGCACGCTGCTGGTCACGCTCGGTGCGTTCAGCGACGCCGGAAATGCCCAGGACCTCGTCGACGACCACCTGCTCAACACTCTGCCCAGCCGCGTCGTGGGACGCCTGGACATGGACCAGGTCTACGACTACGCGGGCCGACGCCCCGAGGTGACCCTCGAGCTCGACCACTTCGACGACTACCAGAAGCCCGAGATCGTGCTCCACGAGGTCACCGATCCCGACGGCGAGCCCTTCTTCCTGCTCACGGGTCCCGAGCCGTCGTTCCAGTGGGAGCGGGTCGCGCACGCGCTGCGGATCGTCGTGGACCAGCTCGGCATCGAGCGCACCCTCCTCGTCCAGGGCTTCCCCGCCCCGGTCCCCCACACCCGCGAGCTGCCGGTGACGCGCTTCGCGGGCGACCCGGACACGATCGAAGTGCGGAGGACGATGCCCGGCACCTTCCGCCTGCGCGCCCCCTTCACCTCGCTGCTCACACTGCGCCTGGCCGATGCCGGCCACGACGTGGTGGGCCTCGTGGTGCACGTCCCGCAGTACCTCCACGAGATGTCCTATCCCGATGCCGCGATCGCCCTCCTGCAGGCGATCGGCCAGGAGAAGGGTCCGCACGTGCCGATGGAGGCTCTGGAGGCGCAGGCCGGCCCCGTCCGCGAGGCCGTCAGCGCCCAGGTCGACGCCCAGGAGCAGCTCCAGGAGATGGTCTCCGGGCTCGAGCAGCGCTACGACCGGATGATCACCTCGGGCGCCGGCGCCGAGGTCCCCACCGCCGAGGACATCGCCGCCGAGGTCGAGCAGTATCTCGCGGGCTTCACCGGGGACGAGGGCTCGGACGAGGACTCCGGCGAAGACTCAGCGCAGTAGGACCCGTGCAGCGGGGTCCTCGGCGGGCAGCTCGGGGTCCACGATCGCCGTGACCTGGATGCCGGTGAGCACCACGTTGCCTGCGAGCGTGGTCATGAAGGCCGTGTCGGCCGCGTCCTGACCGGTCGCGATCCTCACCATCGAGGCCCGCGGCGCCAGGCGGGTGGAGTCCACCGCCACCCAGTCCCCCTCGACCAGGGCTTCGACCACCAGGTGGAAGTCCATCGGGGCGAGCCCCGGCGCGAACGCCGAGGAGCAGCGGGCGGGGACCCCACCTGCCCGCAGCAGCGTCGCGGTCAGGTGGGCGTAGTCCCGGCACACCCCCTGGCGGGAGACGTAGGTGCTGCGCGCGGAATCGGTGATCGAGCTGGCGCCGGGGACGTAGTCGAGATGGTCGTGCACCCACGCGGCGACGGCCTCGACCGCCGCGGCTCCGGTGCGCTCGCCCACGATCTCCTCGGCGGTCGACGTGAACTCGTCGACCTCGCAGTAGCGGGAGGGGCGCAGATGCAGCACCGCGTCCGCCTCGCTCACGACCGGCACCGATGCGCGCGTGATGCCGCGGGCGGCGTAGACCACTTCGACCTGACCTGCAGGCAGCCCCGTGATCAGGTGCATCCGGCTGCCGAAGCGGTCGCGGGTCTCGGCGACCGCGTGCTCGCGGCCCCCGGCGAGCACCGTCAGCGACTCCTGGGCGACGGGCGCCTCGGAGACCGCGACCAGCAGGGCGATGTCGGTGCCCTCGGTGACCTCGGCCGTCATCCACGCCCGCACATGTCTCTCCACGTCCCCAGTGTGGCACCGGGCCGGGCGCCGCGGGACGGACGCCTTTGCCGCGACGTGATCTCCGACATAGTGTGTGGTGACCCACGTCCTCGACGCCGTCCCAGGGAGCACTCCGTGCAGATCTCCGTCCAGCTCTACAGCGTCCGGGATGCTTTCGCCGCCGATCCCGAGGCCACTCTGCGCCGTCTGGCCGAGATGGGCTTCACCGCCGTCGAGCCCTTCGCGCTGCGTGAGAACGCGACGTCACTGCGGCCCCTGCTGGCCGTGCACGGGCTCGCGGCGCCCTCTGCCCATGCCTCCCTGCTCGGCGCCGAGGATCCCGCGGGCCTGCTCGCCACTGCGGCGGGGCTCGGCGTGCGCACCGTCATCGAGCCGTACTGGGACCGTGAGCAGTGGGCGCGGGAGGACGACATCCGGGCCACCGCCGACCGGCTCAACGCCCTGGCGCCGCTCGCCGCGGAGAACGGGGTGCGCATCGGCTACCACAACCACGACGCCGAGACCCGACCGGTCTTCGAGGGCCGCTGCGGTCTGGAGGTCCTGGTCGACCATCTCGACCCGCGGGTCGTGCTCGAGCTCGACACCTTCTGGTCCGCCGTCGGCGGCACCGACCCCGCGGCGCTGCTCAACGCACTCGGCCAGCGGGTCCAGCTCGTCCATCTCAAGGACGGCCCGCTGACCGGTGACGTGCGCGACCAGCTGCCGCTCGGCGAGGGCGAGATGGACGTGCCCGGGATCCTCGCCTCCGCGCCCTGGCTCGAGACCGGGGTGATCGAGTTCGACGACCACTCCGGCGACATCTTCACGGCGCTCTCCCGCTCCCTCGCCCAGCTGACCCGGTACCTCCAGGAGGAGCGAGCATGACCGCTGCGTCCGGCCCCGTCGGCCTCGGCATCATCGGTGCCGGGGTCATCGCTGCCCAGTACCTCGACCAGCTCACGGCCTATCCCGACGTCGAGGTGCGCGCTCTCGGTGATCTGCGGCCAGAGGCGGCCGCCGCACGCGCCGCGCAGTACGGCATCAGCGCCCATGGCCCGGTGGCGACGGTGCTCGAGGACCCCGCGATCGAGATCGTCATCAACCTGACGATCCCGGCGGCACATCACGACGTCTCACGCAGCATCCTCGAGGCCGGCAAGCACGTGTGGACCGAGAAGCCGCTGGTGACGACACGGGAGGATGCGGCCGCCCTGCTGAGTGCCGCCCGGGAGCGCGGGCTGCGCCTCGGTGGCGCTCCCGACACGGTCCTCGGCGCCGGGGTGCAGACCGGCCTGCGGGCCCTGCGCGACGGTGAGATCGGGGAGCCCCGCTCGGCGCTCGCCCGGTTCCGCTCCCCCGGCCCCGAGTCCTGGCATCCCCAGCCCGATTTCCTGTTCCAGCGCGGTGCCGGACCGCTCTACGACATGGGCCCGTACTACCTGACCAGCCTGGTGCTCGCCTACGGGCCCGTCACTTCCGTCTCCGCCGTCGGTTCCCGGTCCGTGACCTCCCGGACCATCGGCTCCGGCCCTCGCTCCGGGGAGAGCTTCGCCGTCGAGGTGCCCACCCGCCTCCAGGGACTGCTGCGCTTCGCCGGTGGGACCAGCGCCGCCGTGGAGTTCTCCTTCGACGAACCCTTCGACCGCCCGCACGTGCTCGAGCTCTCCGGCTCCACGGGCACCCTCGCCCTGCCCGACCCCAACCAGTTCACCGGCGTGACCTCCCGAGCCGCCCGGGGCGAGGAGGACTGGACCGAGCGTGAGGCGACCGGGGCCGTCGGCGGACGAGGGCTCGGCACCCTCGAGATGGCCCGCGCACTGCGTGCGGACCGCCCCCACCGCCTCACGGGCGAGCTGGCCGCCCATGTGCTCGACATCATGATCGGGCTCGACGAGGCCACGGCGGTCGACGGGTCCGTGCCGGTCGACTCCACCGCTGCTGTCCCCGAGCTGCTGCCGGAGGACTTCGACCCGCTCGCCGCCACCCTGTGACCACTGCCCCCACGAATCCCAGCACGAAGGAGACCCCGGTGTCCCCCACCCCCGCAGACCGTCCTCTCGGCGTGGCCCTGATCGGCTACGCGTTCATGGGCCGCGCCCATTCCCAGGCCTGGCGCACGGTCGGCGCCGCCTTCGACGTCGCCGAGATCGCCCGCCGCGTGATCGTCGGCCGCGACGAGGAGGCCGTGGCCGAGGCCGCCCGCCGCCTGGACTGGGACGAGCACGCCACCGACTGGCGGGAGGTGATCACCCGCGAGGACATCGACATCGTCGACATCGCCGCGCCCGGCTTCCTGCACGCCGAGATCGCGATCGCCGCGCTCGAGGCCGGCAAGCACGTGCTGTGCGAGAAGCCGTTGGCCAACGACACCGCAGAGGCGGAGGCGATGGTCGCGGCGGCCTCGGCAGCCACCACGCGCGGTCAGATCGCGGCGCTCGGCTTCACCTACCGCCGCGTGCCCGCGCTCGCCCTGGCCCGCCAGTTCGTCGAGTCCGGGAAGCTCGGCACGATCCGGCAGGCCAAGGCCGCCTATCTTCAGGACTGGCTGGTGGACGAGGACGCAGGCATGTCCTGGCGGCTGCGGAAGGAGACCGCCGGGTCCGGGGCGCTCGGCGACATCGGCTCCCATGCCATCGACCAGATCCAGCACCTCACGGGACAGCGTGCCACCGCCGTGCGCGGGCGACTGGCGACGGTCGTGCCCCGACGGCCCGGTCCCGACGGACCGGAGGACGTCACGGTCGACGATGCCGCCTGGGCGACGCTCGAGCTCGACGGCGGGGCGCTGGCCTCCGTGGAGGTCTCCCGCATGGCCGCCGGCGCCAAGAACCGCCTGACCATCGAGCTGTTCGGCTCGAAGGGCGCGCTCCGCTTCGACCTCGAGAGCCCGAACGAGCTCTGGTTCCTCGACGCCACCCGCCCGGTCGCCGAGCAGGGCTTCACCCGGGTCCTGGTCACCGAGCCCGAGCATCCCTATCTCGAGGCCTGGTGGCCGCAGGGTCACGTGCTGGGCTGGGAGAACGCCTTCTCGAACCAGGCGAGGGACCTGCTGGTCGCGATCCGCGAGCGCGACGACAGCCCCGGCGCCGCCGCCTCATTCTCCCCGGACTTCGCGGACGGCCTCGCACTGCAGCGGGTGCTGGAGGCCGTCATCGCCTCCGACGCCGCCGACGGCGCCACCGTCACCGTCTGAGATCCACACCTCCACCCCCATACCTCGACACGTTCACTGCTGAGAAGGAGCACCACCATGGCTCATCCGCACACCCTGTTCACCGGCCAGTGGGCCGATCTGACACTCGAGGAGGTGGCCGAGCTGGCCGCCGGCTGGGGCTACGACGGACTCGAGATCGCCGTCTCCGGCGAGCACCTGGACGCGAGCCGCTGGGACGACGACGCCTACATCGCCGAGCGCCTCGGTATCCTCGCGAAGCACGGCCTGAAGGTCTGGGCGATCTCCAACCACCTCAAGGGCCAGGCGATCTGCGACGACCCGATCGACTTCCGCCACCAGGCGATCGTCGGCTCCGCGGTCTGGGGCGACGGCGACCCCGAGGGCGTGCGGCAGCGCGCCGCCGAGGACATGAAGAACACCGCACGGCTCGCGCAGAAGCTGGGCGTGGAGACCGTCATCGGCTTCACCGGCTCGAAGATCTGGAAGTACGTGGCGATGTTCCCGCCGGTCCCGCAGGAGGTCATCGACGAGGGCTACCAGGACTTCGCCGACCGCTGGAACCCGATCCTCGACGTCTTCGACGAGTGCGGGGTGCGCTTCGCCCATGAGGTCCACCCCTCCGAGATCGCCTACGACTACTGGACGACACGGCGCACCCTGGAGGCCATCGGGCACCGCGAATCGTTCGGACTGAACTGGGACCCCTCGCACTTCATGTGGCAGGAGATCGACCCGGTCTCCTTCATCAGCGACTTCTCCGATCGCATCTACCACGTGGACTGCAAGGACATCCGCGTGCGGGTGACGGGCCGCAACACCCGCCTCGGCTCGCACCTGGCCTGGGGCGATCCGCGCCGCGGCTGGGACTTCGTCTCCTTCGGCCGCGGCGACGTACCGTGGGACGCCGCCTTCCGCGCCCTGCGCTCGATCGGCTACGACGGCCCCATCTCCATCGAGTGGGAGGACGCCGGCATGGACCGGCTGCACGGGGCGAAGGAGGCCCTCGAGCACCTGCGCTCGCTGGACTACCCGGTCTCGGAGGTCTCCTTCGACGCCGCGTTCAGCAATCAGGAGTGAGCACATGATGACGACCGTGACCGATCCGGAGCGCGAGGCCTTCGCCGCGACGTTCGACGCCCTCGGCCCCCAGGCGCCGACGATCCTGCCGGGCTGGGACGCCTCGGACCTGCTCGAGCATCTGCTGGGGCGCGAACGCTACCCGCACCTGCTCGTGGGCCCCCGCCTGCCCGGCCCGCTGGGGCAGCGCGCGGTGGCGGCCCGCGAGGACTTCCGCGCCCGGCCCTGGGCCGAGCAGGTGGAGCTCTTCCGGGAGGGTCCGGGCCGCCTCTCCCCCGTCGGCGCCGTCGACCGCGCGAGCGGTCAGGGCGAGCTGCTCATCCACCACGAGGACCTGCGTCGCGCCCAGGAGGGATGGGAGCCGCGCCTGCTCCCCGACGAGGAGCAGGCTCGCGCGTGGCGAGCCCTGTCCCTGCTGTCCCGGGTGAGCGTGCACGTGGACGCCGACATCACACTGGTCTCCCCGCAGGGCGGGCGTCAGCTGCGCTCGCGGCGGTCCACGGGCGCTCTGCGCGTTCACGGCGAGGCGCTCGAGCTGCTGCTCTGGGTCTCCGGGCGCGACGAGGTGGCGCAGGTGCGCCTCGAGGGCGACGAGGGCGCGCTGCAGGCGCTGCAGGAGGGCCGACGGGGGCTGTGACCCTCCGCTGCCCGAGACCAGGGACCCGCTCAGTCGCGCGCGAGCAGGAACAGCCGCGGATGGTGGCCCTTCTGGAAGAAGCGGTGCTCCCCGACCGGTCGCCACGCCGTCCCACGCTCCAGCACCCGATGCATGCGCGAGATCTCATGGGTGAGCACCCCGAGGCGGGCACGCGGCGCGGCCAGCTGGGCGGCCCGCGCGAGCAGGTCCGCCAGCAGCTGCTCGTTCGAGTCGTGGTCCCCGTGCAGCGTGCCCCAGGGCGGGTTCGTGACCATGCGCGTGAATCCCGGCTCGAGGGAGGTCGTCAGCACGTCGCCGAGGATCCAGTCGATGCGGCCCCGCCGTCGCGCGGCCCGCTGGTGGAGGCGGGCGGCGTCGATCGCCTCGGGGTCCACATCCACCCCGACCGCACGGGCGGGCGGCGCTGCGTACAGCTGCTCGATCAGAAAGGTCCCGGATCCGCAGGTCAGGTCCAGCAGGCTGTCCTCCTCCCCCACCTCGAGCAGGTCCAGCACGGTGGCCGCGACGGTCGCGTTGACCGCACCCGGGTAGTTCACGGTGCGCCAGGCGCGGGTGGACAGGGGACGCGGCGTGGTGCGCAGCAGCACCTGCCAGGTGCCCGATGCCGTCCCGCGCCTCACCCGTGCCACCAGGTCGCCGTCCTCGGCCACGGCGATCCCCGTCCGCTGCGCGAGGGCCTCGGCGAGCCGCCGCATCTCGGGCGTGCCGGAACCGGCCGCCTCCAGGCGCAGCCCGTGGAAGCGCTGACGAGGACGCTGACGCCCCATGTCCTCCAGCAGCTCGCCGAGGCGTCGCTGGACCGAGGTCTCCAGCAGCTCGCGCGGCCGCCGCGCGGGGACGGTGAGGGCGGTGGAGGCGGCGACCGTGCGGCGCAGGCCGCGCACCGCGTCGAGGTCGTCGGTGCTCAGAGTCAGCTCCGTCGGTGTCACCTCGCCCGCGGGGCCGAGCTCGGCGGCCTCCCGCAGGGCGCCCGCCCCGCAGCCCTCGAGCACCTCCAGCACGAGCTCATGCGTGATCTGCGACAACGTCGGCCCCCTCAGCACCGGTCCCGGACATGATTCACGCAGGTTACCGCCCGTGGCGGACCCGGTGATCAGGGTCCGGTCGGTAGACTCCCCCCGTGTTCATCGTGAGTGTGTGTTCCCTGAAGGGCGGCGTCGGCAAGACGTCGGTGACCTTGGGCCTGGCTTCTGCCGCCCTCCATCAGGAGGTGAACGCCCTCGTCATCGACCTCGATCCGCAGGGCGACTCCACCCTGGGGCTGCTGGGGGAGCCCGCGAGCACGGTGGACATCGCCGAGGTGCTCTCCTCCCCCCGCACGGAGACGATCGACCGTTCCATCGTGCCGGCGCCGTGGTCCTCCGAGGCCGCCTCGCACCTCGATGTGATCCCCGGGTCGAGCCGCTCCTCGCTGATGGACTCCCCCACGCCCGATCCGCGCGACGTGCGCCGGCTGCGTGAGGCGCTCGAGAAGCGCAGCCACCAGTACGACCTGGTGCTCATCGACTGTCCGCCGTCCCTGAACGGCCTCACCCAGATGGCGCTCGCCGCCTCGGACCGCTCCCTCGTCGTCGCCGAGCCGGGCTTCTTCGCGGTGACGGCGGCGGATCGCGCGCTGAAGCTCTCCGCCGAGATGCACGAGGACGGCATCGCGCCCCGCCTGCAGCCGCTGGGCCTGGTCGTCAACCGCTACCGCCCCCGTTCCGTCGAGCACCAGTACCGCCTGGCCGAGCTGCGGGACCTCTTCGGCGAGGCGGTCCTCGAGCCGGTCATCGAGGAGCGCGTGGGCTTGCAGCAGGCCCAGGGCGGCGCCGTTCCTCTGCACCGGTACGAGGGCGCCTCCGGCAAGCGGCTCACCGCGGACTTCGACGCCCTGCTGAAGACGGTGCTGGCCTCACGCCAGCACTCCTGAGCTGAACAGAGAATTACAGAGACATACAGAGACATACAGAGAACGGCGGGCCCCTTCCCGGGACCCGCCGTTCTTCTGGTTCAGCGACGGTTCAGCCGGCCTGGCGAGAGCGGCGGCGCGCGGCGAGCTCGTCCTGCAGGGCGAGGGCCGCGTCGTCGGCCGGGTCCACACCGGGCAGCACGGCGAGGTCGTTCTCGACCTCGCGCCACACTCGGCCCACGGCGATGCCGAAGACGCCCTGACCGCCCTGGACCAGGTCGAAGACGTCCTCCGCGGAGGTGCACTCGTAGACGGAGGCGCCGTCGCTCATCAGGGTGATGCCGGCGAGGTCGTCGATGCCGCGCTCACGCAGCGCGCTGACGGCGACACGGATCTGCTGCAGGGAGACGCCGGTGTCGAGGAGACGCTTGACGACCTTGAGGACGAGGATGTCCCGGAAGCCGTACAGGCGCTGGCTGCCGGAGCCGCTGGCGCCGCGGACGCCCGGCAGGACCAGGCCGGTGCGGGCCCAGTAATCCAGCTGACGGTAGGTGATGCCGGCGGCCTTGCAGGCGGCCGGACCACGGTATCCGAGCTCCCCGGGAGCGTCCACGACGTCATCGAACAGGACGCCCTGCGCGGGCTCGGCGGGCACGGTCGACTGCTCAGTGCGATCATCGCCAGGAGTGGCGTTCACGGCTACCTCCGGATTCCGGCTCTCCGACGGGGAAGGACGAGAGCACTCGCCCAGACTAGCCCGAACCACCCTCCCGGAGACAGCAACGCGCCGCCCGAAGATCACGGATCGATTGCGCCGAGGAGCCGATCCGGAGCGCCGAACGGAGTCGGATCAGCGGTGCTCAGGTCTCCCGGAGCTTGGCGCGCAGCACCGCGGAATGCAAGGTGACCATGGACTCCCCCAGGTCGCGGGCGAAGTCCTCGGCCTCGCCGCGGGCCACCGCGTCCCCGCCCCGCGAGCGCGGCTTGGCGACGGAGCGGATCATGTGGGCCTCCCGCTCCGCCGAGGTGCGCAGCATCACCAGGTGACGGGGATGCAGCCCCTCGTCGGCCAGGTCCCGGGCCGAGATGACGATCTCCAGCTCGGCGGACCCGTAGAACAGGAGCCCCTCGGCCAGCAGCCCGTACTGCTCGAGCTCGGCGAGGAAGTCCTCCTCGACGGCGGCCTGGCGGGCGAGTCCGCGCCGGTCCAGACGCACCGGCTGCGGAGAGGAGGTGGGGCCGGGGCGGGAGGCGATCGAGGTGACCTCGGAGTCCACGCCGTGCTCGAGCAGGTGCTCCTTGATGACCTTGAGCGGCCAGAAGCGGTCCCGCTGCGCCCGCAGCACGAACAGCAGGCGGTCGACGTCCTCGCGCGAGTACTTGCGATACCCGGCAGGGGTGCGCTCGGGCGTGATCAGACCCTCGGACTCGAGATAGTGGAGCTTGGAGTGCGCCAGGTCGGGGAACTCGTCCCGCAGGCTCCCGAGCACCTGCCCGATGCTCAGCCGTGCGGCCCCGGACGAGTTCGGCCTGCGCGCTGCGGAGGCCGGCATCCGGTCAGTCCGTCCCGTGGAAGGGGTGGTACGTCAGCCGGTACTTGCCGATCTGCACGTCCTGACCGGGCTGGAGGCGCACCTCGTCGACCCGGTCCTTGCCCACGTAGGTGCCGTTGAGGGAGCCCAGGTCGCGCACGAGGAAGCTGTCCCCCTCGCGCACGAAGGCGGCGTGCTTGCGGGAGACCGTGACGTCGTCGAGGAAGATCTCGCTGCCCGGGTGGCGACCGGCGATGGTGGTCTCGGAATCCAGCAGGAAGCGCGCACCGAGGTTCGGCCCCTTCCGCACGATCAGCAGAGCGCTGCGCGGGGGGAGGTTCTCGATCGCCCGACGGTCCTGCGACGAGAGGCCGGACTCCGAGTCCTCGACCGGGTCGCTGGGCGAGATGGCGCTCAGCTTCGACGTGTGATCGAGATTGTCGTCGTTCCACTCGGTGTTCCCGGACACTCCGCACCCCTTCCTGGCCGGCGACGGATCCTGCTCCGTGGGTGAACACGATCCCGCCTGTCCATCCTCGCACGAGGAGGGCAGGGGACGCGCCCCTTCGACGTCCCGCAGAGCAGGATTTGACGATCACTTGACCACTTGCGAGTGCACCGGCTCCTCGAGCTCCGCCGTCGCCTCGATCTGCACCTCCTGCTCGACCGCCACCGCGAGCGTCCCGCCGTCCCCGGCCACGGAGTCCGCAGCTCCGCCGGGGATCCGCAGAGCGGGTTCCATGACCTCCGGGTCGCCGATCGCGCGGATCGTGTACGGGGCGGCGACGGCGGCGCCGTCCACCATCAGCCGCCCGTCCGCGGCGGTGGTGACGGAGCTCGAGGCGACCACGCGCACGTCATCGATCTGGATCACCTCGGCGCCGGCGTTGCGCAGCTCCTGGATGACGCCGAGCAGGGTCGAGGAGCGGACGCCGCCGTCGGGGTCCGCGATCGAGACCACGATCCCGCGACCGTGCGCGGGGGTGGTCCCGGCGACGATCTCGAGCGTCGCCAGGCGCTCCTCGGCGGCGTTGCGCGCGGCGACGTCGTCCTCCTGGCCGGAGCGCAGCGCCTCGAGGGTGCGATCGAGCTCGGCGACCTCGACCTCCAGATCGGCGGAGTGCCGTCCCGACTCGTCGAGGAGCCGCACCAGCTCCTGCTGGGAGGCGCCGTCGAGGGAGTCGTCCGTCTGCCGCACCTGGGCAGCGATGGACACGCCCAGCAGCAGGCACAGCAGGCCCACGATCAGTTGGGTCCAGGTGGGCTGGGGGCGCAGGGTCTCGCGCAGCCGTCGCCAGACGATCTTCTGTGCCGTGCGGCTCTCCGGGGTGCGGGTGCCGTCGCTCATGACCGGAACAGCAGGCGTCGGATCGCGGCGGCGTTGGAGAAGATCCGGATCCCGAGCACGACGATCACGGCGGTGGACAGCTGGGCCCCCACCCCCAGCTGATCACCGAGGAACACCAGGAAGGCCGCGATCAGGACGTTGAACAGGAACGAGGTGATGAAGACGTGGGCGTCGAACGCCCCGTCGAGGCTCGCGCGCAGTCCTCCGGCCAGGGTGTCCAGGGCTGCGACGACGGCGATCGGGAGATAGGGCTGGAGCACGGCGGGCACATCGGGCTGGACGACGATGCCCAGTCCGATGCCGACGGCCAAGCCGATGAGGGCGATCATTCGGTCTCCTTCCGCGCCCCGCCGGTGGCGGGGTCGCTGGCGGGTGCGGTGGAGGGGGAGGTCTCGGGGGTGCTCTCACGCGGGGCCTCGAGCTCGGAGGCCTCGCGCAGGGTGCCGACGGGCCGGGCGGGGACGGTCAGGTCCTGGGCGCTGCCCCAGGAGTGGCGGATGCCGAAGCGGGCGGAGATCCCGGAGAGGTAGTCGCCGCTCTCCCCCGCGTCGACGGCCGCGCGCAGCTCCTCCGGGTCCCCGAGCGCCGTGATCTCGTAGGGCGGGGACAGGGGCCGGAAATCCACCAGCACCGCGGAGCCGGCGGTACGGATCGCGCTGGTGGCACTGAGTCGCTGGCCGTTGACGGCGATGGCCTCGGCGCCGGCGGCCCAGAGCCCGTTCACGGCGATCTGCAGGTCGTCGTCGGTGACGCGGTTGACGGTCCCCTCGCTGACGCCGGGGCTGGCCGGCAGCGGGGCGGAGTCCTCGACGGTGAGGACGACACCGGGACCGGTCCGGGCCGACCCCGCGCCGGCGGCCTCGTAGGCGCGCAGCCGTTCGGAGGCGTCGGCATCGGTGCTGTCCAGGACCACGGCCTGGGCATCGGCGATCTGACCCTCGAGACCCTCCTGCCGGCTCTCGAGCTCGTCCAGCTCACCGCGGGCCTCGAGCACCTCCTGCTCGAGCAGGGCCCGCGGGTCGTCGTCCCCGGCGGCGTCCCGCCGGAGGTCGGTGACCGCGACGGCGACGACGAAGCCCAGCGCGAGGGCCAGCAGCAGGGTGAGGGTGCGCATGGGCCGGTTGTCCGGCGGCGCGGCCTCGGCGAGCGGGTCGTCCTCGCGCAGGGCGTCGACGTCGTAGGGGTTCGCGGTCAGAGCACGCAGCAGCGAGGACGGCGAGTACGGGGTCTCCCCGTGGGGCGTCGACCGCGTCGGAGCAGGCATATCAGCACACTAGCGCCGCTCGCACCCGCAGCCGCTGCGACCCGCGGAGCCCCGCGAACCTCCCCGCTCAGCGGGAGCCGACGAGGGAGTTGCCCACCAGGGAGCCCCCGCCGTCGGACGCCCCACCCGGCCCGCCGGCGGGCGGCTCGCCCCCCACGGGCGGTGCGCCGCCTCCAGCGGCGGTCATCGTGGGCGTCGTGGTGGGATCGATCGCGACCGAGAGCGTCACGGTGTACCCGGACGTCGCGTTGCCCTCGGCGGTGGCCAGCTGGAGTTCGCCGCCGTCGTCGCCGAAGACGTTGTCGGACTCGAGGGTGATCGCCGCGAGGTTCTCGGCGGAGCCGTCGTAGCCGTCCGTCGCGTACACCGTCTCGCACACGTCCTGCGGCATCGCGACCTGTGACGTGGCGAGCAGGTCATCGACGCTGGTGAGAGTGTCGGCGTCCGGGTAGACCTCGAAGTGGACATGCGGCCAGCGCCCGGCATAGCAACCCGGATAGATGCTGGTGAAGGTGACGGCGCCGTCGGCGCCGGCGACCTGGACACCGCGCAGGAAGTTCTCCTCCTCGAGTTCCTCGGAGTACAGCGAGTACAGGCCGTCCCCGGTGCAGTGCCAGACGTAGACGGCGACGCCCTCGTAGGGCGCACCCTCGGCGGAGAGGTCCGTCAGCTGGAGCGTGAGGGTCATGGGGACCCCGCTCGCGGTGGCGGAGCCGGACCCGAAGCTCGAGGTGATGTCGCCGCGCACGACGTCGGCCTCGGTCAGGACGTTCACCCCGTTGGTGCCGTCGGCCGGGTAGGGGCCGTTGGTCTCCTCGGGGATCTCTCCGTCCGCGGTCGACCCGTCACCGCCATCCTCGCTCGCCGCGGTCTCCTCGTCGCCGACGCAGGCCGCGAGCCCGAACGCCGCCGAGCCGGCCGCGAGGGCCACCAGCGCGCCGCGGCGCGAGACGATCGTGCCGACATCGAAGGCGAGACCCTGGTCGGCGAGGGGTTCCTCCGGGTGGGCGAGGGCCCGACCCTCGTAGGAGAGGATGCCGTCGGGCTCCCGCTCGAGCCGGGGGTCCTGGGAATCGTCGGTCTGCTCGTACATGGTCGTTCCTGCTTCCTGTCGGGGACGTCGACGACGCTAGGGCCGCTTGCCATGGCTCGCCCCAGGGGCACCTGTGGGGTCGCTGTGCGACCTGCCGGAGGAGGGTGCCGCAGGTCACGCCCGTTCCGATTCGCTCGGGAGGTGGTGGCCGGGGTACTGTGTTCCACGGCCCTCCGGCGACGGAGGATCTCGGGCTGTGGCGCAGCTTGGTAGCGCACATGACTGGGGGTCATGGGGTCGCAGGTTCAAATCCTGTCAGCCCGACGAACGCCCTGGTGAGAACAAGTTTCTCGCCAGGGCGTTGTCTTATTCGGCAGCAATGTGACCGCTGGGGTGACCGCTAGGGTCGTGCCAGCTGCAGACCGCCCGAAACCCGCGACCACCACCAAGAAGGCGATCGACCTTCGAGTGCTGCACGTGACCAGGAGCGCACCTGGCGAGGACAGAACGGGACCGGCTGGCGGCAAGGGCCCGAGTCTCCGCCTTGCCCTCTCGCCACCCCGACTCACGACCGGTCAGGCCGCCTGGCCCACGCAAGGATGTCCCTCCCGTCGGAGCTCCCACGTGGCGGAGAACTGCGGCAGTGCCGCCGCGCCGCCCTCAGCTGCCGAGGCGTCGACTGCTCTGCGCCCGCACGGGGCGTCCACCGGGTCGTCTCGCACGTACGCCTCGACGCGCCGCTGCACCACGGCTGCCCGTCAGGGCAAGCTGGTACCTCCTCACAGTTGGAAGTCATTTCTCGGCACCGCGACCCATAATTGGCTGTGCGGGCAACATCTGTACAGCGCTCTCGTTCTACGTATCAGGCTTCTCCAGCTGAGGACTCGTTGCTTGATCGACGGATCGCGGCGAAGGCGGCAAGGGCCTCTTCGCGCGAGCTGCGCAGGTCGGCGATCGGGCGTTGCGCGTCCCGCGAGGGCTCAGTCGCCTCGGGGACCCACCGGTGCACGTAGGAGCCGTCGGGGTCGAAACGTTCCTGCTGTCGTCCGGGATTGATGATGCGGAAGTAGGGGGCGGCGTCGTCTCCGGTTCCAGCGACCCACTGCCAATTGAAGGGGTTGGAGGCTTCGTCGGCGTCGACCAGGGTGTCCCAGAACCACTCCTCACCGAGGCGCCAGTGCAGGCGAAGATTCTTGGTCAGGAACGAGGCGGTGACCAGGCGTACCCGATTGTGCATCCAGCCCGTGGTCCATAGCTCCCGCATTCCCGCATCAACCAGATCGATCCCGGTGCTGCCCTGTTGCCAGGCGCGGAGGTCCTGCGCTCGAGGACGCTCCGCTGCGCGAGCGGTACCTCGCCGCCGACCAGGACGAGCGCCTCGGCATTCTCCAGGAGATCATCCGCCTCGAGCCCGTTGTCGGTCACCTGTGCCGCCGGGTCCGCGGCCCCCTCACCGTCCGCGACGAAGGCCTCGAGCACCACCTGGCCCCCGGAGACCTCGTCGACATCGACGTCCGGGCCGCCAACGCGGACCCCGCGAGCGTCGGCGCCGCACCGCTGGAGCTCTGCCCGGGCCGGCCTCTGCCCCGCGGAGTCAGCGCATCGGGACTGAGCTTCGGGGACGGCACCCACCGCTGCCCAGGCAGCTCCCTCGCCCTGCTCGAGACCGACACGCTCCTGACCCGTGTGCTCGCGCAGCAGCCGACGATCCTGGCCGAGCCGTCGCTCGGGTGGGACGACCTCGTGGCGGGATACCGGCTGCGCGGCCTCGAGCTGTCGTTCGGCGCCGACGCTTCCCCGGCCGGCCCGTGAGACCTACTGGTCACGCGGATTCGCCGCCGCGCCCTCGCGCGCCTCGCGGGCCGAGGCGACGTCGTCCACGATGACCGCGATGTGGCGCATGCTGGTGATCAAGGACCCGTACAGCGGCCAGGACTCCCGCGGCAGCTGAGCCTCTCGCGCCACGGTGACGGAGAGGTCCGAGAGTCGATCGAAGATCGGTTCCACCTCGGCGTCCGGGTCGGCCATCGCATGCCCCGCATCCCGCACGATCCTCACCCAGCCCTTACGGAAGCGGGCGTCCCAGTCACCGTCGAGGTGGGTGGCCTCGCGCAGGGTGCGGGTCAGATGCCGGAGATGCGAGATGCCCTCGTCGACCCGGGCGAGAATGTTCTCGTACGACGCCTCCTCGGCCGGGACGGTGGAGGACCCGTTCCGGCCGGACCCGCGTCGACGCCGCAGGCCCGATCTCGGATTCACGCGCTCGCTCTCGCGCGCGAACCGCACCGTCTGCCACGCGGAGTCGAGCTCTTCGCTCATCGACTCGGTCTCGCGGAACCACGCTTCGGCTTGATCGGTGTCCCAGGACGTCGAGAACTCGTCCGCCATGTTGATCAGCACGTCGCCCATGCGGCGATTGATGCTGTCGACATAGCGCGCCGCCTGCTGGTCTCGCAGCGGTGGGATGATCAGGAGATTGACGCCAACGCCGACGGCGACGCCGAGGGCCACCTCGATCATGCGGTCCAGGAGCAGGGGCTGCTGGCTGTCGAAACCGCTGCCGAGGAGGAAGATCGCGGTGGTGGCGATCGCGACTCCTTCATCCCGTATCCAAGAGATCCGCGAACCCAGGAGACCGACCAGGAGAGCCAAAGCGAACGTCCACACGCTCACCCCGAGCCAGGCACCGATGACGAAGGACACGAGCACCCCGACCGCCGAGGCGACAGTGGTCTGCGCACCCCGTGACAACGAGCGGTGAACGGTCGCGTGGACCGTCAGCAGGGCGGTCCACGGGGCCAGGAACGGCAGCTGTGAATCCAGGACGAATATTGACAGCGCCCATGCGGCGGTGCCGGCGAGCACACCCTTCGCGATCTGCAACAGATCGGTGACAGTTTCAGGTCTCCTCAGCAGTGCCGGGAGGTCGCGCAGAAAGCGTCTCACAGTGTTCTTCCTCTCCACCCGTGCGAGCCTCCCCCTCACCGGTGCGGAGAGAGGCCTGGCTGACTGCTCAGTGATCGTGCGGCGGCAATGAAGCTCCTAGCCGTCGAGGAACACGATCGCATGGAATCGCGCTCCCCCGCGATGGAGTACAGCGTGACTCGACCCAAGCCCCGCCGTTCAAGCATCTCGGCTCGGAAGCTCACGCATCGACCGCGATCGATATGCTCAACCCGCCACCAGTCCAGCGCCTCACGGGCGTGGAAGACGGGACCGTCTCGCGCTCCGTCCTCAGACGCGCGCCCGCTCCGGTCCTCGAGTATCGGCGCCAATCAGCTTCCCCCGAATCCGAACTCGCCGGCGACCAGGACCGCGGAGAAGTGCTCGCGCGGTCCGAGCTCACAGCCCCGCCGCACCGCTCCCTCCGTTCGGCTTCCGGCCGGTGGCTTGCGCCTTGACGATCGCGGCGAGCACTGCGGGGCCCTCTCGGCATGAGCCCGTCGTCAGTGCACGGCGGTGGTGGCAGGCCGGGAGCCGGAGGTAGCGTGGGACTCGTCCGGTTTGCCGGTCCTCGAGTGCCCGAACCACTCTCGGGGGCGGGACGACCTCGACGTCTATCCGTACCTCGATGCGTTCCCTGCTCCCGAGGTTTACGCCCTCCAGCCGGAGAATTGAGGACGCGATGGAACGTACCCTCGATGGCCGATACATCGTGGTCGGTGGTCGGCGCTGGCGCGCAGCTGACCCGCTGCTTGCCGACGAGACGACGGCGGCGTTGCTGTCGGCGCTCGGGCGCGCTCGAGCTGCTGTGCGGAACACCGGAGGTGATGAGCGCGAACGAGCTCGCGACCGCGTGAAGCTCGCCAAGGAAGGCCTGGGCGAACGGGGAGTCCCCTGGTGGGACCTCACCCTCCCTGAACGGGAGAGACGGGCTCGCCTACGTCTGAACGAGCTCTCCACGGCCGAAGATGCGGACGCCGAGCTCTCGGACCGCGGAGAAGACGGGTAGGAACGCAATGCACAAAGCATCACTCGCCTTCGCGGCATTCGGCCACTCCTCGCGCTTCCTCGGAGCGATGCTGCTGCTGGGGGCGCTCGTTATCTTCGCGGGCACAGTGGTTTGGGCGTTGTCCGCTCCGGGGGTCGAGTACGTGTGGCCTCTGAGCATGATCAGCGATCTTGATGCCAGTGACTGCTTCACAGCGGATGGGCGGTGGATTTGCTCCCCTCGCGCCACGGCTTTCAATATCGGACTTCTCGCGGCGGGCACGGCACTGGGATGCGCTGTCACGATCCTCCGGCGTAGCTGGGGAATCGCACTGTGTGGTTCCGTCGCCTCTGCCGCGATCGGTCTCATTCTGCTTGGGCTTCTGCCTTCCGATACGGCTCCACGGGCACATATGGTCGGTGCTTTGCTGGCTCATCCCAATCGGGGGTGTAGAAGTTGGGGTCTGAAGCCGCCGGTCTCGAGCAGGCTTCGGGCGATGTAGTTGGTCAGGTTGCGGAACCCGAGTGCGGAGCCGCGCAGGTGTTCGAGCCGTCCGTTGAGCGCCTCGGTCGGCCCGTTGCTGGTGCCGGGTCGTTCGAAGTAGGCGAGCACGTCAGCGGCTCGCTTCTTCAGGGTCCGGCCCAGGGTGGTGAGCTCGGTGAGCACCTTGGGGACGCCGGCGCTGAGGTCGGTGATCAGCTTCTCCATGAGCTCGCGGCCACGTTGCCGGTCCTCGTGGCGATAGGCGGCGATCATGCGCTGGTAGACACCCCAGGTCGCCTCGACCTCGACGTGAGGGGACTGATGCGCGATCAGGTGTCAGCTGGGGTTAGGCCGCCAGACTGACGGTCGGGTTCATGATGGTCTCGTACTCGATGGGGGTCAATCGACCCAGTCGGGCCTGCCGGCGTCGGCGGTGGTAGGTGCGTTCGATCCAGGTGATGATCGCGGTCCGCAGCTCTTCTCTGGTCTGCCAGCGCTTGCGGTCCAGGACGTTCTTCTGGAGCAGGGCGAAGAAGGACTCCATGGCGGCGTTGTCACCGGCGGCACCGACCTGGCCCATCGAGCCGATGAGGTGGTGGCGGTTCAGAGCATGGACGAATTTCTTTGCTCTGAACTGCGAACCTCTGTCGGAATGCACGATGCAGCCAGCCGCATCTCGGCGCCGCGATACCGCGTTGCCCAGGGCGTTCACTGCGAGGCGAGCCTTCATTCGGGAGTCCATGGAGTAGCCCACGATCCGGCCGGAGAAGACGTCCTTGATAGCGCAGAGATAGAGCTTCCCCTCGTCGGTCCAGTGCTCGGTGATGTCGGTGAGCCAGAGTTCGTTGGCGTCGTCGGCGGTGAATTCGCGCTTCACGAGGTCATCGTGGACCGGTGGACCGGGCCGCTTTCCATTCTTGCCGCGCTTCTTCCCGAATACGGACCACCATTGGTTGTCCCGGCAGATCCTCCACGCCGTGCGCTCACACATCTCTACGCCTGCTGCTGCGGCTTCGCCGGCCAAGAAGCGGTAGCCGAACTCCGGATCGTCGCGATGGGCATCCAGCAGGGCATTGGCTCGATAGGCCTCGGTCAGCTCAGCTGCAGTGACCTGCTGGTGCAACCAGCGGTAGTAGGGCTGGCGGGAGAGCTTCAGGACCCGCAGGGACACCGCGACGGGAATGCCGTCTGCGGCGAGCTCGCTCACGAGCGGGTAGAACCTTTTCCCGGCAGGTTCGCTTGGGACAGGTAGGCGGCCGCGCGGCGCAGGACCTCGTTCTCCTGCTCGAGCAGCCGGTTCCGGCGACGCAGATCGCGCAGCTCGGTCGATTCCTCCCGAGTTTTCCCGGGCCGGGCACCGTCTTCGACGTCAGCCTGACGCATCCAGTTCGTCAGGCACGACTCGGAGATCCCGAAGTCCTTCGCGATCACGGCGAGCTTCTGACCAGGTTCACGGTTCCTCGCGACGCGGACGACGTCGTCCCGGAACTCCTGGGGGTAGGGAGCAGGCATGGTGCACATCCTTCCCTGCAACGCTCCTCAGCGCCACAGATCACGTGACACCTACCTGCGCATCAGTCCCCGGCGAAGGGCAAGGTCAGGGCTCGAGCGAGAGCGAGGGCTGCAGACCTATTGAGTGGTTCCGTCGACGGTGGATGGAAGGGCACCAGCAAGACCCTCGACTATCTGGACACGGTCACCCTCCCGGCTATTCGTGCCGAGCGTCTCGCCGACAGCACCACGAGACGTTACGAGCTGGCCTACCGGCTACTGCGCGGCGAGTGCGGAGACGAGGCATGCAAGCACGCCCATACTTTGGCCGGTCTATCGTTGCGAGAGGCGATGCGGCCCCGGGCCCTGACCTCGTGCCTGGAGGAGATCGGGAGACTGCACGGTGCGGTCAACGCGAAGCATGCGAAGACCGTGGCGAAGAAGTACCTGGCCGCACCGCTGCGCGTGGACGAGGTGATCGAGTACAACCCCCTCATGGATCTGGACCTCGACCTGTCCGGGGCCAAGAAGCCGGCATACTCGCGGGGCGGGCGGGCGCTGACCGCGGAGCAGTACCGCGCGGCCATCGAATACCTACTCGCCGCCGACCCGGAGGATGTGGAAGCGCCGAAGCGCGGACGGTGGACGCGGGAGCAACGAGTGATCGAGCGGGCCGCATGCATCGACATCGTGCTCGCGCAAGCGACGACGGGGCTGCGCACCTCCGAGCTGTGCATGAGGCCCACGGAGGACTGCCACGTGGACGCCTCCAGCACCTTCATCGTCGAACTGCCCCCGGATGCCACGAAGACGCGTACGGGCCGTCCAGTACCGGTCCTTGCTCCCGCGGTCAGTAAGCGTCTCGCGACGCGGCTGGATTCTGGGAGCCCGTGGCTCTTCCCTTCGCCGACCGACCAAGCGAAGGTCTGGGACCCCCGCAACCGCGATCGGAAGCTCGCGGCGCTCTACCGGGAACTCGCCGAGCAGCTCCACATCGAAATGTTCGAGTACGAGCGGGGGCATTCCTGGCGCACCACGAACAACACGCTGCTGTACGACGTGCTTCCCGAGGCGACCCGCACCCGGCTCTTCGGTCACACGGCGGCGGTCAACCGGCAGCGGTACACGGCCGTGACGAGCACCGAGGCTGTGGTCTCTGCGGCGGCCGGAATCTTCGAGAAGTGACCGCTAAGGTGACCGCAAGAGGCGGGATCTGGCGGTCACACCCAGGAATCTCCGTGAAGTTCTCGAGCGCACAAAACCGTCAACTGCCTGCGCGTTCTCCGCACTACCAGGGCATCAAACCTTAATTGGCGCAGAGTCATGGGGTCGCAGGTTCAAATCCTGTCAGCCCGACCGAGAGAAATGCAGGTCAGAGCGGGAGCGCTGGGTCACCGACCCGGCGCTCCCGCTTTTCTGTGGTTCCGACGCCTTCCAAATATACCCCTCAGGGGTATACGGTTCCTCCAGGACGCGGTACCCACCGAGGGTATCCCCGACGAAGGAGGAGCCGATGGCGGCGCACGAGTACGAGGTGACGGGCATGACCTGCGGGCACTGCGAGATGTCGGTGCGCGAGGAGGTGGGCGGGATCCCCGGCGTCACCGACGTCCAGGTGAGCGCGCAGACCGGGAAGCTCGTCGTCAGCGCCACCGCCGAGCTCGAGGACGCCACGGTCCTCGGCGCGGTCGAGGAGGCCGGGTACGCGGCGGTGCGGGCCCGATGAGTTCGGCGCCGCCGAGGGCGGCTTCCGGCATCGAGCTGGAGATAGGCGGGATGACCTGCGCCTCCTGCGCGAACCGGATCGAGCGCAAGCTCAACAAGCTCGACGGGGTCGCCGCGACGGTCAACTACGCCACCGAGAAGGCGACGCTCACCGTCCCGGCGGGCTACGACCCCCAGCTGCTGGTCGCCGAGGTCGAACGGACCGGGTACACGGCCGCGCTGCCGACTCCCCCGGCCGTGGAGGGCCACGGCGCGCAGCCCGCGGACGCAGCGGAGGATCCCGAGCTGACCGCCCTTCGACAGCGCCTCACCGGCGCGGTGGTGCTGAGCGTTCCCGTCATCGCGATGTCGATGATCCCCGCGCTGCAGTTCACCTACTGGCAATGGCTCTCCCTGACGCTGGCCGCCCCGGTGATCATCTGGGGCGCCTGGCCCTTCCACCGGGCAGCCTGGACCAGCCTCCGGAACGGCGCCGCCACGATGGACACCCTCATCTCCCTGGGCACCTCCGCCTCCCTGCTGTGGTCGCTGTACGCCCTGTTCCTCGGCACGGCCGGCACTCCCGGCATGTCCCATCCCTTCGAGCTGACCATCGCCCCCTCGGACGGCGCCTCGAGCATCTACCTCGAAGTCGGCGCGGGCGTGACGATGTTCCTCCTGGCCGGGCGCTACGTCGAGAAACGAGCAAAACGCCGAGCGGGTGCCGCTCTGCGGGCCCTGCTCGAGCTCGGCGCGAAGGAGGTCTCCGTGCTCCGGGGCGGGGCCGAGGTGAAGATCTCGACGTCGGAGCTCGCCGTGAACGACGAGTTCGTGGTCCGTCCCGGCGAGAAGATCGCCACCGACGGCACCGTCGTCGCGGGTACCTCCGCCGTGGACGCCTCGATGCTCACCGGCGAGTCTGTCCCCGTCGAGACCGGCGTGGGTGATGACGTCACCGGCGCCACCGTCAACGACGGAGGCCGCCTGGTCGTCCGCGCGACCCGGGTCGGCGCGGACACCCAGCTCGCCCGGATGGCGAAGCTCGTCGAGGAAGCCCAGGCCGGCAAGGCCCAGGTCCAGCGCCTCGCCGACCGGATCTCCGCGGTCTTCGTGCCGATCGTCCTCGTGATCGCCGTGGTGACCCTCGGCGCCTGGTTCGTCGCCGGCTTCCCGGCCACGGCGGGCTTCTCCGCCGCGGTCGCGGTACTCGTCATCGCCTGCCCCTGTGCCCTGGGCCTCGCCACTCCGACCGCGCTGTTGGTGGGCAGCGGCCGCGGCGCCCAGCTGGGCATCCTCCTCAAGGGCCCCGAGGTGCTGGAGAGCACTCGGAGGATCGACACCGTCGTGCTGGACAAGACCGGCACTGTCACCAGCGGACGGATGACCCTGGTGGATGTCGTCACGGAGCCCGGCACCGACCGGGGTGAGCTGCTGCGCCGTGCCGGCGCCCTCGAGAACGCCTCCGAACACCCTCTCGGCCGGGCGATCGCCGCGGGGGCGGCCGAGGAGCTCGGCACCCTGCCCGACCCCGAGCAGTTCGGCACGCTCGAGGGCAGGGGTGTGCGCGGCGTGGTGGACGGGAGCGAGGTCGTCGTCGGCCGCGCGTCCCTGCTCGCCGAGCGGGGCGCGGCACTGTCCCCGCAGACCGCCGCCGCCCGAGCCGCCGCGGAGGCCGACGGCAGGACCGCGGTCGTCATCGGCTGGGACGGTCGTGCCCGCGGCCTGCTGATGGTGGCCGACACCGTCCGCCCCACCAGCGCCCTGGCCGTCGCGGAGCTGAAGCAGCTCGGCCTGACCCCCGTGCTGCTGACCGGGGACCATGAGGGCGTCGCCCGTCAGGTCGCGACCGAGGTAGGCATCGACGAGGTCCTCGCCGAGGTGCTCCCCCGGGACAAAGTCGACGTCATCGCCCGTCTCCAGGCCGAGGGCCGGATCGTCGCGATGATCGGCGACGGCGTCAACGACGCCCCGGCACTCGCCCACGCCGATCTCGGCCTCGCGATGGGGACCGGCACCGACGTCGCGATCGAGGCCGGGGACATCACCCTGGTGCGCGGCGACCTCCGCGACGCCGTCGACGCGATCCGCCTCTCCCGTCGGACCCTGCGGACGATCAAGACCAACCTCTTCTGGGCCTTCGGCTACAACGTCGCCGCGATCCCGATCGCCGCCCTCGGCATGCTCAATCCCATGCTCGCCGGTGCGGCGATGGCGCTGTCCAGCGTGTTCGTCGTCTCCAACAGCCTGCGGCTGCGTAAATTCCGCTCGGTCACCGCCTCGGCACGGGTCAGCCGACGGCCGGCCCCACCCACACCTGCTGGGCATTGACGAACTCACGGATGCCGTGGGGGCCGAGCTCCCGGCCGTAGCCGGAGCGCTTGATGCCGCCCGAGGGGAGCCGGGGGTCCGTCTTCACGATGCCGTTGACCGCGACCTGGCCGGCCTCGATGCGCGGCGCCATCTGCTCACCGCGCTCCGTGGTCGTCCACACGCTGGCCGCGAGCCCGAAGGGGGTGTCGTTGGCCAGGGCGAGGGCGTGCTCGCCGTCCTCCGCGGCGATCACCACGGCGACCGGTCCGAAGGTCTCCTCGGTGCACGCGGACATGCCGGGCTCGACGTCGGTGAGCAGGGTGACGGGGTAGAAGTACCCCTCTCCCTCCGGCATCGTGCCGCCGAGGACGCAGGTGGCCCCCGCCGCGACCGAGGTGGTCACCTGGCGGTGGAGGTTCTCGCGCAGCTCGGCCCGCGCGATGGGCCCCACCTGCGTGCTCTCCTCCCGCGGGTCCCCGACCACGAGCGCCGCCAGGCGCTCGCGCAGCAGCTCCACGAACTCGTCGTGCACCGAGCGCTCGACGATCACCCGCTTGGCTGCGATGCAGGACTGACCCGCGTTGATGATGCGGGAGGTCGCCGTGACGTCAGCGGCCTTCCGGAGGTCCGCGTCGGCCAGCACGATGCACGGGTCGGAACCGCCCAGCTCGAGCACCGCGGGCTTGATCTCCGAGGCCGCCGTCGCCGCGACCGCGGAGCCGGCCCGGTCCGAGCCGGTGAAGCTGACGGCCCGGATACGGGGATCGCGGATCATCTGCTCCACGTCCTCGGTGACCGCCTGGACCGCCTGGAAGATCCCCTCCGGGGCCCCGGCGGCACGGAACGCCTCCTCGATCGCCTCCGCGCAGCCCGGCACGTGCGGATCGTGCTTCATGACGCAGGTGTTGCCGGCCATCAGCGCCGGGGCGCAGAAGCGGAACGCGATCCAGAAGGGCGCGTTCCACGGCAGGATCCCCAGCACCGGGCCGATCGGCAGGTGCTGGACGTAGGAGGAGGTGGCATCGGCCTGGAGATGCAGCGGGGCGAGGTACTCCTCGGCATGCTCGGCGTAGTGCTCAGCGGCCCAGGCGGCCTTGCCCACCTCCCCCCGCGCCTCGGTGATGGGCTTGCCCATCTCCTCGGTCATCACCGGCGCGAGCTCCTCGGTGTGTTCGCGCAGATGGGTGGCGACGGCGCGCAGCACCTCCGCCCGCTGGGCGAAGCTCCTCGCCCTCCAGCTCTCGTACGCGCTCTGGGCCCGATCGATCACGGCCGTGATCTCCGCGGAGGAGGCGGCGGGGACCTCCCGGACGACCTTCTCGGTGGTCGGGTCGACGACGGTCAGGACCCGCTGGTCGGTCCGGATGGTCTCCGTGGACTCGGTGGACTCGATGTTCATGGCATCGCTCCTCTCAGCTCGCGCGGGCGTTCAGGTCGGTCACTGGGCCGGGCATCCGGCCGTCGTGGACGGTGAAGTCCTCGCCGAGAGTGAACAGCGACTCGCAGCCCTCCTCGGTGACGTGGAGGGTGTCGGAGATGCCGACGGTCTTGTCGCCGTCGACGCCCCACATCCAGGGGATGACGTGGAAGGTCATCCCCGGTTCCAGCGGCCGGTCGTCGCCGTCCATCAGCGAGAGGATGTACCCCTCGTCCCAGGAGGGAGGGAAGGCGATGCCGATCGAGTACCCGGCTCGGGTGACCAGCCGGGCGCCGACGTCGTTGCTCTCGATGACGGAGCGGACGAGACGGTCGACCTCGGCCACGGTCACCCCCGGTCGCATCAGTCCGCGCAGCTCGGCCAGGGCATGCTTCATCAGCTCCTGCGCGGAGTGCATCGACGGGCTCAGCTCCCCGTTGACCACGGTGCGCATCACGGCCGCGTGGTACCTGCGGTAGCAGCCGCCGAGCTCGAGGAACACGTGCTCGCCGGGTTCGATGGTGCGCCCCTCCCAGGTGGAGTGGCCGATCATGGTCCGCGGTCCGGAGGCGACGTAGGGCATCACCGCGGGGAACTCCCCGCCGGCCCGGAACATCGCCGAGGAGATCGCGGCCGCCACATCGTTCTCGGTGGCACCGACCACGGCCGCCTCCTGGCCCGCCCGCATCCCGGCCTCGGCCGCATGGGCCGCTCTCCGCATCACCGAGATCTCGGCCGCCGACTTGAGGATCCGTCCCTCCTCGACGATGCCGAAGCAGTCCACCAGACCCTCGCCGAAGGCGTCGTGGAAGCGGTCCTGCTGGTAGGCCGGGAAGTAGTAGCTGTTGCGCTCATAGCCCACTCGGGCGTCCCCCAGCCGCAGATCGCGCAGGGAACTGACCAGATCGAGGATGGCGTCACCGGTGTCCGGATAGGCCCGTGAGCTCTCCACCCACGTGCGTTCGAGGACGTTGGACTGCTCCATCGCGCGTGTGATCATCATCGGCTCGGCCTCGAGCGGGACGATCAGTGCCTGGAAGAACGAGTAGCCGGTGGTCTGATGGTCCGTGAGGTACATCAGGTTCTCGGGATCGGTGATGATCACCGCGTCCAGCTCGCGCCCGGCCATCCGCTCCCGCAGCTCCCGCAGCCGGCGCTCGTACTCCCCGGGCGGGAAGGTCATGTCCTCGCGGCGGCGCATCAGTCCGCCTCCCGCGCCGTACGGATCGCCTGCTCGAGCAGGTCGAGGCCCTGGAGGAGATCGTCCTCGGGGATGGTCAGCGGCGGGATCAGCTTGATCACCCGTCCCCCGCTCCCGCACGGGCCGATCAGCAGACCGGCCTCGAAGGCCGTCTGCTGGACGCGCTTGGCGAAGGCGCCGTCCCCGGTGTCCAGCGCCTGGATCATGCCGCGGCCGCGGACCTCCCAGCCCAGTCCGGGGTGCTCGCGCACGAGCGCCGTGAGGCGTTCGCGCATCCGCTCCCCCTTGGCCAGGACGTCGGCGAGGAAGGACTCGTCGGTGAAGTAGTCCAGCGCCACCGTGCCGGCGACGAAGGACAGCCCTTGGCCGCGGAAGGTTCCCGTGTGCGCCCCGGGCGACCAGTGGTCGTCGACCTCGGGCTTGTTGAGGTTCATGGCGATCGGGGTGCCGAACCCGCCCAGGCCCTTGGCCAGCGTGATGATGTCCGGGTCGAGGCCCATGCCGTCGAAGGAGAAGTAGGTGCCGGTACGGCCGATGCCGGCCTGGATGTCGTCGAAGATCAGCAGAGCGCCGACCTCTCGGGCGAGGTCCTGGACCTCGTGCAGCCAGTCGCGGCTGGCGACGTTGACACCGCCCTCGGCCTGGACTGGTTCGACCAGGAACGCCGCCGGGGGCAGCAGTCCGCTGGAGGGGTCCTGGAGCGCCGTCCGGTACTCCGCCAGGGCCGTGTCGCCGCCCGGCGCGGTCTCGAACGGCAGGCGGTGGATGTGCTCCAGCGGCACCCCGGACCACTGTCGGAAGGCATCGTTGGCGGTGGCGGCGAGGGAGCCCAGCGTCATGCCGTGGAACCCGTGGCTGAAGGCCACGATCTCCCGGCGCCCGGTGGCCTTCCGGGCGAGCTTCATGGCGGCTTCGACCGCGTTGGAGCCGGTCGGGCCCATGAACTGCATCCGGTGATCCATGCCGCGCGGAGCCAGGACCACCTCCTGGAAGCGGGCGACGAAGTCCCGCTTGGTGGTGGTGTAGGTGTCCAGGCTGTGCGCGACGCCGTCGGCTTGGAGGAAGTCGATCAGTGCCTCCTTCATGCGGGGGTTGTTGTGCCCGAAGTTGAGCACCCCGGCCCCGGCGAAGAAGTCGATGTACGACCTGCCGTCCTCGTCGACCTGGCGCGCATTGGACGCCGAGGCGAACACCGTGGGGTAGTTGCGGCAGTAGCCGCGGATCGTGGATTCGTGTGCTTCGAAGACGGTGGTGTCCATGGGAGACCTCTCTACGGTGGAAGGCGATCCCGATCTCCATGCCCGGCCCTCATAGCGAAGATCGCCTCGTCTGGCAAGGGTGAGCCGGTGTGCCGACCTTCACCTCCCGTGTCGCACCCCGTCAAGTCCCCCGTCGCCGGGAGATCTGGGCGAAAGTCCCAATGCAGGTCACCAATCCGACCGAGCGGTCGGACGGGGTCGATGCGGGGCCGCGGGCGGGATCCTCACACCAGGGCGCGAGGGGGCGTCACAGCACCCTCCGGCGGGGTCAGGGCCCCCCGTCCGCGTCCCCCGGCTCCCCCGGCTCCGCCGGCTCCCCCGGCTCCGCCGGCTCCGCAGCCCAGTCGAGCCCGTCGACGGAGATCTCCTCCGCCATGTCCTCGAGGAAGCCGATCACGATGTCGCGCTCCTCGGGCCGCAGGCGGCCTGCGGCGAGCACCCGGCGGGCCTGCTGAGCGCCGACGGTGCGCATCGCCGCCGCCCGGGTGGAGGGTTCGATGCCGATCACGAGCGCCCGACGGTCGGTGGGATGTCGGCGGCGACGGATGTGCCCGGCCCGCTCGAGACGATCCAGCAGCTTGGTCGTCGACGCGGTCGAGATCTCGAGCGCCTGCGCGATGGCGCCGGGGGTGGCGAGGGTGCCCGTGCTCTCGCACGCGATGAGGAAGTGCAGGGCCCGCATGTCGCTCTCGCCCAGCTCCATGTAACGCAAGGAGGCATCGGCGAGCTTCTGCTCAGCGCCGCGAAGATGCGCGAGAGCTGCCATCAGCGCGTCGATCTGGGCGAGATCCCGCTCCGTGAGCCCCGTGCGGTCCACCAGCTCGGCATCGGGGTCGCTCGCCGCGAGGCTGTACACCGCGGGCAGTGTCTCGGGTTCCGGGGTCTGGTCCGGCTCGCGGCGGGTCATCGGGCGAGGATATCCCGGCGACATCACACCCATCATCTATCTAGCTCGGCTAGCTACCTGTGCGACACTGAATGCGGTCCACCCGCCGTCCGAAGGATCCTCCCGATGCCCGAGCCCGCCTCAGCTCCCACCCCGACCCGCCGTGGACGGGTGCCGCGCACACCGCGCGTCCTGCGCATCCTGGTGCCGGCACTGCTGATCCTGGTCTGGCTGACCGCCGCCGGCATCGGCGGCCCGTACTTCGGCCGGGTCGACGAGGTCTCCTCCAACGACCGCACCGCGTATCTGCCGGAATCGGCGGAGGCGACCCAGGTGCAGGCCCTGGCCGACGATTTCAGCGGCTCCGACGCGCTTCCCGCGCTCGTCGTGGTCACCTCCGAGGACGAGATCACCGAGGCGGAGCTCAGCGCGCTCACCGACGCCGGCGAAGAGCTCACCTCCTTGGAAGGGGTGATCGACGAAGTCTCCCCGCCGATCGCCTCCGAGGACTCCCTGGCGATTCAGATGTTCGTCCCGGTCGACGCCGATGCCGACGTCGGCACGGTCGTCGAGCAGCTCGAGCAGGAGCTGGCCACCGAAGTGCCCGAGGGCCTGACCGTCCACGTCACCGGGCCCGCCGGGTTCTCCGCCGACCTCGCGGAGGCCTTCGCCGGGATCGACGGGCTGCTGCTGGCCGTGGCGCTGGCCGCCGTGCTGGTCATCCTGGTGATCGTCTATCGCTCGCTGCTGCTGCCGCTGATCGTGCTGTCCACCTCGCTGTTCGCCCTGTGCGCGGCGCTGCTGGTGATCTGGCATCTTGCCGCGGACGGCGTCCTGCTGCTGAGCGGGCAGACCCAGGGCATCCTGTTCATCCTGGTCATCGGCGCGGCCACCGACTACTCCCTGCTGTACGTCTCCCGGTACCGCGACGAGCTGCGTCACCGGGAGAGCAGCTGGGCCGCCACCGTCTCCGCGTTGCGGGGAACCGTCGAGCCGGTGCTCGCCTCCGGCGGCACCGTGATCGCGGGGCTGCTGTGCCTGCTCCTGTCGGATCTGAAATCCAACAGCACCCTCGGGCCGGTCGCGGCGATCGGGATCGCCTTCGCGATGCTCGCCGCCCTGACGTTCCTGCCCGCGCTGCTGTACGCCGCCGGTCGCGTCGCGTTCTGGCCCCGCCGGCCACGGTACGACCCCGCCTCTGCGCAAGAGCCATCCTCCGTCACCGGTCGCGGCGTGTGGGGCAGGGTCGCCAGGGCTGTCTCCCGCCGGCCCCGGCCGCTCTGGGTGCTCACCGCGGTGGTGCTCGCCGTGGGCTGCATCGGTGCCCTCTCGCTGGACGCCGACGGCGTCCCCCAGTCGGATCTCGTGCTGAAATCCTCCTCCGCTCGCGACGGGCAGGCCGCGCTCGGCGAGCACTTCCCGGCCGGTGTCGGAAGTCCTGTCCAGGTCGTCGTCGACGAGGAGGATCTGCAGGCCACGGCGGACGTACTGGCCGAGGCCGAGGGCATCGACTCGGTCTCCGTGACTTCGGCGGACTACCCCAGCGGCTCCGCGCCGGTGACCGCCGAAGGGATCCAGGCGCAGGGCCCGCCCGGTGCCCCGGCCCCGGACCCGACCGTCGTCGGCGGCAAGGTGCAGGTCCAGGGCACCCTGGCCGACGCGCCCGATTCGCCCGCCGCCGAGCAGACGGTGCGCGAGCTGCGCACCGCCCTGGACCAGGAGGGCTTCGAGGAGATCGTGGGCGGCGTGACGGCCACCTCGATCGACACCAATGACGCCTCTGCCCATGACCGCGCTCTGATCATCCCCGTGGTGCTGGTGGTGATCCTGATGATCCTCATGGTGCTGCTGCGCTCGATCCTCGCGCCCGTGCTCCTGGTGGCCACCACCGTGCTCTCCTTCGGCACCGCGCTGGGAGTCGCCGCCCTGGTGTTCGAGCATCTCTTCGACTTCCCCGGCGCCGATCCGGCGGTGCCGCTGTACGGGTTCGTGTTCCTGGTCGCGCTCGGGATCGACTACAACATCTTCCTCATGACCCGGGTGCGAGAGGAGGCGCTCCAGCGCGGGACACGGGAGGGCATGGTGCGGGGCCTGGCCGTCACCGGTGGGGTGATCACCTCCGCGGGGGTGGTCCTGGCCGCCACCTTCGCGGCGCTCGCGGTGATCCCGATCCTGTTCCTCGCCCAGATCGCCTTCATCGTCGCCTTCGGCGTGCTCTTGGACACCTTCGTGGTGCGCACCCTGCTGGTCCCGGCACTCACCCTCGATATCGGCCGGGCCATCTGGTGGCCCTCGCGCCTCTGGCGCGCCGGGGGCTCCTAGACTCGCCCGTATGAGCAGTCCGAGCCCCGCCAGCGCCCCCTCCCCCATCCTCGAGTACGTCCTGACCTTCGTGTGCGAGGACCGCCCCGGCATCGTCCACGCGGTCACGGGCGCGATCATCGAGGTGGGCGGGAACATCACGGAGTCGCGCCAGTTCGAGAGCGGCAGCACCCACCGGTTCTACATGCGCCTGCAGCTGACCACCAGCGCGTCCACGGAGGAGATCACCACCGCACTGGCGCCCGTCGTCGAGAACTTCGGCATCGAGCACCACCTGGACGTGGTGGGCCGGCCCGTGCGCACCCTGATCCTGGGCTCGAAGGCGACCCATTGCGTGAACGACCTGCTGTTCCAGGTCGAGGCCGGACATCTGCCGATCGAGGTGCCGCTGATCCTCGCCAACCATCCCACGCTCGAACCGCTCTCGACCTTCCACGGGATCGGCTTCGAGCATCACCAGACCCGAGGCGACGGGGCGAAGGAGGCCTTCGAGGACCGGGTGCGCCAGGTGATCGACGAGTACGACATCGAGCTCGTGGTACTGGCCCGGTACATGCAGATCCTCTCCCCCGAGCTGTGTGCGGAGCTCGCCGGTCGCTGCATCAACATCCACCACTCCTTCCTCCCGGGGTTCAAGGGCGCCAATCCTTATCGGCAGGCCCACGCCCGCGGCGTCAAGCAGATCGGTGCCACCGCCCACTTCGTCACCAGCGATCTCGATGAGGGACCGATCATCGAGCAGGACGTGATCCGGGTGGACCACACCCGCTCCCCGCAGGAGCTGATGGCCATCGGGCAGGACGCCGAGGTGCGCACCCTGCGCCAGGCGGTCACCTGGTTCGCCCAGTCACGGGTGCTGCTGGACGGGACCCGCACCATCATCTTCCGCTGACGAGGAACGGGCGGCGCGCTCAGACCAGCCCGAGCTCCCAGGCGGTGCGCACCGCGGAAGCACGGTCCCCCACACCGAGCTTCTCGTAGACGTGCATGAGGTGGGTCTTCACCGTCGCCTCCCCGATCCCGAGCCGGGAGGCGACCGCCCGGTTCGTGCAGCCATCGGCCACCAGGCGCAGCACCTCGGCCTCGCGGGAGCTGAGCGCGACGTGGCCGTCCCGGCCCCCGGCGAGGGCGGCGAGGGCGGCGGGGGCGAGCACCGCCCGCCCGGCCGCGAGGTCGTGCACGGCGCGGACCACCTCCTCGCGGGGCGTGTCCTTGAGCAGGTAGCCGTCGGCACCCGCCTCGAGCGCACCACGGATGTCGCGATCGGTGTCGTACGTGGTCAGCACCAGGATTCGCGGGGTCCTGCGGCCTCCGTGACGCAATGTCCGGATGGCCTCGATCCCGCTGGTGCCGGGCATCCGCAGGTCCATCAGCACCACGTCCGGGCCGGCCGCCTCGCTCACCGTGATGGCCTCGCCGCCGTCCTGGGCGGTGCCGACCACGGTGATCTCCTCCTCGGTCCCGAGCATCGCGACCAGGCCGTCGCGCACCACGGGGTGGTCGTCGACCACCACCACCTTCACGGGGCTCATCGCGGCACCGTCGCGGTGACGGTGGTGCCCCGACCGGGGGTGGAGGAGATCTCGAGGCCCCCGTCGACCCGCCGGGTGCGCTCGGCCATGTTGGACAGCCCGTGGCCGCGTTCGACGGCACCCGGCTCGAAGCCGCGGCCGTCGTCGACGATGCGCAGGACCATCGTCTTCTCGTCGCCGAGCAGGGTCGCCGTCACCGTGCCGGCCCCGGCGTGGCGGGCGATGTTCGCCAGCGACTCCTGGGCGACGCGCACCAGCACGTCGCCATGCCGCCCCTCCCGCGGTGCCTCGTCGGCGTCGAAGGTGGCGACCACCCGGTGGGTCCTGGCCCAGCGCGCCACCAGGGCGGACAGTGCCTCGACGAGGTCGGTGTCGTGCAGCTGGTGGGGGCCGAGCGCCTCCACTGCCCGGCGGGCCTCGAGCAGACAGTCGCGAGCGGCCTCCTCGGCGATCGCGAGGCGATGGCGCGAGGCCGGGTCGATGTCGGAGCCGACCGTCTCGAGCTGGCGGATCACGCCGACCAGCCCCTGGGCGACGGTGTCGTGGATCTCGCGCGAGAGCCGGTCCCGCTCCTCATCGGCCCCGGCCCGCCGCGCCCCGGCCATCAGCTGCTCGTGCAGGTGCGCGTTCTCCCGGTTCACCCGGTCGATCTCGGACAGGGCCTGCTCGCGCTGGTCGAGGATCCGTTCGCGCTCCCCCGCCAGGAACATCATGCAGGTCGCGATCAGCATGTTCACGACCGCGAGCCCGACGAAGAACCAGATCTCCGTGAGGACCACCTGCACCCCGCCCAGCTGACCGACGGCGCACAGCAGTGCCGTCACCACGACCACCGCCTGCGCCGTGCGGCCGGCCAGGAACCGCTGGGAATCGATGTAGCCGACGAAGGCGTAGATGCAGGTCATCGGATTGAGGAGGGTCCCGATCGCGACCAGCATCAGATGCAGGGCGTAGAGCATCACGAGCGGTCGCGCCCCCGGGCGTGAGCGTCGCAGGATCTTCTCCAGCAGGCCTCGCACCAGCGCGATCACCCCCGTCGGGATGAGGGCCCACAGCACACGGTCGCCCGGCATCCAGGTCTGCTCCGCGATCCAGCCCACCGACCAGGCGACCAGGAGCAGCGCCGGCGGGATCCACACCTCGAGCATCTCTCCGCGCGAGCCCTGCCCGATCCCGCATCGCGCAGCACCCGGCACGGGCTCGCTCTCGAGCTCGGCCCGCAGCTGCGCCGGCGCAGGGAGTATCGCCATGAGGGCCAGTGTTCCCCGAGTTGCGTCCCGGCGCCAGGGCCGGCGCATCCGCAGATCGGTGGATGCCCGCCCTCCCGATCGGGCGAGGCGCGCGGGCGGCGGCGTGCCTACTGTCGAGGTCATGTCCCAGAATCTCTCCTCCGTCCCGTCGACCGCCTCACCCCCGACCACCGCCCCGCAGCGGCTGCACCACCTCGATGCACTGCGTGGTGGAGCGCTGCTGCTCGGCGTGCTGCTGCACGCCCTGATGCCCTTCCTCCCCGGTGACCTCTGGCTCGTCAGCGACACCCACGACTCCTGGGGAGCGCTGGGCGCGGTGGGAGTGATCCACCTGTTCCGCATGATCCTGTTCATGATGCTGGCCGGCTACTTCGGGCACATGGTGCTGCACCGTCGGGGAGCCGGGTCCTATGTGCGGGACCGGCTGATGCGCATCGGCCTGCCGCTGGTCGTCTTCCTGCCGGGACTCTTCGTGCTGGTGATCGGGGCGGTGCAGCTGAACGCCACCGTGCGTGGCCTCGGCCCCCTGACACCCCCGCCGCCACCGTCCGGGGCGCCCACGGGCATACTCGCCCTGCCGACGCTGCACCTGTGGTTCCTGCTCCTGCTGCTCGAGATCGTGCTCGTGGTCGTGGTGGTCCGTGCCGTGCTCGTGCGGCTCCTGGGCACCGTGCGGGCGGAGCGGGCCTCCCTCCGCATCGCCTCGGCGCTGTCCTCCCCGTTCGGTCTCCTCCTGGTCGCCGCGCCGTACGCCCTGGCCCTGGTGGTCCAGGGCGGGAACGGCGCCGGCATCACCGAGCCCACCACGCTGGTGCCGGTGGCGGGCGCGAGCATCACGTACGGCGCCGCCTTCCTGGCGGGGTGGTTCCTGCGCGCGCATCCCGATGCACTGAACCGGCTGCAGCGGCAGTGGATCCCGCAGCTGGCGATCGCCGTCGTGCTCAGCCCGCTCGCCCTGCTCGCACCGGCCTCCACGCCGCCGGCCCTGGTGGCGGTCCTCGCCGCGTTCGCCGGATGGGCATGGGTGTACGGCCTGCTCGGGCTCACCGGGCGACTCGTGGGCCGAGAGATCCCGTGGGTCCGCTACCTGGCCGACTCCTCCTACTGGGTCTACCTCATCCATTTCCCGCTGCTGCTGCTGGTGGAGGTTCCGCTGGCGGACCTCGCCCTGCCGCTCCTGGTCAAGCTCGCCGTCGCCCTGGTGGTGGTGATGGCGGTGCTCCTGGTCAGCTACGACCTCGTGGTGCGCTCCACCTGGCTCGGGAAGTGGCTCAACGGCCACCGCCGCCCCCGGGCGCTGTTCGGGAGCCGGCGGCAGCGCGAGGAGCGGGTCACCGAGCCGGCCTGAGCTCGCCGCTGCGACGCCGCCGGGAGCAGCGCCCCTGTCAGCCTTTCACTCCCCCGGCCGCGGCGAAGCCCTGGCCCAGGCTGCGGCCCAGGAACAGGTACAGCGCGACCACCGGGAGCGAGTAGAAGATCGAGAACGCGGCGAGCTGGCCGTAGGCGACCTGGCCGTACTGGGAGGAGAAGGTGTACAGCGTCACCGCCGCGGGCAGGTTCTCCGGGCTCAGCAGCAGCATGAACGGGACGAAGAAGTTGCCCCACATGTTCACGAAGGTGAAGATCGTCGCGACGGCGAGACCCGAACGCATCAGCGGGATCACCACGGACCACAGGGCCCGGAACACGCCGGCTCCCTCCGTCCAGGCGGACTCCTCGATCTCCAGCGGCACCCCGTCCATGAATCCCTTGGTCAGGAATATCGCGTACGGCAGAGCGCTGGCGCCGAGGAACAGGATCGCCCCGAACATCGAATCGACGAGGTTGACCTGCACGAACAGCGAATAGACGGGGATCATGATCGCGGTGATCGGCAGGCCGGTCGAGAAGATGATCGTCAGCAGCAGCGGACGCTTGGCCCGGAAGCGGTAGCGGGACATCGGATACGCGCACAGGACGGCCGCGACCATCGTGACCACCGTCGCGCCGCCGCACAGGATGAGCGAGTTCGCCAGCGGACGGAATGTGGTCTCGGCGTTCCAGATGGCGGAGAAGTTGCCCAGGCTCCAGGTGTCGGGCCAGGCGACGGACAGCGAGGCCTGGGTGTCGAAGGAGGCCAGCACGACCCACAGCAGCGGGACCAGGAACGCCAGCCCGATCACGAGCATCACGACGGTGCTGGCGATCCGGGAGCTGCGCTCACGGCCTCCGCTCCGGGACCCGACGGGCGCAGGGGCGGTCCGATGCGCCGCGGGGTTCGCGGCGCCCTGGGGGCTCGTCTCGGTGGTCGCGCTCATCGCTTCTCCTCCTCGGGCAGCAGACGCAGGTACACCAGGGACGCGGCGGCCCCGATCAGGAGCAGCAGCAGGGCCACGGCGGTGCCGTAGCCGAGCTGGCCGTAGCTGAAGGCCTGCTCGTACATGTACAGCGGGAGGGTCTGGCTCTGCCGGGCCGGACCGCCGCCGGTCATGATGAAGATCAGCCCGAAGACCGAGAGGGTCTGCAGCGTGGTCAGCATCAGGTTGGTCGCGATCGCCGGGCGCATCAGCGGCAGCGTCACGGAGACGAAGCGCCGCACGGGTCCGGCGCCGTCGAGGGCGGCGGACTCGTAGACGTCGCCGGGCACGGAGCTCAGGGCCGCGGAGTAGACCAGCATCGAGAAGGCCGTGCCGCGCCAGATGTTCGCGAAGGACACGGCGAGGATCGGTGCGCTGAAGAGCATGTCCTGGGCCGGCAGCCCGATCGAGGTGAGGATCGTGTTCAGGCTGCCCTCGTCGGCGAAGAACGTGTACAGCAGGTAGCCGGCCACGACCTCCGGGAGGATCCAGGCTGCGATGACGATCGAGGTGACCGTGAAGGAGATCACCCGATGGGCCCGCTCCATGAGCAGGGCCAGCAGCATGCCCATCACGTTCTGGCCGATCACGGCGGAGACGATCGTGAAGATCAGCGTCAGCAGCACCGAGTTCCAGAAGTCCCCGTCGGTGAAGGCGTCGAGGAAGTTGTCGAACCCGACGAAGCTGGTGTCGGAGGCGCCCTCGCCGCGGATCGCGCGGTCGGTGAACGCCAGGTAGACCGAATAGAGGATCGGGCCCAGCATGAAGCCGACGAGCAACACGGCCGCCGGGATCATCGGGGAGGCGCGGCGGGGGGTCAGGCGGTCCCCGAGCGGACTGTGGCGGCGGCGCGCGGGAGCGGTCCCGGGCCGCGGCGCCGTGGGGGCGTCGGTACTCATGCGGTGGCCTCCTGGACGTTCTCGGGGCCGACGATGTCGGTGACGGCTGCGTCGTACGCGGCGGCCGCCGCCTGAGGTGAGGAACCGGTCATGACCGCCTCCATCGCCTCCTGGATCGAGGCGGAGACCTCCGGGTACACCGGCAGCGCCGGACGGTAGTAGGCGGTCTCCAGCAGGTCCGTGAAGTACTTCACGGCCGGTGAGTAGGAGAGGTACTCCTCCTTCGCGGCGACGTCGGCCCGCACGGTGATGTGGTTGTCCGCGATCGCGTAGTCGACGAGGGTCTCGGTGGAGACCAGCTTCTGGAGGAAGCGGAAGGCGACGTCACGGTCGGTCACGTACTGCGGGATCGACAGTCCCCAGCCGCCGGCGAGGGTGATGGTGCCGTTCCCTCCGCCGTCCTGGGTGGGCATGTCCGCGAGGCCCACGGCGTCGGGCCACTCGGGCCAGGGCCGGGCGGCGCTCTCGGTCCAGTTCTGGGAGATCCAGGAGCCGTCGATCAGGATCCCGAGCTTCGCATCGGGCAGCAGCGAGGTGTAGATCGTCTCGGAGATGTTGGGGTCGAGATGCTGACCGAGCGAGGCCGTGAGGTCCTCCTCGAAGATCGTCTGCAGGAAGGTCAGGGAGTCCTCGAAGCCCGGACTGCCCAGGATCCACTTCTTCGTCTCGTCGTCGTACAGGCCCTTGCCCTCGCCCGTGCCGTACAGAAGCATCTCGAGCCCCTGCATGGACGCCTTCTCCCCCTGCGGCGTGCCGGCGAACATGAAGAACGGGATCGCCTCGCTGTCGGAGTCGCGGATCGCGCGCGCCGCCTCGAGGATGTCCTCCCAGCTGCCGGGGGCCCATTCCTCGGGCAATCCCGCCTCGGCGAAGACGTCCCGCTGGTACCACAGGGCCCGGGTGTCGGTCGTGATCGGGACGCCGTAGATCTCCCCGTCGTCCGCGGTGACCGCCTTCTTCGAGGGGGCGGCGACCTGGTCCCAGTTCTCCAGGTGCTCCACCAGGTCGGTGATCGGCTGCAGGTATCCCGCACCGACGTCGGAGAGCAGGATGAAGGAGTCCTCGTAGACGAGATCGGGGCTCGTGCCCGGGGAGTTCATGAGCAGCTCGTTCTTGGTGAAGTAGTCGTTCTCCGAGGCGACGATCGGGACCAGCTCCACTGTCAGCTCCGGGTTCTCCTCGGAGAACTCCTGGGCAGCAGTCTCGATCCACTTCTGCTTGATCGTGCCGGAGCCGAACTGCTGGAAGGCGATGCGGATCGTGTGCGGGTCCCGGCCGCCGCCGCCGCATCCGGCCAGGGCCGCGAGCGGGAGCACGGTGGCGACCCCGGCGCTCAGCCGCAGGAAGGTACGGCGGTCGGGGGATGACCGGGGGAACGGTCCTGAGGGCACGAAGACCTCCTCGTCGACGTCGGTGACGAGGCCTGACTGTAGCCGCTGGGGTGAGGATCACACCGGTAGCGCTGCGGCGAGTCGGGAGCGGATCTCGCGGTCAGGCGCGGGGCCGGGCACGGCCGACGCCGTGGAGGCGCTCGGCGTCGGCGTACCGGGTCCCCGGCGGGACCTGGGCGAGCTCGAACCAGCGTCCGGCGTGCGGGAGCAGGCGGACGTCGTGCCAGGGGATCTCGAAGTCCTCAGCCTGCCAGAGGGTCAGGGCGATCTCGGGGCGACGACCGAGGGCGACCAGCACGAGGCGGCGCAGTCGTGAGAGCGGGTGCGACCGGGGGCGGGCGGCCGACGGGATCGCGACCGCTCCCCCGAGGTCGAGCGGCCAGGTGGTCTCGCCCCAGTGCAGCGTGGCCCGCTCGGGCGTGCCCACGATCACGGCCGGTGGGCGGAGGTCGGCGGCGGCCACCGGCACCGGCTCGAGCGCGGTGCCTCGTTCGAGCACCTCCCGCTCGACCCACGCCCCGGGCAGCACCAGCCGTCCGCCGACGGCGACGTCGACCAGGAGCGCCTCGGCGAAGGACTGCAGCGGCTCGCCGAGACGACCGCCGCGGACCATGTCGCGCCGGGGCGCGGCGATCACCCGCACCACGGCCACGTCCCCCTCGCGAGCGGTGAGCGGGATCGTGACGCGAGTGCCGGGCAGTGGCTCGGCGCCGCTCATGTGCGGAACTGCGTCGCGGCGTCGTCGGCGAGGGCCAGCGCGAGCTGCTCACGGAAGCGCCCGTTCAGAGGCGGTGGCCGATCGACCGGGAACCAGCGTGCCGCGGTGTTCTCCTCGTCGGCCGGGAAGGGCTCCCCACCGGTGTGCTCGCACAGGAAGCACAGATCGAGGTACTGGGCGCGATCGCCGCCCGGATACGAAATCGGCGGGAGCGTGCGCACGTCGAGCAGTCGCAGCGGTACGCAGTCCACCCCGGCCTCCTCGGCGACCTCACGGACCGCAGCCGTCGCCGGCTCCTCGCCCGGGTCGATGATGCCGGTCACGGGGGCCCACGTGTGGTCGTCGGCGCGGCGCACCGCGAGCATGCGGGTGCGCGCGGAGTCGAGCACGACCGCGGTCACCCCCGGCATCCACAGCAGGTCGTGCCCGATCCGCTCACGCAGGGCGAGCACGAACTCCGGAGTGGGCATGCGACTCCTCGAGGGGATCGGTAGGACGGGGTGGGAGGGATGGACGGGAGGCGTCAGCCGTCGCCCATCATCGGGATCAGCGTCATGCCGAAGACCAGGCCGAAGATCAGGAAGTAGGCGAGCACGAGCAGGATCCCCAGGGCGAGGAGGATCCAGAAGATGATCCAGCCGACCTTGTTCATCCGGCGGGCGGAGTACGGGTCGGTGTCCATCTGGACCAGGGCGATGATGCCGAAGATCGCGGGAAGGGTGCCGCCGCAGAGGAAGCCGACGACGATCAGCCAGATCGCGCTGGTCTGGATCGATCCGCGATCAGGGGCGGGGCCCGGGGACGGGTAGCTCATCGGCGTGGTCCTCGTGCTGGGCGGGGCGCGATCTCAGTCGGTCAGCGGACGACCGTGCGCGTCGCGCTCGAAGTTCGGGGACTTGGCGAGGACCATGATGCCCTCGACGAGACCCCAGATCTGGATGAACGGGTACAGGGTGAAGCAGCTGAGCACGCTCACCAGCACCTGGACCAGCCCGATGGTGGTGTACCCCATGAGGAAACGGTGCACGCCGAAGCCGCCGAAGAAGATCCCCATCAGCCCGACCAGGAGCCGGCTCTGACCCTGCCCACCCGGGCCACCCTGCGGGGCGCCGGCAGGGACCTGACCGCCGGGTCCCTGTCCACCGGGACCCTGCGGTGGGCCGCCCGGGCCGTAGCCACCGCCGGCGCCCTGGCCGTAGGGATCCCCCGCCGATGGGGCGGAGCCGCCCGCTGGGGACCAGCCCGGCGTGGCTTGGCCGGAGGGGTCCGAGGCCGCCGACTGAGCGTACGGATCCTGGGACACCGGCACCTGATCGCCCTGCGGCGGCGCGCCGTACGGATTCTGCTGGCCGTACTGCTGCTCACCGCTCGACGCCTGAGCGAACGGATCCTGGGACACCGGCACCTGTTCGCCCTGCGGCGGCGCACCGTACGGATTCTGCTGGCCGTACTGCTGCTCACCGCTCGACGCCTGGCCGTAGGGATTCTGCTGCCCGTCCTGCTGGCCCTCCTGGGGATCCCAGGAGGCGTTGCCGTTCGAGGTGCTCATGGGCCCCACACTACTGTCTGACCTCTCGTGTGCCCACCCCGGGCGCGCCCCTGGTCAGCGCCGACGCTTCTCGCGGATCCGGACGCCGATCACGATCGGGGAACCGGTGAACTCGAAGTCCTCCCGCAAGCGGCGCTCGATGAAACGGCGGTACCCGTGCTCGAGGAAGCCGCTGGCGAAGATGACGAATCGGGGCGGCCGGGTACGGGCCTGGGTCGCGAACAGGATCCGCGACTGCTTGCCGCCGCGCAGCGGGTGCGGGTGCGCCGCGACCAGCGTGCCGAGGAAGGCGTTGAGACGGCCGGTGGGGATGCGCTGGTCCCAGGACTCCAGCGACCGCTCCAGGGCCGGGACCAGCCGTTCGGCGTGGCGGCCGGTCTCGGCGGAGATGTTGACCCGGGGAGCCCAGGCGACATGGCCGAGGTCCCGTTCGATCTCCCGCTCGAGCTGCGCATGGCGCTCCTCGTCGAGCAGGTCCCACTTGTTGAAGGCCAGCACCAGCGCCCGCCCCGATTCGAGCACCATGTCGATGATCTTGAGGTCCTGGGTCGAGATCGGTTCGTTCGCCTCCAGCAGCACCACGGCGACCTCCGCCCGGTCCAGCGCGGCGCGGGTGCGCAGCGAGGCGTAGTAGTCGGCGCCCTGGGACTGCAGGACGCGGCGACGGATGCCCGCGGTGTCGACGAAGGTCCAGTCCTTGCCGCCGAGGGAGATCCGCTCGTCGACCGGGTCGCGGGTGGTGCCACCGACCTCGTCCACGACGACCCGGCGCTCCTTCGCGAGGCGGTTCAGCAGGGAGGACTTGCCGACGTTGGGCCGCCCCACCAGGGCGATACGGCGCGGACCACGGTCGACGGCGGAGCCCCGGCCCTCCTCGGGCATCGCCTCGAGCGTCGCGTCCAGCAGATCGCCGGAGCCCCGGCCGTGCAGCGCCGAGACGGGGTGCGGCTCGCCCAGACCCAGGTTCCACAGGGCGGCGGCCTCGAGCTCGCCGCGCTGGTCGTCGACCTTGTTGGCGACCAGCACCACCGGGCGGTCCGCGCGGCGCAGCACCTTGAGCAGCTGCTCGTCGGTGGTGGTGATGCCGACGTTCGCATCGACGATGAACAGGACGACATCGGCCAGGGAGACCGCGACCTCCGCCTGCTCGGCGACCCGGTAGGCGACGCCCTGGACCCGGTCCTCCCAGCCGCCGGTGTCGACCAGCCAGAAGTCCTTGCCCGCCCATTCGGCCTGATAGAACACGCGGTCGCGGGTGACTCCCGGAGTGTCCTCGACCACTGCCTCGCGGCGGCCGAGGATGCGGTTGACCAGCGTGGACTTGCCGACGTTCGGTCGGCCCACGACGGCGACGACGGGCAGGTTCTGCGCCACGGCCGGCCGGGCGTCCTCGCCCTGGTCTCCCTCGAGAAGCGCCAGGTCCTCGTCGTCCAGCTCGTAGTCGGAGAGCCCGGCCCGCAGCGCCGACTCGATCTCACCGTCGGTGGATCCCTCGGCCCCGGCATCCCCGGGGGCGGCCTGCACAGGAGCGGGTGCTGGCGCGGGTGTCTCGGCGACGCCGTGCAGCGCCTCCTCCTGGGCGGTCTCGGCGGCGGCGACCAGCATCAGCACCTGTTCGACGACGTCCTCGACCCCGAGTCCGGTGGTGTCGACCGCGTCCACGCCCTCGGCGGCGGTGAGGAATTCGGAGACGGTGGAGTCGTCACGATCTCGGCGCAGCACCTGGTCGGCCATCCGGGCCCGGGTGTCCTCGGTGTCCTCGAGGTCCAGCTCGGCGGCGCGGCGGCGCATGCGCTCCTCGTCGGAGGCGCTCAGCAGCACCCGCACGTGGGCATCGGGGGCGACGACGGTGGTGATGTCGCGGCCCTCGGCGACGCAGAAGCCGCGGGCGTCGGCCGTGGAGAACAGCACCTCGCGCTGGCGGCGCTGCAGGATCGCGCGCACCAGGGTGTTGGTGGCCACGATGCTGACCTGCTGGGAGATCCGCTCGGTGCGGATCTCGGCGGTGATGTCGGTGCCACCGACGGCGACGGTCGCCCCGGCCGGATCGGTGCCGAGGTCGAGGTCGATCGACTCGGCCACCGCCGCGACGGCCTCACGGTCTTCCAGGTCGGTGCCCGTCTCGAGGCAGGACCAGGTCACCGCCCGGTACATCGCCCCGGTGTCGAGGAAGCCACCGTCCAGCGCCTCGGCGACGAGCCGGGAGACGGTCGACTTGCCCGAACCGGCCGGGCCGTCGATCGCGATGGTGATGCCGGTCCCGGCTCCGGGGGTCGCGAGGGCGGAGGGGTCGTGCGGCGCGCTGGTGTGCATCCCAGAAGGATACGGGGCGCTCAGGCGTCGGCGACGGTCCAGCCGCGTTCCGTGAGGGATCTCGTGAGCAGGTCCTCACGGGCGGCGTCCACGGCGACGTGCGCGAGCCCGACCTCACGGCCCAGCTCGTGCTCCAGGCGGAGGTCCTCGAGGTTGACACCGATCTCACCGATCTCCGTGAGCAGGCGCGCCAGCTCCCCGGGACGGTCCGGCACCAGCACGGTCACCGTCGCGAAGGCGTCCGTGGCCCCGCCGTGCTTGCCGGGGATGCGGCGCACCCCGCGGTTGCCGTCGGAGATCAGCTCGGCCAGGGCGCGCCGGGAGCCCACGGCCGGGTCCGGATCGCCGGGCATGGTCCCCAGGGCCGCGAGCACGTCCTCCAGCCGCGCGCGCACGTCCTCGAGGACGGACGAGACCGCCGAGGCGTTCGCCCCGAGGATCTCGACCCACAGGCGCGGATCGGAGTCGGCGATGCGTGTGGTGTCGCGCAGCCCCTGCCCCGCCAGGGCCAGCGCCGCCTCGTCCGGGGCGAGCAGGCTCGTGGCCAGCAGGCTGGACATCACTTGAGGTGCATGGGAGACGTGGGCGACCGCGAGATCGTGCGCGTCCGACCGCATCACGACCGGGACCGACCCGATCTCGGTGGCCAGCCCCTTGAGCACGCTGACGGCGTCGGGCCGGGTGTGCTCGTGGGGGGCCACCACGAAGGGACGACCCTGGAACAGGTCGCCGCGCGCGGCGATCACCCCGGAGACCTCGCGCCCGGCCATGGGATGGGCTCCGAGGTAGCGCGGGAGGTCCGCCGCCTCCGCGTGGCGGCGCACTCCCTCGAGCACGATCTCCTTGACGCTGGCGACGTCGGCGACCAGGGCCCCGGGCCAGCGGTGCAGCGCGTCGGCGACCAGTCGCGCGGTCACGTCCGGCGGGGCCGCGACGATCACCAGCGCCGGGTCGGGGTCCTGCGCGGTGGGCACGGCCCCCACGCCGAGCTCGACGGCCAGCGCGGTGGTGCCCGGGGAGACGTCCTCGACCTGGACCTGGGCCCCGGCGCGTCCCAGGGCCATCCCGAGCGAGCCGCCGATGAGCCCGGCACCGATGATCCGCACCGGGGACGGGACCAGCGCGGTCACAGCCCGACCTCGGCCATCAGGGTGCCGAGCTCGCGACCGGTGAGCTCGCGCGTCTCGCCCGCGGCGAGGTCACCCAGGAGCACCGGACCGATCCGGGTCCGCACCAGGGCGGTCAGCTCGAAGCCCTGGGAGGAGAACATGCGGCGCACGATGCGATTGCGGCCCTCGTGGAGCGTGACCTCGACGACGGCCTCCCGGCCGTCCTGGGCGAGCACGCGCGCGGAGTCGGCGCGGGCCGGGCCGTCGCCCAGCTCGACGCCGTCGCGCAGCGTCCGCACCAGACCGCGGGGCGGTCCCCCGGGTGCGTCGAAGCGGCAGACGTAGGTCTTCTCGACCGCGAAGCTGGGGTGGGTGAGCCGGTGGGCGAGCTCGCCGTCGTTGGTCAGCAGCAGCAGCCCCTCGGTCTCGACATCGAGACGGCCCACGTGGTAGAGGCGCTGGGAGTAGCGGGCGGAGAACTCGGTGAGGTCGCGGCGTCCCTCGGGGTCGCTCATCGCGGAGACCACGTGCCTCGGCTTGTTCAGCACCACGGTGAGCTTGGCGGTGTCGAGCTGGAGACGGCGCCCGTCGACGTGCACCACCTGGGTCGCGGGGTCGATCCGCACGCCCTGCTCGTGGACGCTCGTCCCGTCGACCTTCACCCGGCCGCTCGAGATCAGCGTCTCGCAGGCCCGGCGGGAGCCGAAACCGGCCCTGGCCAGGACCTTCTGCAGCCGTTCCCCGTCCTCGCGGTGCAGGTCGTCCCCCGTACCGTCCTCACCGGAGGGAGCGGTCACGGGTGCCCCCTGGTCATCGCGCAGGCGCACGGTCCGCGGCGGGGTGAAGGCGCTGCGGCGACGCTGTCGGCCGCCGGAGCCCTTCGCCGTCGCCATCAGGCGGCCGCGCCGCGGGAGATCAGCTCCCGGGCCAGCTGCCGGTAGGCATCGGCGCCCTTGGTCGAGCCGGCGTAGGAGATGATCGGCTCCGCGGCCACGGAGGCGTCGGGGAACTTCACGGTGCGGTTGATGGTGGTGTGGAAGACCTTGTCGGGGAAGGCCTCCACGACGCGCTGGCACACCTCGCGGGCGTGCAGGGTGCGAGGGTCGAACATGGTGATGACGATGCCGTCCATCTCCAGGCGCGGGTTGATCCGGTCCTGGACCTTCTCGATGGTCTCGACCAGCAGGGCCACGCCGCGCAGCGCGAAGTACTCGGCCTCCAGGGGGATCATCACGCCGTGGCTCGCGGCCAGGGCGTTGACGGTGAGGAGACCCAGGGAGGGCTGGCAGTCGATGATGATGACGTCGTAGTCGTCCGCCACGGGACGCAGCACCCTCGCCAGGGCCATCTCGCGGGCGACCTCGTTGACGAGGGTGACCTCCGCGGCGGAGAGGTCGATGTTCGCCGGCAGCACGTCGAGGTCGTCGGTGCCGGTGGAGCGGATCACCTCGCGCACGTCGTGCCCGCGCTCCATCAGCAGGTTGTAGACGGTGACGTCGAGCTCATAGGGGTTCACACCCATCCCGGCGCTCAGCGCACCCTGCGGGTCGAGGTCCACGAGCAGCACCTTGCGTCCCAGCTCCGCGAGCGCGGCGCCGAGATTGATGACGCTGGTGGTCTTGCCCACCCCACCCTTCTGATTGACCATCGAGATGACCCGGGCCGGTCCGTGGCCGTCGAGCGGGGCTGGCTCCGGCAGCTCCGGCATCGGACGGCCGGTGGGACCGAGGTCGATGTCCAGCTGCTGGTTGGAGGTCGAGCTCACGTCGTTGTCCTGTCGTCGGCGTCGTGGTGTGGTGCGGGGCGAAGGGGTGCCGCCCTGTGCACGGTACGGGACGGGCCCCAGCCCGGGGAGCGACGGCTGCGCGCAGTCGTCGATGTCCTGGGGGTGACGGCCGTCGTCGGGCGAGGTCGTCGTGCCGGACAAGTCTAAGCCCCCCGTCGGGCCCGGGGGTGGGCACCGGCGTGGGTCTCGCGGAGCGAGTCGACGGTGACCTGCGTGTACAGCTGCGTCGTCGTGACCGAGGCATGCCCCAGCAGCTCCTGCACGCTGCGCACGTCCGCTCCCCCGTGCAGCAGGTGCGTGGCGTAGGAGTGACGCAAGGTGTGAGGGCTGATCGGCTCGGGAAGATCAGCGAGATCGGCCTCCTCGGCAGCGCGCTGCACGACCTGCCAGGCGGCCTGACGGGTCAGCCGGGTCCCCCGCGAGCCCAGGAACACGGCCGGGGTGCCCGTCCCTCGTCGCGCGAGCGTCGGGCGCCCACGGGTGAGGTAGGCGTCCAGCGCCTCGAGCGCATACCGACCCACCGGCACCACCCGCTGCTTGTCGCCCTTGCCGCGGAGGATCGCGGCCCGCTGCGCGCGGTCGAGGTCGTCGACATCGAGGCCCGTCGCCTCGGAGATGCGAGCCCCGATGCCGTAAAGGATCTCGAGCAGCGCCCGGTCCCGCAGCGCGCGCTCGGCGGAGTCACGCCCGGTCCCGGCACGCCCGGCGGCCTCCAGCAGGGCCTCGACCTGCTCGAGCGCCAGCGGGTGCGGCAGCCGCCCGGGCAGGGACGGGGCGGGGACGAGGCGGGTGGGGTCCCCGGTGGTCGAGACCCGCTCGTCGTCGAGGAAGGCGTGCAGGCCGCGTACGGCGGCCAGCGACCGGGCGGCCGAGGAGGCTGACAGTGCGGTACCCCCGTCGGCCCCGGTGCGCAGGGACTGCAGCCAGTCCGTCAGCCGCTGCGGGTCGACGGCGGCGGGGTCGACGTCCTGGCGGGCGAGGTGGCGCAGGTAGCGTTCGAGGTCGCGCCGATAGGCGGCGAGCGTGTTGGCGGCCAGGCCGCGCTCGATGCGCAGATGGCTGAGGTACTGCTCGAGGATCCGCCGGTCCCCGGGGCGCAGCGACGGCTCCCCGGTGGGGCGCGGGCCGTCGCTGGGGTTCACAGGTGCACGAAGGGATCGATCGCGAGGGCGACGAACAGGAGCGTGAGGTACGTGATCGAGCCGTGGAAGACGACCATCGGGCCGAGCTTCTTCCCGCTCAGCCCCTTGCCGACGCGCACCGCGTAGCGGATCACGAGGAAGGCGAACCAGGCGCCGACGGCGACAGCGCTGACGCCGTAGACCCAGCCCGTGTGACCCAGCGGGATGATCGCGAGGCTCGCGGCGATCATCAGCAGCGTGTGCATGATCATCTGCCGGGCGACGCTGGTGCGCGAGGCGACCACGGGGAGCATGGGCACGCCGGCATCGGCGTAGTCCTGCGAGAACTTCTCCGCGAGCGGCCAGTAGTGCGGCGGGGTCCAGAAGAAGATCACCAGGAACAGCAGCACCGCGGTCCAGGAGACGGTCCCGGTCACCGCGGACCAGCCGATGAGCACCGGCATGCAGCCGGCCACGCCGCCCCAGACGATGTTCTGGCTGGTGCGACGCTTGAGGATCATCGTGTAGAAGATGACGTAGAGCAGGATCGCGCCGAGGGCGAGGGCCGCCGACATCCAGTTGACCAGCAGCCCCAGCCACAGGCCGGAGACGATCGAGAGCACGATGCCGAAGAGCAGCCCGGCACGGGCCGACACCTCACCGGTGACCAGCGGACGGTTCTTCGTCCGCTTCATCTTCGCGTCGATGTCGCGGTCGAGGTACATGTTCAGCGCGTTGGCGCCGCCGGCGGCGAGATAGCCGCCGAACATCGTCGCCAGGATCAGCCACACCGAGGGGAACCCGCCCGCCGCGAGGAACATGGTGGGGATCGTGGTGATGAGCAGCAGCTCGATGATGCGCGGTTTCGTCAGGGCCACGTACGCCCGGACCACGGTCCGCACCGTCCGTTCCTGGCGTCGCGGGGTGCGGTCACCGCCCTGACCCGAGTCCCGGACCGAAGCTCCCTGGGTGGCGGTCACCGCCCACCGTCCTTCCTCCTGAGCGCGACGATGCCGTCGCGTGAACCCCGCCAGTCTAGGCGCTCGGCCGGTGAGGTCCCAGTCACCGCGCGGGTGAGTCCCGGCACCGTCCCGGTCCGGGCGGGGCAACGGGCTGGACGAAAGATGTGCGGCGGGCCTGCCCGCATTAAGGTGGACACGTCGCTCCGCGCTCGGCCCGACGTCGCAGGATGCACGTCGGGCCAGGGCGGGTGGAGCAGTCGTCCCGAGCGGCCGCAGCGGCCGCACTCCGGTGAAAGGAAGCACTCGACGTGACCGATACGTTCAAGGCCCCCGAGGGCTGGACCGAGCTCGACAAGAGGGCGGTGGACACCGTGCGCGTCCTCGCCGCGGACGCGGTGGAGAAGGTCGGCAACGGCCACCCGGGCACCGCGATCAGCCTGGCGCCCGCCGCCTACCTGCTCTACCAGGACCTGATGCGCCACGATCCGACCGACCCGAGCTGGCTCGGGCGCGACCGTTTCGTGCTCTCGGCCGGCCACTCCAGCCTCACCCAGTACATCCAGCTCTATCTCGGCGGCTTCGGCCTCGAGGTGGAGGACATCGAGGGCCTGCGCACCTGGGGCTCCAAGACCCCGGGGCACCCCGAGAACTTCCACACCCAGGGCGTGGAGATCACCACCGGCCCCCTCGGCCAGGGGATCTCCTCGGCCGTCGGCATGGCGATGGCCCAGCGTCGCGAGCGCGGCCTGCTCGATCCCGAGGCCGCCCCCGGCACCAGCCCCTTCGACCACTTCACCTACGTGATCGCCTCGGACGGCGACCTGCAGGAGGGCGTCAGCAGCGAGGCCAGCTCACTGGCCGGCACCCAGCAGCTCGGCAACCTCATCGTCCTGTGGGACGACAACGAGATCTCCATCGAGGGCGACACCTCGATCGCCTTCACCGAGGACACCGCTGCGCGCTACGCCGCCTACGGCTGGGACGTGCGCACCGTGGACTGGACCCACGGCGGCACGAAGTACCTCGAGGACGTCGCGGCCCTGAAGGCCGAGATCCTCGCGGCCCAGGAGGTCACGGACAAGCCGACCTTCATCCGTCTGCGCACCGTCATCGGCTGGCCGATCCCCGAGCTGGCCGGCAGCCACGCCGTCCACGGCGCCAAGCTCGGCGCCGAGGCCGTCGCGGGCCTGAAGGAGGTCCTCGGCTTCGATCCGGAGCGTCAGTTCCAGGTCGACGAGGACGTGCTGGCCCGCACCCGCTCCCTCGCCGAGCGGGGTGCCGCCGCCAAGGCCGAGTGGGACACGGGCTACCAGGCGTGGCGCTCGGCGAATGCCGAGGCCGCGACGCTCCTGGACCGGCTGCGGGCCCGTGAGCTGCCCGAGGATTTCGCCGGAGCGTTCCCGACCTTCGAGGCCGACGAGAAGGGCATCGCCACCCGCGCCGCCTCCGGCAAGGTCCTCGGCGCCCTCGCCGACGTCATGCCCGAGCTGTGGGGCGGCTCCGCCGACCTCGCCGGCTCCAACAACACCACGATGAAGGGTGAGCCGTCCTTCCTGCCTGCCGAGTACGGCTCCGCGGAGTTCGCGGGTGACGAGTACGGCCGCACGCTGCACTTCGGGATCCGCGAGCACGGCATGGGCGCGATCCTCTCCGGCATCTCCCTGCACGGCCTGACCCGCCCCTACGGCGGCACCTTCTTCCAGTTCGCGGACTACATGCGCGGTGCCGTGCGCCTCGCCTCGCTGATGAAGGTCCCGGCCACCTACGTGTGGACCCACGACTCCATCGGTCTGGGCGAGGACGGCCCGACCCACCAGCCGGTCGAGCACCTGGCCGCCTACCGGGCGATCCCGAACCTGTCGATCGTGCGTCCGGCCGACGCCAACGAGACCGCGCAGGCGTGGAAGGCGACCCTCGAGCGCGACAGCGGCCCGGTCGGCCTGGTCCTCAGCCGTCAGGCCATGCCCACCTTCGACCGCACCGAGTACGCCGGGGCCGAGAACCTGGTCAAGGGCGGCTACGTGATGAAGGAGGCGTCCACGGGGACCCCCCAGCTCATCCTCATCGGCACCGGCTCCGAGGTGCAGTACGCCGCCGAGGCGCAGCGGCAGCTCGAGGCCGAGGGCGTGCCCACCCGACTGGTCTCGATGCCCTCTCTCGAATGGTTCGACGAGCAGGACGAGGCGTACCGCGAGTCCGTGCTGCCGTCCTCGGTGACCGCTCGGGTCACCGTCGAGGCCGGTATCGCGATGCCGTGGTACCGCATCCTCGGCACCCACGGTCGCGCCGTCTCCCTCGAGCACTACGGCGCCTCGGCCGACGCCAAGACGCTGTTCCGCGAGTACGGGTTCACGGCGGAGGCCGTCGTGGCCGCCGCGAAGGAGTCCCTCACCGCCGCCGGCGCCTGAGCATCCGCGGGGCGGGGTCCGAGGATCCCGCCCCGCTCCCCTCCCCCGCCCCGTCGGCCGGTGCGCCCGGGTTCCCTCCGCCACAGGCAGGAAGGAAAGCGGACCGCAGCGCGTTGACGAGGGGACAGCAGTTCGACACAGGGCGCGCCGCGCCCGGAAGGAACGCACATGACCCAGAATCCCCGCACCCAGGCCCTCACCGACGCCGGCGTCTCCATCTGGCTCGACGACCTCTCGCGCCAGCGCCTGAGCTCCGGCAACCTGCAGGAGCTCGTCGACACCAAGAACGTCGTCGGCGTGACCACGAACCCGTCGATCTTCCAGGCAGCGATCTCCGGCGCCGAGGACTACGACGAGGACATCGCCGCCCTCGCGAAGGACGGCAAGGATGTCGACGCCGTCGTGGAGAAGCTCACCACCGATGACGTCCGCAGCGCCGCCGATCTCTTCGAGGGTGTCCACACCGCCTCCCACGGGATCGACGGCCGCGTGAGCATCGAGGTCGACCCGCGCCTGGCGCACGACACGGAGGAGACCGTCGCGCAGGCCAAGCGGCTGCACGAGGTCGTCGGCCGCGACAACCTCTTCGTGAAGATCCCCGCGACCAAGGCGGGTCTCCCGGCGATCACCGCGGTCATCGCCGAGGGCATCAGCGTCAATGTGACCCTGATCTTCTCCGTCGACCGCTACGTCGAGGTCATCGATGCCTACCTCAGCGGTCTCGAGAAGGCCGCCGCGTCCGGCAAGGACCTCTCCTCGATCCACTCCGTGGCCTCGTTCTTCGTCTCCCGCGTGGATGCCGAGATCGACAAGCGCCTGGAGGCCCTCGGCGGCGAGGCGGAGACCCTGCGCGGCAGCGCCGGCGTCGCCAACGCCCAGGTCGCCTTCGGCACCTACCTCGAGTCCTTCGGCTCGGAGCGCTTCGAGGCCCTCCAGGCACAGGGCGCGAACACCCAGCGCGCGCTGTGGGCGTCCACCGGCGTGAAGAACCCCGATTACCCGGACACCCTCTACGTCGACCGCCTGGTCGCCGAGCCGACGGTCAACACCATGCCCGAGAAGACCCTCGACGCGGTCGCGGACCACTCCGAGCCCGCAGCGACCCTGAACGCCGAGATCGCCACGTCCGCGCAGGCCGTGCTCGAGCGCGTGGCCGAGGCCGGGGTGGACCTCGACGACGTCTTCGCGCTCCTGGAGCGCGAAGGGGTCGAGAAGTTCGAGAAGGCCTGGGAGGAGCTCCTCGAGACCGTGTCGGCGTCGATCGACGACGTCAGCGCCTGAGACTCCCCGCGGTGAGCACGGTCCCGTCCTCCGGGGCGGGCCGTGCTCTCGCAGTCCGTGTCCGAGAAAGGACGACCGTGACCGATTCCAGCACTCCCCCGCTCGGGGCCGAGGATCTCGTCAACCCGCTGCGCGATCCCCGCGACCGCCGCCTCCCCCTCATCGCCGGTCCCAGCTCCATGGTGATGTTCGGCGTCACCGGCGACCTCGCCCGCAAGAAGCTCCTGCCGGCGATCTACGACCTCACCCACCGCGGACTGCTGCCGCCCAGCTTCGGCCTGGTCGGCTACGGCCGCCGCGACTGGTCCGACGACGACTTCGCCGAGTACGTTCGCACATCGGTGGCGGAGCACTCGCGCACCGGGTTCTCCGAGAGCGTCTTCGAGCAGCTGCGCGGCGGACTGCGGTTCGTCACCGGCACTTTCGACGACACCGCGGCCTTCGAACGATTGACCGAGGTGGTCGGCGAGCTGGACCGCACCCGCGGCACCGGCGGCAATCACGCCTTCTACCTCTCGATCCCGCCGGACGCGTTCCCGCAGGTCTGCGAGCAGCTGGCGAACTCGGGGCTGAACACCCCGCGGGACGGTTCCTGGCGCCGCGTGGTGATCGAGAAGCCCTTCGGTCATGACCTGGAGTCCGCTCGCGAGCTCAATGACGTGGTAGAGAAGGTCTTCCGGCCCGAGGACGTCTTCCGCATCGACCACTACCTGGGCAAGGAGACCGTCCAGAACGTCCTGGCGCTGCGCTTCGCGAACCAGATGTTCGAGCCGGTGTGGAACGCCGGATACGTCGACCACGTGCAGATCACGATGGCCGAGGACATCGGCATCGGCTCCCGTGCCGGCTACTACGACGGCATCGGCACCGCCCGCGACGTCATCCAGAACCATCTGCTGCAGCTGCTCGCGCTGACCGCCATGGAGGAGCCGGTCTCCTTCCGCGCCTCGGACCTGCGCGCGGAGAAGGAGAAGGTGCTCTCCGCGCTCGAGCTGCCCGACGACCTCGCCGCGCACACCGCGCGGGGCCAGTACGTGGGCGGCTGGCAGGGCGGCGAGGAGGTCCGCCCGTACCTCGAGGAGGACGGGATCCCGGACGACTCGATCACCGAGACCTTCGCCGCCATGCGTCTGGACATCGCCACCCGACGCTGGGCGGGTGTGCCGTTCTACCTGCGGGCCGGCAAGCGCCTGGGACGCCGGGTCACCGAGATCGCCCTGGTGTTCAAGCAGGCCCCGTTCCTGCCCTTCCGCTCCACGGACACCGCGGACCTGGGCCAGAACGCGATCGTCATCCGCGTCCAGCCCGACGAGGGCGTGACCATGCGCTTCGGCTCCAAGGTGCCCGGCACCCAGATGGAGGTGCGGGACGTGACCATGGACTTCGCCTACGGCATGAACTTCACCGAGGAGTCCCCCGAGGCGTACGAGCGGCTGATCCTGGACATGCTCCTGGGCGATCCGCCGCTGTTCCCGCGCCAGAAGGAGGTCGAGCTGTCCTGGAAGATCCTCGATCCCATCACCGAGTTCTGGGCCGAGAACCTCAAGCCGGCGCCCTACCGCCCCGGCAGCTGGGGCCCCGACACCGCGCACGAGATGCTCGCTCGTGACGGACGTACCTGGAGGCGACCGTGATCACCACCCTGAACGACACCACCGCATCGGCGATCGACAAGAAGATGATCGAGATGCGGGAGACCTTCGGCGCGAACACCATCGGCCGGGTCCTCACCCTGATCATCATCGCCACCGGCGACATCGAGGAACCCCTCGAGGCCGCCATCAGCGCGAGCCACGAGCATCCCGCCCGGGTGCTCGTGGTCGACGCCGACCCCGAGGCGGAGACCTCGGGGCTCGACGCCGAGATCCGGGTGGGACGCGACGCCGGCGCCGGCGAGATCGTGATCCTGCGGGCCCGCGGGGAGATCATGTCCTCGCTGGACACCCTCGTGATGGCGCTCCTGCTGCCGGACGCACCGATCGTCACCTGGTGGCCGGAGACCGCCCCGTCCGCCCCCGTCCACGACGTGCTGGGCTCCATGTCCCAGCGGCGCATCACCGATGCCGCCGCCTGCGCGGGCCCGCTCGACACGCTCAAGCGCCTGCGCCGCGGGTACACCAGCGGGGACTCCGACCTGGCCTGGTCACGACTGACCCGTTGGCGCGGGCTGGTCGCCAGCGCCTTCGAGGTTCCGCCGGTGACCGTCCCGCAGCGGGTGGAGGTCTCCGGCGCCGCCGACAACCCCTCCGTGGTCCTCCTGGCCGCCTGGCTCTCGCACAGCCTCGGGGTCGACGCCGAGATCGTCGAGACCACCTCGGGCACCACCGATTCCATCGGGGTGCACGGGGTACGGCTGATCCGTGAGGACGGCGTCATCGACCTCACCCGCGTCAGCGACGACTCGATCGTGATGACGCTGCCGAGCGATGACAGTGGTCAGCACGTGACCATGCCCCGCCGCACCCTCAGCGAGCTGCTCGCCGAGGAGCTGCGGCGCCTGGATCCGGACGAGGTCTACGGCGAGGTGCTCGCCACCGCCTTCAGCGCGATCGACGACTCCGGCACCTATGCGAGCGGGAAGCCCGAGCCCACCGACAGGGTGCTGCCCGATGCCGCGGCGGTCGCCACCGCCGCCGCCGAGAGCGCCGCGTCCCAGCTCGCCACGGCCCTCGACCAGCGCAACCTCGCCCACCTCGTGGTCACCGGCGGCACCGTCGGCACGGCGACGGCCCGGGCGCTGCCGGCGGCGCTGGCCGCCGCCGACGTCGACGTCTCGCGCCTGCACCTCTGGTGGGGTGACGAGCGCTTCGTCGACCCGGACTCGAGCGACCGCAACGAGGTCGCGGTGCGCGAGGGGCTGCTGGAGCCGCTCCAGGAGTCCGGGATGCCGGCGCGGAACATCCACGTGATGCCCTCCCCGGCCGACGGCATGTCCCTGGAGGAGGCGGCGGCCCGGTACGGCCAGCAGCTGGACCAGTCCGGCGGCGACGAGCCGTTCCGCACCCGTGGGCGCGCCTTCTTCGACGTGCTGATGCTGGGCGTGGGGCCGGACGGGCACATTGCCTCCCTGTTCCCCGAGCACCCGGACCAGCGGCAGGTCGGGGCCAGCGCGATCGCGGTGACCGGCTCGCCGAAGCCTCCGCCCGAGCGAGTCTCCCTCACGTGGCCCGTGCTGAACTCGGCGCGGCATGTCGCGCTGCTGGTCGCGGGCGAGGAGAAGGCCGATGCGGTCGCCGCCGCGCACGGGACCATCAACCCCTGGCCGGTCCCCGCCTCCGCCGTGCGGGGACTGGGCTCGACCACCTGGTTCCTCGACGAGGCGGCCGCCGCGCAGCTGACGCGCTGAGCTGCAGCAGCCCCGGACCGGCCGTCGCGGATCATGGATCCGCGGCGGCCGGTCCTCGTCGATCGCGGCCGCTGAGCAGACGGCGGGCCGGTCACCACGAGGGTGACCGGCCCGCCGTCTGAGGCTCAGGAGGGGGCGCTCAGAGGAAGCGCTCCAGGATGCCCAGGCCGACGCAGCTGGCGCCCCAGAGCACAGCGACCGTCACGGTCAGACGGTTCAGGTTGCGCTCGGCCACGCCGGAGGCGCTGGCCGAGGAGGAGACGCCGCCGCCGAACATGTCGGACAGGCCACCGCCGCGGCCCTTGTGCAGGAGCACGAGCATGATGGCCAGCAGGCTGAACACGGCCAGCAGAATCTGAAGGATGAGCTTCAGGAGGGGCAGATCCACGAGGGAGGACACCTTCCACGGAGACAGGAGGACCGATCCAGCATACGCCACGGGCCGGACCCCAGGGGGATCCGGCCCGCGTGGCACGCCTCTCGCTCAGTTCTGCTGAGCTCCTACCGCTAACTCAGCTCTGGAAGCCCGCGATCCGGGCGAACTCCTCGGCCTTCAGCGAGGCGCCGCCGATGAGGGCCCCGTCGACGTCCTCCTTGCCCATCAGCTCGACGACGTTGGAGGACTTCACGCTGCCGCCGTACAGGACGCGCACGGCGTCGGCAACCTCGTCCCCGTGGAGGGCGCGCAGGGCGTCACGGATCGCGGCGCACACCTCCTGGGCGTCGTCGGGGGTCGCGACCTCGCCGGTGCCGATGGCCCAGACAGGCTCGTAGGCGATGACGATCTGCTTCGCCTGCTCGGCGCTCAGGGACGCGATGCCGCCTTCGAGCTGCGCGAGGGTGTACTCCACGTGCTTGCCGGCCTGACGCTCCTCGAGCGGTTCGCCGACGCACAGGATCGGGGTCAGCCCCGCGTCGAAGGAGGCCTTCACCTTCGCGTCGGTGACCTCCTCGGTCTCGGCGTGGTACTGACGGCGCTCGGAGTGCCCGACCGTCGTGTAGGTCGCGCCGAGGGCCTTCAGCATCGCCCCGGAGACCTCCCCGGTGTAGGCACCGGACTCGTGCGCGGAGATGTCCTGGGAGCCGTAGCCGATGGGGAGCTTGTCGGCCTCGACCACCGTCTGCACGGTGCGGATGTCGACGAACGGGGGCAGCACGACGACCTCGACGCGGTCGGTGTCGACGGACTTCAGCTGGTCGCCCAGCTCCTCGACGAGGGCCAGGCCCTGCTTCCAGTCGAGATTCATCTTCCAGTTGCCCGCCATCAGCGGGGTACGGTTGCTCACTTGGTGTCCTCCTCGAGGATGGAGATTCCCGGCAGCTCCTGGCCCTCGATGAGTTCGAGGCTCGCGCCGCCGCCGGTGGAGATGTGCGAGAAGAGGGATTCGTCGAACCCGAGCGTGCGGACCGCGGCCGCGGAGTCGCCGCCCCCGACCACGGTGTAGCCCTCGGCCGCGGAGAGGACCTCGGCGACCGACTTAGTACCGGCCGCGAATGTCTCGAACTCGAACACGCCCATCGGGCCGTTCCAGAACACGGTGGCGGCGTCGGCGATCTTCTCGCCGAACAGCTTCGCGGTCTCCGGTCCGATGTCCATGCCCTCCTGGTCGGCCGGCATGGCGTCGGCCGCGACCACGGTGGCCGGGGCGTCCGCCGAGAACTCGGGGGCCACCACGGTGTCGACCGGGAGGACCAGTTCGACGCCATTGCGCTCGGCGCGCTCCATGTACTCGCGCACCACGTCGAGCTTGCTCGTATCCAGCAGCGAGTCGCCGACCTCGTAGCCCTTCGCCTTCTGGAAGGTGTAGGCCATGCCGCCGCCGATGAGGAGGCGGTTGGCCTTGCTCAGCAGGCTGTCGATCACGCCGAGCTTGTCGGCGATCTTGGCCCCGCCGAGGACGACCACGAAGGGCCGCTCGGGTGAGTCGGTGACCTTGCGCAGGGAGTCGACCTCGCGCAGCACCAGCTCGCCCGCGGCCGAGGGCAGCAGGGTCGCGAGCTCGTAGACCGAGGCCTGCTTGCGGTGGACGACGCCGAAGCCGTCGGAGACGAAGGCGTCCCCGAGGGCGGCCAGCTGCGTGGCGAAGGACAGCCGCTCGGCGTCGTCCTTCGCGGTCTCGCCGGGATGGAAGCGGAGGTTCTCGAGCACGGCGACCTGGCCGTCCTCGAGACCGTCGACGACGGCGCGGGCGGACTCGCCGACGGTGTCGCTCGCGAAGGCGACCTCCCGGCCCAGCAGTTCGCCGAGCCGGCCGACGACGGGCTTCAGCGAGTACTTGTCCTCGGGCGCGCCCTTCGGACGGCCGAGGTGGGAGATCACCACGACCTGCGCACCGGCCTCGACGAGGCGCGTGAGGGTGGGCAGAGCGGCCTGGATGCGACCGTCGTCGGTGATGGTGGTCCCGTCCAGCGGGACGTTGAGATCGGCCCGGACGAGCACGCGTTTGCCGCGCAGCTCTCCGAGCGAATCGATGGTCTTCAGCACGGTGGTGGTTCCTTCGTGTCGTGGCCGCGCGGCAGCGGACTGCGCGCGAGGCCGTCGGACGAGCGGAGCCCGCCGGGCACCGACCCCTCGGGGTGGCGACCGGCGGGCTCCGGGGAGGTCCAGGTCGTCAGGACGACGACGCGGGGATCAGAGGGACTTGCCCACGAGCTGCGAGAGCTCGACGAGGCGGTTGGAGAAGCCCCACTCGTTGTCGTACCAGGAGAAGATCTTCACCTGGTTGCCGATGACCTTGGTCAGCTGCGCGTCGAAGATCGCGGAGTGCGGATCGCCCTCGATGTCCTTGGAGACGATCGGGTCCTCGGTGTAGCGCAGAACGCCCTTGAGCGGGCCCTCGGCCGCCTTCTTGACGGCAGCGTTGACCTCCTCGGCGGTGACCTCGCGGGAGGCCTCGAAGGTGAGATCGGTGATCGAGCCGGTGGGGACCGGCACGCGCAGCGAGTAGCCGTCGAGCTTGCCCTTGAGCTCCGGCAGCACCAGTGCCACGGCCTTGGCCGCACCGGTGGTGGTGGGGATGATGTTCAGCGCGGCGGCACGGGCACGACGCGGGTCCTTGTGGGGACCGTCCTGCAGCACCTGATCCGACGTGTAGGCGTGGATCGTGGTCATCAGGCCCTTGACGATGCCGAACTCGTCGTTGAGCACCTTGGCCACGGGAGCGAGGCTGTTGGTGGTGCAGGAGGCGTTGGAGACGATGTGGTGGGAGGCGGGGTCGTAGTCGCCCTCGTTCACGCCGATCACGAAGGTCGCGTCCTCGTTCTTCGCCGGAGCGGAGATGATGACCTTCTTGGCACCGGCCTCGAGGTGCGCCTTGGCCTTCTCGGCGTCGGTGAAGATACCGGTGGACTCGATGACGACGTCGGCGCCGATCTCGCCCCACGGGATGTTCTTCGGGTCGCGCTCGGCGAACGCCTTGAAGGTGGTCTCGCCGACCGTGATCGTGTCCTCGTCGTGGGAGACCTCGACAGGGAGGGCACCGCCGATGGAGTCGTACTTGATGAGATTCGCGAGCGTGGCGTTGTCGGTGAGGTCGTTGACCCCGACGATCTGGATGTCAGCCTTCTGCTCGAGCGCGGCGCGCAGGTAGTTGCGCCCGATGCGACCGAATCCGTTGATTCCGACCTTAATGGTCACGGTTCCTCCTAGATTCGCAGGGGATCTGCGAAGTATGGACAGTGGCGCGCACGCCCTCGTACGCTCGGACGGCGCCGGTGGTGACCGACGACCGGAACAATCCTATCAATGCCCCGGACCCCGGCTGCGGGACGTGTCACGCGCCGGGATCGGGAGACGGCGGCAGCTGCTCCTCGTCGACGCCCTCATCGGTCCCCGGCAGACCCAGGTCCTCCGCGCGCTTGTCCGCCGTCGCCAGCAGTCGCCGGATCCGTCCGGCGACGGCGTCCTTGGTCAGCGGCGGATCGGCGAGCCGCCCGAGCTCCTCGAGGCTCGCCTGGCGGTGCTCCAGCCGCAGCCGTCCCGCCGCCTGCAGGTGCTCGGGGACCTCGTCGCCGAGGATCTCGAGGGCGCGCTGGACGCGCTGACCGGCGGCCACCGCGGCCCGCGCGCTGCGGCGCAGGTTGGCGTCGTCGAAGTTCGCCAGCCGATGGGCGGTCGCCTTCACCTCGCGCTTGGTGCGCCGCTCCTCCCAGGTCCGCACCGTCGTGCGGGCCCCCATGCGAGCCAGCAGCGTGGAGATGGCGTCCCCGTCGCGCAGCACGACCCGGTCGGCGCCCCGAGCCTCGCGGGCCTTGGAGGCCACCCCGAGGCGCCGTGCCGCACCGACCATCGCCAGCGCCACCTCCGGACCCGGGCAGGACAGCTCGAGCGCCGAGGAGCGGCCGGGCTCGGTGAGGGTCCCGCGGGCGAGGAAGGCGCCGCGCCAGGCGGCCTCCGCGTCGACCGCGGCACCGCCGACGACGAACGGGGGCATACCCCGAACGGGCCGGCCGCGGGCGTCGAGCAGTCCGGTCTGGCGGGCGAGCATCCCGCCCTCGCGGTCCACCCGCACGAGATAGCGGGTGGTGCGGCGGATCCCGGCCGGGGCGAGCACCGCGAGGTCGGCGCGGTGGCCGTACATGTCACCGATGATCGCGTGCAGCCGCCGTGCGACGGCGGCGGAATCCAGCTCCGCCTCGACCACGACCCGTCCGGCGACCAGGTGCAGCCCGCCGGCGAAGCGCAGCATCGCCGCCGCCTCTGCCTTTCGGGCCGAGGGCCGGGTCACCTCGAGGTGGCTCAGCTCCTCCTTGGCTTCACCCGTCAGCGCCATGCAGGTCCTCCTCGTTCGATGGGGCGTCGGCCGTGACCGCGCCGTACGTGGTGCCCGGCGCGGTGGTGCCGGGAGTGGGTTCGACGTCGCCGTAGGCATCGTCGAACAGGTCACGATAAGCGGCGGCCAGGCGCACCGGGTCATGGTGGGGCCGGCCGTCGCCCACGCTGACCTGGCGCAGCAGGGTCCGGATGCCGCGGGACTCGGCGGACTGGGCGAGCACCAGCGCGTCGTCGAGGGTCGTGGGATCAGCGACCAGGGCGTCGAAGCGGCAGCCGTCCGCCCGCTCCAGCAGCACGTCGAGCATGTCCAGGCTGGTCATCCCCTCGGCCTCCTGCGAGCCCACCGACAGGTTCGTGGTGATGCAGCGCCGGGCCGGGCTGGTGCGGATCGCCTCGGCGATCTCGGGGATCATCAGGTGCGGCAGCACCGAGGTGTACCAGGAGCCGGGGCCGACGATGATCCAGTCGGCGCGGTCGATGGCCTCGAGCACGGCCTCGGGCACCTGCGGACGCGGTGGGACGAGGCGCACCGTCTCGACGCGGCCCTCGGCCGTGGCGACCTGCCACTGGCCGCTGATGGTGCGCGATGTGCCGTCCGTGCCGCGCACCCGGGCCTCGATGTCCAGCGGCTCCAGCGCCATGGGCAGCACCCGACCGCGGGCGCCGAGCAGCTCCGCCATCTGGTCGAGGCCCTCGATGGGGTCCTCGAGGATCTGCCACAGCGAGACGATCAGGAGATTGCCCAGCGCGTGCCCGTCCAGTTCGCCCTCGGTCTCGAAGCGGTGCTGGATGACGTCGCCCCAGATGGACCCCCAATCGGAGTCCTCGCACAGGGCGGCCAGCGCCATCCGCAGGTCACCCGGCGGCAGCACCGGCATCTCGGTGCGGATCCGCCCCGAGGAGCCGCCGTTGTCGGCGACGGTGACCACCGCGGTGATGTCGTCGGTCAGCAGGCGCAGGGCCCGCAGGTTCGCGGCCAGGCCGTGGCCGCCACCGAGGGCGACCACACGCAAGGGGCGCTGGGGGTCGCCCCGACGGCCGCGGCGGGCGCTGGCGGAGCGGTCGGCCGTGCGCAGGCGGTGCGCTCCGGAGCGGGAAGCGATGGAGCTCATTCGCGTCCCAGATCCCGGTGACGGATGCGGACGGCGTATCCGGCCGACCGCAGCTCGTCGCCGATCCTCTCGGCCACCGCGACGGAGCGGTGCTTGCCGCCGGTGCAGCCGACGGCGAGCGTCGCGAAGTGCTTGTTCTCGGAGCTGTAGCCGCGCAGCACGGGCGTGATCATCTCGAGGTACTTCTCGACGAACTCCTTCGCATTGGCGTCCCCGAGGACGAAGTCGGCCACCTCCTTATCCGTGCCGCGCAGGGGTTTGAGCTCGGGCACCCAGTACGGATTGGGGATGAACCGCACGTCGCTGACGTGGTCGGCCTCCAGCGGGATCCCGTACTTGAACCCGAAGGACAGCATGGTCACGGTGAGCCGCTGCTCCTCGCTGGTGCCGAAGACGGAACGCATCTTCATGGTCAGCTGGTGCGCGTTCAGCGGAGAGGTGTCGACCACCAGATCGGCCATGCGACGGTAGGGCGCGAGCATCTCGCGCTCGCGCCGGATCCCCTCGAGCACCCCCTCGTCCCCCTGCAGCGGGTGGGGACGACGCACGGAGTCGAAGCGGCGCACCAGCGTGGGTTCGTCGGCGGTGAGGAACAGCAGGCGCAGCCGCAGATCGGCGCGGCGCAGCTGAGGCACCACGTCCGAGAGCTCGGAGAAGAAGGGCCCGGAGCGAGGATCGACGACCACGGCGAAGCGATTCTGGCGGCCGACGGCGCTCTCGCGCAGCTCGTACAGGGTGGTGATCAGCTGGGGGGCGATGTTGTAGACGACGTACCAGCCCATGTCCTCGAGGGCGTGCGCGGCGGTCTCCCGCCCGGCACCGGCGAGGCCGGTGATGATGACGACGTCGCCCGTCGTGTCGGAGCGGGGTGCCATCGAGGGCTCGTCCTGCACAGGACGCTCCTTCCAGGGTCGTGGGCTGCGCGGGGTCGACTCAGCGGTCGAGAATCTCGCCGGTGGCCATGTCCACCGCGACGTCGAGCGAGTCCTCGCCCGCGCTGTCGTCCCTCGCGGCGCCGGTGTCCGTCGCCTGGTCGGATCGTAGCGCGGCCAGCAACTGCGCGGCCAACGCGGGCCCGATCCCGTCCACCTCCTGGAGCTCCTCCTCACTCGCCTCGCGGATCGCGGAGACGGTCACGAAGCGATCCAGCAGGGTACGACGCCGCGCCGGACCCAGGCCGGGGACACCGTCGAGCGCGCTGGCCTGCATGGCCCGGCCCCGCTTGGAGCGGTGGTACGTGATCGCGAAGCGATGGGCCTCGTCCCGCAGGCGCTGCACCAGGAACAGGGCCTCGCTGGTGCGCGGCAGGATCACCGGGTAGTCGTCCCCGGGCAGCCAGATCTCCTCGAGCCGCTTGGCGATGCCCGCCAGGGCGATGTCGGTGATCCCGAGCTCGTCGAGGACCCGCTGTGCGGCGGCGACCTGCGGGGGGCCGCCGTCGACCAGGATCAGCGAGGGCGGGTAGGCGAAACGCCTCGACTCCTCCTCGGTCTTCTCGGGCGGGTCGAGGTGATGCTTGAGCCGCCGTGTGAGCACGTCATGCATCGAGGCGGTGTCGTCGCGGGCCGCCGCGCCGCTGACAGAGTAGCGGCGGTACTCGCTCTTCTTCGGCAGCCCGTCCTCGAAGACCACCTGGGAGCCGACCACGTTCGTGCCCTGGGAATGGGAGATGTCGAAGCATTCGATGCGCAGCGGGGGCTCGGCCAGGCCGAGCGCCTCCCCCAGGTCCTCGAGCGCCCTGGTGCGGGCGGTGAGGTCGCCGGTGCGCTTGAGCCGGTGCAGCCGCAGCGCCTCGGCCGCGTTCTCGGTGACGGTGGCCAGCAGGTCCTTCTTCTCCCCGCGCTGCGGGATGCGCAGATCGACAGGCCGGCCGATCAGCTCGAGCACCTGGTCGCGGTTGGTGGGCTGGACGGGGACCAGCACCTCCTTGGGGGCTTGCCCCTCGGTGTACAGAGTGGTCAGGGCGCGCTCGACGAGATCGGGCGCGGTGGAGTCGTCGAGGATCTCGGCGGTCCAGCCGCGCTGGCCCCGGATCCGGCCGCCGCGCACGTGGAAAACCTGCACGGAGGCCTCGAGCTCGTCCTGGGCCAGTCCCACCAGATCGGCGTCGGTGGCGTCCGAGAGCACCACCGAGTTCTTCTCCATCACCTTGTCCAGGGCCTCGAGGTCGTCGCGCAGGCCGGCGGCGGTCTCGTAGTCCATCGCCGCGGCGGCCTCCCGCATCTGCTTCTCGATCCGGCGGGTGTAGGTGGCGGTGTTGCCGGCCATGAAGTCCGCGAACTGCTCGGCGAGGCGACGATGGTCGTCCACGGAGATGTCGCCGACGCAGGGTGCGGCGCACTTGCCGATGAAGCCCAGCAGGCAGGGGCGCCCGGAACGCTCGGCGCGGCGGTAGACCCCGGGCGTGCAGGAGCGGATCGGGAACACCCGCAGCATCAGATCGAGGGTCTCGCGGATCGCCCCGACCTGCGGGTAGGGCCCGAAGGTCCGGTCGCCCTTGGCGCGGGGACGACGGGTGATGTGCACCCGCGGCACCTTCTCCCCCATCGTGAGCACCAGATAGGGATAGGACTTGTCGTCGCGGAACTTGACGTTGAACCGCGGGTCGAACTCCTTGATCCACGTGTACTCGAGGGTGAGCGCCTCGACCTCCGTGCCCACCACCGTCCACTCCACACCCGCGGCGGTCGTGACCATGCGCCGGGTGCGCTCGTGCAGCACCGTGAGGTCCTGGAAATAGTTGACCAGGCGCTGGCGGAGGTTCTTCGCCTTCCCGACGTAGATGACCCGTCCGTGCTCGTCACGGAAGCGGTACACCCCCGGCCGGGTGGGAATGGAACCGGTGGCGGGGCGGTAGGTGGAGGGATCTGCCATGACGACTCGGTCCTCAGTTCCGTCCGGAGCGGCCCGACCGCCCGTCCCCGAGCATCGGGGCGAGGAAGCGCCCGGTGTAGGAGCCGTCCACCGCCGCGACCTCCTCGGGCGTGCCGGTGGCGACGACGCGTCCGCCGCCCGCGCCGCCCTCGGGGCCGAGGTCGATGACATGGTCGGCAGTCTTGATGACGTCGAGGTTGTGCTCGATGACGAGGACGGTGTTGCCCTTGTCGACCAGTCCGCCGAGCACCTCGAGCAGCTTGCGGACGTCCTCGAAGTGCAGCCCCGTGGTGGGCTCGTCGAGCACATAGATGGTGCGGCCGTTGGAGCGCTTGTGCAGCTCGGAGGAGAGCTTCACCCGCTGCGCCTCGCCGCCGGAGAGGGTGGTCGCGGACTGCCCGAGCTTCACGTAGCCCAGGCCCACGTCGACCAGGGTCTGCATCTGCCGGCGGATCGCGGGCACGGCGTCGAAGAACTCCAGCGCCTCCGCGATCGACATCCCCAGCACCTCGGCGACGTTCTTGTCCTTGAACTTCACCTCGAGGGTCTCGCGGTTGTACCGCTGGCCGTGGCACACCTCGCACTGGACGTACACGTCCGGCAGGAAGTTCATCTCGATCTTCAGGGTGCCGTCGCCGGAGCAGGCCTCGCACCGCCCGCCCTTGACGTTGAAGGAGAAGCGCCCGGCGGTGTAGCCGCGGATCTTCGCCTCGGCGGTCTGGGCGAACAGGGTGCGCACCCGGTCCCAGACCCCGGTGTAGGTGGCGGGGTTCGAACGCGGGGTGCGGCCGATCGGCGACTGGTCGACGTGGACCACCTTGTCGAGGTGCTCGAGGCCGGTGACGCGCTTGTGGCGGCCCGGCACGATCCGGGCCCGATTGAGCTCCTTGGCCAGGACCGCGTAGAGGATGTCGTTGACCAGGGAGGACTTGCCGGAACCGGAGACGCCGGTGATGGCGGTGAGCACCCCGAGCGGGAAGCTGACGTCCTGCCCGACGAGGTTGTTGGCGCGAGGGGCGAGCACCTTGACCATCCGGGAGCGGTCCACCGGTCGCCGGGTCAGCGGGAGCGGGATCAAGAGCTTCCCACTGAGATAGCGGCCGGTGAGGCTGTCCGGGTTGTCCTTGAGCCCTTCGACCGATCCGGAATGGACCACCTGTCCGCCGTGCTCACCGGCCAACGGCCCGATGTCCACCACCCAGTCGGCGGCGTTGAGGGTGTCCTCGTCGTGCTCGACGACGATGAGCGTGTTGCCGAGGTCCCGCAGCCGGGTCAGGGTCGCGATCAGGCGCTCGTTGTCGCGCTGGTGCAGGCCGATCGAGGGCTCGTCGAGGACGTAGAGCACTCCCACCAGACCGGAGCCGATCTGGGTGGCCAGGCGGATGCGCTGGGCCTCCCCGCCGGACAGCGTCCCGGCGGCGCGGGCGAGATTGAGGTAGTCCAGACCGACGTCGAGCAGGAAGCCCAGGCGGGAGCGGATCTCCCGGAGCACCTCGTCGGCGATCGCGGCCTCGCGCACGCCGAGCTCGAGCCCCTCGTGGAAGGTGAGGGCGTCGCGGATCGACATCTCGGTGACCTCGGAGATCGAGCGACCGCCGACGGTGACCGCGAGGACCTCGGGGCGCAGTCGCGCCCCCTGGCAGGCGGGGCACGGGACCTCGCGCATGAACTGCTCGTAGCGCTCCTTGGCCCAGTCCGACTCGGTGTCGGAGTGGCGGCGCTCGAGGAAGTGCATGACGCCCTCGAAGCCGGTGGCGTAGGTGCGCTCGCGCCCGAAGCGGTTGCGGTACTTCACATGGACCTTGTAGTCCTTGCCGTGCAGCAGCGCGTCCCGGGCGCGCTCGGGCAGCGCTCGCCACGGGCTGTCCATGGAGAAGCTGAGCTCCTCGGCGAGCGCGGCGATGACCTCCTGGTGGCGGTCGGACGAGCCCATGGTCCACGGCGCGATCGCCCCGTCGGCCAGGCTGAGATCCTCGTCGGGGATCACGAGCTCGGGATCGACCTCGAGCCGCATGCCGATGCCGGTGCACTCGGGGCAGGCGCCGTAGGGCGCGTTGAACGAGAAGGTGCGCGGCTCGATGTCGTCGATCGCGAGCGGATGGTCGTTGGGGCAGGCGCGCTTCTCGGAGAAGCGGCGCAGACGGTCCTCGGAGTCCTCCTCGACGTCGACGAAGTCGACCAGGACGATGCCCTCGGCCAGGCGCAGCGCGGTCTCGACCGAGTCGGTGAGGCGGCGGCGGGAGTCCGGCTTGGCGGCCAGGCGGTCGACCACCACCTCGAGGGTGTGCTTGATGTTCTTGTCGAGGCTGATCTCCTCGTCCAGGCGGCGTGTGACCCCGTCGATCCGGGCGCGGGCGTAGCCCTGGGAGCGCAGGGCGCTGAGGAGGTCGGTGTGCTCGCCCTTGCGACCCTGCACCACCGGCGCCAGCAGCTGGAAGCGGGTGCCGGCCGCCTGGTCGAGCAGGGTGTCGACGATCTGCTCGGCCGAGGAGGAGCTCACCGGCTCGCCGCAGATCGGACAGTGCTGGACCCCGGTGCGGGAGAACAGCAGGCGCAGGTAGTCGTAGATCTCGGTGATCGTGCCGACCGTCGAGCGCGGGTTGCGGTTGGTGGACTTCTGGTCGATCGAGACCGCCGGGGAGAGCCCTTCGATGAGATCGACCGAGGGCTTGTCCATCTGCCCCAGGAACTGCCGGGCGTAGGCGGACAACGACTCGACGTAACGGCGCTGCCCCTCGGCGAAGATCGTGTCGAAGGCGAGGGAGCTCTTGCCGGAGCCGGACAGCCCGGAGAAGACCACCAGGTGGTCCCGGGGGATGTCGATGTCGATGTTCTTGAGGTTGTGCTCGCGCGCACCGCGGACGACGAGGGAATCAGTCACCCGGACATCCTACGAGCGGGACCGACGTTCGAACAGCTGTTCGCCACGAGACGGACGCGACATACTGGGGGCATGACTGAGAACGAGTACACCGGACATGCCGAACCCCATGGTGACAGTGCCCTGCGCACTCTGCCCGGACTGCAGATCCGCAAGGCCTCCGTGGGATCGATGGACAACAACGCCTATCTGCTGACCTGTCGGTCGACGGGGGCGCAGCTGCTGATCGACGCGGCCGCCGAGCCGGAGCGGCTGCGCCGCCTGGTCGCCGAGGGGTCGGAGCAGGAGCGGCTGGACCTCATCGTCACCACGCACAACCATCACGATCACATCGGGGCGCTGGCGGAGCTGGCCGCCGCCACCGAGGCCCGCACCGCGGCCGGTGCGCCGGACGCCGAGACGATCATGACCAGGATCGATCTCCCCCTCTCCCATCAGGACGTGGTCGAGTTCGGAGAGCAGCGGGTCGAGATCATCGCGCTGCGCGGGCACACACCGGGCTCCGTCGCGGTGCTGTGGCAGGGCATCGATGACGAAGGGGCCGAGACCCACCACCTGTTCACCGGGGACTCGCTGTTCCCCGGAGGGGTGGGCAACACGGACTCGGATCCGCAGCGCTTCGCCCAGCTGATCGACGACATCACCCAGCGCGTCTTCGACCGTCTTCCGGACGAGACCTGGGTCTACCCGGGGCACGGGGACGACACCACCCTCGGGGCCGAGCGACCCTCCCTGCCGCAGTGGCGCGAGCGCGGCTGGTGACTCCGCACGCGCCGCCGGACCCCCGGCGGCCATGAGCGCGCCGCTCCGCTCCGCCGCGCCCTCGGTCGGCGCCGTGCCGCGCAGTACGGTGGCCCCGTGACCACCACCGCGCAGCAGGGGACGACGCGTCGGACTCCCGCGTGGTGCCTCGTGGGCCGCGGCACGCGCGAAGCGGTGACCGTGGTCGAGCTCGACGCCGACGGGAGCGAGCTCGAGACGCGGGACGTCCCGTCGGCGCAGTGGCCCGAGCACGTCCGGCACGCCGAGGAAGAGGCCGGGCCGCGCTGGGTGTGGAGCGACACCGCGACCTGGTACCCGAGGCTGCTGGCCGCCGGGGTGACGGTCTCCCGGTGCCACGACCTGCGTCTGATCCACGTGATCCTGCGCCACTCGCAGCTGGTGGGTGACGCAGGCCGCCTTCGCGAGGCGACGGCCTGGGACGCCCCGATCGATCAGGCGCTCGAGGAACCCGCTCGGGGCGCGACGCTGTTCGACCTCGACGACTCCTCGCGCAGCGGCGGGGTGCCGCACGCTCTCGAGGAGGCACGGGCGGAGTTCGCGCGGCAGCGCACCGCCACCGACGGCGCCGCGGATCCGGGCAGGCTCCGGCTGCTGCTGGCGGCGGAGTCCGCCGGGGCCCTGGTGGCCGCCGAGCTGCACGCCGCCGGGATCCCCTGGGACGTCGCCGAGCACGACCGGATCCTCACCGAGGCCCTCGGGCCCCGGCCAGGCACCGGCCAGACCCCGTCGCGGATGGCCGAGGCCGCCGCGGAGGTGAGGACCGCGCTCGGCGACCCGATGCTGGGCATCGACTCCCCGCCGAAACTGCTGCGCGCTCTGCACCGGGCGGAGATCGACGTCGAGTCCACCTCGCAGTGGGAGCTGATGGAGCACGACCACCCGGCGATCGACCCGCTGCTGCGCTACAAGAAGATGTCCCGCCTGCTCGCCGCCAACGGCTGGGCCTGGCTCGAGGAATGGGTCGAGGAGGGCCGGTACCGTCCCGTCTACGTCCCGGGAGGGGTGGTCACGGGACGCTGGGCCGCGAGCGGCGGCGGGGCGCTGCAGATCCCTCGCCAGCTGCGCCCGGCGCTGCGGGCCGATGCCGGCTGGCGCCTGGTCAGCGCCGACGTGTCCCAGCTGGAGCCGCGAGTGCTGGCCGCGATGTCCGGCGACCGCGCGATGGCCGAGGCCGGGGCGGACCGGGACCTCTACTCGGGCATCGTCGACGCCGGGGTGGTCGAGACCCGGCAGGAGGCGAAGGTGGGCGTGCTCGGCGCGCTGTACGGCGGGACCACGGGGGACAGCGGCCGGGTGGTGCCGCGGCTTCGGCGGAACTTCCCCGAGGCGATGCGGCTGGTCGACGACGCCGCCGCCACCGGTGAGCGCGGAGGGACCGTCTCGACCTGGCTGGGCCGCTCCTCCCCCGCCCCGGAGGCGGAGTGGACGCGGGCGCAGACCGGCGCGAACCTCCCCGATGCCGCGGCGCGGGAGCAGGAGCGTGCGCGCCGCGCGGCCCGGGACCGGGGGCGCTTCACCCGCAACTTCGTCGTGCAGGGCACAGCGGCGGAGTGGGCACTGTCCTGGCTCGCGGCGCTGCGCCTGGCCCTGGCGCGCTTCGAGCCGGTCCCCGAGACGGATGCGGCGACGGCCTCCGGACCGGTGTTCGCCGCGCGAGCGCACCTGGTCTTCTTCCTGCACGACGAGGTGATCGTGCATGCACCCGCCGCTCAGGCCGAGGCGGCCGCCTCCGCGATCCTCTCCTCCGCCGACGCGGCCGGGCGCCTGCTGTTCCCCGGCAGCGTCGTCGATTTCCCGCTGGACCTGACGATCACGGAGCGCTCGCCGACGAAGTGAGCGGATCCTTCCCGCTCTCCTGCTCGAGGGCGGTGACGGCGACGGTGAGAGCCCCGGTGGCAAGTCCCAGGACCAGGCGCGGCGCCGCGACCCCTCGGGAGCGCAGGGCCGTCTCGAGCCGGTGGTCGATCCGGATCCAGGCAGCGCCCGCGCCGGCGAGCACGGCGCCCAGGGCGAGTGACAGGCCGATCCGGCCGACCCATGGCTCCGGATGCCCGTCCTCCTCGGAGTTCGTCGTCCCGGTGTCCTCGGGTTCGTTCCCGGCGCCCGGTGCGGCGACCGCACCGGTATCCCGCGCGCGCAGGCTGAAGAGGGTGACGCCCATGGTGAGCACCGCGGGGGCGAGGACGTAGCCGATCCGGATCGGCCGCGGCAGGCGGTGCAGCGGCACGGCACCGAGGGCCGCTGCGGCCGTACCTCCGACAACGTAGGAGATGATCCTGGTGCGTCGCGACGTGGTCATCGGTGGTGGTGCTCCTCAGAAGGTTCCGGTCTCTTCGTGCGGCCGACTGTATCGGGCACGGTGCCGCGCAGCGTCGACGAACGTCGTGTTCCCGTCCGACGAGAGGCGGTACCGCGAACTCATGCCACCGCCCGCGCCCACGGCCTGGGTGGCCCGGGCGATCTCCGCCCGTGGGCGGACGACGCCGCGGGAGCGGGCCTGCTGTGCTGGAGGGATGCGACATCGACGCTCCCCCGCCACCTCCCACCCGCTCCTGCTGCTCGGGGCGGTGCTCCTCCTCGCCGGGACGGCGGTCCTCGCCCTGCTGCTCGTGCGCGGGATGACCTACCGTGGCGCCGTCGCAGCAGCCGCCGAGCTGCCCTCTGCCGTCCGCACCGGGATCGCCGGCATCTCCGAGCACGGGATCCTCGGCCTGATGGTGATGTTCGGGATCGCGATCCTGCACGCGCGCCGCCAGGGTCCGCCCGCGCTGGCCCGGGGGCTCGCGGCCGGAGCAGGCGTGGTCCTCGCGTATCTGGCCAGCGAGACGATCAAGGTGCTCGTGGCCGAGCTGCGGCCGTGCCGGAACTTCGCGGTCGAGACGATCACGGCCTGCCCGGACGCCGCGGACTGGTCCTGGCCCAGCAACCACGCGACCATCTCGGCCGCGATCGCGGTGGCGGTGGCGGTGATGTCCGCCCGCCTGGCCTTCGGTGCGCTCCCGCTCGCCGGGCTCATCGCCCTCAGCCGAGTCCTCGTCGGGGTCCATTACCCGCACGACGTCCTCGCCGGCGCCGTGCTGGGAGCGCTCGTCGTCCTGCTCGTGACCAGGTGGGGCGCTCCCATGGTCCAGCGCGGTCTCGAGGCGTCCCACCGCGTCCCGCTGCTCGAGCGCACACCGGCCGGGCGCCGTCCGCCCGGCGATCACCGCGGCATCCTCGAGCGGGCTCAGAGCGCCCGGACGTACACGCGGTGGCGCACGGGACTGCTGCGCTCGTCGTCCTCGCTGGTACCGAGCACGTCCCGCACGTAGGCGAATCCGGCCTTCTCGGCGACCCGCACCGAAGCGAGGTTGTCGGCCTCGCAGCGGATCACGGCGCGCTCCCCCGCACCCCGCCTACTCAGCTCGGCGCAGAGCAGCTCGACGGCACGGGCGGTGATCCCGCGTCCTCGCAGCCACGGGGCGAGGACGTAGGCGATGTTCACGTCACCGGGCCCGATGCCGTCCTGCGGGTCGGCGTCGTGGTCGATCGAGCCCACGCACTCGCCGTCGACCCGGATCGTGAAGGCGCGCTTGGTGCTGCCGGCGAGGGCGTTCTCCGCGAGGCGACGCACGTACTCGCGCGTGCCCTCGATCGTGCTGCGCCCTCCGGTGAGCCGGCGGATCGTCTCCTCGTCCTCCGCGGCGACCATCGCCCCGGCGTCCTCGACTCGGAGGGGTTCCACGGTGATCGTCATGCGGTGACCTTCAAGCACGGCGCCCGCGGCGTCAAGCGCAGGGTCTCTCACCTCTGCTCGGCGAAGATGGCCGCGAACCTGCCGTCCTGGACGAGCAGGTCCTCGTAGCTCCCCTGCTCGAGGACCCGACCCTCGTCGACGACGTAGATCCGGTCCATCTCCTTGAGCGTCTATGCCCGGTGCGAGACGACGACGGTGATCCGACCGTGCTTCGTGCGCTGCAGCTCGTGGAAGATCTCCTGCTCGGCCTCCGCGTCGATCGCCGACGTCGGCTCGTCCAGCACCCAGATCGGGGCGTCGCGGAGGTAGATCCGCGCGAGGGCCAGCCGCTGCCACTGGCCCCCGGAGATGCCGACCCCACCCCACTGCTCCCCGAGCTGTTGATCCAGACCCTCCGGCATGGCCGCGACCATGTCCGCCGCATGGGCGGAGCGCAGCGCGTCCCAGACCTCCGCGTCCGTCACGTCCTCGCGGGGGGATCCCAGGCGCACCGCCTCGCGCACCGTCAGCTCGAAGCGTCCGAACTACTGGGTCAGCAGCCCGAAACGCGACAGCCACTCCGCCTCGCCGAGCTCGGCCCGGGTCGCTCCGTCGAGCAGGACCTCGCCGGCCTGCGGGGTCACCAGACCGAGCAGCGCATTGACCGTGGTGGTCTTGCCGGCCCCGTTGACTCCGACCAGCGCGACCACCTCGCCGCGCCGCGCCGCGATGCTCACGTCGGTGATGGCGTCGCGGTCACGGCCGCTGTAGCGATGCGTGAGGTGGTCAGCTCGGATCTGCTGGACCACCCCAGCGGCGGGGTGCGTCCTGCTCGGTCGGCCGACGGCGAGGAACTCGTGGAGACCTCGGGTGAGAGGGAGGTTCTCGATCGCGAGCCCGGCGTTCAGCCCGGCTCCGGCGGCGGCGGTCATCGCCGCCATCACGCCGTAGATGCCGGCCACCGCCGGTGACTCGAACTGCGCGCCGACCACCACCGCGAGGATCGCCCCGCCGAGCAGGGCCGCCGAGACGATCCCGCTGGCGGCGTTCCCCAACGCCTCGGGGCGGGGGGCCTTGGCCATGATGGAGTCGATGACGCGCCAGCGCGCGGCGACCATCTCTCCGACGCGCTCGGAGGTGCCGAGCCCGGCCAGCTCCGTCGCCGAGCGCTGGCGCACGATGAGATCCCGCAGATAGCGCTCCTTGTCGTACTGGGGGCTGACCTCCTGCCACTGCCGCTCCCAGACCCCCGAGAGGTACCGGGAGTAGATCAGCGGCGGGATGAGACCTCGGCTACTGGCGTCGAGGCACCGACCTACCCGATCCGCAGGGGAGTCCGCGTCATCTCGACGTGCTCTCTTCGCGGAGTCAGCGATGAACACTCCTCCCGCCGTTTCTCGTCCGGTGCAGCTGTGGGACATGGTCGATGGCCCGATGCCGCGCGGCGTCCTCGGCCTCGGCGATCCCGACGTCCACGTCATCGACGGCGTGGCAACCATGTTCCTCGGAGGTTTCTCGACCTCGTTTCGCAACCGCCTCTACGTCGCCACCCTCGAGGCCGGCTGCGATCCCGCAGGCCCGTCCTGGAACCTGGCCGCAGATGCACGCGGTCGCGCGCTGGCCATCACCCCTGACCCTCCACGCGGTGCATGGGACGCCGCCGGGATGCACACTCCCTCGTACGTGCCGTCCACTGCCGACCAGCCGGCACGCATCTACTACACAGGCAGGAGGTCGGCGAAGCAGTACGGCCCGAGCAGCGAATATGCGATCGGCGCTCTCGAACTCCTCGACGGTGGTTGGCGCCGACGTGAGCAGCCCGTGATCCGTGGTGATGGGCGCCGTCGCAGTGTGCTCGAACCGCTCGTCGTGCACGATGGGGACCGCTACCTGATGTGGTTCCAGGCGAATCCCTTCGAGATCGGCCCCGGCGACCTTCCCGACTACGAGATCCGCGTCGCGGAGAGCGCCGATGGTGCGTCATGGTCCGACCCGCGGGTCTTCACCACCTCGAGCGAGGGGTTCTTCGACAACGCACTCACGCGTGTGCCGGGCGGATGGCTCATGGTCCTCGCCCGCGGCGCAGACATCCATGGCTCAGGAGGAATGCCTCCGCAGGGGCTGTGGACCAGCACGGCACCGGAGCTCAGCATGGATCCCGACTCCTGGTCGGCACCTCGACATGTCCTCCGCACCGATGCACCGGGGATGCCGGAGCACCTGGCGCGCGGTACGTATGGACCGGGAGTTCTGCGCACCGTCGATCCGGACCGGGTGACTCTCTACGCCACCGGAGTCCGCGCGGCGCCCCGCTGGCCCAGGTTGATCGGCAGTCGTCTGCTCCACGGGCACTCTCCCGTCGTCCCGTCGCCGTTCTACCTCTCCGTCGCGGCGCTCGATCTGCACGTCGAGACCAGAACCGGCGATCAGCGGCACTCGGCCCACTAGGACCGCTGGATCGCGCGCAGCTCCTTCTTGAGCTCCTGCACCTCGTCGCGCAGCCGGGCCGCCTGCTCGAACTGGAGGGTCTCGGCGGCCTGATGCATCTGGGCGGTCATCTCGTCGATCATGCCGGTGAGCGAACCCACCGGGTCCTCGCCCAGGTCGACCGTGCGCCCGCTGACCGCGTCGACCGCATTGGCGCGCGCCCTGTCCCGGGAGACCTTCTCCTTGCCGGAGCGGTAGTCCGTCGCCATCAGGGTGTCGGTGTCGATGTCCTCGCGGGCCAGCATGTCGGTGACGTCCGCGATCCGCTTGCGCAGCGGTGTCGGGTCGATCCCGTTGGCCTCGTTGAACGCGATCTGCTTCTCGCGGCGACGATTGGTCTCCTCGATCGCGGACTCCATCGAGTCGGTGACCGTGTCCGCGTACATGTGGACCTGCCCGGAGACGTTGCGGGCGGCGCGTCCGATGGTCTGGATCAGCGAGGTCCGCGAACGCAGGAATCCCTCCTTGTCCGCATCGAGGATCGCGACCAGGGAGACCTCGGGGAGGTCCAGACCCTCGCGCAGGAGGTTGATGCCCACCAGCACGTCGAACTCGCCCGCACGCAGGGAGCGCAGCAGCTCGATGCGGCGCAGGGTGTCGACGTCCGAGTGCAGATACTGCACGCGCACCCCGTTCTCGAGCAGGAAGTCGGTGAGGTCCTCGGCCATCCGCTTGGTCAACGTGGTCACCAGCACCCGCTCGTCGCGCTGGACCCGCGCGTCGATCTCCTCCCGCAGATCATCGATCTGCCCCTTGACGGGCTTGACGATCACCTCCGGATCCACCAGGCCCGTGGGACGGATGATCTGCTCGACATATCCGTCGGCCCTGCCCAGCTCGTAGTCCGCGGGCGTCGCGGAGAGATAGACGGTCTGCCCGGTGCGCTCGGTGAACTCGGCGAAGGTCAGCGGGCGGTTGTCCAGGGCGCTGGGCAGGCGGAAGCCGAAGTCCACGAGGGTGCGCTTGCGAGAGCGGTCACCCTCGAACATGGCGCCGATCTGGGGGACGGTCACATGGGACTCGTCGATGACCAGCAGGAAGTCCTCGGGGAAGTAGTCCATGAGGGTGTTCGGCGCCGTGCCGGGTTCGCGCCCGTCGAGGTGGCGGGAGTAGTTCTCGACGCCGTTGGTGGAGCCCATTTGTCGCAGCATCTCGAGGTCGTGAGTGGTGCGCATGCGCAGCCGCTGCGCCTCGAGCAGCTTGTTCTGGGCCTCGAGCTCCTCGAGCCGCTCGGCGAGCTCGACCTCGATGGTGCCGATGGCGCGGGAAAGACGCTCGGGGCCGGCCACGTAGTGGGAGGCGGGGAAGATGTGGATGTGGTCCTCCCCGCGGATCACCTCGCCCGTCATCGGGTGCAGCGTGTACAGCGCGTCGATCTCGTCGCCGAAGAACTCGATGCGGATCGCGAGCTCCTCGTACATGGGGATGATCTCGACGGTGTCGCCGCGCACCCGGAAGGTGCCGCGCTCGAAGGCGACGTCGTTGCGGTCGTACTGCATGTCCACGAAACGGGTCAGCAGCTCGTCGCGGTCCAGCTGCTGACCGCGGGAGAGCTGCACCATGCGGTCCACGTACTCCTGCGGGGTCCCCAGGCCGTAGATGCACGAGACCGAGGAGACCACGACCACGTCGCGACGGGTCAGCAGGGAGTTGGTCGCGCTGTGCCGCAGCCGCTCCACCTCGGCGTTGACCGAGGAGTCCTTCTCGATGTAGGTGTCCGACTGCGGGACGTACGCCTCCGGCTGGTAGTAGTCGTAGTAGGAGACGAAGTACTCCACCGCGTTGTGCGGCAGCAGCTCTCGGAACTCGCTGGCCAGCTGAGCGGCGAGGGTCTTGTTGTGGGCCATCACCAGCGTGGGCCGCTGGACCTGCTCGATCAACCAGGCCGTGGTGGCGGATTTGCCGGTGCCAGTCGCGCCCAGCAGCACCACGTCTTGCTCACCGCCCTCGAGCCGACGGGTGAGATCGGCGATGGCGGTCGGCTGATCGCCGGAAGGGTTGTAGTCGGAGACGACCTCGAAGGGATGCTCGGCACGGACCAGATCGGTGACGGGGCGCATGATCCGAGCCTACGACCCGGGGCCGACGGACGACACGGCGGGGCCGCGCGGTCAGCGCACGGCGGAATCCACGAGGCCCGCGGTCACGACGGCCAGGGCGTGCTCGGCGCGGCGGCCCAGGATCTCGCGCCCGGACGTGTTCAGCACCAGTCGATCCGCGCGACGGATCCGTTCGAGGTCGGTGACCTGGGCGGCCATGATCGACTCGACATAGGCACGGTCCTTGCCGCGGTCCCGCACCACCCGGTCGATGCGGTCCTCGCGTCGGGCGAGCACGGCGATGACCGCCTGGTAGTCGGCCTCCAGGCGCTTCTCCAGCAGCAGCGGGCTGTCGTGGATCACGAGGCGCTCCCCCGCCGCGACCGCCTCCAGCTCCTGCTCGGCGACCGCACGATCGACCCGGCCCAGCACGATGTGCTCGAGATCGTCGCGGGCCGCAGGATCGGCGAAGACGATCGACGCCAGGGCGGCGCGGTCGATGGTCCCCGCCGGGGTGCGCAGCCGCTCGCCGAAGCGGGAGACGGCCTCCTCGACCCCGTCGCCCGGCACGTCGAGGACCGCTCGGGAGTGGGCGTCGAGGTCGATCACCCGGTGCCCCGCCGCCCGCCAGAACGCCGCGACCGTGGACTTCCCGGAGCCGATGCCGCCGGTCAGGCCGAGTCGCAACAGGGACGGGGAGGTGGCCGGTCTCATGCCCCGATCGTACGGGGAGCACGCCGGTGCGGCGGCGGGGGACTACCGTCGTCTCCGTGGACCCCCTCGAGCTGCTCGTGACCAACGACTTCCTGCGCGTGCTGGACATGATCGGCGTGGCCGTCATGGGCGTCGCCGCGGGCGCCCTGGCCGCCCGACTGAAGTTCGACGCGGTGGGCTTCGCGATCATCGGCATCGTCGCAGGCCTGGGCGGCGGTCTCGTGCGCGACCTGATCCTCGACTACGGCACCCCGGCGGCCTTCGACGGCCCCTGGTACCTGGCCTGTGCGCTGGTGGGCTCGCTGTTCGCCTTCGTGATCTCCGCCGAGGGCGCCTGGTGGCGCCGCCTGGTGACCGTGCTGGACATCGCGGCGATGGCGCTGTGGGCCGCGACCGGGACGGCGAAGTCCTTCGGCTACGGTCTGGAGCCCCTGCCCGCGATACTGCTCGGAGTCACCAGCGGCGTGGGCGGCGGGGTGATCCGTGACGTGCTGGTGGGGCGCATCCCCGCGATCTTCGGCGGCGGTCCTCTCTACGCGACCGGCGCGCTGGTCACGGCCATCGGCACCTGGGTGGTCGTCGCGCTCGGCCTGCCCTCGCCCTACGTGCTGATCGCAGTGGGCCTCGGGGCGCTCCTCGCCGCGGTCGCCTCGTGGCGGCGGTGGAAGCTGCCCGCGCACGGCGACTGGCAGGTGACGATGTCCGCCTCCCAGCTGAAAGCGCTGGTGCGTCGCACCCGTCGCTCCGAGCGGGAGCGGGTGGCGCACGAGACCGGCGCGATCCCGGTGGTCGATGCCACCGTCGACGACCTCGCCGCCGACGTCGGCTTCCTGGACGGTGAGGCCGGCGAGTACGCCGAGCGCGCCTTCCTCGACCACGACGGCGACGACATCGAATTCCCGCAGTACGACGCGACGGGTTCCGAGAACGATACTGACCCCGATGACGACCGACCGCAGGAGAAGGGACGCGCACCATGACCCTGGCCGACCTCACCCACCCGATCTTCCCCGGCATGACGATGCACCCGGGGCTTCCCGGCCCCCGGACCGCGGACCACCTCGGCTTCGACGACTCCCGGGGCCATTACGCACCGGGCACGGAGTTCCGCATCGCCCGGGTCGAGATGATCACGAGCACAGGCACCTATCTCGATGCACCGCAGCACCGGTACCGGGACGGCGAGGACGTCGGGAACCTCCCCCTCGAGCGCGTCGTGGACATCCCGTGCCTCGTGGTCGAGGCGCCGGGGCCGGCGATCGGCGCCGAGGACCTGCCCGCCGCGGTCGATGGCTGCGCCGTGCTGGTGCGCACCGGGTGGGACCGGCACTGGGGCACCGAGGAGTACACGGCCGGAGAGAATCCGCACCTCACCGCGGAAGCGGCGGACCACCTCGCGGACGCCGGGGCCTTGCTGGTGGGGATCGACTCGGTGAACATCGACGGGACCACCGTCCCGGAGCGTCCCGTGCACACGAGACTGCTCGCGGCGGGAGTCCTGATCGTCGAGAACCTCACGAATCTGGCGGCGGTGCCGCCGTCCGGTGCCCGGTTCTCGGCGGTCCCGCTGCCCGTGGCGGGAATGCCCTCGTTCCCCGTCCGCGCCTTCGCGCGCCGGCCCTGAGGCCGCTCAGGGGCGCAGGAGCTCCAGCATCCGGGAGACGTCGTCGGCCTCGAGCTGCCCGGGAGCGGAGCTGCGACCGACGGCCGCGAAGGTCGCGGCGCTGCCGAAGGTCTCGGCCGAGACCCTGCTGACCACGCCGAGCGAGCCCATGGCGATCGCGATGTGCGGGCCCTCGCCGTCCGCGGCGACCGTGAGGCTCGCCGACATCAGGGTCAGCACGTCGCGCGCGTCGTGCGGGGTCACGGCGATCTTCGGGACGTCAGCCCCCAGCCGCCGCTGCGCCCGCAGCTGCTCGATCAGCTCTTCCTCCCCCGCAGTCCCCTCGAGGTCGTGAGAGGAGCCGACGACGACCACACCGTTGCCGTGCGCGGTCGCGATCACCCGCGAAACCATCTCCGGGGACCGGGAGGTCTCCACGTCGATCAGGTCGACCTGGGACTGGGTCCCGGCACGCCGGGAACCCATCAGGGCTTCCAGCAGGAGAGCGAGATCGAGGTCGCGGATCCGGCGGCCGCCGCCCTCGGCGGCGGTGCGCAGCGTGGCCAGGAGCGCCCGGTCCGGACCGAGGGTCGCGCGCAGCGTCGGCAGGGTGGCCAGCACCGCCTCGCGGTGCTCCTCCGCATCCTCGAGGTCCGGGCGGAAGCGGTCGATCCGCCACTCGAGGATGCGGGCAGGGGTCGCGGCCGCCGCCCCGGCCTGCGCCAGCACCTCCTCATGGTCCTCGCCCACCAGCGGCACGATGATCTCGGGCCGGGCCCTGCCCAGCTCGATCCCACGGACCGTCGCGGTTCTCGGGACGATGTCTGTCACCTTCTCCTCCTCAGTCTGCCGTGATGGCGGCGTAGGCGGACAGCAGCAGCGCGGGGTCGGGGCCCTCGAGGCGGGAGACAGTCCCGATCCGATCGAGCACCACGAACCGCAGCAGGCCCGCGCGGGTCTTCTTGTCGCGCTTCATCGCGTCCTCGAGCTTGGGCCACTGCCGGTCCCGATAGGTGATGGGAAGCCCGAGGGAGGTCAGGACGCGCCGATGGCGATCGACCTCGTCCTCCGAGAGCTTGCCGGCCAGGTGCGAGAGCTCCGCGGCGAACATCATGCCGACGGAGACCGCCGCTCCGTGACGCCACTGGTAGCGCTCGTTGCGCTCGATCGCGTGGCCGAGCGTGTGACCGTAGTTGAGGATCTCGCGATCGCCCTGCTCGGTGAGATCGGCGGAGACGACCTCCGCCTTGACCCGGATCTTGCGCTCGACGACCTCGCGGAAGGCGTCGGTGGAGACGTCGAGCACGGCGCGGGGGTCCTCCTCGATGATCTCGAGGATCCGCGGATCGGCGATGAACCCGCCCTTGACGACCTCGGCGAGCCCGGCGGCGACGTCGTGCGCGCCGAGACCGGCGAGCACGTCGAGATCGGCGAGGACCGCGAGCGGCGGATGGAAGGCGCCGACGAGGTTCTTGCCCTCGGCGGTGTTGATCCCGGTCTTCCCGCCGACGGCGGCGTCGACCATGGCGGCCACCGTGGTGGGGATCTGCAGCACGTCGACACCGCGCAGCCAGGAGGCGGCGACGAAGCCGGCCAGGTCGGTGGCGGCCCCGCCGCCGAGACTGACGACCAGATCGTGGCGTCCGATCTCCGCCTGGCCGCACACGCCCCAGAGGAAGCCTGCGACCTGGGCGGTCTTGGCCTCCTCCCCGTCGGGCACCTCGGCGGCGAAGGTGTCCCGTCCGGTCTCGGCGATCGCGGCGCGGACCTCCTCGGCGACCTCCCGCAGACTCGGCTGGTGGACGATCACCACCCGTCGCACCCGCTGAGGGACCAGCCCAGGGACGTCGGCGAGGATCCCCCGGCCGACGCGGACGTCGTACCCGCCGGTCGGGGTGGTCACGGGGATCACGGTGGAACTCATGCGGTCTCCTCCTCGGGGCCGGACAGCAGGTCCTGGCCCATCATGTCGGTGATGGCGCGGGCGACGGCCGCGGCGGTGCCGTGCCCGGCGTCGACCCGCCAGCGCGCCAGGTCACGGTAGACGGGGCCGCGCTCCGCGGCGAGCTCTCGCCAGCGGGGCATGGGATCCTCTCCGCCGCCGAGCATCGGGCGTCCGTGGCCGCGGCCGAGCCGCTCGGCGGCCACTGGCTCGTCGATCTCGAGCAGCACGATCGGGCCGCCCCGCAGCCGCTGCCGGGAGTCGGGATGCATGACCGCTCCCCCGCCGAGGGCGAGCACGCCGGAGCTCGCGGTGAGGGCGCTCTCGAGCACCGAGGCCTCGAGCGCGCGGAAGCCATCCTCGCCGTCGGTGGCGAAGAGGTCCGGGATGGAGCGTCCCGCCGCGCCGACGATCAAGGCGTCGAGATCCTCGAAGGGGAGGTCCAGCCGGGCGGCGAGCTCACGGCCGACGCTGGTCTTGCCCGCCCCCATGGGGCCGAGCAGGATGACCGCGGGACCCGTCACGGGGCCCCGCCCGTGCCGCCGCCCACGATCCGCGACTGCAGCGAGACGGTCTCCTCGAGATGAGCCCGGATCTCCTCGACGCTGTCTCCGCCGGTCTTCTCGAGCAGGGCGTCCACGAGGGTGAGGGCGACCACGGCCTCGGCGATGACGGCAGCGGGCGCCACGGCGCACACGTCCGAGCGCTGATGGTTCGCGGTGGTCTGCTCGCCGGAGGCGACGTCGATGGTGCGCAGAGCACGGGGCACCGTGGAGATCGGCTTCAGGGCGCCGCGCACACGGATCACCTGACCGTTGCTCATGCCGCCCTCGAGGCCGCCGGCGCGGTTGCTGCCGCGCGGGACCGACGTGGCGCCGACCGCCTGCTCGGCGGCGAGGATCTCGTCGTGGGCGGCAGAGCCGCGGCGGGCGGCGGTGGCGAAACCGTCCCCGATCTCCACACCCTTCATGGCCTGGATGGACATCAGCGCCTGGGCGAGACGGCCGTCGAGCTTGCGGTCCCACTGGGTGTGGGAGCCCAGCCCCACGGGGACGCCGTAGGCGAGGACCTCGACCACACCGCCGAGCGTGTCGCCGTCGGACTTGGCCGCATCGACCTCTGCGACCATCGCCGAAGAGGTCCCGGGATCGAAGCAGCGCAGCGGGTCGGCGTCCAGTGCGGCGTCGTCGCCCGGAGCGGGCAGGGGCGCCTCATCGGGCACGCGGACGGTGCCGACGGCGAGGGTGTGGGAGACCAGGCGGATCCCGGCGGCCTGCTCCAGGATGGCGCTCGCGACACGGCCTGCGACCACCCGCGCCGCGGTCTCGCGGGCGCTCGCGCGCTCGAGGATCGGGCGGGCCTCGCCGAAGCCGTACTTCAGCATCCCGGACAGATCGGCGTGGCCGGGCCGGGGACGGGTCAGGGGGCGATTGCGGGCGATCTCGCGCTCGTCGCCGGTGCCGGCATCGACCAGGAGGTCCTCCCGCGGCACCGGGTCCGCGCTCATGACCTTCTCCCACTTCGGCCATTCCGAGTTGGCGATCTCGATCGCCAACGGCGAGCCGAGAGTGCGTCCGTGACGGAGCCCGCTGTGGATCCTCAGCACGTCCTGTTCGAACTTCTGACGGCTGCCGCGGCCGTGTCCGAGACGACGGCGGGCCAGCGCCGCCTTCAGATCGTCACTGGTCAGCTCGACCCCGGCGGGGACGCCGTCGAGCAGGGAGATGAGGGAGGGGCCGTGGGACTCCCCGGCCGTGAGCCAGCGCAACATGGCTCCGATCCTCTCATGCGGGCCTGAGGGGACGAGTCGGCGTCCGCCGCCGTCGCCGCAGGCCGCTCACGGCCCGTCGATGCTGACCAGGAGCGCGGGTGCCTCGCCCTGCGTGGTGATCGGCAGCAGGGTCACTCCGACCGTGCGACCGGAGACCTCCTCGACCGCGGTGCCGGAGACGGGCTCGGGCACCCGCAGGTCGACGTCCTCCTGGACGGTGCGCACCGTGAGGTCATCGCGTCCGATCCCGTCGAGCACGTAGTTCGCGCGGTCGACGGCCAGGGAGGGCTCCAGCACCTGCGGCGCGTCCCCGTCCGTCTCGTCGAACACCGGATAGACGCCGGTGCCGTTGCTGCCGTCGTTCAGGGCCGTCCTCGCCGCCGAGGACAGCGGCGTGTCCTTCGCGAAGTAGAGCTCGTAGTCGACGTCTGCCACTGCCCCGGACGCGACGTACGCGTAGTAGGTCTCGGTGGTCCCCGAGTACCCGGTGACCGTGCAGGCGGCCACGCCGGTGGGGTCGTCCACGTCCAGGGAGGCGTCGCAGGAGGCGTCGTCCCCGGAGTCCGGGGAGACACGGTCGCCGAGCTCCTGGGCCACGCTCGAGGACGGGACCGCGGACTCGCCGAGCTCGGAGAAGTTCTGCGGCCCCGTCGTGAACAGGTCGGTCGGGTGCTCGCCCCGATGGGCGACCTCCGTCGGGGCCTGCGTGCCCGGGGCGGTCGGCGCAGCGGGCTGGGCGCCGGCCACGGATCCCGCGCCGAGACTCAGTCCGACGAGCAGCGGGGCGGCCAGCCCCAGCGCGGTCACGGTCCTGATCTGATGCCGACGAGTCATCGTCGTCTCCTTCGCTCTGTGGCCGGGGAAGCCCTTGCACCCCGGGACCCGCCGGGCTGACGGCCGACGTCGGGATCACCCCGAACCTCAGAATTTGACCGTCTCTTTACCGTTTGGCGGGTCAGGCATGACCCTTCCATGGGGTTCAGAAGGGGTCAAGCGCTGAGACCACGACGTCCACGCGGCCTACACAACCTCTTCACCTTTCGCCGTGGCGACATCGGGAGCCCCTGGCTCGGCTGGCTCGGCCTCCACCACATCGGCGCCGACCCGCTGCGCCCGGCCGCGCAGACCGGGGAGACGCGGAATCAGTCCTCGTCGAGCTCGACGGACTCCAGCGGGGTGAGCGTCTCGACGAGCGGGACGACGTCGGCGATGCCGTCCAGCACACTGGTCGGACGGTACGGGTACTGGGCGATCTCGTCCTCGCGGGTCGAGCCCGACAGCACCAGCACGGAGCGCATCCCCGCCTCGAGTCCCGACTTGACGTCGGTGTCCATCCGGTCCCCGATCATCACGGAGGTCTCGGAGTGGGCGCCGATGCGGTTCAGCGCGGTCCGCATCATCAACGGATTCGGCTTGCCGATGTAGTACGGGTGGATGCCGGTGGCCGCGGTGATCATGGCGGCCACGGAACCGGTGGCCGGCAGCGGGCCCTCCGCGCTGGGCCCGGTGACGTCAGGGTTCGTGGCGATGAACTTGGCCCCGTTCTTGATCAGGCGGATGGCGCGGGTGATCGACTCGAAGGAGTAGGTGCGGGTCTCCCCCAGCACCACGAACTCGACGTCGAAGTCGGCCAGGATGAATCCTTCCTCGTGCATCGCACTGGTGAGCCCCGCCTCGCCGATCACGTAGGCGGAGGAGCCGGGAGCCTGCTCGGCGAGGAAGCGGGCGGTGGCCAGGGCGCTGGTCCAGATCGACTCCTCGGGGATGTCGATACCGGTGCGCGAGAGGCGGGCGCGCAGGTCGCGGGGGGTGAAGATCGAGTTGTTGGTGAGCACCAGGAAGGGTCGCCCGAAGCGCTGCAGCGCCGCGATGAAGTCGGCCGCGCCGGGAAGGGCGGACTGCTCGTGGACGAGCACCCCGTCCATGTCGGTGAGCCAGGAATGGATCGGATGGTCATCGAGAGCGGTGGTCATGGCACCAGTGTGCACCGCGGAACGCCCCCGATGCAGGTCCGTTCGTGGCGCGTCCGTGCCCCACCGCGTCGCAGAGCGACCGGGAACGACACAGCGGCCCGACCCCTCCTCGGGGTCGGGCCGCTGTGTACGGCGGACGGATCGGCCGATCAGTTGCCGGTGAGCTTGGCGCGCAGGGCGGCCAGGGCCTCGTCGGAGGCCAGGGTGCCCTCGTCCGTGGTGTTCGACTGGTAGGAGGACTGCGCCGCGGGAGCGGCGACCGGCGTCGAGGAGGTCGAGGCGGAGGACGTCGTCGACTCGGCGGCCGGCGCGTTCGCGGACTCCTCGTCGGCCTTGATCGCCTCGGCGACCTGCGCCTTGTGGGCGGTCCAGCGCTCGTAGGCGGCCGCGTACTGGCCCTCCCACTCCTCGCGCTGGGTCTCGTAGCCCTCGAGCCACTCGTTGGTCTCCGGGTCGAAGCCCTCGGGGTACTTGTACTCGCCGTTCTCGTCGTACTCCGCGGCCATGCCGTACAGAGCCGGGTCGAAGGTGGTGTCGTCACCCTCGGGGTCGACGCCCTCGTTGGCCTGCTTGAGGGACAGCGAGATGCGGCGGCGCTCGAGATCGATGTCGATGACCTTGACGAAGACGTCCTGGTCGACGGTGACGACCTGCTCGGGCAGATCCACGTGGCGCTGGGCCAGCTCGGAGATGTGCACGAGGCCCTCGATGCCGTCCTCGACGCGCACGAACGCGCCGAACGGGACGAGCTTGGTGACCTTGCCCGGGACGACCTCGCCGATGGCGTGGGTGCGGGCGAAGAGCTGCCACGGGTCCTCCTGGGTCGCCTTCAGCGACAGGGAGACTCGCTCACGATCCATGTCGACGTCGAGGACCTCGACGTTGACCTTCTGACCGACCTCGACGACCTCGGAGGGGTGGTCGATGTGCTTCCAGGAGAGCTCCGAGACGTGCACCAGGCCGTCGACACCGCCGAGATCGACGAACGCGCCGAAGTTGACGATGGAGGACACGGCGCCCTCGCGGACCTGGCCCTTCTGCAGGGTCTGCAGGAAGTCGGAGCGGACCGCGGACTGGGTCTCCTCCAGGTAGGCACGACGCGACAGGACCACGTTGTTGCGGTTCTTGTCGAGCTCGATGATCTTCGCCTCGATCTCCTGGCCGACGTAGGGCTGCAGGTCGCGCACGCGGCGCATCTCGACGAGGGAGGCGGGGAGGAAGCCGCGCAGGCCGATGTCGACGATGAGGCCGCCCTTGACGACCTCGATGACGCGGCCCGTGACGACGCCCTCGTCCTCCTTGATCTGCTCGATCGTGCCCCAGGCGCGCTCGTACTGGGCGCGCTTCTTGGACAGGATCAGACGGCCTTCCTTGTCCTCCTTCTGGAGGACCAGAGCCTCGATCTCATCGCCGACCTCGACGACCTCACCGGGGTCGACGTCGTGCTTGATGGAGAGCTCGCGCGAGGGGATGACGCCCTCGGTCTTGTAGCCGATGTCCAGGAGGACCTCGTCGTGATCGACCTTCACCACAGTGCCCTCGACGATGTCACCATCGTTGAAGTACTTGATGGTCGCATCGATGGCAGCCATGAGGTCGTCGGCGCCGCCGATGTCGTTGATGGCGATCTGGGGGGTCGTGGTGTCGGTCATGTAGGTATGGACTCCGTCGGGACAGGTTTGAGTAGGAACGGTGGACGTGCAGCGCCCGTGAGGCGCATCCGTGCATGGTGTGCATGGCAGGACCCGCGAGGCGGGATAGCCTGCGCACAGACCTCCGAAATGTTACCAGCCCAGCTCGCGGAGCGCGAGGCACCTGGGCCCCCGAGCGCACTGCGAGCGTGTGAGGTGCATCCCGGACGCATGGATCGTAGGAGCCCGGCGGTCGACGCCCGGGCACCGTCCCGGGGGCCGAGGCGGCTGGGTCAGTGCGCCGCCTCGCGCCAGGTGCGGCCGATGCCGACGCCGACCTCGAGCGGGACCGAGAGCTCATAAGCACCGTCCATGCCCTCGACCACGATCTCCCGCACCGCCTCGAGCTCGCCGGGTGCGACCTCGACCACCAGTTCGTCGTGGACCTGCAGCAGCATCCGGGAGCCGAGCTCCGCCGCCTGCATCCGCTGCTCCACGGCGAGCATCGCGAGCTTGATGATGTCCGCGGCACTGCCCTGGATCGGGGAGTTCAGCGCGACGCGCTCGGCGTTCTCGCGACGCTGACGATTGTCGGAGGTGAGGTCCGGCAGGTAGCGGCGTCGACCGAGGATGGTCTCGGTGAATCCGGTGGACCGGGCCTTCTCGACGCTCTCGTGCAGGTAGTCCCGCACCCCGCCGAACCGTTCGAAGTAGCCGTCGCGCAGCGAGGTGGCCTCCGCGCGGGGGATGCGCAGCTGCCGCGAGAGCCCGAAAGCGGACAACCCGTAGGCCAGGCCGTAGCTGACGGCCTTGGTCTTCGAGCGCATGGCCGGGTCCACGGCGTCCGGGGAGACCCCGAACACGCGGGAGGCGACGAAGTTGTGGAGGTCCTCGCCCGAGCGGAACGCCTCGATGAGCCCGGAGTCCTCCGACAGGTGCGCCATGATGCGCATCTCGATCTGGGAGTAGTCGGCCGTCAGCAGCGTCTCGAAGCCCTCGCCCGCGACGAAGACGTCGCGGATGCGCTGGCCCTCCGCGGTGCGCACCGGGATGTTCTGCAGGTTCGGCTCGGTCGATGCGAGGCGTCCCGTCGCCGCGGCGGTCTGCTGGAACGTGGTGTGCACCCGCGAGGCGCCGTCGTGGGCCTTGTCCAGGCCGACGACGTAGCCGGTCAGCTTGCTCATCTCCCGGAAGCGCAGCAGCCAGGACAGGAAGTCGTGGCCCGAGGAGCCCGGCGCCAGCTTCTCCTGGAGGTCGGTGAGGGACTCCGCGTCGGTGGAGTGGCCCGAGGAGATCTTCCGCGTCGTCGGCAGCGCGAGCGTCTCGAACAGCACGATCTGGAGCTGCTTGGGCGAGGCGAGGTTGACCTCCTCGCCCACGATCGCGCCGGCCTCCCGCTTGGCCTGGGCGACGAAGCCCTCGAACTCCTCGCGCAACGCCGCCAGCGCCGGCAGGTCCACCGCGATGCCACGATCGTGCATGGTCTCCAGCACCGACTGCAGGGGCCGCTCGAGATCCGCGAGGATGCCCGAGGCCCAGGACTCCTCCCCCGCCTGTCGCGACAGCTCCTCGGCGGCAGGATGCAGCGCCGAGGCGGACTCCGCCAGCCGGGCCCCTGCGGCGGCGACGTTCTCCGCGCGCAGCTCGGGGGTCTCCTTCTTCAGGCTCGACTCGGCGGGCTTGCGCGGGCGCGGAGCGAAGCGGGCACCGCCCAGCTCGGTGCCGAGCGCCTCGGCGTCGTAGCTGCGGGCACCGGGACGCAGCACGAAGGCTTCCAGAGCCAGGTCGCGGGCCCGGCCGCCGAGCTCGTACCCGTTGGTCCGCAGCCAGGACCTCACCGCGGGCACATCGGCGGTGCGCACCTCGCGGGCGCCGTCGAGCGCCTCGGCCAGCACGGCGGAGGCATCGGAATCCAGCAGTTCGAGCCGGATCCCGGCGCGGGCGTCGGGCGTCGCGACCCCCAGCATCGGCCCGCCCCGGACGTCGTCGGCGACGGTCAGCGCCAGGGCCCCCGCCGTCTCCCCCACCAGGTCACGCACTGAGGCCGCTCCGTCGATCTCGAGCACCTCGGCGGTCGGCTCCTGCGCGGCGGGCGCACCCTCCTCCTCGCCGAACAGCACGGCGGGCAGGTCGCGGCGGATGGTGTCGCCGAAGGCGAGATCGTCGAACACCTCGGCGATGCGCCCGCGGTCCCCGCTGCCGAGCGTGTAGTGCCCCGGGTCGACGGGCAGATCCAGGTCGAGGACCGCGGCGTTCATGAGGCGGTTGCGCTCGACATCGGCCAGGTGGTCGCGCAGCGACTGGCCGGCCTTGCCCGCGATCTCCCCCGCATGGGCGATCACTCCCGGCAGGTCGCCGTACTTAACGATCCACTTGGCGGCGGTCTTCGGCCCCACCCCCGGCACCCCCGGCAGGTTGTCGGCGGCCTCGCCCACCAGGGCTGCGAGATCGGGATAGCGCTCCGGCAGGATCCCGTACTTCTCCTCCACGGCCGCGGGCGTCATGCGGCGCATCTCGGTGACGCCCTTGATGGGCTGCAGGAGGGTGACCTCGGGGCCCACCAGCTGGATCGCATCACGGTCGCTGGAGACGATCAGGGCCTCGTCGCCCTCGGCGGCGGCACGGGTGGCGAGGGTCGCGATGATGTCGTCGGCCTCGTAGTCCTGGACGGTCAGCCAGCGCACCCCGAGCGCGTCGAGCACCTGCATGATCAGGTCGATCTGGCCGATGAACTCGGGCGGGGTCACCTCGCGCCCACCCTTGTACTGGTCGTAGATGCGGTCGCGGAAGGTGCCGCCGGGCAGATCGAAGGCGACCGCGACGTGCGTCGGCCGCTCCGAGCTCACGACGTTGATGAGCATCCGTGCGAAGCCGTACACGGCGTTCGTCGCCTGCCCGCGTCCGTCGCTGAAGCCGTCGGCGGGCAGCGCGAAGAAGGCACGGAACGCCATGGCGTGCCCGTCGATCAGGAGGATTCGCTGGTCACCGGTGTCGCTCGCACTCATGAGGAGAAGTCTCGCACGTCGGGCGGACGCCCGTGGGTCACGCCGACCGAATGCCCCAGGTGTGGCACGCTCAGGGCATGACAGACGCGATGGACCTGCCGGACACCTCCTCCGCCCCGCTGTCGGGGGAGCCTCTGCGCGCCCTGATCGCCCCCATGATCCGGGGCACGATGGTGGAACGCTGCGGGATGGAGCTGCTCGAGCTGGACGCCCGGGGCGGGATCATGACGATGCCCGTGGACGGGAACACCCAGCCGGCCGGGCTGCTGCACGGCGGTGCCACCATCGCCCTCGCCGAGTCGGTGGCCTCCTTCGCGGCGATCCTGCGGGCCCGTGAGGTCCACGGCGAGGGGGCGCAGGCGGTCGGCACCTCGGTCTCGGCGCTGCACCACCGCTCGGCCCGCAGCGGAGTCGTCACCGCCACCTGCACCGTCCGTCATACCGGCCGCCAGGTCGCGAGCTATCTCGTGGACGTGCACGACGAGGCGGGAACGCTGCTGAGCACGGTGACCATCCAGACCATGCTGCTGCCGCAGCGCTGAGCGGAGCGATCATTCGGGGGCTTCGAAGTCCGCGTCGCCGCCGGAGACGATCGCGTTGGCCTCGTTCCAGGTGAAGGTGCGCAGCTTCCCGGTGCGCGGATCCTTGGCCGAGCCCAGCTCCAGCGGGCCCGTCCGTCCGGTGTAGGAGACCGACGCCCGCTCCTGCGACTGCAGTCCCGTGCGCAGGATCGAGCTGCAGTCTCCGTAGTTCGTGCACTCCTCCGTCCCGGTGAGCACCTTCTCCACGGAGCCGGCGATGTCGACCCCCTCCACCGACAGAGCGTCCTGGGCCGCCAGCGCTGCCAGCATCACGGCGTCGTAACCCTGCTGGGAGTACCCGTAGCTCGAACCCTCCAGCTCGGGATCGGCGTTGAGCATCATGTTCACGTGCTCGACCGTCAGCTCGGCGCCGGGGAGGTGGCCGGTCGCCTCGCTCAGCGTCTCGGCGGCGAGCTTCGCCTCCGAGTAGTCCACGCTCGAGGCCGGGCTCAGCCGCCGCGCGAACTCCACCGTCGGTCGCTTCCGGTCATCGAGGGTGGCCTCGTGCAGGGCCGACAGGAACGGCCCCACCTCGGGGCCGCCGTTGACGACCAGCAGCGCCGGCGGGGTCTTCAGCACCTTCTTCACGACGGGATCGGCCTTGCCCATCTTTCCGGCCGGGTAGAAGTGCTCGGCGATGACCTTGCCGCTGTTGGGGTCGAGGATCCGGCTGAGCTCCTCGCGCAGGCTGTGGCCGTGCGCCGTGTCCTCGGAGACGAATGCGACCGTTCCCGGCGAGCCGCTCTTGTCGGAGCCGCCCTCCCACGAGGCCTCCGCGTACAGCGCCGCGAGCGCCACGTCGTTCGGGGCCAGGCGGATCAGCATGTTGGAGGTCTGCACCTCGGGGGCGCGCACGCTCATGCCCGAGGTGAACACGTCGATCACGGCGATCCCCGCCTCGACGAAGGCCGGGATCGCCGCGACCAGCGCCTCCTCGTCGATCGAGGTGATCACCGCGGTCACCCCGGCCTCGGCGAAGCCGGCGATGACCTCGCTGAGGTCCTCACCGGCCTCCTTCATCACGTGGCGGTCGGCCATGGTGACCTCGTGGCCGAACAGTCCCTCCCACTGCTTGTTGAGGTCGATCATCGCCTCGTGGAGGGCGAGGCCGATCGGTGCCTCGAACGCGGCGGAGCGACCGTAGGAGGCGCCGATCGACCCCAGCACCAGCGGGGTGTCCGGCTCGGTGAGCTCCTCGCCCGTCGGCGCGGTCGTCTCCGCCTGGCGGCCACGACGTCCGCCGCGGGTGCAGGCCGACAGGGCGCCGGCCCCGAGGACCCCCGCCCCGAGACCGCGCACCAGCGTGCGTCGTGAGATCACCATCGCCCCTGTGCTTCCCCTCTCGTCCCGGCGCACCCCCGGCGCCGGGTCGACGTGTCGGTCAGTCCTTGCCGGAGCCGCCCAGCTGGTCCACCACGGCATCGGCGACCTCGCGCATGGTCAGCCGACGGTCCATGGAGGTCTTCTGGATCCACCGGAACGCCTCCGGCTCGGACAGACCCATGTTGGTCTGCAGCAGACCCTTGGCGCGGTCCACCCGCTTGCGGGTCTCGAAGCGCTCCCCGAGGTCCTGGATCTCGGACTCGAGCTGGGTGATCTGCGTGAAGCGGGAGATCGCGATCTCGATCGCGGGCAGCAGGTCCGCCGGGGTGAAGGGCTTGACCACGTAGGCCATCGCGCCGGCGTCGCGCGCCCGCTCGACCAGCTCGGCCTGCGAGAACGCGGTGAGCATCACGACGGGGGCCAGGCTGTCCTCGCCGATCCGCTCGGCGGCGGTGACGCCGTCGGTCTGGGGCATCTTCACGTCCATCACGACCACGTCGGGGCGCAGCTCGCGGGCCTTGGTCACGGCGCTCTCGCCGTCACCGACCGCGGCGACGACCTCGAATCCGGCCTCGGTCAGGGTCTCCACGATGTCCATGCGGATGAGGCTCTCGTCCTCGGCCACCACCGCGGTGCGATGGGGGCGGTCCTCCTCCTGGGGCGGGAGGTCCTGCGGGTCGTCGGGAAGGGAAGCGGTGTCGTCAGTCATGTCACCCTGTGTCTCGGGTAGTGCCTCGAGCGGGGGTGGCCTGCACCCACACGGTCGAGGACGGTGGTCATCAGCGGTATCCTAGTCCAGCCCTCCCCGGTGGGGGCGAGCCGGGTTGGCGGAATGGTAGACGCGGCGCACTCAAAATGCGCTGTCCGTGAGGGCATGCGGGTTCGAGTCCCGCACCCGGCACCTGCCGCGTGAGAACGCCCACGGCCCGGAGGTCGTGGGCGTCCTCACGCGCCTCGTGCATCTCAGCCCTGCGTCTGCGGACCGGCGGCGATACGGTCGGCCTCGATGCGCGCGGACTCGGTGCCGTCGAGGTCACCGATGCGATGCACGCGCAGCGTGTTGGTCGAGCCGTGGACGCCGGGGGGCGAGCCGGCCGCGACGACGACCAGATCGTTCTTCTGCAGGCCCTTGTGCTCGCGCAGCAGGTCGTCGACCTCGGCCACCATGGCGTCGGAGTCCTTCTGCATGGGCACCAGATGCGCCTCGATGCCCCAGGTCAGCGACAGCTGGCGGGCGACCTCCGGATAGGGGGTCATGGCCAGCAGCGGGATGGAGGGGCGCAGGCGGGACAGTCGGCGCGCGGTGTCGCCGGACTCGGTGAAGGTCACCAGGTACTGGGCGGAGAGCTGGTCACCGATCTCGGCGGCCGCACGGGTGATCGCACCGCCACGGGTGTGCGGGATGGTGCCCAGCGGGAGGATGCGGTCGGCACCGTTCTCCTCGGTGTTGGTGACGATGCGGGCCATCGTGCGGACCGCCTCGAAGGGATACTTGCCCACGCTGGTCTCGCCCGAGAGCATGACCGCGTCGGCGCCGTCGAGGATCGCGTTGGCGCAGTCGGAGGCCTCGGCGCGGGTCGGGCGCGGGCTCTCGATCATGGACTCGAGCACCTGGGTGGCCACGATGACCGGCTTCGCATTGCGGCGGGCGAGCTCGATGGCGCGCTTCTGGACCAGCGGGACCTGCTCCAGGGGCAGCTCGACGCCGAGGTCGCCGCGGGCGACCATGATGCCGTCGAAGGCGCCGACGATGGAGCGCAGCGCCCGCACGGCCTGCGGCTTCTCGATCTTCGCGATGACCGGGACCCGGCGACCCTCCTCCTGCATGATGCGCAGGACCTGGTCCATGTCGTGGGCGTCGCGCACGAAGGACAGGGCGATCACGTCGGCCCCGAGGGCCAGGCCCCAGCGCAGGTCGGAGATGTCCTTCTCGCTCATGGCGGGCACGGACACGGCGACGCCGGGGAGGTTGATGCCCTTGTTGTTGGAGACCGGCCCGGGCACCTCGACCACGGTGGTGACGTCGGTGTCGGAGACGTCGGTGACGCGGACGGAGACCTTGCCGTCGTCGATGAGCAGCACGTCGCCGGGGCGGCAATCGCCCGGCAGGCCCTTGAACGTGGTCGAGACGCGCTCGCGGGTGCCGACGATGTCGTCCGTGGTGATGACGAAGGTGTCACCGACCTCGAGCTGGTGCGGACCGTCGCCGAACGTGCCCAGGCGGATCTTCGGGCCCTGGAGGTCGACCAGCACGGCGACATTGCGCCCGAGATCCTCGGCGGCTCGGCGGATGTTCGCGTAGACCTGCTCATGCTCGTCGTGCGAGCCGTGGCTGAGGTTCATCCTCGCCACGTTCATGCCCGCCTCGATCAGGGTCCGGATCTGCTCGTAGGTGTTGGTCGCCGGACCGAGTGTGCAGACGATCTTCGCTTTTCGCATGTCAACCCATCAGTAGTTCGAATAAGGGCCGTGGCCCTCCGGCGGGCACCACGAAGTGCACTGCCGGACGGGCCGCAGCATCGCGTGGTCGCCCTAGTCTTTCACACCGCCACCGGCTTCTCCCCGGGACTCACCGGTGCCGGCAGGGAGCTGCTGCCCGTGAGGTGTCGGTCGACGGCGGCCGCGCAGGCGCGGCCCTCTGCGATCGCCCAGACGATGAGGCTCTGACCTCGGGCGCAGTCGCCCGCGGTGAACACATCGGGAGCGCTCGTCGACCACTGCTCGTCGTGGACGATGGTGCCGCGGGCCGTGAGGTCCACCCCGAGGGAGGACAGCAGGCCGTCCTCGCGGGCACCGGTGAAGCCCATCGCGATCAGCACGAGGGTGGCGGGCAGGACGGTCTCGGTGCCAGGGGTGGGCAGGCGGCCGCCGTCCCGGTACTGGGTGCGGGAGACCTTCAGGCCGGTCACCGCACCCGCGTCGTCGACCTCGAACCCGGTGGTGGAGGCCAGGAAGGAGCGATCGCCGCCTTCCTCGTGCGCCGCGGAGACCTCGAAGAGCACCGGGTGGGTCGGCCAGGGCTGGCTCTCGTCCCGCTCGGCGGGCGGCTGGTTGCCGATCGCGAGCGTGGTGACCGAGCGGGCACCCTGGCGCAGCGCGGTGCCCAGGCAGTCGGCGCCGGTGTCGCCGCCGCCGATGATCACCACGTCCTTGCCCTCGGCGGAGATCGGGTCGGCGACCCAGTCACCCTCCACCAGGCGGTTCGCCTGGGTCAGGTACTCCATGGCCGGGTGGATGCCGACGGCCTCGCGGCCGGGCACCGCCAGCTCCCGCGGGACGCTCGCCCCGGTCGCCAGGACGACGGCGTCGAACCGGGAGCGGAGGTCCTCGACCGAGAGGGCGCCCTCCCCTGTGCCGCCGACCTCCACACCGGTGCGGAAGCGGGTGCCCTCCGCGCGCAGCTGCTGCAGCCGGCGGTCGACGTGACGCTTCTCGAGCTTGAACTCGGGGATCCCGTAGCGCAGCAGGCCGCCGAGGCGGTCGTCGCGCTCGAGGACCACCACGGAGTGCCCCGCCCGGGTGAGCTGCTGGGCGGCAGCGAGCCCAGCGGGGCCGGAGCCGACAACGGCGACCGCTCGCCCAGTCTGCCGCGCGGGCTCGACGGGTTCGACCCAGCCCTCCTCGAAGGCGCGGTCGATGATCGAGACCTCGACGTTCTTGATGGTGACCGGGGGCTGGTTGATGCCCAGCACACAGCTCGACTCGCACGGGGCGGGGCAGGCGCGCCCCGTGAACTCCGGGAAGTTGTTGGTCGCGTGCAGGCGCTCGCTGGCCTCCCGCCAGTCGTCGCGGTAGACGAGGTCGTTCCACTCCGGGATCAGGTTGCCCAGCGGGCAACCCTGGTGGCAGAACGGGATGCCGCAGTTCATGCAGCGTCCGGCCTGGCGGGAGACGACGTCCAGGGTGCCCTTCTCACGGGCCTCGTAGACCTCCCGCCAGTCCATCAGTCGCACCGGCACGGGGCGACGCGTGGGCAGCTCTCGGTCGCGGTAACGCAGAAATCCCCGGGGATCAGCCATGAGTGCTCTCCATGATCTCGTTCCAGACATCGTTCGAATCGGGGTCGATCCCCTGGGCCAGGGCGTCCTCGCGGATCCCGGTGATGCGCAGGAAGGCCCGCGGCGTCACCTGCGTGATCCGGTCGAGCAGCTCCTCGGGATCGGCCAGCAGCGCGGCCGCCCGGTCCGAGCCGGTGCGGCGCTCGTGCTCCGTGATCGCCTCGAGCACGAACTCGCGATGCTCCGCCCGCACGGGCGTGATCGCGAAGGTCGCGGCGTCCTGGGGATTCAGTCTCGCCCGGTCGAGATCGAGGACGAACAGGGTCCCGCCGCTCATGCCGGCCCCGAGGTTGATCCCGGTAGGCCCCAGCACCAGCACGACGCCGCCGGTCATGTACTCCGCGCCGTGGTCACCGATGCCCTCGACGACCAAGGTGGCCCCGGAGTTGCGCACGCCGAACCGCTCCCCCGCCGCGCCGGCGAGGAGGAGCCGGCCGCTGGTGGCGCCGTAGGCGCAGGTGTTGCCGGCGATCACGGAGGAGGTCAGCGAGGGTTCGGTGCCGCGGCCATGGCCGACGGCGATCACCCCGCCGGAGAGCCCCTTGCCGACGTAGTCGTTGACGTCGCCGGTCACGTGCATGCTGATCCCTCGGGGCAGGAACGCCCCGAAGGACTGCCCGCCGGTGCCCACGAGGTCCAGCACGATGGAGTCCTCGTCCAGTCCGTCCCCGCCGGTGCGCCGGGTGACCTCGTGGCCGAGCAGGGTGCCGGTGGAGCGCTGGACGTTGCGGATGGTGTCCTGCAGGCGGATCGAGCCCTCCCCGGCCTCGAGCAGCGGTGCGGCCTGCGCGATCCAGGGGTGGTCGGCGGCCCGCTCCAACTGGTGGTCCTGCCCGCGGCGACGGCGCGGGAAGTCGCCCTCGTGGACGGTGGGGGGCGTGAGGATCGCCCCGAGGTCGAGTCCCTCGCGCTTGGCGACGCCGAGGGCGGAGGCGCTGCGGGGGTCGTCCCGCAGCGCGAGCAGATCGGTGCGGCCGACCGCCTCGTCCAGGGAGCGCAGCCCGAGTGCCGCGAGGTGCTCACGGACCTGCTGCGCGACGAACTGGAAGAAGGTGACCACGTGCTCGGCACGGCCGGTGTAGCGCGAGCGGAGCTCCGGGTTCTGGGTGGCCACCCCGACCGGGCAGGTGTCCAGGTGGCACACGCGCATCATGACGCAGCCGGAGACCACCAGAGGGGCGGAGGCGAAGCCGTACTCCTCCGCGCCCAGCAGGGCCGCGACGACCACGTCCCGCCCGGTCTTCATCTGCCCGTCGACCTGCACCGTGATGCGGTCCCGCAGGCCGTTCAGCAGCAATGTCTGCTGGGTCTCCGCCAGCCCCAGCTCCCAGGGGGTGCCGGCGTGCTTGAGCGAGTTCAGCGGGCTGGCGCCGGTGCCGCCGTCGTGCCCGGAGATCAGCACGACATCGGCGTGGGACTTGGAGACCCCGGCGGCGACCGTGCCCACCCCGAAGCGGGAGACCAGCTTGACGTGGACGCGGGCCGCCGGGTTGGCGGACTTCGCGTCGTGGATCAGCTGGGCGAGGTCCTCGATCGAGTAGATGTCGTGGTGCGGCGGCGGGGAGATCAGACCGATGCCCGGGGTCGAGTGGCGGGTGCGGGCGATCCACGGGTACACCTTCTGCGGGGGCAGCTGGCCGCCCTCTCCGGGCTTGGCCCCCTGGGCGATCTTGATCTGGATGTCCCGCGCGAAGGTGAGGTACTCGCTGGTCACGCCGAAGCGTCCGGAGGCGATCTGCTTGATCGCGCTGCGCCGCTCGGGATCCCGCAGTCGCTCGGGGTCCTCCCCGCCCTCGCCGCTGTTGGACATCCCGCCGAGACGGTTCATGGCGATGGCGAGGGTCTCGTGGGCCTCCTGGGAGATCGAGCCGTAGCTCATCGCGCCTGTCATGAAGCGCCGGGTGATCTCCTCGAGCGGTTCGACCTCCTCGAGGGGCACGCTCTCACGGTCGTCGGTGCGCAGCCGCAGCAGGCCGCGGAGGGTCATCAGGTGCTCCTGCTGGGCGTCGACCTCGTCGGTGTAGCGGCGGAACTCCTCGAACTGCCGGGTGCGGGTCGAGTGCTGCAGGCGGAACACCGCCTCGGGGGTGAACAGATGAGGCTCCCCCTCGCGGCGCCACTGGTACTCACCGCCCACGGGCAGGCTGCGGTGGGCCGGGCGCTGGCCGTCGACCGGATAGGCCAGGGCGTGGCGGGCGGCGTTCTCCGCGGCGATGACGTCCAGGGTGATCCCGCCGATGCGGCTGACGGTGCCGGGGAACCAGGTCTCCACCAGCTCCTCGGACAGCCCCACGGCCTCGAAGATCTGGGCCCCCCGGTAGGAGGCGACGGTCGCGATGCCCATCTTCGACATGATCTTCAGGACCCCCTTGCCGAGGGCGCGGATCAGTCCCTGCACCGCCTGCTCGGGGGTGAGGTCGCTGATCACGCCGCGGCGCACCAGCTCCTCGACGCTCTCCATGGCGAGATAGGGGTTGATGGCGCTGGCGCCGTAGCCGATCAGCAGCGCGGCGTGGTGGACCTCGCGGACGTCGCCGGCCTCCACGATCAGGCCGGCGGCGGTGCGTCGGCCGGTGCGCACCAGGTGGTGCTGGACGGCGCTGGTCAGCAGGAGCGAGGGGATCGGGGCGAGCACCTGGTTGGCGTCACGGTCCGAGAGCACCAGGAAGGTGGCGCCCTCGTCGATGGCCGCCACGGCCTCCTCACAGATCTCGCGCAGGCGCTGCTCGAGGGCGGCGGTGCCGCCACCGACCGGGTAGAGCCCGCGCAGGCGCACGGTATGGAAGTCGGCGGTCGCCGGGTGCGCGTCGACCGCGAGGAGGGTGGCCAGCTCGTCGTTGTCCAGGATCGGGAAGTCCAGGGCGAGCTGGCGGGTGTGCTCCGGGGTCGCCTCGAGCAGGTTGCGCGAGCGGCCGATCGCGACGCCCAGCGAGGTGACGATCTCCTCCCGCAGGGAGTCCAGCGGCGGGTTGGTCACCTGGGCGAACATCTGGGTGAAGTAGTCGAACAGCAGCCGCGGACGATCGGACAGCACTGCGATCGGGGTGTCCGTGCCCATCGCCCCGAGCGGCTCGGCTCCCTTGGACGCCATCGGGGCGAGGAGCACTCGCAGCTCCTCCTCGGTGTAGCCGAAGGTCTGCTGGCGCCGGACCACCGAGGAGCGGGAATGGATGATGTGCTCGCGCACGGGGAGGTCCGACAGATGCACCTTCTGCTCACGCACCCAGGTGCCGTAGGGGTGCTCGGTGGCGATGGTCCGCGTGAGCTCCTGGCTGGGGACGATCCGCCCCTGCTCGAGGTCGAGCAGGAAGATCTCCCCGGGGGCGACCCGCCCCGTGCGCACGAGGGAGCTGCGCGGCACGTCGATCAGCCCGGTCTCCGAGCCCAGGATCACGAGATCCTCGTCGGTGATCCAGTAGCGCAGGGGCCGCAGCCCGTTGCGATCCAGCCGGGCCCCGACCTGCGTGCCGTCGGTGAACACCACGGAGGCGGGGCCGTCCCACGGCTCCTGCAGCGCCGAGTGGTACTCGTAGAAGGCCCGCAGCTCCGGGTCCATCGACTCGTCGTTCTCCCAGGGCTCCGGGACCAGCATCATCAGCGCGTGGGCGAGGGACCGCCCCGACAGGTGCAGCAGCTCGAGAACCTCGTCGAGTCCGGCGGAGTCGGAGGCCCCGGGAGTGCCCACCGGCAGCAGCCGCGCGAAGTCCTCGCCGAAGACGTCCGTGCGCATGCTGCCCTCGGCGGCCCGCAGGCGGTTGCGATTGCCGATGACGGTGTTGATCTCGCCATTGTGCGCCAGGGTGCGGAAGGGGTGCGCGAGCGGCCAGGCCGGGAAGGTGTTGGTCGAGAACCGCGAGTGGACGATCGCGAGCTCGGAGGCGAAGCGCGGATCGCGCAGATCGGGATAGAACTCGTCCAGCTGGGCCGGGGTGAGCATGCCCTTGTAGACCATCACCCGCGTGGACAGCGAGGGGAAGTAGGCGCCCGTGGAGTGCTCGACGCGGCGGCGCAGCGCGAAGGCGGCGCGCTCCAGGGCGAGGCCGCTCCGGGTGCCGGCGGCGTCGACGAGGAAGACCTGCACCATGTCGGGGCGGACGGCCTCGGCGGCGGGCCCGACGAGGCCGTCGGTGATCGGCACCTGGCGCGTGCCGAGCAGGTCGAGCCCCTCGTCGGAGGCGACCGCGGTGAGGGCGTCCAGGGCCTCCTGACGGTCCGTCCCTTCCTGCGGGAGGAAGGCGATGCCGGCGATGTAGGAGCCACGGGGCGGAAGGTCCAGTCCGCTGACCTCGCGCAGGAACGCGTCGGGCAGCTGCACCATGATGCCGGTGCCGTCGCCGGTGGCTTCCTCGGCGCCGACCGCGCCGCGGTGCTCGAGATTGCGCAGCGCCGTCAGGGCGTGCTCGACGATGTCGTGGCCGGGGCGACCGCGCAGGGTGGCGATCATCGCCACACCGCAGGAGTCGACCTCGGACTCGGGGCGGTAGAGCCCCTGGGAGGCGGGCAGGTCAGAGAAACGGGAATCGAGAGGCAGCATGAGCGCGAGGCCCTTCCAGGTGGGCGGCCGGTGACCAGGACGTCGGATGTCGACGTGTTCCCGGTCCCGGGCTCGCTCCCCCTGCCGGCGAGCTCACTCGCGCGGGGTGCTGCGTGCCCTAGGGGCCGGGGGCGGGGTCCTCGCCCGGAGAAGGAGGCGTCCCGGACTTCTCGACCTCGTCCTCGTCAGGAGCGTTCCCGGCCGTCTGGCTGGACAGCTCGAAGGAGCCGTCGGCGGCGGCGACCTCGCCGCCGCGGGCGCGCTTGCGCAGGCTGAGGTGGACGAACACGGCGATGGCCACCAGCGCCATCAGGATGGCGACCAGGGTGTGGATGCGCAGCGGACCGACCATCAGCACCGGCTCGGAGCGGATCGCGTCGATCCCGGCCCGGCCGAGGGAGTAGAGGCCGACGTAGGCCCAGAAGATGCGCCCGCCGGCCAGGTGGAACCTACGGCTGACCAGCAGCAGCACGCCGAGCGCGGCGAGGTTCCACAGCTGCTCGTACAGGAAGGTGGGGTGGTAGGTGCCCGGCACGCAGCCGCTGATGGGCTGGCCGTTCGTCATGCAGGGGACGTCCCAGCCCCACCAGGCGTCCAGCTCGGGGCCGTAGAGCTCCTGGTTGAACCAGTTGCCGAAGCGGCCCAGGATCTGGGCGGCCAGGATCGTCGGGCCGATGGTGTCCGCCAGCGCGATGAAGGACACCTTCTTCACGCGGGCCATGATCCACACCGCGAGCGCGCCCCCGGCGACGCCGCCGTAGATCGCCAGCCCGCCCTGCCAGATGTAGAGCACGGCCAGCGGATTGCCCTCGGGGCCGAAGAACGGCTCCGGAGAGGTCAGCACGTGCCAGATGCGGGAGCCGACGATGCCGGCGACCACGGCCACGAAGACGATGTCGAACAGGTCGTCGCCGTCGCCGCCGCGGGCCTGCCAGCGCTTGGTGGCCCACCACAGGGCGAGGGCGATGCCGGCCAGGATGCAGATCGCGTAGAAGTGGACCGTGAGCGGGCCGAGGGAGAGCGAGGAGATGGGCGGGCTGGGGATCATCGCCGTGCGCTCCTCTCCCTGGGTGGCGGCCATGACGGCCGACGGGGCTCTGCGGTGTCCGGGCGGGTCCGGCGACCCTCAGGCCGCCTCCGCCGATTGCTGCGGGACGGGGGTCACTGCCGGGTGCGGGAACTCTCCACGCCGGAGCGCAGGTCGTCGGCCACTGCCGCCAGTGCGGTGCGTGCCGCCGGGGCGTCGCCCTCGTGCTCGAGGAGCGCCCGCACGAAGGCGGACCCGACGATCACTCCATCAGCGTACGCTCCCACCTGCGCGGCCTGTTCACCGTTCGAGACGCCGAGCCCGACGCAGACGTTCTCCGCACCGGCCGCGCGAGTGCGCTCGACCAGGGACTCGGTGGCCGCGGAGACGCTGGCCCGGGTGCCGGTGACCCCCATGGTGCTGGCGGCGTAGACGAAACCGCGTGTGTGGGAGACCACATGGGCGAGACGGTCCCGCGGGGAGCTGGGAGCGACGAGGAACACACGGTCCACGGCGTGCTCCTCGCTGGCCGCGATCCAGTCCGCCCCCTCGTCGGGGATCAGGTCCGGGGTGATGACGCCGGCGCCCCCTGCCGCGGCCAGGTCGCGCGCGAAGGCATCGGACCCGTAGGCGAGGATCGGATTCCAGTAGGACATGACCAGGATCGCGGCGCCTCGGCCGGACAGCTCCTCGACCGCGTCGAGCACGTGGCGGGTGCGCACGCCGCCGGCCAGGGCCGCGGAGGCGGCGCGCTGGATCACGGGCCCGTCCATCACCGGGTCGGAGTACGGCAGCCCCAGCTCGATCATGTCGGCGCCGTGGTCGATCAGGACGCGAGCGGCGTCGATCGAGCCGGACAGGTCCGGGTAGCCGACCGGGAGGTACCCGATCAGGGCGGCGCGATCCTCGGCGCGGGCGCGGTCGAGGGCGTCGGCCGCGCGCAGCCGGTGGGTGTCGGGGGCGGTCATCGCGTCTCCCTCGGGTCGATGAGGTCACTGGTGGCACGCGCCGCCTCGCGCAGCGTGCGGAGGTCTGCCCGGGCGGGCTCCTCCCCCACCAGGCCGAACCAGCGCGAGGCGGTGTCGACGTCCTTGTCCCCGCGGCCGGAGAGGCTCACCAGGATCACGGCGTCCTCGCCGAGCTCGCGGCCCAGCCGCAGCGCTCCGGCCAGGGCGTGCGCGGACTCGATCGCCGGCATGATGCCCTCGGTCATGGACAGCAGGGCGAAGGCCTCCATGGCCGCCTCGTCGTCGACGGCGCGGTACTCGGCGCGACCGATGTCGGCGAGCCAGGCGTGCTCGGGGCCGACGCTGGGATAGTCCAGGCCCGCGGAGACCGAGTGCGATTCGATGGTCTGGCCGTCCTCGTCCTGCATGACGAAGCTGCGCGCGCCGTGGAGGACGCCCGGGGAGCCTCCGCCGATGGTCGCACTGTGGCGTCCGGTCGCGACGCCGTCCCCTCCGGCCTCGCAGCCGACGAGCCGCACCATCGGATCGACGTCGTCGAGGAAGGCGTGGAAGATGCCCATCGCGTTGGAGCCGCCGCCGACGCAGGCGACCACGGCATCGGGCAGGCGGCCGACCGTCTCCAAGGTCTGGGCGCGGGCCTCCTCACCGATGATGCGGTGGAAGTCGCGGACCATCACCGGGAACGGGTGCGGACCGGCGACCGTCCCGAGCAGGTAGTGGGTGGTCTCGACGTTCGCGACCCAGTCGCGGAAGGCCTCGTTGATGGCGTCCTTGAGGGTGCGCGAGCCCTGGGTCACGGGGACCACCTCGGCTCCCAGCAGGCGCATGCGGGCGACGTTGAGCGCCTGGCGCTCGGTGTCCTCCTGACCCATGTAGATCGTGCAGTCCATGCCGAACAGGGCGGCCGCGGTGGCGGTGGCCACGCCGTGCTGACCGGCACCGGTCTCGGCGATCAGGCGGGTCTTGCCCATGCGCCTGGTCAGCAGGGCCTGGCCGAGCACGTTGTTGATCTTGTGGCTGCCGGTGTGGTTGAGGTCCTCGCGCTTGAGCAGGATCCGGGCGCCGCCGGCGAGGGCGGAGAAGCGCGGGGCCTCGGTCAGCAGCGAGGGGCGACCGGTGTAGTCGCGCGCAAGTCGCTGCAGCTCGGCGATGAACTCGGGGTCCAGGACCGCCTTCTCGTAGGTCTCGCGCAGCTCATCGAGCGCGGGGACCAGGGCCTCGGGCAGGAACCGGCCGCCGAAGTCGCCGAAGTAGGGGCCGGCCTCGGAGCGCAGCTCGCCGTCGGGCCGGGTGAGCTCGGTGACGGCGGGGCGGGGGTCCGAGGAATGGGTCTCGCTCATGCCTGAGCTCCTTCGGGGGCGGGGCGGCCGCGTCGGGCCACCTGGCGGAACGCGGCGACGGATCCGGCGGGGTCGCCGGAGGTGACCAGGGCCTCGCCGACCAGGACCGCGTCAGCGCCGGCGGCGGCGTAGGCCTCGACATCGGCGACGCCGGCGACTGCGGACTCCCCGATCGCGAGGGGGCCGGCGGGGATGCGGTGGAGGAGCTCCACGGCGCGGGAGAGGTCCACCTCGAGAGTCTTGAGGTCGCGGGCGTTGACGCCGATGAGATCGGCGCCCAGGGAGAGCGCCCGGTCCAGCTCCTCGTCGGTGTGGGCCTCGACCAGAGCACTCATGCCGAGCTCGGTGACGAGGTCGTGCAGCTCGCGCAGGGGCTCGTCCTCGAGGGCGGCGACGATCAGCAGCACCAGGTCGGCGCCGTGGGCACGGGCCTCGAGCACCTGGTACGGGTCGACCACGAAGTCCTTGCGCAGCACCGGTGCCTCGACCCGCTCGCGCACGGCGTCGAGGTCCGCCAGGGAGCCGCGGAAGCGGCGCTGCTCGGTCAGGACGCTGAGCGCGGAGGCACCGCTGTCGGCGTAGATCGCGGCGAGCTCCGCGGGCTCGGGGATCTCGGCGAGGGCTCCCTTGGAGGGGCTGGCGCGCTTCACCTCGGCGATCAGGCCCATGGTGGTGCCGTCGCCGGCGAGGGCGGCGCGCGCGTCGCGGGCCGGGGCCGCCGCACGGGCGAGCTCGCGGATCGCGGGCTCGGGGATGCGGGTGCGCCGAGACTCGAGATCCTCTCGTACTCCGGAGATGATCTCGTCGAGCACGGTTCCGGTGCTGGTCACGGAAGCCTCCTGCAGTGGTCGGGGGCGGTGGCCCGCACAGCGGGCCGGTGGTGGGGCGAGCGGTTCAGGCGCCGACGTAGGAGATCGGGGCGAGGAACCAGAAGGCCGGGACGTTGCGCAGCACGGTGAAGACGGCGATCACGACGAGGAGCGCGGCCACGAACCGTGGGGAGGGCAGCAGGTCGGTGGGCCTGCCCTGGACGCGGCGGACGGTCCAGAGCCCGAGCCCGAGGGCGGTCAGCGGCAGCGCCGCCATGACCAGTGCATTGCTGCGCAGCGCGAGCAGCAGGTCGCCGGCGATCAGGGAGTGGACTGCGCGGATCGCGCCGCACCCGGGGCAGTGCAGCCCGGTGAGGTGGTACACGGCGCACAGCGGGATGTCGGTGCGGAACGGGTCGAACACCAGCTGGACCGTGCCCGCGAGCGCGAGACCGCCGAGGACGATGCCGACGGGGAGCAGGGACCTGCGCAGGCTGCGGGCGGGCGCATCCTGCACGGCGCCGCCGTGCCGGCCGCCCACGGCCTGGGTCACCGCGCTTCGGCCTCGGCGGGTCGACGGCGGGGCTGGCCGAGTCCGACCAGGGACAGGACGATGCCGAGGACGATCGCGACGGCGATCACGCCGGCGCCGATCCAGACGAGCAGGATCATCGGCAGGACCATGCCGAGGCCCACGAGGAGCGCCCCGAGCACCACGCCGTAGTTGAGCGTGTAGGCGGCCACGGTCTTGCCCTCGTTGTGGGGCGGGGGCGGCGGCACGGCATAGGTCTTGGTCATGATCCTTCTCCAGTCAGGGGCCCGGTCGAGGCCATTGTGCCACGTCATCGGATGCTCAGCGGCGAGGCTCCGCGGCCCAGGGTCGGAGGCCGGATCGGGGCGTGAGCGTGGTCACCGGGAACCGTGCGGGCGGCCGTCGTCCTCCGCGCTCGGGTCGTCGTCCGCGCTCTGGTGGTCGTCCTCCGCGCTCGGGTCCTCGTCCTCCACGCTCGGGTCCTCGCCGCGGGTCAGGGCGTCCCACGCGGCGGCCGGGTCCCGCTCGGGGTCCGCGGGCGCGGCGACGGCGGCGCTTCGGTAGCGGGTGCCCCTCGGCCAGGAGCGGCCGACCAGGAGCACCATCACCCCCACCACGGCGACCAGCAATGCCGGGACCAGGGTGAGCACCGGCCAGGAGGTCGCGGTGGCCTGCACCTGCCCGCCGACGATCCCCGTGGCCTCGCCGGTGGCCGAGCCGGAGGCACCGGTCGGGTCGAGGACCACGGCGACGGCGGACCAGGCGGCGCCCAGCCCGGCGGCCACGAGGACCGGGCCGGTGACGAAGCGGACCCAGCTCGAGGACAGGGAGGTGGCCAGGGACGCTGCCAGAGCGACCAGACCGAGGGCGAGCACCGTCGGCGCCGCGTCCGAGCCGGTCACGGCCACCTCCTGGGCAGCACCGGTGAGGTCGGGGGCGGTGGCCTGGGCCCAGGTGGTGCGGGTGGCGCCGGCCAGCGCGGCGCCGGCGACGGTGCCCGCGAGCACGGTCACGCGTCGGCTCGGCGCCCACCGCCTGGGTCGACGGGGCGCTGTCGGCGCGCCGTCCGGGCGCTCGGTGCCGTCAGCGTCCAGCGGGGCCGGGGAGGTCGGGGTGCTCATGCGTGACGCAGCGTCTCGGCGGAGGCCACTGCCCGCAGGGCGGCGGCGGCCTTCGACTGGGTCTCGCGGTGCTCCATCGTGGCATCCGAATCGGCCACCACTCCCCCGCCGGCCTGGACGTGGGCGGTGCCGTCCTTGAGCACGGCGGTGCGGATGGCGATGGCCATGTCCATGTCCCCGGCGAAGTCGATGTACCCGACCGTGCCGCCGTACACGCCGCGGCGGACCGGCTCGAGCCGGTCGATGATCCGCATCGCCGAGGGCTTCGGGGCGCCCGAGAGGGTCCCGGCCGGGAAGGTGGCGCGCAGCGCGTCGTAGGCCAGGGCGTCGGCGCGGATGTGGCCGGTGACGGTGGAGACGATGTGCTGGATGTGGCTGAAGCGCTCGAGGTGCATGAAGTCCCGCACCACCACGGTGCCCGGGTCGCAGATCTTCTGCAGGTCGTTGCGGGCGAGGTCGACCAGCATGAGGTGCTCGGAACGCTCCTTGGGGTCCGCCAGCAGCTCTTGCCCGAGGCGCTCGTCCTCCTCGGGGGTGTCCCCGCGGGGACGCGAGCCGGCGATCGGATGGGTGGTCGCCGTGCTGCCGCGCACCGTCACCAGCGCCTCGGGGCTGGCCCCGACGACGTCGATCGGCGCGCCCTCGGCGTCGACCGTGCGCAGCAGGTACATGTACGGGCTCGGGTTCATCCTGCGCAGCACCCGGTACACGTCCAGCGGGTGGGCGGCGGCGGGGAGCGAGAAGCGCTGCGAGGGCACGACCTGGAAGATCTCGCCGTCGACGATGTCCTGGACCGCCTCGTGCACGGCGCGCTCGTAGTCGAGCCGGGCGGTGCGTGCCTTGGGGTCCAGGTCGCGGACGGTCTCGTAGACCATCGCGCCGCTGCTCAGCGGGGTGCGCAGACGCTCCCGCATCGCCTCCAGACGGGCGAGGGCGTCGTCGTAGGCGGCATCCACCCCGTCGTCGGTGGCGTTGAGGTTCAGCGCGTTGGCGACCAACACCACGGTGGAGTCGTGGGCGTCGTGGACGACGACGTCCTGGGCCAGGAGCATCGAGAGGTCTGGCAGGCCCACCTCGTCGGGCGGGGAGGCCTCGAGCTTCTCCCAGTGGCGCACCGCGTCGTAGGCGATGAAGCCGACCATGCCCCCGGAGAACGGTGGCAGATGGGGCTGGCGGGCCGCGCGGAAGGCGCTGGTGACCGCGCGCAGTGCCTCGACGGGGCTGCCGTCGGTGGGGACGCCGGCGGGCACGTCCCCGCTCCAGTGGGCCAGACCGCCCCGCTCGGTGAGGACGGCGCGGGCGCGGGTGCCGATGAGGGAGTAGCGCGAGGCCTCGCCCTCCCCCGCCGATTCCAGCAGGAAGGTGCCCCGGCCGTCACCGTCGGCGGTCAGCCGGCGGTACAGCGAGACAGGGGTGTCCTCGTCGGCGAGCAGGCGCACGCTGAGAGGGACGACGCGCTGGCGCGCCGCGAGGGCGCGGAAGGTCTCACGGTCGGGGTGGATGCGGCCGAGGGCGTCGCCCTCGCGGCCGGCCACCAGCTCGGGGTATGCCTCGTGGGCCTCGCCGGACTCGCCCGGGGTGGTCGGCTCGGGGCGGGAGGGGTCCGTCATGCAGTGCGCTCCGTGGGGTCCAGGACGACGGTGTCGAGGTCACCGCCGTCGAAACAGGTATCGGTGCCGCGGTGGCAGGCGGCGCCGACCTGGTCGACGCGGACCAGCAGGGTGTCGGCGTCGCAGTCGAGGGCGACCGAGCGGACCCACTGGACGTGGCCGCTGGTGTCGCCCTTGCGCCAGTACTCGCCGCGGGAGCGGGACCAGTAGGTGGCCCGCCCGGTGGTCAGAGTCCGGTGCAGCGCCTCGTCGTCCATCCAGCTGACCATCAGCACGCGGTGGTCCTCGGCGTCCTGGACGACGGCGGTGACCAGGCCCGCGTCGTCGCGCTTCAGCCGTGCGGCCAGTCGCGGGTCGAGGCCGGAGGCGGGGGTCGGGGCGGTCACAGGGCGCGCTCCAGCTCCTGGGCGCGGTCGGTCCGCTCCCAGGTGAACTCGGGCAGCTCACGGCCGAAGTGTCCGTGCACCGACGTCCGCGCGTAGATCGGGCGCAGCAGGTCCAGGGCGTCGATCAGCGCGGCGGGGCGCAGGTCGAAGACCTTCCGCACCGCGGCGGCGATCTGGTGGGCGGGACGGTGCGCGGTGCCGAAGGTCTCCACGTACAGCCCGACGGGCTCGGCGACCCCGATCGCGTAGGCGACCTGGACCTCGCAGCGGTCCGCGAGACCGGCCGCGACGATGTTCTTGGCCACCCACCGCATCGCGTAGGCCCCGGAGCGGTCCACCTTCGAGGGATCCTTGCCGGAGAACGCGCCGCCGCCGTGGCGGGCCATGCCGCCGTAGGTGTCGACGATGATCTTGCGGCCGGTCAGGCCGGCGTCGCCCTTGGGGCCGCCGAGCACGAAGCGGCCGGAGGGATTGATGTGGGTCGTGACGTCGGAGACGTCGAGGCCGAGCGCGGCGAGGTCCTCGAGGACCGGGGCGATGACCACCTTGGAGATCGCCGGGGCGAGCTGGCTGCCCAGGTCGACGTCCTCCCGGTGCTGGGTGGAGACCACGACGGCCTCGACGCTGCGGGCCACGCCGTCCTCGTCATAGCCGATGGAGACCTGGGTCTTGCCGTCGGGACGCAGGTAGGGCAGGACGCCGTCGCGCCGCGCGGTCGAGAGGTTCGCGGTGAGGCGATGAGCCGCGTGGATAGGCAGCGGCATCAGCTCGGGGGTGTCGCTGCAGGCGAAGCCGAACATGAGGCCCTGGTCGCCGGCGCCGAGGCGGGCGAAGGCCTCGGCCGCCGCGTCGCCGCGGGACTCGAAGGAGGTGTCGACGCCCTGGGCGATGTCCGGGGACTGCGCGCCGATGGAGACCTCGACACCGCAGGAGTCGGCGTCGAACCCCTTCTCGGAGGAGTCGTAGCCGATGTCGCGGATCACGTCGCGCACGATGGTGGCGACATCGCTGTACCCGGTGGTGCGGACCTCCCCGGCGACATGGACGAGACCGGTGGTCACCATCGTCTCGACGGCCACGCGGGCGCCGCGGTCCTGGTTCAGCAGGTCATCGAGGATCGCGTCGGAGATCTGGTCGCAGATCTTGTCCGGGTGCCCTTCGGTGACCGACTCCGATGTGAAGGTGCGCAGCTCGCTGGTGGTCATGCGGACCAGGGTACGTCCGGCAGATGACCGGCGAGCTCATCGAGCACGGCGTGGGCGACCGCCGTCTTCGAGCCCGCGGCCTCGGCGACCTCCTGCCCTTCGCGGTCCAGGATCCGCACGGCGTTGTCCGAGGACCCGAACACTCCTGCGGTCACGTCGTTGAAGACCAGCAGGTCGGCACCCTTGCGCCGGGCCTTGGCCCGGGCCAGGTCGAGGGCGGAGCCGCCGTTCCCGCCGGTCTCCGCGGCGAAGCCGACGATCGCCGGGTGCGAGGCGCCCCCGCGGTCCAGCACGCTGTGTCGCAGGATGTCCTCGGTGCGGCGGAGGTCGATCGAGGGCACCGAGTCCTCGTCGCCGTCGTCCTTCTTGATCTTCTCCGGTGACCGGTCCGCGGCCGTGAAATCTGCCACAGCAGCGGCCATGACCAGGGCATCGACCTGACCGCGGTGCTCGGCGACGGTCTCGGCGAGCTCAGCGGCGCTGCGCACGTCGAGGCGCCGGGCGCCCGGCGGGGTCTCGAGGTCGACCGAGGCCGCCGCCACACGGACCCGGGCGCCGCGCACGAGAGCGGCGTGGGCGAGGGCCCATCCCTGGCGACCCGAGGAGTGGTTGGCGAGGAAGCGCACGGGATCGAGATCCTCTCGGGTGCCGCCCGCGGTGATCAGCAGCTCCCGACCGGCCAGGTCGCGCAGGACAGCGCCGTGCTCGTCGCGCGGAGCAGCGATCGCGGCCCGCGCGGACTCGAGCAGGGCCTCGGGCTCGGGGAGCCGGCCGGGGCCGGAGTCCGGTCCGGTGAGACGGCCGACGGCCGGGTCGAGCACGGTGACCCCGCGCTCCCGCAGCACACGCACGTTCTCGATCGTCGAGGGGTGCTCCCACATCTCGGTGTGCATCGCCGGCGCCACCACCACGGGAGCGCGAGTGACCAGCAGCGAGGCGGTGAGCAGGTCGTCGGCGCGTCCTCCGCGCATCCGGGCGAGGAGATCGGCGGTCGCCGGGGCGAGGACCACCAGGTCGGCCTCCTGGCCGTAGCGCACGTGCGCCACCTCCTCGACGTCCTCGAAGACGGAGGTGAGGACGCGGTGGTGGCTCAGCGCTTCCCAGGTGGCGGCCCCCACGAACTGCAGGGAGGAGGCGGTGGGCAGGACGCGGACGTCGGCCCCGGCACCCACAAGACCGCGCACCAGGTGCGCGGTCTTGTAGGCGGCGATCCCCCCGCCGACGCCGACCAGGACGCGGGCACCGTCGAGGGTGCGCAGCACGGAGCTCATCGGGCCTCCCGGCGGCGGGAAAGGATCAGAAGGAGAAGTCTGTCGGCGGGATCTCGGGAGCGTCGTCGCCGAGCTTCAGCGGAGCCGGAGCGTTCGGATCCGGCTCGTTCTGCGCGGCGTACTCCGCCTCGTCGATCTCGCGGACGGTCAGCAGACCCTCGTCGATCTCGCGGAGCGCGATCGACAGCGGCTTCTCCTGGTTGTCGACGTCCACCAGCGGGCCGACGAACTCGAGCAGGCCCTCGGAGAGCTGCGAGTAGTAGGCGTTGATCTGGCGGGCGCGCTGGGAGCCGTAGAGCACCAGCGCGTACTTCGAGTCGACGGTCTCCAGGAGACGGTCGATCGGGGGGTTCGTGATGCCTTCGGGCTGAGCGACTGTTCCGGCCACGGATGTCCCTTCGAGAGTTTCGGCGTGCGACGTCCCAGGATACGCCCTCCACCCGGCAGGGGGCGAGGGGTGGGGCGCGCGGGTCAGGTGAGGTCGCGCACGCCCAGCAGTCCGGCGAGCTCGCGCGTGGCGCGCGGCACCTCGTCGTTGACGATGGTGACGTCGAACTCGCTCTCGGCGGCGAGCTCCCGGCGCGCGGTCGCGAGACGACGCTCGCGCTCCTCGGCGGTCTCCGTGCCGCGGCCGACGAGACGCTCGACCAGAGAGTCCCAGCTCGGCGGGGCGAGGAAGACGAAGCGGGCCTCCGGCACGGTGCGCCGGATCTGCCGGGCCCCGGCGAGGTCGATCTCCAACAGCACCGGGTGACCGTCCGCGACGGCCTCGTCGACCGGCCCGCGAGGGGTGCCGTAGCGGTGGCGACCGTGGACCACGGCCCACTCCAGCATCTGGTCGGTCTCGACCAGGCGGGTGAACTCGTCCTCGCTCACGAAGCGGTAGTGGACGCCGTCGACCTCTCCGGGACGGGGAGGCCGGGTGGTCGCCGAGACGGACAGCCAGATCTGCGGATACAGCTCGCGGATCTTGGCGGAGATCGTGCCCTTGCCGACCGCGGTCGGGCCGGCCAGGACCGTCACGGGGGCCGGTGCCTCATCGGCACCGGCCCCGTGGGATCCGGTCACTCGGAGAAGTGGGCGACGAGCTTCTCCGCCTGGTGGGAGCCGAGGCCGCGGATCTTGCGGGACGGGGAGATGCCGATCTCCTCCATGATCTGCTGGGCCTTCACCTTGCCGACGCCCGGAAGGGCCTCGAGCAGGGCGGCGACGCGGAGACGACCGACGATCTCGTTGGTCTCGGCCTCATCGAGGACCTTCTTGATCTCCTTGCCGCGACGGCCGGCGCTGTCCTTGAGCCGGGCCTTGATGGCCGCGCGCTCACGACGAGCCTCGGCGGCCTTCTTCAGGGCCTCGGCCCGCTGCTCTGGGGTGAGGGGAGGGAGAGCCACAGTTCTTACCTCAGTTCTCTTGCTGGTGACGGGCAGGATCCGGAAGGGTCCCGCTGTTCGAAGAGCGTAACCCCAATAGCGTGTCCGAGCCCACTTCTGACACGCACAATCCCAGGTCCGGTGCAGATCGGCTCCGGATCAGGGACCTCCGGGACGGACGTCGCGGGCGCCTCCCGGCGGGAGCCGGCGAGCCTCGGCGCGGGTCACGAGTACTGCTCGCGCAGCTCCTGGACGCGGGCCTTCAGCCGGGCCGGATCCGGCCCCACGGAGAGCACCCCACGGGACCACGAAACCAGCACATGACCTGCATTGTCGTCGAACACTTCGCGCATCTGCGCAGGTCCCGCGCCCTGGGCGCCGAAGCCCGGAGCGAGCAGCGGTGCCGAGGGGGCCGCACGGTCCAGACCGAGGCTCCGGTAGGCGTCCCCGACGGTCGCTCCGACCACCAGTCCGACGCTCCCCCACTCCCCCGGTTCGCCGGATCCGCTCTCCTCGGCGTGTCGCGCGATCTCACGTGCCACCGGCGTGTGACCACCGGTGAGGGCGTGCTGGACCTGAGGGCCGTCGGGATTGGAGGTCAGGGCGAGCAGGAACAGGCCCTTGCCGTGCTCGGTCGCGAGCCGCACGGCGGGGTCCAGCGAACCGGTCCCGAGGTAAGGGCTGAGCGTGATGGCGTCGGCCTCCCCCGGGGCGCCCGGGAGCAGGTGCGCCTCGGCGTAGGCCGCCATGGTCGAGCCGATGTCCCCGCGCTTGACGTCCAGGATGCTGAGCACCCCGCGGGCGCGAGCGGCCTCGAGCAGCTCCTCGAGCACCGCGACGCCGGCCGAGCCGTGCCGTTCGAAGAAGGCCGACTGCGGCTTGATCGCGCAGACCTCCTCCGCGACGGCGTCCAGCGCCACGCGGGAGAACGCGGCCAGACCCTCGGGGGTGTCCTCCAGCCCCCAGTCCTGGAGCAGCGAGGCGTGGGGATCGATGCCCACGACGATCCGTCCGCGGGTCTCCACGGCCTCCCGCAGTCGGGCGCCGAAGGCCCTGGCCGGCGCGCTCATGCGCCGGCCAGGGCGGTCCGGCCCTCGACGAGCCGGCGGGTGTGCTTCTGCAGGCTGCCCACCTCGAAGGGCTCCACGGGATGCGCCTCGATCGCCTGGACCGCCGCCTGGAACTCCTGCAGGGTCGTGATGCTGGGCACGTCCATGCTGGTCGCGGCGGCGCGGATGGCGTAACCGTCGACCCGGGCGTTCGAGCCGGAGGGGGTGTTCAGCACGAGTGCGACCTCGCCGTTCTCGATCAGCTCGAGGACGCTCGCCCCCTCTCCCGTCTCCGAGGCCTTGCGCAGCACCGTGCAGGGGATCCCCGAACGGCGCAGCACCCGACCGGTGCCGGCGGTGGTGAGGATGTCGAAGCCGAGGGCGGCCAGACGCGCCACCGGCAGGGCGAGCGCGCGCTTGTCGGCGTCGGCGACGGAGACGAACACATTGCCGGTCGCGGGCAGGCCCTGACCGGAGATGGCCAGCTGGGACTTCGCGAAGGCCAGGGGGAACGTGGAGTCCAGCCCCATCACCTCGCCCGTCGAGCGCATCTCCGGGCCGAGCACGGAATCGACCGCGCGTCCCTCGTGGGTGCGGAAGCGCTTGAACGGCAGCACCGCCTCCTTCACCGCGATGGGGGAATCGTCGGGGAGGTCCGCGCCGTCGCCGCGGACCGGCAGCACGCCGGCCGCGCGGAGGTCGGCGATCGACTCCCCCGCCATCACCCGGGCCGCGGCCTGGGCCAGCGGCACCCCGGTCGCCTTGGCGACGAAGGGCACCGTGCGGGAGGCGCGGGGGTTGGCCTCGAGGACGTACAGGATGCCCTGCGCCAGCGCGTACTGGACGTTGAGCAGCCCGCGCACGCCCACACCCTCGGCGATGCCGCGGGTGGAGGTGCGGATGCGCTCGAGCACCGTGTCGGACAGCGAGACCGGGGGCAGGGTGCACGCCGAGTCGCCGGAATGGATCCCGGCCTCCTCGATGTGCTCCATGACGCCGCCCAGGTAGAGGTCCTCGCCGTCGAACAGGGCGTCGACGTCGATCTCGATGGCGGTGTCCAGGAAGCTGTCGATCAGGATCGGTGCGTCCGCCCGGCCACCGTCGGGCAGGTTGCGACTCACGTAGTCGACCAGACCCTCCTGGTCGTAGACGATCTCCATGCCGCGACCGCCCAGGACGTAGCTGGGGCGCACCAGCACCGGGTAGCCCACCTCCGCGGCGACGTCCATCGCGTCCTGCAGCCCCCAAGCGGTCCCGTAGGGCGGTGCCGGCAGCCCGGCGTCGGCCAGGACGGCTCCGAAGTGGCCGCGGTCCTCGGCGAGGTCGATCGCCGAGGGGCTGGTGCCGATGATCGGCAGCCCGGCCTCCTCGAGCCGGCCGGCCAGCCCCAGCGGGGTCTGGCCGCCGAGCTGGACGATGACCCCGGCGACCGGACCGGCCGCCTTCTCCGCCTCGTACACCTCGACGACGTCCTCGAAGGTCAGCGGCTCGAAGTAGAGGCGGTCGGCGATGTCGTAGTCGGTCGAGACCGTCTCGGGGTTGCAGTTGACCATGACGGTCTCGTAGCCGCCGCCGGGCAGGTCGCGGTCGCCAAGCGCGAGCGCGGCGTGGACGCACGAGTAATCGAACTCGATGCCCTGGCCGATGCGGTTCGGCCCCGAGCCCAGGATCAGGATCGCGGGGCGCTCCCGCGGCTCGACCTCGGACTCCTGGTCGTAGGTCGAGTAGTGGTACGGGGTGCGGGAGGCGAACTCCGCGGCGCAGGTGTCGACCGTCTTGAAGACCGGGTTGATGCCGAGGGCCTCGCGCACCCCCTTGACCACGTCGCCGTGCTGACCGCGCAGCCGACCGATCTGGTCGTCCGAGAGGCCGTGGCGCTTGGCCAGCGCCAGCAGCGGCGCATCGAGCACCTCGGAGGTGCGCACTTCGGAGGCGATCTCGGCCACCAGCAGCATCTGGTCGAGGAACCAGCGGTCGATCCAGGTCGCCTCCACCAGGCGGTCCAGCGTCTCCGCGGGGTCGACGATCCCTTCGGCCGCGGCCCACAGGATGCGGGCGACGGTCACCAGGCGGCCGTCGGTCGGTGTGCGCACCTCCTCCAGCAGCGCCGGGACTTCGGCGGCCGACGGCGGGGCGCCCTCGTACGTCGGTGCGGAGCCCTTGACGTCGATCGAACGCTGGGCCTTGCCGAGCGCCTCGGTGAAGTTCCGGCCCAGGGCCATCGCCTCGCCGACTGACTTCATGGTGGTGGTCAGCGTCGCGTCCGCCGCCGGGAACTTCTCGAAGGCGAAGCGGGGCACCTTGACCACGACGTAGTCCAGGGCCGGCTCGAAGCTCGCCGGGGTGGTGCCGGTGATGTCGTTGCGGATCTCGTCCAGCGAGTAGCCGATGGCCAGGCGGGCCGCGATCTTCGCGATCGGGAAGCCGGTGGCCTTGGAGGCCAGGGCCGAGGAGCGGGAGACGCGCGGGTTCATCTCGATGACGACCACGCGGCCGGTCTCGGGATGGGTCGCGAACTGCACGTTGCAGCCGCCGGTGTCGACTCCGACTTCGCGGATGATGCCGATGCCGAGGTCGCGCAGCGTCTGCATCTCCACGTCGGTGAGGGTCAGCGCCGGGGCGACGGTCACCGAGTCGCCGGTGTGCACACCGACGGCGTCCACGTTCTCGATCGAGCAGACCACGACGCAGTTGTCGTTGCGGTCGCGCATCAGTTCGAGCTCGAACTCCTTCCAGCCGAGGATGGACTCCTCCAGGAGCACCTCGGTGGTCGGCGAGTAGTGCAGCCCGTCGCCGCCGATGCGGCGCAGGTCCTCCTCGTCGTAGGCCATGCCGGAGCCCAGGCCGCCCATGGTGAAGCTGGGACGCACCACCATCGGGTAGCCGAGCTCGTCGGCGGCCGCCAGCAGGTCGTCGACGCTGTGGCAGATCTTCGAGCGCGCGGACTCCCCGCCCACCCGGTCGACGACCTCCTTGAACAACTGACGGTCCTCGGCCTTGCGGATCGCATCGAGGCTGGCACCGATCATCTCGACGCCGAACTCCTCGAGGGTCCCGTTCTCGGCCAGGGCGATCGCCGCGTTCAGCGCCGTCTGCCCGCCCAGGGTCGGAAGCAGCGCGTCGGGGCGCTCGGCAGCGATGATCGAGCGGATGATGTCGGGGTCGATCGGCTCGACGTAGGTGGCGTCGGCGATGCCCGGGTCGGTCATGATCGTCGCCGGGTTGGAGTTGACGAGGATGACCCGCAGGCCCTCCTCACGCAGCACCCGGCAGGCCTGGGTGCCGGAATAGTCGAACTCGGCGGCCTGACCGATGACGATCGGCCCGGAGCCGATGACGAGGACGGAGGAGATGTCGGGACGACGGGGCATCAGGACTCCTTCTGGGCGGATCCGGCGCGATGCGTCGCGACCAGGTCCACGAGACGGTTGAAGAGGTAGGAGGCGTCGTGCGGGCCGCCGGCCGCCTCGGGGTGGTACTGGACGGAGTAGGCGGGTCGGTCGAGGCAGCGGATTCCCTCGACCACCTCGTCGTTGAGACCGACGTGGGTGACCGCGACCCGGCCGTAGCGGCCTGCGTCGTACGGGGCGACGTGCTCGCCGTCCAGCGGGACGTCGACCGCGAAGCCGTGGTTGTGGGCGGTGATCTCGACCTTGCCGGTCTCCCGGTCCAGCACGGGCTGGTTGATGCCGCGGTGGCCGAACTTCAGCTTGTAGGTGTCGAAGCCGAGCGCACGGCCCAGCAGCTGGTTGCCGAAGCAGATCCCGAAGAACGGGATCCCGGCGTCCAGGACGCCGCGCAGCAGCTCGACCTGGGCGTCGGCGGCGGCCGGGTCGCCGGGGCCGTTGGAGAAGAAGACCGCATCGGGCCGGGTGGCGAGCAGCTCCTCGAGGGTGGAGGTCGCCGGCAGCAGGTGCACCCGCAGACCGCGGACGAGCATGCTGCGCGGCGAGGCGCCCTTGATGCCGAGGTCGACGGCCGCGACCGTGCCGACCGCCTCCCCCTCCGGTTCGAGCACGACCGGCTGGGCGAGGGTCACCTCCTCGACGAAGCTGGAGCCGCTCATCGAGGGCTGCTCCCGGACCTGGGCGAGCAGCTCCTGCTCGGAGGCCTCCAGGGCGGCCCCGGAGAAGATTCCGCCGCGCATCGAGCCGACCTCGCGCAGGATGCGGGTGAGCATGCGGGTGTCGATGTCGCTGATGCCCACGACGTCGCTGCCGGCCAGCAGGTCGTCGAGGGTCTGCTCGGCGCGGTAGTTGGAGGAGATGCGGCTGGCGTCGCGCACCGCGTAGCCGCGCACCCAGACCTTGCGGGACTCCATGTCCTGGGCGTTCGCCCCCGTGTTGCCGATGTGGGGTGCCGTCTGCACCACGATCTGGCCGGCGTAGGAGGGGTCGGTGAGGGTCTCCTGGTAGCCGGTCATCCCGGTGGTGAAGACGACCTCGCCGAGACGGGCGCCGCGAGCGCCATAGGCGGCGCCGCGCAGGACGGTCCCGTCCTCGAGGACCAGCAGCGCCCGCTCGCGGCGGGCGCGGGAGGTGGAGGGGAGAGCGGTCGGCGCCGGCTTCGGGGACCGATGCGGGGCGGAGGCTGTCATGAGTGCTCCTTCCGGGAGAGCAGGAGGTCGTGGTCCTCGCGTCGGGCGAGACGCAGACCGGTGTCGAGGAGCTGGTCGCCGAGGCGCCAGCGGAGGATGAGGACGCCGTCGCCTCCGATGAACTTGCCGGCCATGCCGGGACCGGCGGTGACCTCGGCGACGGAGGCGGCGGGGACGGTCAGGGCCGGGATCCCCTCGCGGACGATGTGCCAGGTGCCGCCGGTCCCGACGCTGACGCGGGCGGCGGCGCGCTGTCCGAGGGTGTGGGCGACGACCCGTTCGAGCGGCCGGCCGGCGAGCACCGTGCTGACGTAGACGGCCGCCAGCGGGCCCACCTCGGTGTCCTCGCCGAGCTCCTGAAGCGGTGCGGTGGCGGGGGCGGGCAGATCCTGCTGCGAGCGCCCTCGTCGTCGCCAGCCCCAGGCCATCAGCGACAGGATCACCAGGAACAGGACCGCGAGGGCGAGGACCGGCACCAGCTGGTCCATCAGTGCTCCACCACGGCGCCGTCGCGCACGGTGACTTGGCCCTCGAGCACCGTCAGACGGTTCGCCCCCGGCAGCTCGCGGCCGACGAACGGCGAGTTGCGGCCGCGCGAGGCGTGCTCGCTCGGGTCGGCGGTCCGCACCGGACGCGGGTCCCACACCAGCAGGTGCGCCGGGGCGCCGGGCTCGAGCGGGCGCCCCTGGTCCTGGTCGCGCCCGATCTCGGCCGGCTTCTGGGACAGCACCCGGGCGACGTCCCGCCAGGTCAGACGCCCGTCATCGACCATCGTGAGCTGGACGAGGGACAGAGCGGTCTCGAGACCGGTCATGCCCATCGCGGCCTGATCCCATTCGCGGTCCTTGGCGTCGCGGGGATGCGGGGCGTGATCGGTGGCGACGATGTCGATGGTGCCGTCGGCGAGGCCCTCGCGGACCGCCTCGACGTCCTCGGCGGTCCGCAGCGGCGGGTTCACCTTGAACACGGGGTCGAAGCGGCGCACGTTCTCGTCCGTCAGCAGCAGGTGGTGCGGGGTGACCTCGGCGGTGACCGCGATCCCCCGCTGCTTGGCCCAGCGCACGATGTCGACGCTGCCGGCCGTGGACAGGTGGCACACGTGCAGGCGCGAGCCGACGTGCTGGGCGAGCAGCACATCACGGGCGATGATCGACTCCTCGGCGACCGCGGGCCAGCCCGTCAGGCCGAGCTCGGCGGAGACGACGCCCTCGTGCATCTGCGCGCCGTCCGTCAGCCGCGGGTCCTGGGCGTGCTGGGCGATGACTCCGTCGAAGGACTTCACGTACTCGAGGGCACGGCGCATGAGCACCGGGTCGTGGACGCACTTGCCGTCGTCGCTGAACACGCGGACCGCGGCGCGGGAGTTCGCCATCGCGTCCAGCTCGGCGAGACGCTCCCCGGCCAGACCGACCGTCACCGCGCCGACGGGGCGCACCGAGCACCACCCGGCGGCGTCGCCGCTGCGGGCGACCTGCTCGACGACGCCGGCGGTATCGGCCACGGGCGTCGTGTTGGCCATGGCGTGCACGGCGGTGAATCCGCCGCGGGCGGCCGCTCGGGTGCCTGACTCGACGGTCTCGGCCTCCTCGCCGCCGGGCTCGCGCAGGTGGGTGTGCAGGTCCACGAGTCCGGGCAGCACGATGCAGCCGTCGGCCTCGACGACCTCTCCGTCGGCGGGGACGGCGAGATCGGGACCGATCGCCTCGATCCAGCCGCCGACCAGGAGGACGTCCTGGACGTCCTCGCCGTAGGGCCGGCCCCCGCGGATCAGCAGCGGGGCGGTGGCGGGGTCTGCACCGGGTGAGGTCTGTGCAGCGGTCTCAGTTCTCACGGGGCGCCTCCCGGGCGTCGGTGGCGAGCAGGTGGTAGAGCACGGCCATCCGCACGAACACGCCGGAGGCGACCTGCTCGACGATGACGCTGCGTGGTGAGTCGGCGACGTCGCCGGCGATCTCGAAGCCGCGGTTCATCGGCCCGGGGTGCAGGACGATCGCCTGCGAGGGCAGGCGGTCGGCTCGCGCGGTGGTCAGCCCGTAGCGGCGGGAGTACTCCCCCGCGGTGGGGAAGAAGCCGCCGCCGACCATGCGCTCGCGCTGGACGCGCAGCATCATCACCGCATCGGGCCCGCTCGCGAGGGCCTCGTCGAGGTCGTAGACGATCTCGCAGGGCCAGGCGCCCGCACCGACCGGCACCAGGGCGGGCGGCGCGACCAGGGTCACGCGCGCGCCGAGCAGCGTCAGCAGCAGCACGTTCGAGCGCGCCACCCGCGAGTGCAGGATGTCCCCGACGATGACCACGTGCAGGCCGTCCAGGCCCGCACCCGGGTCCCCGGGGCGCAGATGGCGGCGCAGGGTGAAGGCGTCGAGCATCGCCTGGGTGGGGTGCTCGTGGGCCCCGTCGCCGGCGTTCACGATCGGCTGGTCGATCCAGCCGGCATGGGCCAGCAGATGGGCGGCACCGGAGGAGCCGGAGCGCACCACGACCGCGTCCGCCCCCATCGCCTGCAGGGTCAGCGCCGTGTCCTTGAGGGACTCGCCTTTGGACACGCTCGACCCCTTGGCGGAGAAGTTGATGACGTCGGCCGAGAGGCGCTTTGCGGCGGCCTCGAAGCTGATCCGGGTGCGGGTGGAGTCCTCGAAGAAGAGGTTCACCACGGTGGTGCCCACCAGGGTGGGCAGCTTGCGGATCGAGCGGGACTGGGTCTCGGCCATGTGCTCGGCCGTCGCCAGCACCGAGATCGCCTCGGCGCGGTCGAGGTCCGCGATGGAGATGAAGTGCCTCATACCTCCTCCCGAGCCGTCGTCGAGGCATCGGGACGGGCGATGTCCACCGCGTCCACGCCGTCGGTCTCGGCGAGCTGGACGTGCACACGCTCGCTGCGGGAGGTGGGGAGGTTCTTGCCCACGTGGTCGGCCCGGATCGGCAGCTGTCGATGGCCGCGGTCGACGAGCACCGCCAGCCGTACGGCGGCCGGGCGGCCGATGGCACCGAGGGCGTCCAGTGCGGCGCGGATGGTCCGCCCGGAGTAGAGCACGTCGTCGACCAGCACCACGGTGCGGCCGTCGATGCCGGCGCGCGGGATGCGGGTCGGGCTCGGGGCGCGGGTGGGATTGTGCCGCAGATCGTCGCGGTACATGGTGATGTCGAGCGAACCCGCCAGGTCCTCGAGGGGTCGGTCGTCTCCCTCGGCCCGGGCGATCTGCTCCGCGAGCCGGTGGGCCAGCGGGACGCCGCGGTGCGGGACGCCCAGGAGCACGAGGTCGTCGGCGCCGTGGCCGCTCTCGAGGATCTCGTGGGCGATGCGGGTCAGCGCCCGGCGGATCTCGTCCGCGCCGAGCACTCGCGAGCTCTGCGCCGCCGAGGAGTCCTCGGGGGCGGTCCTCGCAGGGGGTCGTTCGTCGTGCATGGGTTCTCTCCCTTCCACGCCTCACAGGACGTGTCGTTAAAGGGTGTGGGCGCTCGGATGAGCTGAGCGGAGTCTACGGGGCCCGGGGTCCTCGCCGTGCGGGCGCCCGCCCTTCGGACGGCGGCGCCGCGTCCCGGGCCTGGGATGCGTCCGCGGCACCGGAGGTGGGTCCTCTCAGGTCAGCAGGCCGCGGACGTCGGCCAGGCGCTGCAGGAGCCCGTTGACGAAGCGCGGCGAGTCGTCGGTCGAGAGCACCTCGGCGATCTTGGTGTACTCCCCGATGATCGCTCCGCGCCCGGCGTCGTCCCCGCCGTACAGCACCTCGGCGCTGCCCAGGCGCAGGATGGCGCGGTCCACCGCGGGCATCCGGTACAGGGGCCAGTCCCGCGAGTGGGTCTCGAGGTCCTCGTCGATGTCCCGGGCCTGGGGCGCGTAGAGCTCGACCAGCTCCCGGGCGGCCTGCGGCAGCGGGCTCTGCGCGGCCGTGCGCCGCACGCGCTCGGCGAGCACGTCGAGCACGTCCTGGTCGCGGGCGTCGGCCTCGAAGAGGACGTCGAGGGCACGGATGCGGTCGCGAGAGCGCCGGTGGAGGCGATCGGTGGCGGCAGGCACGGTGCGCTCGAACTCGACCTCGGCCCCCTCCCGCGACGGGAGGGGGAGGCCGGTGCCCCGGGGGGCGGGGGAATCGGTCACTTCACGCGCTCGAGGTAGTCGCCGGTGCGGGTGTCGACCTTGACCTTCTCGCCCTGGTCCAGGAACAGCGGGACCTGGATCTCACGGCCGGTGGTCAGCGTCGCGGGCTTGGTGCCGCCGCTGGAGCGGTCGCCCTGCAGGCCTGGCTCGGTGAACTCGATCTCCAGCACCACGGAGGGCGGCAGCTCGACGAACAGCGCCTCTCCCTCGTGGAAGGCCACGACCACGTCCTGCTCCTCGACCATGAAGTCCTTGGCGTCACCCACGACCTCCGGGGCGAGGCTGGTCTGCTCCCAGTTCGAGGTGTCCATGAACACGTACATGTCGCCGTCGAGGTACGAGTACTGCATGTCGCGACGGTCGACCGTCGCCGTCTCGACCTTCACCCCGGCGTTGAAGGTCTTGTCGATGCCCTTGCCGGACATCACGTTCTTCAGCTTGGTGCGCACGAAGGCAGGGCCCTTCCCGGGCTTGACGTGCTGGAACTCGACCACGCTCCACAGCTGCTTGTCCAGAACGAGGACCATCCCGTTCTTCAGATCGTTCGTCGTCGCCATGTGTCTCCTCGGTTGTCGTCGGGGCGCGACAAGAATACCGCGCGCTCACGCGGAGTCCGCGGTACGGGCGGACCTCACCGCGCCGACGTGAGGTCGATCATGCTGAGCAGCCGCACGGCCAGGGGGTGGGCCGCGCTCTCCTCCCGCCAGCCGCTGGTGCGCACGGCCCGGGAGACGGTCTGCTGGGTCACGCCGAGCCGCTGCGCCAGCTCGGCCTGGGTCGCCCCCGGGTCCTCGCGCAGCGCGCGGACGGTCTGCCACTGGCCGCGGTTGCGCGTGCGGATCATCCACCCGATCAGACGCAGCACCGCTTCGGCATCCTCGGCGGTGCTCTGCTGGCGGTCGTCGGCGGCCCGCACGACCAGTGGCACGCTGGAGGTCGTCCGCGCCGCCCGCACCGCCGCGGCGGCGGCCTCGACCGCCGGGCCCGCGGCCTCCCGGACGCTTCCGGGCAGCGGCCGGTCCACGGCGCCGATCCCGAGTCCGATCCGCCACCGATCCGCCTCCCGGGCCCGCAGCATCGCCTCGAGGGCATCCTCCGCCCGAGAGGCCAGCGCCAGCACCTCGGGCCCCGCGGTGCGCTCGGCCGGGCGGGTGAGCATCACGGGCTCGAGCGCCTCGAGCAGGGCGGGCACCGGGTCCGCACCGTCGGACGAGGGCCGCGCCGCGGCCGCGGAGAGGGACAGGACGAACATGCGGAACTCACCACCTGACACCGGGACCGCGGGAGGGTCCTCGATGCGTCGACGTCGCAGGGATCAGCCGAAACCTGCTGTAGTCGACAGTACAGTCTCCGGTCGCTGAGCGGTCGCTCCCCACGGGGGTCGCGAGCGGTCGGCGATCAGGCCAGTTCGACGAGCTCCTGGTACTCCGCGTTCCACAGGTCCTCGACGGCGTCGGGCATCATCAGCACCCGCTCGGGGGACAGCGAGGAGACCGCGCCGGCGTCGTGGGAGACCAGCACGACGGCTCCCTCGAAGGCCGCGAGCGCCCCGAGGATCTCCTCGCGGCTGGCGGGATCGAGGTTGTTCGTCGGCTCGTCCAGCAGCAGCACGTTCGCGCTGGAGACCACGAGGGCCGCGAGCGCGAGACGGGTCTTCTCCCCGCCCGAGAGCACGTGGGTCGGCTTGTGGACGTCGTCCCCGGTGAACAGGAAGGAGCCGAGGATCTTGCGGGCCTCGACCTCGGGCAGCTCGTAGGCCGCCGTCATCATGTTCTCGAGCACGGTGCGGTCGAGGTCGAGGGTCTCGTGCTCCTGGGCGTAGTAGCCGATCCGGAGGCCGTGACCGGGCAGGATGCCGCCGGTGTCCGCCTCGTCGACCCCGGCGAGGATCCGCAGCAGCGTCGTCTTGCCCGCACCGTTCAGGCCCAGGACCACCACGCGCGAGCCGCGGTCGATCGCGAGGTCCACGCCGGCGAAAATCTCGAGGCTGCCGTAGGACTTCGAGAGGTCCTCGGCCATCAGCGGGGTCTTGCCGCAGGGGGCGGGCTTGGGGAAGCGCAGCGAGGCCACCCGGTCCTGCTGCCGCTCCCCCTCGACGCCGTCGAGCATCCGCTCGGCCCTCTTGAGCATGTTCTGGGCGGCCACGGCCTTGGTGGCCTTGGCGCGCATCTTCTCCGCCTGCGCGGTCAGCGCCGTCGCCTTCTTCTCGGCGTTCTGGCGCTCGCGCTTGCGGCGTTTCTCGTCGTCCTCGCGCTGGCGCTGGTACAGCTTCCAGCCCATGTTGTACATGTCGATCACGGAGCGGTTCGCGTCGAGGTAGAAGACCTTGTTGACGACGTGCTCGACGATCTCCACGTCGTGGCTGATGATGATCAGCCCGCCGCGGTAGGCCAGCAGGTACTCGCGCAGCCAGATGATCGAATCGGCGTCGAGGTGGTTGGTCGGCTCGTCCAGGATCATGGTCGAGGCCTGGGAGAACAGGATCCGGGCGAGCTCGACCCGCCGGCGCTGGCCGCCGGAGAGGGTGCCCAGCTCCTGCTCGAGCAGCCGGTTGGGCAGGCCCAGGTTCGCGGCCATCCGCTTGGCCTCGGCCTCCGCGGCGTAGCCGCCCACGGCGTCGAGCTCGGCCTCCAGCCGCGGATAGCGGTTCATCGCCTTCTCGCGACGCGCCTCGGACAGGCTCATGTCGCCCATCTCCTCCTCGGCGCGGCGCAGACGGCGCAGCACGTCGTCGAGGCCGCGGGCCGAGAGGATGCGGGCGATCACGGGTTCGGTGTCGTCCCCGCTGTGGGTGTCCTGGGGCAGGTACCCGAGCTGGCCGGTCACCTCGACCGAGCCCTCCGAGGGCTGCAGCGTGCCCGAGAGCACCTTGGTCAGGGTGGTCTTGCCGGCGCCGTTGCGACCCACCAGGCCGACGCGGTCGCCGTCGGTGAGCTGGAAGGAGACGTCGCTCATGAGCAGCCGGGCACCGACGCGGATGGCGAGGTCGTGCACGGTGATCACAGGATCGGACTCCTAGGTCGGGAGGGAAGCGGTCGGGGGCCACGGCAGGGGCCGCAGCGCGGCGCCCGGGCCCGGGGCGGCACCCCGGTGCAGGGCCGGATCGAGTCTAGGTGCGCGGGCCCCCGACGGCCTCCGATTTCCGCTCCACGGTGCCACGGACCACAGTCACGCCCGCGACCGCGACCGTCCCTCACAGGATGGTCACCGTGTCGTCCTGCGCCCGCCTCCTCCAGGTGCGATGCTGGTGCTCGACGGCCGCCGCGGGCGGCCCGGCAACGTCGCGTGGAGCGAGGAGGCTTCGTCATGCTCATCGGGGTGCCCCGGGAGATCAAGAACAACGAGAACCGGGTGGGCCTGACCGCCTCCGGGGTCCATGAGCTCGTCGTCCGCGGCCACGAGGTGGCCGTCGAGAGCGGGGCCGGGCTCGGCGCCCGGATCTCGGACGAGGACTACCGAGCGGCAGGAGCGCGGATCCTGGGCACCGCCGAGGAGGTCTGGGGCCGGGCCGGCATGATCGTCAAGGTCAAGGAACCTCTGGAGGCCGAGTACCCGCTGCTGCGGCGGGGCCAGGTACTGCTGACCTACCTGCATCTCGCGGCGGACGCAGCGCTGACCGAGGCGCTGCTGTCCTCCGGCGTCACCGCGATCGCCTACGAGACGGTCCAGCGCCCGGACCGTTCGCTGCCCCTGCTCGCCCCCATGTCCATGATCGCCGGTCGTCTCGCGACCCAGGTCGCCGCCTATCACCTGATGGCACCTGTGGGCGGTTCCGGGATGCTGATGGGCGGAGTGCCCGGAACCGACGAGGCCGATGTCCTCATCCTCGGCGGCGGCATGGTCGGCGAGCAGGCTGCCATGATGGCCCACGGGCTGCACGCGGACGTCACCGTCATGGACCTCGACGTCTCGCGCCTCGGACAGATCGCGACCATGCACCACGGCGGCATCCTCACCCGCTACTCCACGACGCTCGACCTGGCCGCCAAGATCCGCGAGGCCGACGTGGTGATCGGCTCGGTGCTGATCCCCGGCAAGAAGGCCCCGAAGCTGGTGACCGACGAGATGGTCGCGACCATGAAGCCCGGCTCGGTGCTGGTCGACGTGGCGATCGACCAGGGCGGCTGCTTCGAGAACTCCCGCCCCACCACGCACGACGCCCCCACCTTCGCGGTCCACGACACGAGGTTCTACTGCGTGGCAAACATGCCGGGCTCGGTGCCCGTCACCGCGACCTCGGCGCTGACCCACGCCACCCTCCCCTACGTGCTGAAGGTCGCGGACGCCGGCTGGCGCGATGCCCTGCGGTCCGATCCGGCCCTGGCCAAGGGGTTGCACACCCATGAGGGCGCTCTCACGCACGAGGGCACCGGCGAGGCGCACGGCCTCGAGGTCACCCCCGCGGACCGCCTCCTGGGCTGACCTCTTCCCCGCACGCCAGGACGGGCCCCGGGAATGATCCCGGGGCCCGTCCTGGCGTGGTGCGCGGAGCTGGGCTCAGAGGTTGAAGCCGATCGCGCGCAGCTGCTCGCGACCGTCCTCGGTGATCTTCTCCATGCCCCACGGCGGCATCCACACCCAGTTGATGCGATGGGACTCCGTGATGGGGTCGAGCACCGCGAACGTCTGCTCCTCGAGCATGTCCGTCAGCGGGCAGGCGGCGGAGGTGAGCGTCATGTCGACGACGGCATCGCCGTCCTCGATCCTCACGCCGTAGACGAGGCCGAGGTCGACGACGTTGATCCCGAGCTCGGGGTCGATCACGTCCTTCATCGCCTCGATCACGTCCTCGGAGCTCACGGTCGCCGACGGGGTCTCCTGGTCGGTCATGGCTTCCTCCTGATGAGGTGCGGGCCGTGATCACGACCCGCGGTGGGATGGGCTCCGGGCCGACCGCGGATCGCTCCCGCGCCGGCCCGGGTGGCGTGGTCAGCTGCCCGCGCCGACGAGGAACCGGTCGTAGCCCTCGGACTCGAGCCGCTCGGCCAGTTCCGGGCCGCCCTGCTCCGCGATCCGACCGCCCACGAAGACGTGGACGAAGTCCGGCTTCACGTACTGCAGGATGCGCGTGTAGTGGGTGATCAGCATGATGCCGACGTCGGTGGTCTCCTTGGCGCGGTTGACGCCCTCGGAGACGATGCGCAGCGCATCGACGTCGAGGCCGGAGTCGGTCTCGTCGAGGATGGCGATGGAGGGCTTCAGCAGCTGCATCTGCAGGATCTCGTGGCGCTTCTTCTCGCCGCCGGAGAAGCCTTCGTTGACGTTGCGCTCGGCGAAGACCGGATCCATGCGCAGGTCGTCCATGGACCCCTTGACGTCCTTGACCCAGGTGCGCAGCGAGGGGGCCTCGCCGTCGATCGCGGTCTTGGCGGTGCGCAGGAAGTTCGAGACGGTGACGCCGGGGACCTCGACCGGGTACTGCATGGCGAGGAAGAGACCGGCGCGGGCGCGCTCGTCGATGCTCATCTCCAGCACGTCCTCACCGTCGAGCGTCAGCTCGCCCTCGGTGATCTCGTACTTGGGGTGGCCGGCGACCGCATAGGCGAGGGTCGACTTGCCGGAGCCGTTGGGGCCCATGATGGCGTGGGTCTCGCCGGAGCGGATCGTGAGGTCGACGCCCTTGAGGATCTCCTTGGTGCCCTCGGGGGTCTCGACGGTGGCGTGGAGGTTCTTGATCTCCAGGACAGACATGTGCAGTTCTCCTTGACCAGGGGTGCTGGTGGGTTCGGGGGCGGGCATCGAGGCGCGGTGCCCGGGTGATCAGGTGTCGTCGGCGGCGGTCGGATCCACCAGGATCTCGCCGCTGCTCTCATCGACCCGCACGGGGAAGACCCGCACGGGAAGGACGGCCGGGAGCTGCAGCGGACGACCCGTGACCAGGTCGAACTGGCTGCCGTGCTTCCAGCATTCGATGGTGCAGCCCTCGACGTCGCCGTCGGACAGCGGGATCTCCTCGTGCGAGCAGACGTCCTCGAGGGCGTGGACGCCGCCGTCCTCGTCGCGCACCAGGGCGATCTCGACGCCGCCGGCGACGAGGTCGATCGCCTCGCCCGCATCGAGCTGGTCGAGGGTGGCGACGGGGACGAAGGCGTCGGACATCAGCTCATGCTCCGGGCGAGCTCGACCTCGATGGACTCGGTGAGGTGCTCACGGATCTCCGGCACGTCGATCCGCTGGATCAGCTCGGCGAAGAAGCCGCGCACCACCAGGCGGCGGGCCTCCTTCTCCGGGATTCCGCGGGCGCGCAGGTAGAACAGCTGCTCGTCGTCGAAGCGACCGGTGGCGGCGGCGTGGCCGGCCCCCTCGATCTCCCCCGTCTCGATCTCCAGGTTCGGCACCGAGTCGGCGCGCGCACCCTCGGTGAGCACGAGGTTGCGGTTCAGCTCGTAGGTGTTGGTGCCCTCGGCCTCCTTGCGGATCAGCACGTCGCCGACCCACACCGAGCGAGCGCTCTTGCCCTGGAGCGCGCCCTTGTAGGCGGAGTCCGAGGTGCAGTTCGGGGCGGTGTGGTCCACGAACAGGCGGTGCTCGAGGAACTGGCCCTCGTCGGAGAAGTACAGGCCGAGGTTCTCGACCTCGCCGCCGGGACGGACCAGGTCGGAGATCGTGTTCACGCGCACGGCGCTGCCGCCGAGGGAGACCACGATGTGCTTGATCTTGGCGTTGCGACCGATCGAGCCGTGGTGGGTGGCGATGTGCAGTGCGTCGTCGTCCCAGTCCTGCAGGGCGATCACGGTCATCTGCGAGTTGTCGCCGGCGACCATCTCGACGTTCTGCGCGTACTGCGCGGAACCGGTGTGGTTGAGCACGAAGGTCGCGGCCGAGGACTCCTTGGTCTCCAGGACGATGTGCCCGTTGGCCCGACGGTCGGCGCCACGGCCGGAGATCTCGACCCGGTAGGGCGCAGGGAGCTCCGCGTTCTTCGGGGCCACCAGGTGCAGTGCCTGCTCGCTGCGCGCCGACGCGACGGCGGAGGGGAGGTCCTCGGGCACCAGGACGGTGCCGCGGGGGGCCTCGCCGACGGCGAGCGTGGAGGGCGCGGGGGCACCCTCGGGCACCTCGACGCGGTAGTCCACCGCGGGGTCGCCCTCGCGGTCGTCGGTCGGGGCGTCCACCAGCAGAGGGCCGAACCGGCGCAGCGGGGTGAAGCGCCACTCCTCGATGTCGCTGGTGGGCCGCTCGTGGTCCGAGAGCTCGAAGGAGCGGGCCCGGTCGCCGCGGTTGTGAGCGCCGTGCGCCGCGGACTGCTCGTCCGTCAGCGTCAGCCCCTCCTCCTCGAGTTCCACCGCGGCGGCGGAGTCCTCGGCCAGCGCGGACCGGGCGGCGACGGGCGCGGCACCCGCGGCGTGTCCCGCGTTCTCGTCGGCCGCAGGATCCTCTGCGCCGCCCGCATCCTTGAGTTCGGTCATGTCGGAGGTGGTCATCAACCGACTGCTCCTTCCATCTGCAGCTCGATCAGGCGATTCAGTTCGAGGGCGTACTCCATCGGGAGCTCGCGCGCGATGGGTTCGATGAACCCGCGCACGATCATGGCCATCGCCTCGGTCTCCTCCATGCCGCGGCTCCTCAGGTAGAAGAGCTGCTCCTCGGAGACCTTGGAGACGGTGGCCTCGTGGCCCATCTGCACGTCGTCGACGCGGACGTCGACGTAAGGGTAGGTGTCGGTGCGGGAGATCTGGTCCACCAGCAGCGCGTCGCACAGCACGGTGGAGGCGGCGTGCTCCGCTCCGGGCATCACCTGGACCAGGCCGCGGTAGGAGCTGCGCCCGCCGCCGCGCGAGACCGACTTGGACACGATGGAGCTCGAGGTGTGCGGCGCCATGTGCACCATCTTCGAGCCGGTGTCCTGGTGCTGGCCCTCGCCCGCGAAGGCGACCGACAGCGTCTCGCCACGGGCGTGCTCGCCCATCAGCCAGACGGCCGGGTACTTCATGGTGACCTTCGAGCCGATGTTGCCGTCGACCCACTCCATGGAGCCGCCCTGCTCGACCGTGGTGCGCTTGGTGACCAGGTTGTACACGTTGTTCGACCAGTTCTGGATGGTCGTGTAGCGCACGTTCGCGTCCTTCTTCACCACGATCTCGACGACGGCCGAGTGCAGGGAATCGGACTGGTAGATCGGCGCGGTGCAGCCCTCGACGTAGTGCACCGAGGAGCCCTCGTCGGCGATGATCAGGGTGCGCTCGAACTGGCCCATGTTCTCGGTGTTGATCCGGAAGTAGGCCTGCAGCGGGATCTCCACGTGGACGCCCTTGGGGACGTACACGAAGGAGCCGCCCGACCACACGGCGGTGTTCAGCGCGGAGAACTTGTTGTCCCCCGCGGGGATCACGGTGCCGAAGTACTCCTCGAACAGCTCGGGGTAGTCCCGCAGACCGGTGTCGGTGTCCACGAAGATGACGCCCTGCTCCTCGAGATCCTCGCGGATCTGGTGGTAGACGACCTCGGACTCGTACTGGGCGGCGACGCCCGCGACGAGGCGCTGCTTCTCGGCCTCCGGGATCCCCAGCCGGTCGTAGGTCTCCTTGATGTCGGCCGGGAGGTCCTCCCAGTCGGTGACCTGCTGCTCGGTGGAGCGCACGAAGTACTTGATGGTGTCGAAGGCGATGCCGGACAGGTCCGGGCCCCAGGTGGGCAGCGGCTTCTTGCCGAACAGCTTCAGCGCCTTCAGGCGGCGCTTGAGCATCCATTCCGGCTCGTCCTTCAGCTCGGAGATGTTGCGGACGACCTCCTCGCTCAGACCGCGGCGGGCGGTGGCGCCGGCCGTGTCGTCGTCACGCCAGCCGTACGCGTAGTGGCCCATGGAGTCGATGATCTCGTCCTGGGAGAGCTTCTCTGGTGCGCTCGTCATGATGTCCTTCCCTCGGTGAGCGGAATGTGTGTCGTGCAGCAGTGGGCGCCCTGCGCCAGGGTGGCCAGGCGTTGGACGGGCGCCCCGATGATTCGGGAGATGACTCGGGTCTCGGCCTCGCACAGCTCGGGGTGATCCGCGGCGACGTCGAGGACAGGGCAGTGGCCGTGGCACAACTGCGCCGTGACGAGCGTACGCGGGCTCGAGCCGGACCGCGCACCCGGTGTGGGCAGCGGGACGTGCAGGGGGCGCACGGTGGTGGCGTAGCCCCGCGAGGTCAGCAGCTCGGCGAGCAGCTCGACCTTGCGGGAGATGGTGACCTTCTCCCCCGCCGCCTCGCGGACGGCGACGGCCTCGGCCAGTGCCGCTTCCCAGTCGGCGACCCGGCGCTCAGCGAGACGGGCCACGGCCTCGTCGCCGCGTCGGGCGAGTTCCTCGACCGCCATCACGGCGAGCTCGTCATAGCCGCCGGGAAGGTGATCGTGCGCGGACTTCGAGAGCACGAAGGCCTTGCTGGGGCGGCCCCGGCCGCGGTGCGCGACCGGCATCTCGTGCTCGGCGATGACGTCCTCGGCCTCGAGCGCCGCGAGATGGCGCCGGACGGCGGCGCTGGTGAGCCCGAAGCGCTCGGCCAGCTGGCGGGCGGTGATCGGTCCGTGCGCCGAGATCGCCTCGACGAGCCGGTCGCGAGTGGCCGGCGGGCCCGCCGGGTCCAGATCCGGTGCGGTCATCCGTGCATCACCTTCTTCCGTCGACCGTTCTTCATTTTACAACATACGGCTTGCCAAATACCCCCGCAAGGGTGTGTGCCACGGCACCAAGGGTGCCCTTACCTGCGACATCGCGCCCAGGGCAGCTCGGAGCACTGTGCGCCCTTTTCTTTAATACTATTTTCAACTACCGTGGAGCGCACCACGGCACCGCGCCGCCGCCGCCGGAGATCGAGGAAGGGACACCATGACCACCGAGGACCGCACCGCCGAGCACTCGACCGAGGGCTCCTACGTCCACAAGGGCAAGCCCTTCGACCGGGACATGAACTACATCGACGACCGCATCACCCGCGACGGCCGGGATGGCTGGCCCGTCGAGGCGGGGCGTTACCGTCTGATCGCCGCCCGTGCCTGTCCCTGGGCCAATCGCACCCTGATCTCCCGCCGTCTGCTCGGACTCGAGGAGGCCCTCTCGGTCGGCATGCCCGGCCCCACCCACGACCGGCGCTCCTGGACCTTCGACCTCGACGAGGGCGGCGTCGACCCGGTGCTGGGCTACGAGCGCCTCCAGCAGGCCTACTTCGCCCGCTTCCCCGACTACCCGCGCGGCATCACGGTCCCGGCCGTCGTGGACGTCCCCACCCGGGCCGTGGTGACCAACGACTTCCAGCGCATCACCCTCGACTTCGCCACCGAATGGACGGCCCTGCACCGCGAGGGCGCGCCGGACCTCTATCCGCAGTCCCAGCGCGAGGAGATCGACGCGCTGAACACCTGGATGCTCCATCGGGTGAACAACGGCGTCTACAAGGTCGGCTTCGCCGGCGGCCAGGAGGTCTACGAGAAGGAGTACCGCGAGCTGTGGGCGGCGCTGGACGAGCTCGAGGAGCGCCTGGCCGACCGGCGCTACCTGATGGGCCCCTCGCTCACCGAGGCCGATGTGCGCCTGTTCCCCACCCTGATCCGCTTCGACCCGGTCTACTTCGGTCACTTCAAGGCGAATCGCCAACCGCTGGTGACCATGCCGAACCTGTGGAACTACACCAAGGACCTGTTCCAGACCCCGGGCTTCGGCGACACCGTCGACCTGCAGCAGATCAAGGAGCACTATTACATCGTGCACGAGGACATCAACCCCACCCAGGTGGTGCCGCTCGGGCCCGACATGAGCGGCCTGCTGGAGGCCCACGACCGTGACCGGTTCCCCACCGACACCTGGGGCGTCGGCGGCACCGCGCCCGAGCCGCCGCTCGCGGCGGAGGTCGTCGACCCCGCCCACACCCCGCTGCACGTGACGGGGCGCTGACAGGTTCGGTTCCGCTCGTCCGGCCGTGGAGCGCCGATATCCGACGAGCTGACGACGAGGGCGCTCCGCGGCGCAGTCGGACCCCTCCCCTCGTCCCCGCCTACGATGGGTCCGCCATGACTGACCACTCCAGCGCGCCCCCGGCGCTCGTCGCCGAGGACCTCACCCATTCCTACGGCCCCGTCCGCGCCCTCGACGGACTCTCTCTGCGGGCCCACCGCGGGGAGGTGACGGCCCTGCTGGGCCCCAACGGCGCCGGGAAGACCACGGCCGTCTCCTGCGCCACGGGGCTGCTGCGTCCCAGCGGCGGCACCCTCGAGGTGCTGGGACGCGACCCCTGGCGCGCCGGCCCCGAGCATCGCGCCCGGGTGGGCCTGATGATCCAGGACGGCGGCCTCGCCTCCGGGGCGAGGACGATGCAGCTGCTGCGCTACGGGGCGAGCCTGCACGCCGACCCGCTCGATGTGGACGAGGTCGCCGAGCACCTGGGGATCGACGAGTTCGCCGGCTCCCTGGTGCGCCGGCTCTCCGGCGGGCAGCGCCAGCGCCTGGCCCTCGCCCTCTCGCTCATCGGCCGCCCCGAGCTGATCTTCCTCGACGAGCCCACCGCCGGGATGGACCCCGCGATCCGCCGCCGGGTCCGCCGGCTGATCCGGGCGCTCGCCGACACCGGCACCGCCGTCGTGCTGACCACCCACATGATGGACGACGTGGTGGGGCTCGCCGATGCGGTCTGTGTCATCGCCGGGGGCCGCAGCGTCGCCTCCGGGTCGGTCCAGGAGGTCATCACCGCGCACCGTCAGGAGGAGGGCGAAGTCACCGTGCGCGCCGTCGCCCACGGCGTCGAGCGTGAGAGGGTCGCGGCGCTCGAGGCCGATCTGCACGCCGCCGCCGCCCGCCACGGGGCCCGCTTCGAGCTCACCGGGGCCGGCTCCGCCGATCTCGAGGCCGTGCTGCTGGACCTCATGCAGCAGGATCCGCCGCAGCCCGCCACCCCCTCGCCCACCACCCGGGGAGTCACACGCCGATGAGCACCACCTCCGACGGTCCCGCCGCTCCCGGGGCCTCCCTCGCCCCGGGCCCGGCCGTGCGCCCCACCGCCGCACCCGCTCCGCGTCTGCGCCGCGTGCTCGCCCACACCTCCCTCGAAGCCCGCGTGCTGCTCAGCAACGGCGAGCAGCTGATGGTCGCGATCGCCCTGCCGACGCTCGTGCTCCTCGGGCTGCGGCTGCTTCCCGTCGGCCGGCTCGAGGGCGCCGAGCCCATCGACACCGCCCTCGCCGCGACGCTCGCGACCGCGCTGATCTCCACCTCCTTCACCTCCCAGGCGATCCAGACCGGCTTCGACCGGCGCAACGGGGTGCTGCGCTGGATCGCGACCACTCCCCTGGGCCGGGACGGATACCTCGCCGGGAAGGTGCTCGCGACGCTGCTCGTGCACGCCGTGCAGATCGTGGTGCTGGGACTGCTCGCCCTGATCCTCGGCTGGCGCCCCGGTGCGCTGGAGCTCCTGGCCGCGCTGCCCGTCTGGCTGGTGGGCACGGTCGCCTTCGGAGCCCTCGGCCTCCTGGTCGCCGGACTGCTGCGCACCGAGGCCGTGCTCGCCGTGTCGAATCTCGTGTTCGTGCTGCTGGTCGCCGTCGGCGGCGTCGCCTTCCCGGCCGAGGCCTACCCGCGGATCCTGCGCGGTCTCGTGGACCTGCTGCCGTCCGGGGCACTCGGCGAGCTGCTGCGCGCCAGCCTCGCCGGCGGCGTGTTCAGCCTCGGATCGGTGCTCGTGCTGCTGGCCTGGGCCGTGCTCGGCACCGCCGCCGTGATCCGCTGGTTCCGTTGGACGGACAGCTGAGGGGCACGATCACCCCGTGGGCGGGACGGGGAGAGCACCGATGTGAAAGGCGTCGCCGCGACGATGGGACACCCAGGGAAAGTTCTTACACTCGATGGCATGAACGCTTCTCCGCCGGCCGTCGACGAGCATCCGGCTCCCGCCCCGCGCCTCGAGCTCGTCGGACGGATCTCCCTGTCCGGAGAGCGCACCCTGGGGCTCTCCGCGGCCAATCGCGCTCGGATCGCCGCCGTCGTGTTCTGGGGGAATCTGGTCTGCCAGATCGGCATCATCGTCTCCGGCGGCGTCGTCCGCCTGACCAGTAGCGGGCTGGGGTGCTCGACCTGGCCGAACTGCGAACCGGGCCAGTTCACCCCTGAGCTGACCATGGAAGCCGGGATCCATCCCTTCATCGAGTTCGGCAACCGCACCCTGACCGGGGTCCTGGGCGTCTTCGCCGTCGCCCTGCTGCTGGTCTCCCTGCTCTGGCTGGGTCACAAGGGCAGCAGCCTGCGGTGGCTCTCCCTGGTCCCGCTGATCGGCACCGCGGTGCAGGCGATCGTCGGCATGGTGGTCGTCCACGCGGACCTCCACCCGGGCGTCGTCAGCCCCCATTTCCTCATCTCGCCGATCCTCGTCGCGGTCTCCACCGTGCTCCTGTTCCGGCTGTACGACGGGGACGCCGCACGACGGCGCTCGCTCGTCCCGGGTGCCATGCACTGGATGAGCGGGGCGCTGGCCGTCATCGGCTTCGCGATCCTCGTGCTCGGCACCCTGGTCACCGGCACCGGCCCCCACTCGGGGGACGATGTCCACCCCGAGCGCCTCCCCTTCGACGCCCGCACGATCTCCTGGCTGCACGCGGACTCCGTGATGCTCTTCTGCGGCCTCCTGGTCGGACTCCTCATCGCCCTGTACCTCATCGGTGCCGCGCGGCAGACGCGCCGGGCTACCTGGAGCCTGGTCGTCATCACCGTGCTGCAGGCGGCGATCGGGTACACGCAGTACTTCACCCAGCTGCCGGAAGTGCTGGTCGGTCTCCACATGCTCGGTGCGGGCCTGGTCGCCGCCGGCATCGCCTGGGTCGCCGTCTCCCTGTACTCGTGGCAGGGCACGGGGCCCGACGTCGTCGAGTACGGCACGGACCGCTCGGCGCCTCCCGCCCCCACCGGAAAGGCTCCGCGATGATCCTCGGCCGCCGCCGTCGCAGCGCGACGCAGGACCTGCCCACCTTCGAGCAGGCGCAGCCCGCGGGCCGCTTCGTGGCCTCGGTGCTCTCGCACCTGCGCGAGGTCGTGGACGTCGGCTGGAACCTGCTGGAGGTGGACGCCGAGGCCCATCGCCTCATCCGCGAGGCCGGGGCGACCAGCTGCTACATCGACTACCACCCGGTGTTCGGGGCGTCCCCGTTCGGCTACGTCATCTGCACCTCCGTCAACGAGGGCGTGCTCCACGGTCGTCCCTACGACCGGGTGCTCGTGGACGGGGATCTGCTCTCCCTCGACTTCGCCGTCGAGGTCGAGGGCTGGGTCGCCGACTCCTGCCTGACCATCGCGGTGGGCACGCCGCGACCGGAGGACCAGCAGCTCATCCGGGATACCGAGCAGGTGATGTGGGCGGGCATCGATCAGGTGCGCGCCGGCAGCACGGTCGGCGACATCGGCCACGCGGTGATGACCACGGCGCACGACCTCGGCTACACGATCAACGACCGCTTCGGGGGCCACGGCGTGGGGCGCACCATGCACGAGGCGCCCTTCGTGCCCAATCACGGCACCCCCGGCGGCGGCGCGGAGCTGGAGGCCGGCCAGCTGCTCACGGTCGAGCCGTTCCTGGTGCCCACCACGCACGAGCTCGTGGTCGACGACCGGGACGGCTGGACCCAGCTGGCGGTCGACGGGTCCCGCGGCGCGCACGCCGAGCACACGCTGCAGGTCACCGACGGCGAGCCGATCGTGCTGACCGCCCGCGCGAACGATCCCGACCCCCGCAGCTCGGTGCGCTGACGCCCGAGAACGGCCCCGTCAGCCCCGTCCCTCCGCGACCCTCACGTCGAGACCCCCGATATGCACCAGGAACGGTGCATATCGGGGGTCTCGACGAGCGCAGGCGGCGCGCCCGCGGGGCGGCGGGCGCCCGCCAGGGGCTAGGGCCCCCGCGTCGATCTCAGGCGGCGACCAGGGAGCGCAGCACGTACTGCAGGATCCCCCCGTTGCGGAAGTACTCGGCCTCGCCCGGTGTGTCGATGCGCACCACCGCGTCGAAGGTCACGGTGCCGGCGGCATCGCCCTCCTTCGTGGCGACGACCTCGACGGTCTGCGGGACGCTCCCCTCGTTCAGGGCGGTCACGCCGGAGATCGAGAAGGTCTCGGTGCCGTCCAGGCCCAGCGACTCGGCGGACTCGCCGGCCGGGTACTGCAGGGGCAGCACACCCATGCCGATGAGGTTGGAGCGGTGGATGCGCTCGAAGCTCTCGGCGATGACGGCCTGGACGCCGAGGAGCTTCGTGCCCTTGGCCGCCCAGTCGCGGGAGGAGCCGGTGCCGTACTCCTTCCCCGCCAGGACCACCAGCGGGATGTCGCGCTCGGCGTAGGCCTGCGCCGCGTCGTAGATGAACTCCTGCTCACCGGTCAGGAAGTTCTTCGTGTACCCGCCCTCGACGCCGTCGAGCAGCTGGTTGCGGATGCGGATGTTGGCGAAGGTGCCGCGGATCATCACCTCGTGGTTGCCGCGACGGGAGCCGTAGGAGTTGAAGTCCTTGCGTGCGACCCCGTTCTCCTGCAGGTAGCGGCCGGCCGGGGAGTCGAGCTTGATGGAGCCGGCGGGTGAGATGTGGTCCGTGGTGGTGGAGTCGCCGACCTTGACCAGCACGCGGGCGCCGGAGATGTCGCCGACGGGCTCGGGCTCCTGCCCCATGCCCTCGAAGTACGGGGGCTTGCGCACGTAGGTCGATTCCGCGTCCCACGCGAAGGTCGCACCCTCGGGGGTGTCCAGGCTCCGCCAGCGCTCGTCCCCGGTGAAGACGTCCTTGTAGTCCTCGGTGAACATCTCCTGGGAGATGGACTCGCCGATGACCTTCTCGACCTCGGTGGGGCTGGGCCAGAGGTCGCGCAGAAAGACGTCCTCGCCCTCCTCGTCCGTGCCCAGCGGATCGTTCTCGAAGTCGAAGTCCATCGTGCCGGCGAGGGCGTAGGCGATGACCAGCGGCGGCGAGGCCAGGTAGTTCATCTTCACGTCGGGGTTGATGCGGCCCTCGAAGTTGCGGTTGCCCGAGAGCACCGCGGTGACGGCGAGGTCCTTCTCGGCGATCGCGTCGGAGATCTCCGGGTCCAGCGGGCCCGAGTTGCCGATGCAGGTGGTGCAGCCGTAGCCGACGAGGTGGAAGCCGAGCTCCTCGAGCGCGGGCCACAGCCCCGCCCTGGTGTAGTAGTTCGTGACCACCTGGGAGCCGGGTGCCATCGAGGTCTTCACCCACGGCTTGGAGGTCAGGCCGCGGTCGGCGGCGTTGCGGGCCAGCAGGCCCGCCGCCATCATCACCGAGGGGTTGGAGGTGTTCGTGCAGGACGTGATCGAGGCGATCGAGACGATGCCGTGGTCGATCGAGAAGTCCTGCCCGGCCACCTGCGCCGGGTTCGAGGCGCGTCCGGCGACGTGCTGGTGCTCGGGGGCCGCGCCGCCGGACTCGTTGTCCGAGTCCAGGGCCGCCGGGTCCGAGGCGGGGAAGGAACCGGCGGTGTCCGCGCCGTTGACGGAGGGCTCCTCGTGGCCCGCGTAGGTCGGCAGGACCTCGCGGAAAGCCTCCTTGGCCTGGGACAGGACGACGCGGTCCTGCGGACGCTTGGGGCCGGCGATCGAGGGCACCACGGTGGACAGGTCCAGCTCGAGGTACTCCGAGTAGGCGGCCTCCTTCGAGGGGTCGTGCCACAGGCCCTGACGCTTCGCGTAGGTTTCGACCAGATCGAGCTGCTCCTCGGTGCGACCGGTCAGCCGCAGGTAGTCGACGGTGACCTCGTCGACCGGGAAGATCGCGCAGGTCGAGCCGAACTCGGGGCTCATGTTGCCGATGGTCGCACGGTTGGCCAGCGGCACCTGGGCCACGCCGTCGCCGTAGAACTCGACGAACTTGCCGACCGCGCCGTGCTCGCGGAGCATCTCGGTGATCGTGAGGACCACGTCGGTGGCGGTGGCGGCGGGCGGGATCTCGCCGGTCAGCTTGAAGCCGACCACGCGCGGGATGAGCATCGAGACCGGCTGACCGAGCATCGCGGCCTCCGCCTCGATGCCGCCGACGCCCCAGCCCAGCACGCCCAGGCCGTTGACCATGGTGGTGTGCGAGTCGGTGCCGACGCAGGAGTCGGGGTAGGCACGCAGAACCGAGCCGTTCCCGTCACCGGCGGGGACCTCGCGGGTCATGACGGTCCGGGCGAGGTACTCGATGTTCACCTGGTGGACGATGCCGGTGCCCGGGGGGACGACCTTGAAGTCGTCGAAGGCGGTCTGTCCCCAGCGCAGGAACTGGTACCGCTCCCGGTTGCGCTCGTACTCCAGCTCCATGTTCTTCTCGAGCGCGTCGAGGCGACCGGCGACGTCGATCATCACGGAGTGGTCGATGACCATCTCGGCCGGGGCGAGGGGGTTGATCCGCTCGGGGTCGCCGCCGAGGTCCCGCATCGCCTCGCGCATGGTGGCGAGGTCGACGACGCAGGGCACGCCGGTGAAGTCCTGCATGATCACGCGCGCCGGCGTGAACTGGATCTCGACCGACGGGTCCGCCGTCGGCTCCCAGGCCGCCAGCGCCCGCACGTGATCGGCGGTGATGTTGGCGCCGTCCTCGGTGCGCAGGAGGTTCTCGAGCAGGATCTTGAGGCTGTAGGGAAGCTTGTCGGCGCCGTCGACGGCGTCGAGCGCGAAGATCTCGTAGTCGGTCCCGCCGACGGTGAGATCCTGCTTCGCGGCGAATGAGTTGGCTGTGCTCACGGGGCGAACTCCTCGGGTGTTGGGGCGACCCTGTCATCGTAGGCGGGCCCGCGAAGGCGGACGGGCGAACGGCGAACACGGCGACCGCCTGATGCAGGGCTGCGCTCGGGGGCCGCGGGGTCTCCGGAGTGATTCTCCGGCAGGTATCTTGAAGTCAAGATAAAGTCTACCACGGCCGGGCGTGTTCTTCTGACAGGTCGTCAGCTTACGCCGGTGTGCCGCCCCTCACCTCTGCGCTGTCCGTGATGGCCGAACGGCGCCGGAGCGCAGGCCCCTGCGCCCTCAGACGCGCTCGAGCACCGTCACCGACTCCACGTGATGGGTGTGCGGGAACAGGTCGAAGGCGCGCAGGTCCACGATCCTCCAGCCGGACTTCTCGATCGCGGCCAGATCGCGGGCGAGCGTGGAGGGCTCGCAGGAGACGTAGACGATCCGCTGGCGCACCGCATGGGCCAGCAGGCCCATCAGCTCGACCCCGGCGCCGCTGCGGGGCGGATCCAGCACCACGGCGTCCACGCCGCCGCGGCGGGCCCGCACCCAGTCGACGACATCGGCCGTGGCCGTCGAGACCTGGGGCAGGTCCTCGAGGTTCTCACCGGCGAGCTGGGAGGCGCGCCGGTTGCCCTCGACGGTGATCACGCTGCCGTCGGGGCCGACCTGCTCGGCGGCGGTCGCGGCGAACAGCCCGACCCCGCCGTAGAGGTCCCAGGCGCTCCCGCCGTACGGGGCGGCCAGGGTGGAGCCGACCACCTCGGTCAGCAGCTCGGCCGCGCGGCGGTGGCCCTGCCAGAACCCGGTGGCGCTGACGGAGAACAGCCGCTCGCCGACCCGCTCGTGCACGATGCCGTCGCCGCGCAGCGGCACCAGACCACGGCCGGTGCGCACGGCCACGTCGGCCTCGCCCCAGGCCTCGGGGATCTGCACGGAGGCCGGATCCAGCTCGCGGCCGATCAGCACCACCGAGGCGGGGCCTGCCGAGGGGGCGACGACGTCGACCGCCTCGGTGGCCTCGGGGGCGGTCCACTCCCCCAGCCGCAGGTCGCGGATCGCGGCGGCCGCGAGGGGGTTCTCCCCGGCGTCGCGGACGTCATGGGAGCGCCATCCGCGCATCCCCACGCCCCCGTCGCCGTCCACGGCGAACCGCACCCGGGTGCGGGAGCCGAGCCCGTCGATGTCGTGGGGTGCGGGCTCGACCTGCACGTCCTCGATCGGGTAGCTGCCCACGCCGGCGCGGCGCAGCAGCTCCTGCATGACCTCGCTGGCGATGCGCCGCTGGGCGGGCAGGGCGATGTGCGCCCATTCGGCCCCGCCGACGCCGTCGACCGAGGCCTCCTCCCAGACGGTCGGGACGCGGTCCACCCCGGCTTCGAGCACATCGATCGTCTCGGCCCGCCAGAAGCGGGCGTCCGCCTGCTTCTCGGGATCGTCCAGGAGGCGTGCGGTGACCGTCTCGCCCGGAGCGGTGCCGCGCACGAACACCACGCGACCCTCGTGCCGTGCGACGAACGTGCCGCCGGCAGCGGGAGGCCCGACGGTGAGGGTCAGAAGTCGGCCCGGCACGGCGGGGGTGCTCGGCACTCGTCGGGGGTCCGTGCTCATCGGTCCGCTCCCTCTCCGTCCGCCGCAGATCTCCCGCGCGGATCGCTGTCGCTGTGTCTCGATCTCGTGGTGACCCCCGTCATCGGCCGGGGCCGGTCGCCGGGAGTCATCGTGCTCCAGTGTCCCACCAGGCGGACCGGACTCCGAACCGGCCCGGCGCCCGCGCCGGTCAGGACCGGTCGCGGCGGGCCAGGAGCGAACGGTGCATCAGCCACACGAGGTAGGCGATCACCGCGAAGGCGGGCAGGCCCATCGCGAGCTTGGCCACCCCCAGCGCCGCCACCTGGCCGGTCAGCAGCAGCGGCACCTGGACGGCGAGCTTGGCCGCGTACAGCACGACGAACAGCAGCGTCGCCCGGGTATACACGGCGCGGGCATCGGGATCCCGGGCCCAGTCCTGCACCCTCGCATCCAGCAGTCCGATGAACAGGCCGATCAGCGGGCGTTTGGCGATCAGCGAGACCACCAGGACCAACAGGGTCACCGCGTTGATGACGATCCCCGGCGCGTAGAAGTCGGTGCCGTCGCCGGAGCGGATCGCGAGCACGGCACCGAGACCGACCCCGAGCAGTCCGCCGAGCACGGTCGAGGGGCTCTGGCGCTGGACGATGCGCACCAGCAGGAACACCGCGACCACCGCGACGGCGGCCACGGAGGCGACCGTCACCGAGCCCGTGGCGACGAACAGCACGATGAACAGCAGCGTGGGCAGCGCCGACTCGATGATCCCGCGGGGGCCGCCGATCGCGTCGCCGACCGAGAACTCCTCCTGGCGCAGGACACCGCCGAGCCCGCGGCCGGAGGGCTGCTCCTCGGCCCCGGTGCCGGGGGGATCGCTCGGACCGCCCCCGGCCCCGCCGTGCGCTTCCGGGCGGGGAGGCTCGGCTCCGGTGCCCTCGGGTGCGTGGCTCATCCGACCTCGGTGATCTCGGGACCGCGGGCCAGCGGGTCCAGGGGGCCGGCGCCGATCTGGTTCACCCCGGGACGCTGGCCGGGAAGGTTGAGACCGATCAGCTCCTGCGGAGCCATGGCCTCGCCGCCCCGTACGACGACGAGCCGGGAGATCAGGGTCTCGAAGGTCCGCGACTGCTCCGCATCACCGAGCGCCTTGCCGGTGAGGATGGCCCGCAGGAACCAGCGGGGCCCGTCGATCCCGATGAACCGGGCGGGGCGGTAGCCGGTGCGGCCGTCGCTGCGCTTGACGGGGAGGCGGGTGATGAGCTCGGTGCCGAAGACGCCGTCCCGGGTCTCGGCCGTCCCGCCCTGCTTGACGACCGAGTCGCGAAGGGAGGTGCGCACCTCGTCCCACAGTCCACGCGACTTGGGGGCGGCGAAGGCCTGGACCTGCAGCGAGGAGCCGCCGATGACCAGGTTGGCGCCGGTGACGGAGCCGCTGCGCTGGTCGACCTCCATGCGCAGCTCCATGCCGTCGATCGTCGGCACGCGCAGGCCGCCGAGGTCGACGTGATCGTCCTCGGGGGCGTCGTCCTCGTCGTAGGGCCCGTCCTCGAGGTGCTCGGGGCGGGCCTGCTCCGGCGCGTCCTGCTCGGCCCTCTCCTCAGCGGAGTCGTCAGCGGTCCCCTCAGCGGGGTCCTCACCGTCCGCCGTCAGCTCCTCGTCGGGGAGGTCGGTGGCGTCCGACCCCGTCTCCTCGGGGCCCGCGGGCTCCTCGGGGTCCTGTCGCTTGGTGCGCGAGAACAGTCCCATCTCTCATCCCTCCGTGGTCTCGTCGGTCCCGGCGGTGGCCGGGCCGGTGCCGAACCCGCCGCTGGAGCCGAATCCCGAGGCGGCGCGATCGGTGACGTCCAGGTCGTCGACCTCCTGCAGCACAGGCGCCAGGAAGGGCACCACGACCAGCTGGGCGATGCGATCGCCGGCGCGGAGGCCGAACGGCTCGGCCAGGTCGGTGTTGTGCAGGGAGACCTTGATCGGCCCGCGATATCCGGCGTCCACGATACCGGGACCGTTCAGCACGGTGATCCCGTGCTTGGCGGCGAGCCCCGAACGGGGGCAGACCAGCCCCACGGTTCCCGGGGGCAGTGCCAGCGAGATGCCGGTGTCCACGAGCGCGCGACCGCCGGCGGGGATCTCCACGTCCTCCGCGCTGGTCAGGTCCAGCCCGGCGTCATCGGCATGAGCGCGGTGGGGCATCGGGGCGCCCGGGGCAGGACGGATGCGCAGCGGGCTCCCGCCGGCCGGGGCGGGCGTGATGTCGGGGACGGTGTCCAAGGTGTCGGGCTCAGCAGGCATGCGCCCAGGGTAAGCGCTGCGGGCGCGGGAGCACCCAGGACGTGCGTGAGACCATGGACCCATGTCCGCCACGCCCGATCCCGCCACGTCTGCGAGCCCGTCGCGCGGGAACCAGCCCTCGTCCGCACCGGAACCCGCCTCCGGGCAGGAGCCGCTGTTCCGGGAGCGGGTGCTGCCCACCCCCGGTGTCTGGGTCGTGGTGGTGCTGCTGGGCTCGATCTTCGGACTGGTCATGGTCCCGCTGGATCTCACCCTCGCGATCGTGGTCGGGGCGGCGTGCGTGGTGATCGCGATCGTCCTCGCAGTGCTGTACTCCCCCGTCCTGGAGGTCGCCGGCGGTCGTTTCCGGCTCGGCCGCGCCCAGATCGAGGTCTCGCTGCTGGGCGAGCCCGAGGAGCTGCGGGGCGAGGACTGGCAGCACACCGTCGGACAGGGCTTCGAGCCCTTGGCCCACCACTGCGTGCGCGGCTGGGTGCGCTCCGGGATCCGCGTCGAGGTGCTCGACGAGGACGATCCGACCAGCGCATGGGTCGCCTCGACCCGTCGGCCCGACGACCTCGCACTGGCCCTGCGCACCGCCCAGCACAGCGCCTGAGCGGCCACGGCGGAACCGCTCCCCCGGGGCAGCCTTCCCGGGACAGTCGTGCCGAGGGATGATCTCGAGCGGGGCCGGCGAGGGCTCCCCCGACGATCACGACGGCGCCGCCCCGGAGGGGTGCGGCGCCGTCGTGCGCGCAGGAAGGCGGGCGATCGCTCAGGCGGCGGCGCACTCCTTGCAGATGATGAGGGTGCCCTCGACGTGGTCGATCTGGCTGCGGTGCTTGACGAGGAAGCAGCTCGCGCAGGTGAACTCGTCGGCCTGGCGGGGAAGCACCCGCACTGAGAGCTCCTCGCCGGAGAGGTCGGCACCGGGGAGCTCGTAGGAGTCCGCGGCCTCCGCCTCGTCCTCGTCGACCGTCGGGGTCGCCGCTTCGTTCCGGCGACCCTTCAGCTCTTCGATCGAGTCGTCGTTCGAGTCGTCGTCGTTCTTGCGCGGGGCGTCGTAATCAGTGGCCATCTACGGTCCGTTCTCGTGTCTGTGACTGTCACCGGGCGGTGGCCCGACCGGGAAGGCGTGCGGCGATCCAGCACGGCGCGACCGCCCTGTCCCCCAATGGGCCGGTCCGGGTCGCAACGCTGAATGCGGCGGCATTATTGCAGAGAGGTCTGTGTCCGGCAACATAGCGCCCGGAGCGGCCCGACACGCCCCGGACGGAGGTCCGGACACCGGCGCGCGGGGCCCGCAGGAGATATGGTCGCTGCCTAGACTTCTGCACGCGACCGAGCAGGCTCCGACGGAGAGGACGACGATGCGCGAGCTCGAACTCGACGGGATCCATGACGACGGGGAACATGTGATCCTGGTCGACTCCGACGGCGAGCGGTACACGCTGCGCATCGACAAGGCCCTGCGGGCCGCGGTGCGCACGGACCGACCTGCCCTGGGCATGATCCAGGCCGCCGACGCGGCACCGCTGCGTCCGCGGGAGATCCAGGCGATGCTCCGCTCAGGACGCAGCGCCGAGGACATCTCCGAGGCCGCGGACATCCCGCTGGACCACGTGCGTCGCTACGAGGGTCCGGTGCTGGCCGAACGGGAGTGGACCGCCCAGCGCGCCCGCTCCTTCCCGGTCGGTCGCGGAGGGCCCAGCCTCGACGACGTGGTCGCCGAACGACTGGCGGCCCGGGAGGCCACCGAGGAGACCGTCTGGGACGCCTGGCGCCGCACCGACGGCAGCTGGACCCTGGAGCTCACCTTCTCCGCCGGCGGCCGGACCCGCCAGGCGCACTGGGTCGCCGAACTCGACAACCGCTCGGTCGCACCGGTGGACGACGAGGCCCGCTGGATCAGCGACGAGGACGCGCCGCCCGAGCCCACCCGGGGCCGCGGCCGGCTGCAGGCGGTCAAGAGCTCGGTCTACGACGTGGAGGCCGACGGCTCCTTCGACGAGCGCTCCGCGGGGCCCCGTCGTCGCACCCCGTGGCCCGGTCAGCGCCCGGTCTCCGACGAGCATCCCTCGACCCTGGACGAGGGCGAGCTCGACGCACTCAACGCCCGGCGCGGGCTGCGGTCCGTGCCACCGCCCGAGGACGACTCCGCGACGGTCTGGGCCAGCCTCGACGAGGACCCGGCCGAGGGCGAGGCAGCCGGAGACGCCGCCGGGACCGCCCCGGCCGCAGCGGACGCCGGGGCCTCCGCTCCGAGCGCGCAGGAGGCCGACGAGGAGATCGACGAGTCGGATCGCGAGGCGCTGCTGGAACATTCCAGTGCGCCCGCTGAGGAGGATTCCGAGGACGAGTACCCGGCCGAGGACCTCGGCGTCCCCGCGCCGGAGACCGACGACCTCTCCCCGGACGAGGAGGACGAGGAGGACGAGGAGGACGAGGAACTCCCGGCCGCGGAGATCCGCTACCAGGACACCGTCGACCTCACTCCCCTGCCCGGCTTCGACGACGCCGAGGGGACCTCTTCCTCCGGCTCCGACCCCGAGGAGAAGTCGGCGAACTCTGCGAAGTCTGGGAAGTCGGCGAAGTCGAAGCCGAAGAGCAAGCGGGCGTCGATGCCGAGCTGGGACGAGATCGTCTTCGGCTCCAAGCACGAGTGACCCCGCCGGCCGGCGTCGCGGCAGCGCGCCGGCCCTCAGACCGTGACGCGCAGCAGCGGCACCCGGCTCTCGGCCGATGTCAGCGACCCGTGCACCCCGATCAGCGCACGAGCACCGTCCGGGCGGCGTGAGAAGTCATCGACCGTCCATCGCCCGCGGGCCAGGACCAGCACGTCGGGGATCCGTCCCTCCACCCGCGCGGGCACGGGGGTGCCGAGCGGGGCCAGCAGGGCGGAGGCGAGCACCTCGGCGCGGGTGAGCACCAGCGCCCGCTGACCCAGCAGCTCGGACAACCCGCCCGCGAGCTCCGCCGCCGCTCCCCGCCCCTCGACCGCGCGGAGCGCGAGCGCACGGGATTCCCCCGCCACCGTCGCGATCAGCCGCTGCAGCTGCGGATGGTCGGCGAGGTCGACGGTGGTCCCGGGCGCGGTGTCGACCATGCCGTGGTCGGCGGTCAGGTGGATCCGGGTACCGCGCGGGAGCCGTCGCAGCAACGTGCCCACGAGGGCGTCGACGTCCGCGAGGGCCGTGCGCCATGCCTCGCTGTCCACGCCGTGACGGTGCCCGGCGTGGTCGACGTCATCGACGTGCAGGTGGACCAGTCCGTCGGGCCCCGCCCGGTGCAGGGCTGTGCGCAGGGCCTCGACCCGGTCGCCGCGGCCGTGACCGAGGAACTCCCAGCCACGGTAGGCGACACCGCTGAGGTGGGAGCGGGCGTGCTTGGCGGGAGCCACCTGGACGGCGCGGCGGCCTCCCCGCTCCACGGGCGTCGTCTCGGGCATCCACCGGTGCGGGTCGACGGCGGGATCGCCCGTCAGCTGGTTGATCGCGCGGCCGCTGTCCGGGTCGTGAGTGAGATAGCCGAGGACCCCGTGCACCAGCGGCGGGAGCCCGGTGTGCAGGGAGACCATCGCCGTGGCCGTGGTCGCCGGGGACACGGTGCGCACCTGCACGGTGCTGTCCTCGAGGCGGCGCAGGGTCGGGGTGAGGGCCCGGTGCTCGGCCAGCAGCTCCGCCCCGGCGCCGTCGAGCACCACGACCAGGTCGCGGCCCGGCTCCGGGGTCGACACCAGAGGCTCGATCACGTCGAGCTGACCGGGCCGGGCACCGTCGGCGAAGGGTGGGGGCAGCAGGTCCTGCGGCCAGGTGACCTCGGGGCCGAGTGCGCGGTGGGTCCCCTGCTCAGCCACGGCGGACCGGCTCAGGCGTCGGTCGCATCGACCGCGTCGACCAGCTCGGCGTGGAAACGCAGCGCGGACTCGACCGCGTCGTCCCCGTCGGCCAGCGCGCTGACCCGCAGCGCGAGGTCCGCAGGAGCCATCGTGCCCGTGTAGCCGTGGTCGATCTGGCAGTTGGGGTCCTCGCAGACCGCTCGTTCGAGGTCCACCCGCCGGCTGCCGTCCCAGGTGATGCCGAGGGTGATCTCGGACTCCCGGCCCGGAGCGCGCTGGCCGTCGGTGTCGAAGACCTGGGAGATGCCGGTGGAGTAGATCCGGTTCAGCCGCACCCGCTCCGTCGTGGAGACCACCTGGGAGGGGTTCAGGGCGTCGGCCGGGTCGTCGTCGAGGTGGGTGACCAGCAGGTGGGTCGCGGTCAGGACCAGGACGGTGAGATGACGGCGCACCTCGGGGCCGTCGAAGGTGGTCTCGGGGCGCACGAGATGTGCCAGCGGGTGCGCGCCGTGCAGGGAGCGCTGCACGGACTGGGCAGCGGTCTGCGGGAAGTACCCGGCGGTCTCGAGCTCCGTGAGCAGATCAGCAGGGAGAGCGGTGGTCATCGCTCCATTGTTCCACGTGGGGATCGTTCCCCGCGGGCGGCTCAGCTTCCCGCCGGGCCCGACAGCACCCGCCGGGCCCCGTCGGTGCGGTTGGGCGCCGGGGACAGCTGCGCGGTCGCCCCGACCATGCTGACCCCGTCCTGTCCCACCAGCACCGGGTAGAGCTCGAGCCGGGAGAGCTCGGGCAGGTCTTCCGCGAGCAGGCCGATGCGCACCACCAGGTCGGCGAGCGCGGTGCGGTCGGCGCGGGGCAGTCCGCGGGTGCCCCGCAGCTTCACGGCACTGGCGGGCGCGTCGACCAGCCCTGCCGCCGCGGTCTCGCTGAACGGCGGGATGGCGTAGGCGATGTCGTCGAGCAGATCGGTCGCGTCCCCGGCGACGGACAGCGAGACCACGGGTCCCAGTGAGGGGTCCTCGACGCTGCGCACCACCATGGGCACCCCGGGCGGCGCCATCGCCTGGACCTCGAGCGGCGCGCTCGAGTAGGACAGGTCCCGCCCCATGGCCTCGACCGCATGGCGCAGCTGGACGTCGTCGGGGATGGACAGACGGACGCCGCCGAGATCGGCGCGGTGACGCAGCACCGGGTCGGTGCTCTTCAGGGCGACCGGGTAGCCGATCTCCTGCGCCCGCGAGACCGCGTCGTCGCCGTCCCGGATCGGGTGCGCCTCCAGCAGCGGGATCCCGTAGGCGGCCAGCAGGGCACGCACGTCCTCCGCGGCGAGGTCGAGCGTCGGCGGCGCCGGATCCGGCAGCAGGCGGTCGACGAGGTCGCGGGCGGCGGCGCGGTCGAGGTCCTCGCGATGGGCGGGCTCCTCGTCGTCGGCCGCGGGACGCAGGGTGGCCGCGAGCATGCCTGCTGCGGCACGCAGGGCGGCGTGGGGCGTCGCGTGGACCGGGGGCAGGTCCGGGTCCGTGCGGACTGCCCGCTGCACCGCGCCGTAGCGGTCGGCATCGGTGATCAGGCACACCAACAGGACCACTTCGGAGTGGCGAGCGACCGTCGCCATCTGGCGGATCACCTCGAGGGCGTCGCCGCTGAGCGGATCGAGCATCCCGGCGATGACCAGGTCGACCTCTCCGAGTGCGGCCATCGAGGTGAAGGCGCGCTGGATCAGGCGGGGGTCAGGGGCCAGGGGCACGCTGCGGTTGTCGGCGACGATCTGGAGCCGGGCCTGGTCGGCGGCGCCCCGCAGGGCGGCACCGAGGGCCGCGGTGTTCGAGAGCAGCCCCACCCGGGGGCCGTGGGGCAGGCCCTGGCGGCCGAGGGCGTCGGTGATGTCCAGGAGGTGGTCGACGCCGGTGGCCTGCACCACCCCGGCGGAGTCGAGGACCTGGCCGAGAGCGCGCCGGGACAAGGTCGAAGGACGCACGTCGTGCCCGGGCGCGTGGTCCACTCCCGGGGGACGCAGCACGATCAGAGGCACCCGGCGGGTGAGCCGCCGCGCGAGGCGGGTGAACTTGCGCGGGTTCCCCATCGACTCCAGGGCCAGCGCGATCACGCCGACGTCCTCGTCGTCCTGCCAGTGCTGGAGGGTGTCGTTGAGGGAGACGTCCGCACGGTTGCCGGCGCCGACGAACTCGTGGATCCCGATCCCCCGGGTGTCGGTCCCGGCCAGCAGCAGGGCCGACAGGGCGCTGGACTGCCCGGCCAGGGCCACGGGGCCCGGGCGCGGCATGGCCGGGGCCAGCGAGAGACTGATGGCGTCTTCGCCGGTGCGCAGGAAACCCAGCGATCCCGGGCCCAGCAGCCGCATCCCGTGCAGACGCGCTCGGGCCACCAGTTGCCGCTGGAGGTCGCGGCCGTGCTCGCTGTCGGTGAAGCCCTCGGTGGGGATCACGACGCTGCGCACGCCGATGGAGGCGCACTCCTCGATCGCCTCGAGGCACGCCGCGGGGCGCAGGGCGATCACGGCGAGGTCGATCGTGCCCGGCACGTCCGTGATGCGGGCGTGGGTGCGATGGCCGCGCAGCTCCATCTGCTCGCGGGAGACGACGTGGACCGCGCCACGGTAGCCGGAGAGCTCCAGGGCGGACAGAAAGCGGCCACCGGCGGAGTCCGCGCGGGAGGAGACCCCGATCAGCAGCACCGACTCGGGGTGCAGCAGGCGTTCCATGGCCTGTGCCTCGGCGCGATGCTCGCGCTCGGCCATGACGGCCAGGGAGCGGGCTGTGGGGTCGATCCGGAAGGAGACCATCACCACGCCGTCGTCGAGGGAGCGTTCGACGTCGAAGCCCGCCTCGGTGAACACGTTGATCATCTTGGCGTTCTGCGGGAGCACCTCGGCGGTGAAGATGCTGAGACCCCGTTCGCGGGCGGCGGCGGCGAGGTGCTCGAGCAGCACCGAGGCGAGGCCGCTCCCCTGCCGGGCGTCGGAGACGTTGAACGCGACCTCGGCCGCCTGCGGAGCGATCCGGTCGTAGCGGGCGACGGCGATGATCTCGTCCCCCACCAGCACGACGAACGCCACCCGGTCGCGATGGTCGACGTGGGTGAAGCGCTCGAGGTCGCGCGGGGACAGGCGCGGCATGGGCGCGAAGAACCGCAGATAGCGGGAATGCTCGGACTGGCGCTGGTGGAACGCCTGCAGCGCCTCGGCGTCCGTGGGCAGGATGGGCCGCAGATGGGCGGCGGACCCGTCGTGCAGGGCGATGTCAGCCTCCCAGTGCGCCGGGTAGGCAGACGATGCCTGGGAGTCCTCGTCCCCGGGGGCCCGACGCCGCAGGGGTCGCAGTGCTTCGCGCCTGTCCGCCATATGCGGATCCTATCGTCGTACCTCGGGGACTTGACGGGATTCACGTCCCCGACCGGCGCTGGTTCCCGGGATCGTGCCCGGTCATGCGCCATGATGTCCCTCATGGCCCGATCACGAAGCACCCAGCAGAGCGCCGGGGACGACAGGGTCGACGAGACGATCGTCGACATCGACGTCACCAGCGAGATGGAGACGTCCTTCCTCGAGTACGCGTACTCCGTGATCTACTCCCGGGCGCTCCCCGACGCCCGGGACGGCCTCAAGCCCGTCCAGCGCCGCATCCTCTACATGATGGCCGAGATGGGACTGCGTCCCGATCGCGGGCACGTGAAGTCCCAGCGCGTCGTCGGCGAGGTGATGGGGAAGCTCCACCCGCACGGCGACACCGCCATCTACGACGCCCTGGTGCGCATGGCGCAGGGCTTCAACATGCGGATGCCCCTGGTGGACGGCCACGGCAACTTCGGGTCCCTCGACAACGGCCCGGCCGCCCCCCGGTACACCGAGGCACGCCTGGCCAAGGCCGCTCTGCTGATGACGGACTCGCTGGACGAGAACGTCGTGGAGATGGTCCCGAACTACGACAATCAGCTCACACAGCCCGAGGTGCTGCCGGCGCAGTACCCGAACCTGCTGGTCAACGGAGCCTCCGGGATCGCCGTCGGGATGGCGACGAACATGGCGCCCCACAACCTGGTCGAGACCGTCGCCGCGGCCCGGCACCTGATCGACCATCCCGAGGCGGATCTCGAGCAGCTCATGCGCTTCGTGCCCGGCCCCGATCTGCCCACGGGCGGCCGGATCGTCGGGCTCGACGGCATCCGGGACGCGTACCGCACCGGCCGGGGTTCCTTCAAGGTCCGCGCCACCACCCGGATCGAGAACATCACCTCGCGGCGCAAGGGCATCGTCGTCACGCAGCTGCCGTACCAGGTGGGCCCGGAGAAGGTGGCCGAGAAGCTGCGCGACGCGGTGCAGTCCAAGAAGGTCCAGGGCATCACCGACTACCAGGACCTCACCGACCGCCATCACGGCCTGCGCCTGGTGATGTCCGTGAAGTCCGGCTACGAGCCCGACGCGGTGCTCGAGCAGCTGTACAAGCACACTCCGCTCGAGGAGTCCTTCGGGATCAACAACGTGGCGCTGGTGGAGGGCCAGCCCCGCACGATGGGCCTCAAGCAGCTGCTCGAGGTGTTCGTCGACCACCGCCTCACCGTCGTGCGGCGCCGTACAGAGCACCGGCTGGACCGGCGCAAGGCACGCCTGCACCTGGTCGAAGGGCTGCTGCTGGCGATCGTCGACATCGACGAGGTCATCCAGATCGTCCGCACCAGCGACGACGCCGAGAACGCCCGCACCCGCCTGATGGGCGTGTTCGACCTGTCGCAGATCCAGGCCGAGTACATCCTCGAGCTGCGGCTGCGCCGACTGACGAAGTTCTCCCAGATCGAGCTCGAGGGTGAGCGCGACGAGCTGCGCCGGGAGATCGAGCGACTCGAGGAGATCCTGGGCTCCGAGGAGATCCTGCGCCGCCTGGTCTCCGACGAACTGGCCGCGGTCGCCTCCGAGCACGGCGACTCGCGCCGCACCGTCCTGCTCGAAGCCGCCGACCAGCCCGCCCCCGCCGCCGGTGGTTCACTCGAGGTCGCCGACGAGCCGTGCCGGGTGCTGCTGACCGGCACCTCGCTGGTGGCCCGCGTCACCGGCGAGGGTCCCCTGGAGCGGGAGGGCCCGCGCAGCTCGCACGACGTGATCGTCGCGGACGTGCGTACCACCACCCGCTCCACCGTCGGGGTCGTCACCGATCGCGGCCGCGTGCTGCACCTGTCCGTGGTGGACCTGCCCTCCCTGGCCCCCACCGCCGGTGCGCCCTCACTCGCCGGCGGCACCCGCCTGACGGACCTGCTCGACCTCGAGCGCGAGGAGCGAGCCCTGGGACTGATCCGTGTCGCCGAGGCGGACGTGGCTCGCGGCGGGGCGATCGCGCTCGGCACCCGGGACGGTGTCGTCAAGCGGGTCCAGCTCGACTTCCCGCGCTCGGACGGCTTCGAGATCATCGCGCTCAAGGACGGCGACCGCGTCGTCGGCGTGGTGGACCTGGAGGACGACACCGACCTGGACCTGGTCCTCGTCACTTCCGAGGCGCAGCTGCTGCATTTCCCCTCCTCCGGAGTGCGCCCGCAGGGGCGCGGGGCCGGCGGCGTCGCCGGGATCAAGCTCGCTGCGGGGGTGCGGGTGATCTCCTTCGGCGCGATCGATGTGACGTCCCCGGCGGACGTGGTCACGGTCTCCGGCAGCTCCGACACCCTGCCGCTGCTGCAGACCGGGTCCCTGAAGGTCTCTCCGCTGACCGAGTTCCCCGCCAAGGGGCGGGCCACCGCCGGCATGCGCTGCCATCGCTTCCTGCGCGGCGAGGACGTGCTGATCGGCGCCTGGGTGGTGCCGCACCCGGCGCGCGCCTCGTCCGAGGCGGGCCAGCCGATCGACCTGCCTGAGCCGACCGGGCGGCGCGACGGCTCCGGCACGCCGGTGGCCGTGCCGATCGCCGCCGTCGGCTGACCACGGACGCCACGGCGCATCCCATGAGGGCGGTCCTCTCCCGGCGCTCCACCCCCGCCTCCCGCCGGGAATCCGTCCACCTCGCCCTCGGGGCCGGGGGCGGCCTGGTCGGTCTCGTCGTCGGGCTGTGCGCGCTGCGGGGCACCGCCCCTCTCGCCGGGAGCGGCTCCATCGGCCAGGTCGCGGCCCTGTCGGTGCTCTGCTGCGGCACGCTCACCGCGGCCGGTGTCCTCGCGACTCTCACCCGTCGCTCGCTGCCCTGGTTCGGCGGCCGTCGCTGGTGGCGCCGGGCGGTCGACATCGCGGGGCTCTCCCTCGTCCACGGGATCCTCGGCCTGTTCCTGGTGGGCGCGCTGTTCACGGTCTTCCAGCTGGCCTTCCAGGGCGTCGCCCTGGACCGCCTGGCGGGCACCTTCTGGGTGATGGCCTCGAGTGCGGGAGCCTCCTACATCATCTCCGCGTCCGCCGCGTCCCTGACCGGGCGATCGCTCGCGACCCTGTTGGCCGCCTTCCTGACCGTCGGGGTGCTCGCCAGTGCCATGAACTCCCCCGACCCGTACTGGTGGGAGCGATACTTCTCCGAGCTCGGCGAGGGCGGGGACCTCGCGAGCCTCACGTTCAACCTGACGCTGCTGCTGACGGGCATCGCGCTGGTCACCGTCGCCGAGTTCGTCGGGCACGACCTCGACCGCTGGGCACGCGGCGTCGGGGAGCCCGCGTGGGTGCCGAAGACCGTGCGCTCGATGCTGTCCGCCGTCGGCGTCCTGGTCGCGCTGGTCGCCCTGGTCTCCCGCACCGTCAGCGTGTTCTGGCACGACGTGGTCGCCCAGACGCTCGTGGTCGTGTTCGGCCTGGTCCTGCTGGTGGTCCCGGTGCTCCTGCGCCGGCTGCCCGGCGGGCTGCTCATCGTCACCGTGACCGCCTTCGGGCTGCTCGTCGGCCTCATCGTGCTGTTCGTCGGCGTCGGGTACCTGAACATGACGGCGTTCGAGATGGGGGCCGCGGCGATCGTGTACGTATGGCTGCTGCTCTTCCTGCGCGCGGTCTCCGCCGCGGAGGGGCACACGGCGCGGTCGGGGTCCGGGGACGACGACGCCTGAGCACCGCGACGTGGGACGATGGCTCCATGAACGCTTCCACGGCCTCCCCGTCCGTTCCGCTTCCCGAGGGCGTCGCCCAGGAGCAGGTCCATGGGGTCGACGCGCTCGTCGTCGACACCCCTGCCGCGCACGGTGTGATCCACCTCGATGGCGCGCACCTGACCAGCTGGTCCCCCACCGGAGAGGCGGACCTGCTCTGGCTGAGCCCGGCCTCGGCGTTCGGGGAGGGCGAGGCGATCCGGGGCGGGATCCCCCTGGTGGGACCGTGGTTCGGTCCCGGTCGTGACGGTGCGATGCCGGTCAAGCACGGATGGCTGCGCAACATCCGTTGGGAGCTCTCCTCCGCCGCGCTCGAGGGTGAGGACGTGGTCCTGGAGCTGGTGACCCCGGCGGACGTCGCGAAGCTGAGGGGCACCGTCGCCTTCCGGATCGGTCGCGAGCTCTCGGTGGACCTGAGCATCACCGCCGGGGCGACGCCGCTCGAGCTGGAGGCCGCTCTGCACACCTATCTGGCCGTCGGCGACGTGCGCCGGATCGCCGTCGAGGGACTCGAGGGCGCGGAGTACCTCGACAACACCCGGGGACTGGCCCCGGACGTCCTCGGGGACGAGCCCGTCCGGCTGACCGGCTCCACGGACCGCATCGTCGATGCCGCCGGCGTGGTGGTCATCGACGACGAGACCGGTGGTCGCCGCCTCGTCTCCAGCCCGCGCGGCACGGCCAAGACGATCCTCTGGAATCCCTGGGACGAACTGGTCACCTCGATGGCCGACATCCCCGACGACGCCTGGTCCCGGTTCGTCTGCGTGGAGCCCGCGGTCGCCAAGGACCGCTTCGTCAGCCTCCAGCCGGGCCAGGAGCACACCCTCGGGGTCACCTACCGCATCGAGCACTGACCCTCTCGACGTCGGCGTCGCCAGCGGTATCGGCGACCCGGCGACGCGGTACGCGCCGCGGGTCCGGTCGCCACCGTGCACGGGCGCGGCCGGGCCCTTCGTGCGCCCCGACCCGGCACGGCGAAGGACGGCGGCACGGTGGCGGACAGCGGCCCGACGTAAATCAGTTGTGCCGCACCACCGCTCGATGGTCGACTGTCCGTATGGAGATGCACACGACCCCGACACCGACCCCGGTCCGCCCGGACGCGTCGCTGCTCGGCCTCGTCGCATCCCCCATCCGGCGCCACGGATTCTCCGTGGACCTGCGCGCGTCCGGTGGGGGACGCCGCGATGCCGCCGGCGCCGTCCAGGCAGCTCGCTGACCCCGAGCCCCTCTGCGCGCCCTGCCGGGCGGTCCTGAGTCCGCCGGCACCCCACGTCCTGCGACGCCCTCGACGCCCGTCGAGCGCTCGATGACGTCCTTCCCCGCTTCGAGGACAGCGCCTGTCCTGCCTGCGCGGAACACTCGATCCCACCACCTCCCCCAGGAGACCTGCCATGTCGGTCCGGACTCGACCCGACGTCCCCCTGTCCACTCCCACGACCACACCCGATGCCCCGCGCCGGTCACCGGCCCCGGCCGAGGCTCGCTCCGCCGAGCGGTTCCTGCGCAGGGCGCCCGAGACGACCGACGCGAAGGAGGCGAAGGAGACCCGTCGGCGCCGGCGGGATCTCGTACGGGCCCGTCGCCGCCGGACGGCGCTGCGCGCCCTCGAGGAGCGGGACCTCGCCTACCAGCGGGCCCTCGTCCGCTCCGGCGTCCCCGTGCGATGACTGCTCACTGCGGCCACTCACGCGGCCCGCACCGATGATGCCCCGGCCCCTTCTGGGACCGGGGCATCACTCCTGCGGTCTCACGAGGGGGACGTCCGGGCCGGTCAGCCGCGGGGTCCCGCGGGATCCTCCTGCCCCGACCCGTCCGTCCTCGGATCGCCGACGGGCTCGCGCCCCGTGCTGCCGTGCTACCGCACCGTGATGCCGTCGTCCGCCATGGCGCGTTTCGCCTCGGCGATGGTCATCTGCTGGAAGTGGAAGACGCTCGCCGCGAGCACCGCGTCGGCGCCGGCGTGCACGGCCGGCGGGAAATCGGCCGGTGCGCCGGCTCCGCCGGAGGCGATCAGCGGCAGGTCCGTGGCCGCGCGGGCCAGGCCGATGAGCTCGAGGTCGAATCCCTTCTCGGTGCCGTCGGCGTCCATGGAGTTCAGCAGGATCTCCCCGGCGCCGCGCTCGGTCACCTCGCGGGTCCACGCGATCGCGTCGATCCCCGTACCGCGTCGCCCGCCGTGAGTGGTGACCTCGAATCCGGAGCCGGACCGCGCCGTGCCCTCCGGGGTGTCCTCGGTGACGCGTCGCGCGTCGATCGACAGCACCAGCACCTGGTTGCCGAAGCGGCGAGAGATCTCGCTGATCAGCTCGGGGCGACCGAGGGCTGCGGTGTTGACCCCGCACTTGTCGGCACCCGCGCGCAGCAGCTGGTCGACGTCGCCGCTCGAGCGCACGCCACCGCCGACGGTCAGCGGGATGAAGATCTGCTCCGCGGTCCGTCGCACCACGTCGATCATGGTCTCGCGCCCCCCGGAGGAGGCGGTGACATCGAGGAAGGTGAGCTCGTCGGCGCCCTCGGCGCCGTAGCGGGCGGCGAGCTCCACGGGATCACCCGCATCGCGCAGTCCCTGGAAGTTCACGCCCTTGACCACCCGGCCCGCGTCGACGTCGAGGCAGGGGATCACGCGGACGGCGACGCTCATGCGTCGATCCTCTCCAGGTCGAGCTCCTCGGCCCCCTCGATGATGAACTGCTTGCGGGGCGCGACCTCCGAGCCCATGAGGAGCTCGAACATGGCGCTGGCGGCCTCGGCGTCCTCGATCCGTACCCGCCGCAAGGTGCGGTGCTGAGGATCCATGGTCGTGTCGGCCAGCTGGTCGGCGTCCATCTCCCCCAGGCCCTTGTAGCGCTGGATCGGCTCCTTGTAGCGCTTGCCCCGGCGCTCCACGCTCTTGAGCAGCTTGAGCAGCTCCGCCTCCGAGTAGGTGTAGACGAACTCGTTCTTCTTGGACCCGCCGTGGATGATCTCCACCCGGTGCAGCGGCGGCACCGCCGCGTACACCCGGCCCTCCTCGACCAGCGGCCGCATGTACCGGTGGAACAGGGTCAGCAGCAGGGTGCGGATGTGGGCGCCGTCGACGTCGGCGTCGGTCATCATCACGATCTTGCCGTACCGGGCGGCCTCGAGATCGAAGGTGCGCCCGGAGCCGGCGCCGATGACCTGGAAGATCGCGGCGCATTCGGCGTTCTTGAGCATGTCCGTGACGGACGCCTTCTGGGTGTTGAGGATCTTCCCGCGGATCGGCAGCAGCGCCTGGAACTCCGAGGAGCGCGCGTTCTTCGCCGTGCCCAGCGCGCTGTCGCCCTCGACGATGAACAGTTCGGAGCGGTCGACGTCATGGGTGCGGCAGTCGGCGAGCTTGGTGGGCATGGTGGAGGATTCCAGCGCGTTCTTGCGGCGCGAGACCTCCTTGTGCATGCGGGCGGCGATGCGGGCACGCATCTCGGAGACCACCTTGTCGACCACCAGCGCACCCTGTTCCTTCTCCTCCTTCTTGGAGGAGGTCAGGAAATCGGTCAGGCGCTGCTCGACGACCTTGGCGACGATCGCGCGGATCGCGGGGGTGCCGAGCACCTCCTTGGTCTGGCCCTCGAACTGCGGTTCGTCGATCCGGACGCTGACGACGACCGTGAGCCCGGCGAGGGTGTCGTCCTTCTCGATCTTCTCGTTCTTGGCGTTGAACTTGACACGTCGCGCCTGGTTCTCCACCTGCTTGCGCAGGGTCTTGACCAGCGCCTGCTCGAACCCGGTGACGTGGGTGCCGCCCTTGGGGGTGGCCACGATGTTCACGAACGAGCGCAACGTCGAGTCGTAATCCGCGCCCCAGCGCAGCGCGATGTCGACCTCGCAGGTGCGGTCGACGTCGGTGGAGACCATGTGCCCCTTCTTGTCGAGCACGGGGATGGTCTCGGTGTAGGTGCCCGAACCCTGCAGCCTGATCACATCGGTGATCCGCTGGTCCTGGGCCAGGTACTCGACGAACTCGCTGATGCCGCCGTCGTACCGGTAGCTGCGGGTGGCGGGCTGATCCGGCAGGCGCTCGGGCCGCTCGTCGGTGACGGACAGCTCGAGACCGGGCACCAGGAAGGCCGTCTGGCGGGCGCGACGGTGGAGCTCGTCGAGCGCGAAGTGCGAGCCCTTGATGAAGATCTGGGGATCGGCCCAGTACCGCACGCGGGTGCCGGTCACGCCGCGCTTCGTCTTTCCGATCACGCGCAGTTCGGCCGGTCCGACGCTCGGGGTGAAGGGCGCCTCGGGGTCGGGCTCACCGGCGTCGTCGAAGACGCCGGCCTGGCCCCGCTGGAAGCTCATCGCGTAGGTCTTGCCCCCGCGGTCGACCTCGACGTCGAGCCGTCCCGACAGGGCGTTGACGACGCTCGCGCCGACACCGTGCAGACCGCCCGAGGCAGCGTAGGAGCCGCCGCCGAACTTCCCGCCGGCGTGGAGCTTGGTGTAGACCACCTCGACACCGGACAGCCCGGTGCGCGGTTCGACGTCGACCGGGACTCCACGGCCGGTGTCACGGACCTCGACGGAGGCGTCGGGGTGCAGGATCACGCTGATGGAGTCGCCGTCACCGCCCAGCGCCTCGTCGACCGAGTTGTCGAGGATCTCCCACAGGCAGTGCATGAGACCGCGTGAATCCGTCGAACCGATGTACATGCCGGGGCGCTTGCGGACGGCCTCCAGGCCCTCGAGGACCTGGAGATTGCGCGCGTCGTAGGCGTTCTTTGTCGTTGCGGTGGAGGGGGACACGTCTGGGATCCTACGGTGCCGAGGAGCCGGATCCCTGCATTGCGGCACCGCTCACAGGGTGTTGCGCCCCCAGCGAACCAGGGCGGGAGGTGCTCCCCTTCCTGCACGTCGGATGCTAGAAAAGAACCATGAACCTGACTCTTGAAGCCCCCCGGCTGACCGCTCACGACCGCTGTGACCGCTGCGGAGCACAGGCGTACGTCAAGGTGCTCCTGGAGGCCGGCGGTGAACTGATGTTCTGCGCGCATCATGCCCGCGCCCACCAGGACGCCCTGAAGGGCATCGCCGCAGAGGTGATCGACGAGACCGAACGGCTCCACGCGAAGCCGGAGCCGGTCGAGGACTGACCTCAGCCCCCACCGACACCCGCGAGGGCGCCCACCGATCGGTGGGCGCCCTCGCGCTCTGTCGGGACGGTGGCGGGGGCCTCGGTCGTGCCGGCCGCGGTTCTGCCGGAGCCACGGTTCTGCCGGACCCACCGGGGAGAGCGGGGCACCAAGACGAAGCGGGGCACCCACCGACCGGTGGATGCCCCGCTTCGTCTCCTGCCGCCACGGCAGGAGGACCTACATGTCAGTCCGTGTCAGTCGAGGTAGTCGCGCAGCACCTGGGAGCGCGAGGGGTGACGCAGCTTCGACATGGTCTTCGACTCGATCTGGCGGATCCGCTCCCGGGTGACCCCGTAGACCTTGCCGATCTCGTCGAGGGTCTTGGGCTGGCCGTCCTCGAGCCCGAAGCGCATCGAGACCACGCCGGCCTCCCGCTCGGAGAGTGTGTCCAGCACCGAGTGGAGCTGCTCCTGCAGGAGCGTGAAGCTCACCGCATCGGCGGGGACGACCGCCTCGGAGTCCTCGATGAGGTCGCCGAACTCGCTGTCGCCGTCCTCTCCCAGCGGGGTGTGCAGGGAGATCGGCTCCCGGCCGTACTTCTGGACCTCGACGACCTTCTCGGGCGTCATGTCCAGCTCCTTGGCGAGCTCCTCCGGGGTGGGCTCGCGGCCGAGGTCCTGAAGCATCTGGCGCTGCACGCGAGCGAGCTTGTTGATGACCTCGACCATGTGCACGGGGATGCGGATGGTGCGGGCCTGATCCGCCATGGCGCGGGTGATGGCCTGGCGGATCCACCAGGTGGCGTAGGTCGAGAACTTGTAGCCCTTGGAGTAGTCGAACTTCTCCACGGCGCGGATCAGACCCAGGTTGCCCTCCTGGATGAGGTCCAGGAACAGCATCCCGCGGCCGGTGTAGCGCTTGGCCAGGGAGACGACCAGACGCAGGTTGGCCTCGAGCAGGTGGTCCTTGGCGGCGCGGCCGTCCTCCGCGATCATCGCCAGCTCGCGACCGGGCTTGGTCCTGACCATGGACTCGTCGCCCTTGAGCTTCTGCTCGGCGTACAGGCCGGCCTCGATGCGCTCGGCGAGCTCGACCTCCTGGGCGGCGTTCAGCAGAGCGACCTTGCCGATCTGCTTGAGGTAGTCCTTGACCGGATCGGCGGTCGCACCGGCGGTGACGACCTGCTGGGCCGGGGCGTCGTCCTCGGCCGCATTGAAGACGAAGCCGCCGGAGGCCTCGACCTTGGCGTCGGCCTGAGAGGTCTCCTTCTTGGGCTCGGCCTCCTCGGTCTCGTCCTCGGCGTCTTCGGAGTCCTCCGCAGCCGCGGTGGCCTTCGAGGCCTTCGCGGGCGCGGCCTTCTTCTTGGCGGCGGCCTTGCGCTTGGCAGCGGTGGTCTTCGCGGAGCGCTTCGAGGATGCGTCCGCCTCGGACCCGGCCACCTCGGCGGTCGTATCGGTGGCGGTCTCAGCGGTCTTGGAGGAGGTCACAGAGTTCCTTCTTCCGGCAGTGCTCCCAGGGGTGCACCGCCACACTCGGGCGATCAGTCATCACGGCGCGGCTCGCGGACTGCGCTCGTGACCGTCGTCCCGGGGGATCCCGGTTTCACGGCGCACGAAGGCACGATGCCGTCAAGCCTCACGAGTATAACGTCCCTGCGGCGTACTTATTCCCAGCCTCCCAGAAGTCCCGGGATCCGAGGCTCCGAGGTGCCGACGGGCGTGGCGCGGTCGGCTGCGGATCACACTCCTCGACGCGCCGCGTGGCACGAGCGTGTGCGATGGAGCGCGCAGACTGCCGTGCCGAGGGACGCGCGCCCCGCGTGCCGCGAAGCACGGAGAGGCGTGAGGTCAGGCTCCGGCGACGAGGGCGTCCTCGTCCACGCGGTGGTCGTCCTTGACGGCGAGCACCGGGCAGGGTGCGCCGAGCACGACCCGGCGGGCCGAGGCCCCCAGGTTGAGCTTGCCGATCGGCGACTTGCGACGCAGACCGATCACGAGCAGCGAGGCGGCGACCTCGTCGACCACGGCCAGCAGGAACTCCCCGATGTCCACGCCGTCCCGGGTGCGCACGGAGACCTCGACCCCCTCGGCGTCGGCCCCGGCGAGGGCGGTGCGGAGCTCCTCCTCGGAGGAGGCTCCGCGTTCGTCCTCCCCGTCGCCGAACTGGTAGGAGGCGATGACGACGTCCTCCCCCGTGCGTCGCGCGGATCGGACGGCCGCGCGCAGGGCGGCCGCGCCCTGACCGGAGGGCGAGTACCCCACGACGATGGTCATGCGCCAGCTCCCCCTCGGGACGATTTGGGCGAGATCCCGCGGCGGGGACCTTCGACTGATCGGCCCAGCTTAGCCATCCAGCAGGGCGCGGATCCACTCGCCCAGATCCGGATGCGCGAGCAGGAACGCATCGTGGCCGATCGGAGAGGAGGCCACGTGCCAGTCAGCGTCCGGGATGTGCCGCGCCATCTCCGCGACCAGGTCGGTCGGGAACAGCCGATCCGAGTCGATGGCGACCGCCAGGGTGCGGGCTCGCACGCGCTCGAGGGCCGCCACGGTGCCTCCGCGGCCGCGGCCGACGTCATGGGTGTTCATCGACTGGGCGAGGACCAGGTAGGAGTTCGCGTCGAAACGTCCGGAGAGCTTGCCGGCGTGATGGTCGAGGTAACTGGTCACCTGGTGCCGCCCGCAACCGTCGAAGGGGTCCTCGTCGGCCTGCGCCCGGTTGCCGAACCTGCTCTCGAGCTCGTCCGCGGTGCGATAAGTGGTGTGGGCGATGCGCCGTGCGATGCCGAGCCCTTGCTGGGGGCCCTCTGCGTCCGGGACGTCGTAGTAGTCGCCCCCGCGGAAACCGGGATCGACCCGGATCGCCGCGATCTGCGCGCTGTTCCAGGCGATCTGATCCGCGGTCGCGCGCGCCGAGGTCGCGATGACTCCGAGCCTCTCGACCTCGTCAGGATGGGTCACCGCCCACTCGACCGCGCGCATCCCGCCCATCGATCCGCCGATCACGAGCGCCCAGCGCCGCAGGCCGAGCTCATCGCGCAGCCTTCGCTCCGCCTCGACCTGGTCGCGGACGGTCAGCAGCGGGAAGCGCGAACCCCACGCCCGTCCGTCCGGGCCCGGGGAGCTGGGGCCGGTGCTGCCCTGGCATCCGCCCAGGATGTTGGGGGCGATGACGAAGTAGCGGTCGGTGTCGACCGGACGGCCGGGACCGACCATCTCCTCCCACCACCCGGGGCTCGCGTGTGCCTCGCCGGCCGGGCCCCGCACGTGGGAGTCCCCGGTGAGCGCGTGCAGGACGAGCACCGCATTGCCGCCGTCGGCCGCGAGGGTGCCCCACGTCTCGTACGCCATGGTGACGTCCTCGAGCACGACACCGCTCTCGAGCGGGAGGTCTCCGATGTCGACGAACCGGCGGTCCCCGACGCCGTGCTCGGGACGCCAGGCCCCCGTCACCGTCGACGGCGCCTGCGCGGGACGGGTCGGGGCCGACGCCGAGGCCGTGTGCGCGGGCCGCGGCTGCGGCGCGGCGGCCGACGTGCCCCGGTCCAGAGCTCCGAGAACGCTCATCGGTGGCTCCTCCTCCCTGCTCCCCTGCGCGGCGCACCGGCGGTCCTGGGGTCAGGTGCTGGGCCACCAGGCCGGGAAGATCGGCGTGTCGGTCATTCGTGCCAGCAAGGGTGCCAGAGTCGAGCCGGGTTCGCGCACCCGCAGCTCGTCCACGAGACCGCCGGCGGTCGCGAAGCGGAGGTTCCACCACGCCAGCATCACCAGCAGGGCGGTGAGCCCGCGCCACGCCTCCCGGGCGATCCCGCACTGCGGCGCGGGGAGGTCCCCCAGCGCCCGCTCGGCGACGGCCCGAAGCCGCTCGAGCGCCACGTACCAGCTCCCACCTGCACAGACATCCGGATCGGGTCGCCACTGGTCCTCGCGCACGAGGGTCTGCAGCAGCTCCTCGCGATCGATGCGGTCCTGTTGCCCCCGCTCGACGCACTGTGCCAGGAGCTCCCAGTGGAGACGGTCGACGGCGACGGCCGAGAGCAGCGCGGCGACGCGTTCACAGTCCGTCACGAAGTCCTCCTCGCGCCCGCTCCTCCCGGGGGCGTCGAGTCGCTCGAGAGCACGCCGGGCCGCGTCGAACAGCTCGCCGGGATCGCAGGCCGCGGACAGTTCGGTGCGGACCAGACGGAGACCGCGCGCGACCTGTGTGAGCTCCGGCTGCTCACGAGGGGCCTGCGGGACCGGGCGCCCGGTGAGCACCTCGCCCGCCGCCGCGCAGGTCTCGGAGAATTCGCGCAACGGTTCCGGCGGGGAGATCAGCAGGCGCTCCCCGGCACCGTCCTGTTCTCCGCGATGGACCCGTCGACACACCCCGTTGCCGACCACCCACAGCGAGTCGATGTCGAAAGGGTCGCCCGTCAGCTCTGCGACGGTCAGCAGCAGACGGGCGGAGGCCAGCACCGTGATCTCGTCCACGAGATGATCGGGCAGCGGCTGATGACCGTCGCCGACGACGAGCAGGGCATGGGCACGCCTGCCACCACGCCGCCGGATCAGGTCGAGATGTTGCACGAGCACGGGGGTCTCGTCCTGGTCGACCAGCACGTCGAGGGTGGCGGAGGTGATCATCGGTGGACCCCCCGGGCAGCTGCTCATCAGGATCAGGCAGTCCGTGGGCACCGTGTGCAGGCAGATCCGGGCCTCGGCGAGGAGCTCGGAGGGGTCGGCGGCGTGCAGCAGGCGGCGGTCGGGACCGGCAGGAGAGGTGTTCGTCGTCATGGTCCGACCGTCCAGCACCGGCGCCCCGGGCGGGAGACCCCGGAGCGCATTGGGGACGAGGGCCCTCTGTGGAGGAACGATGGGAGCCCCGCTCCCGGTCAGGCGGCCATGGGAGGATCGGCCCGTCCAGGCACGAGAAGGAGGACCGATGTCCACTGCTGAGGCACCGCCGGGAGGCGGTCGGGCGATCGAGCTCGATGACCTCCTGGTCGCGAGGATCACGGAGATCACGCGGACGGAGCTCGCCCGCCGTCGGCGCCGGCTCGAGGAGATCTCGCCCGAGACGGCGACCCTGGTGGACTCCTTGGAGTCCTATCTCGAGGGCGGCAAGCTGCTGCGCCCACGGTTCTGCTTCTGGGGAGGGGTGGCGGCGCTGGGCCGCGAACCCACCGCGCAGGAGATAGACGACCTTGCACGCTGCGGAGCCGCGATCGAACTGGTCCAGGCCGCCGCGCTCATGCACGACGACGTCATCGACCACTCCCCCGTCCGCCGCGGTCGGCCGGCACTCCATGCCGCCGCCGCAGCACGGCACGAGCGCGATCGTCTCGTCGGCTCGGCGGAGGACTTCGGGGTCGCGGTCGCGATCGTGCTGGGGGACCTCGCGCTGAGCTGGGCCGAGCAGCTCGCGGCCGCCGTCGAGGGCGACTCGGCGTGCACGGCCCGCGCCCGGCGCGAGTTCGACGAGCTGCGCACCGAGGTGATGTCGGGCCAGTTCCTGGACATCCTCCACCAGGCCGGCGGCTTCGCCTCGGCACCGGACGCGGAACAGGCCGCCCTGGCGGTGATCCGCTGGAAGACGGTGCCCTACACCGTGCTGCGGCCGGTGCGTGTGGGCGCGGCGCTGATGGGTGCCGACGACACCGTGCTCGAGCGGCTCTCAAACTGGGCGATCGAGGTCGGGACCGCGTTCCAGCTGCGGGACGATCTGCTCAGCGTGGTGGGGGACCAGGACGAGACGGGCAAACCGATCGGTGGCGACATCGTCGAGGGCAAGCGCACGGTGCTGCTGGCACGGACGGAGGCGGCGGCCGACGGGCCCGGCCGCGCCCTGTTGTCCGGGGTGATCGGTCGAGCCGACGCCGCGCCGTCGGAGATCGCCGCCGCCCACGAGCTCATGGTCGCCACGGGCGCCGTCCGCTCGGTCGCCGACGAGGTGCGCGAGCGCGCCCGTCGCGGCCACGACCTGCTCGACGACAGCGCGGCGGGGATCGGTCAGCTCGGCAGGGACGGGCTGTCCGCGCTCGCCGCGCTCGCCACCGACGTCGAGTCGCTGCCCGCTTGAGCCGGTCGCCCCGCGCAACCCGGACCTCGCCCGCGCAGCCGGTCAGACCGTGCGGACGGCAGCGAAGGGTGCGGTGCTCAGAGGGCGAGTGCCTGCGCGCGGCGTCGCACCTCGCCGCGCTGACCGCTGCGCAACTGATCGATCGGGCGACCCGGAAGGGTCTCGTCCTCGGTGAACAGCCAGGTCAGCAGTTCCACGTCGTCGAAGCCTCCGTCCCGCAGCAGCGTGACCGTGCCCTGGAGGTACGGCGCGACTCCGTCGTCGGTCAGCAGCAGTGCGGGGATCATGCGCACGACGGGGTCGCCGCGCCGGACGGCGATCAGGTGCCCGTCCTCGAGGAGGCGGTGGACGCGCGAGACCTCCAGGTCCAGTCGCAGCGCGACGTCGGGAAGGGTCAGCCAGTCGGTGATGAGGTCATCGAGGTCGTTCACGCCCCTAGCGTGCCACGCCCGGGCCGAGACGCGCACCCGCTGCGCCTCCCGCCGGAGAGGAGGACGTATCTCACTGTTCTCGCGGGCGCCGACCGTGTGTCGGTCCGAGCCTCCCGCTCCACCACGTCCTAGGTTGGGCCCGTGAGCGCGGCGACGTCGACTTCCCCCGGCATCAGCCTGCTCCTCGACGACCGGTATCGGGTCGAGGAGCCCATCGCGCGCGGCGGTATGGCGACGGTGCACCGCGGGCACGACGAGCGCCTCGACCGCGTCGTCGCCCTGAAGATCATGCATCCCCACCTCGCGACGGACGAGGACTTCCGGCGACGGTTCGGCCGTGAGGCGCGCGCCGCGGCCCGGCTCGCGCACCGCAATGTGGTCGGGGTCTTCGACCAGGGCGAGGACGAGGACCGCATCTATCTGGCCATGGAGCTGGTCGAGGGGCAGACGCTGCGGGCCCGCGTCCTCGAGCAGGGCCGCCTCAGGATCCGCGAGACCCTCGAGGTCACTGCGCAGGTGCTCGAGGCGCTGGTGGCGGCGCACGACGCCGGGATCGTCCACCGCGACATCAAGCCGGAGAACATCCTCCTGGACCAGGACGACGTGGTGAAGGTCGCCGACTTCGGCCTCGCCCGGGCGATCGGGGCCAGCAACTCCTCCGCGAGTGCGACGCTGCTCGGCACCGTCGCCTACATCAGCCCCGAGGTGGTCACCCGCGGGCACAGCGACGAGCGCAGCGATCTGTACTCGCTCGGCGTGGTGCTGTTCGAGATGCTCACCGGACGCCAGCCGTTCCTCGGGGAGCAGCCCGTCCACATCGCCTTCCAGCATGTCCACGAGGACATCCCGGCGCCCTCCACGTTGGTCTCCGGGATCCCCCGAGAGCTCGATTCCCTGGTCACCTGGGCGGCCTCCCGGACGGTCGAGCAGCGCCCCGCGACCGCCGCCGAGCTGCTGCGCGCGGTGCGAGAGCTCAGCCGGACCATGCCGGCCCCGACCCTCGACCAGCGTCCGGTGCCTCGTGAGGACGACGACACCTCGGACGTGCCGCGGCCGACGGCTCCGCTCGAGGACGCCGTGGCAGAGCTGGGCAGCGGACCGCGCGTCTTCCCCGCGGGACTCCTGGCCGACGCCGAGGACGTCTTCGCGGCCCCCCTGCCGGAGGTCGATGGTGACGAGGACTCCGGCGCGCAGGAGGAGGACGATCCCGCGCAGGACGCGACCGACGACGGCTCCGCCATCGAACCACCCGGGTCCGAGGAGGCGGACGAGGAGGATGCCGCGCCGCGGGCCGTGGTGATGCGGGCACCGCAGGGTCGCCGTGGTCGTCACTTGCCCCTGGGCACCCGGCGCCGCTCACGGCCGGTCGCCCTCCTCGCCGCGCTCAGTCTCCTGGCAACTCTCGTGACCGGCGCCTGGTTCGGCACCGACTGGTATCTCAACACCGGCCCCGGCGCCGATCGCACCATCCCCGTGCTCTCCGGCACCGAGCTGAGCGATGCCGAGGCGGTGCTCGACTCCTCCGGCCTCGGCATCACCACCGAAGAGAGGTTCGACGACACCGTCCCCGCCGGCCACGTCATCACGGCCGATCCCGGTCCCGGGACCACCGTCAAGAAGGGCACGAGCGTCGAGATCGTGGTCTCCCGGGGCGTCGAGACCTTCCCGGTCCCCGATCTGGTCGGTACCGGTCTGGAGTCGGCCACGCAGCAGGTCGAGGACCTGGGGCTCGAGCTCGTGGAGGAGGACCCCGAATATTCCGAGACCGTTCCGGAGGGCGAGGTGATCTCCCAGTCGCAGGAGGCCGAGGCACTGCCCGCCGGCGGCGAGGTGCACGTGGTCGTCTCCCAGGGTCGCCAGCCGATCACCATTCCTGACCAGACCGGCAGGAGCGGTGAGGCCGCCCGCAGCGCCCTGGAATCGGCCGGTTTCACCGTCGATGCCTCCTCGAGCCATTCACCCAGCGTGCCCGCCGGTTCGGTCATCTCCCAGTCACCCGCTTCCGGCACCGGCCACCGCGGGGACACCGTCACCCTGGTGACCTCGCTGGGACCCGAGATGGTGACCGTCCCCGACGTCTTCCGCCGACCGGAGGCCGAGGCGAGGAAGACCCTCGAGGGCGCCGGATTCGAGGTCACCGTCGAGCACGACCGCGGTGAGCCGGTGTTCGGCCTGGTCTACGAACAGTCCGCCGCGGCCGGGTCCGAGCTCGCGAAGGGCTCCGCGATCACCATCACGGTGTTCTGAGCTCGCTGCGCAGACACGGGAACAGGAATCACGGGGCAGGCGGCGAACGCCGCGCCGGCTGGGGAGGCAGAGGACAGCGCCGGTACGTCCCGAGGGGGCGTGCCGGCGCTGTCCCGGACCGAACGGGGGCGGGGTTCAGCGGCGCGAGAGCATCTCCGCGACCAGGAAGGCGAGCTCGAGGGACTGCTGGTGGTTCAGGCGCGGGTCCACGAGGGTCTCGTAGCGCCGGGTCAGGCCCTCCTCGTCGATCTCTCCGCTGCCGCCGAGCACCTCGGTAACGTCGTCGCCGGTGAGCTCCATGTGCAGGCCGGCGGGGATCGTGCCGAGCCCCTGGTGGACCTCGAAGAAGCCGACGACCTCGTCGAGGATGTCCTCGAAACGTCGGGTCTTGTACCCGTTGGAGGAGGTGATGGTGTTGCCGTGCATCGGGTCGGTCACCCAGGCGACCTCCGCCCCGGCATCGCGCACCCCCTCCACCAGGGCCGGGAGACGATCACGGATCTTCCCCGCCCCCATCCGGGTGATGAACGTCAGGCGCCCGGGCTCGCGCTCCGGGTCGAGCCTGTCGATCAGGCGCAGCGCGTCGTCGACCGAGGCGTCCGGCCCGAGCTTGACCCCGATGGGGTTGCGCAGGCGGGACATGAAGTCGACGTGCGCGCCGTCGAGCTGCCGGGTCCGCTCGCCGACCCACAGGAAGTGGCCGGAGCAGCCGTAGATCTCCCCGCTCCGGGAGTCGATCCGCGCCAGCGCTTCCTCGTAGTCCAGCAGCAGGGCCTCGTGCGAGGCGTAGAACTCGACGACCTTGAGGGAGTCGAAGTCCGCGCCGATGGCGTCCATGAAGCGGATCGCCTTGTCCACCTGGGCGGCCAGCTCCTCGTAGCGGTCGTATCCCGCGCCCGAGGTGAATCCCCGGTTCCAGGAGTGCACCTCGCGCAGGTCGGCGAAGCCGCCGCCGGTGAAGGCCCGCAGCAGGTTCAACGTCGAGGCGCTGGTGGTGTACATCTGCCACAGGCGGCGCGGATCCGGGATCCGTGCCTGCGGGGTGAAGGCGTGAGCGTTGACGGCGTCGCCGCGGTAGGTCGGCAGGGTCACGCCGTCGCGGGTCTCCTCGTCACCCGAGCGCGGCTTGGCGAACTGGCCGGCCATCCGGCCCATCTTCACCACCGGCACCGAGGCGCCATAGGTGAGCACGGCGGACATCTGCAGGATGGTGCGGATCTTGTTGCGGATGCGATCCGCGGTGGAGTCGGCGAAGGTCTCCGCGCAGTCTCCCCCGGCGAGCAGGAACGCCTCACCGCGGGCCGCGGCCGCGACGCGCTCGCGCAGCACGTCGACCTCGCCGGCGAACACCAGTGGCGGCGCAGCGCGCAGGTCGTCGGAGACCCGGGCCCGCTCGGCCTCGTCGGGCCACACCGGCTGCTGCACCCGCGGATACTCGCGCCAGGACCCGAGTGCCGCCAGGCCGTCGTCGGCCGAGGACAGCGTGAAGTCGTGGGCGCGGGCGGGGGCATCGGGGCTGAACTGAGTCACCCTCACAGGGTACGCAGTCCACCTCGGCGCGGCGGCGGGATCCCAGTGGGCAGGACCACAGTCGCGAGGGCTTGCGGACACGCTTCGCGAGACCGTGGCGAGGCGGGCCGGTGGGTGCGGCCCGGTCGCGACCGGTCACCTCGTCGCGTCGGGCCCCGGTCCCTCCGCACCCTCCTGGGCTGCCGCCCGCAGGCGTCGCTTGACGTCGGTCGCGTACTCCTCGCTGCGCTCCTGCCCCGACAGCTCGTGGATGCGGTCCATGACCACGTCCGTCACGGCACGCAGGACCTGCGCCTCCTCCGCCCCCTCGAGCGAGCGGGCGATCGCGGCGGCGTCCAGCGGCTCCCCCAGCACGGCACGGACCCGGGGAGTGCGCCGCGGGAAGAAGCGCCGTCCACGCTGGGCCTCGAAGGCGCCGAGCATCGCCACAGGGATGATCGGGGCGCCGGTGGCCAGGGCGAATCGCGCCACGCCGGTCTTGCCGCGGTAGAGCCGACCGTCGGGGCTGCGGGTGCCCTCGGGGTAGATCCCGAGCACCTTCTGGGCCCGCAGCACCGTCAGTCCCGCCTCGATCGCGGTGCTCGCGGCATGCCCGCCCGAGCGGTCCACCGGCATCACGTGCAGACCGCGCATCACCCCGGCGACCACCTTGTTCAGCGGGGACCGGCCGGCGAAGATATCCGACTTGCCCAGGAAGTGCACGGTCCGACGCACCTGTCCGGGCAGGAACACGGCGTCGGAGTAGGCCAGGTGATTGGAGGCCAGGATGACCGCGCCGCGGTCGGGGATGTTCTCGGTGCCGGCGATCGTGGGGTTCCAGAGCACTCTCGCCACGCCCATGACGACAGGTTTGGCGAGCTCGTACAGCACTACGCACTCCTCAGCTGCAGGCTCCGGGGAGCCGGGGTCTCGGACGGGGATGAAGCATGCCGGCGCGGGTGCGACGATGTACCCATGGCGTTCAGCGAACTGTCCCGCCCCTGGCGCGCGCGGGGTCACTCTAACCCGCGCGGCGGTCTGCTCCTGTGCCACGGATTCACCGGAACCCCGCAATCGATCCGCCCATGGGCGGAGGACCACGCGGCCCGCGGGTGGGCCGTCGAGCTGCCGTTGCTGCCCGGTCACGCCACCACCTGGCAGGACCTCGCCGCCCACCGATGGCAGGACTGGTACCACCAGGTGCGCGAAGCGGCGCTGGAGCTCTCCGCACGGCACGGGCCGATCGCCGTGGGCGGCCTGTCGATGGGTGGCTCGCTCGCCCTCGCCCTGGGCGAGGACCCGGAGTTGCGAGGGCGTGTCGCAGCGCTAGTGGCGGCGAACCCGGGGGTGACCCTCCCGGGGGCGGCGGGTGCCGCAGGGCTGCTCGCGCCGCTGCTGCGCACCGTGCCCGGGATCGGGTCCGACGTCGCTCGCGAGGGAGCGGTCGAGGAGGCGTACGAGCGCACGCCGCTGCGTGGCGTCGCCCAGCTGCGGCGCCTGTTCTCCCGCACGCGGGACCACCTCGCAGACGTGACGGTGCCGCTGCTGCTGGCGACCTCGCGCACCGACCACACCGTCCCGCCCCGGGACAGCGACCTCGTCGCCGCCGGGGTGAGCGGACCGGTCCAGCGCCTGTCCCTGCCGCGCAGCTATCACCTGGTCCCACTGGATCACGACGCCCCGCAGCTGTTCGAGGCCTCCGCGCGGTTCCTGGACCGGCACGTCCCCGGCCCGGCGGGAGGTGCCCGATGACCTCGGACCGCGGCAGCACGCCCGATCCCCGCGACGTCGACGCCGAGTTCGCGCGCATGCTGGAGGACGAGGGAATGGTGCTGCGCCCCGGCGAGGCGCCGCGGGAGCCGGCGGCACCCGAGGGCCCCGAGAGCCCGCGGGGCCCTTCCTCGGACGACGACTTCTGGTCCCCCAGTGCCGAGTCCCCGCCGGAGCCGCCGAGCGAGGAGTCGCGCGCCCGTTCGCGCGCCGCGCATCCCGCCGCCGGAGGGAGCGACGGCATCGGCGGTCTGCGCGGCGCGGCGGGTCCGCGCGAGCTCGATGACGACGAGGTGCTCTACGGCGACTTCGAGCCGCCGGACCCCGATCTCCCGCAGCCGTCCTCCGGCACCCTGTGGTCCTGGACCGCGCTGATCGGCGGGTTCGTGCTGCTGGTCGCCTCCTCGGTGTCGCCGGCGCTGCCCGGCGCCCTTGGGTGGGTGGGCGCTCTCGCGGCCGTGGGCGGCGTGGTCTCGCTGCTCCTGCGGGTCCCCGGCTCCCGCGACGGGGACGACGACGGCGCGGAGGTCTGAACGCTCCATCGCCCCGGCGCTCCCCGTGCCCCCGGCCATGCTCCTCGGGCGACCCCGACCGCCGGGACCTGGACCTCAGCGGGCGAGGTCCGCGGCGCCCACGATTCCGGCCCGATTCCCCATGCCGGCGAGCACGAAGGGGGCGAGCTCACGGTGCGTGCGCGCGGTCAGGTGCGCGGCGTAGGAGTCGCGGGCCGGATCCAGCAGCAGGTCCCCGGCCGCGGCGACCCCGCCGCCGACGACGATCATGTCGGGGTCCAGCAGCGAGGAGATCGAGGCGACGCCGATCCCCAACCACGACCCGAGCTCTGCGATCAGCTCCACGGCGCCGGGGTCGCCCTGCTGCGCCAGACGGGTGATCAGCGGGCCGTCGATCTCCTTGCGCGCTCCGCCGGCCGCCTGCACCAGCGGCCCCATCAGCGGGTCGCCCGCGGAGGCGCGGCGCTTGGCCGTGCGCACCAGGGCGGTGCCCGCGGTGTACTGCTCCAGACATCCCTTGCGGCCGCAGCCGCACCACTGCCCGTCGGGCACCGCGGTCATGTGCGCCACCTCGCCCGCGAAGCCGCCGCTGCCGCGGATCAGACGTCCGTCCAGGACGATCGCACCGCCCAGCCCGGTACCGACCGTGACCATCAGCATGTGCCGCGCCGCCGTCGCCGCCCCGAATCGGTACTCGGCCCACCCGGCCGCGTTGGCATCGTTCTCGATCACGACCGGCAGGCCGGTCAGCCGCTCCAGCTCGTCGGCCAAAGGGTGCTCGCGCCAGGCCAGGTTCGCGGCGAACTTCACGGTGCGGCGATCGGAGCTGACGAAGCCCGCCGCACCGACACCGACCCCGACGACCTCGTGGTCGGTGCGCAGCTCCGCCACCGCATCGGCGACACCGGCCTCGAGCAGTTCCGGATCCGTGGCGGGCGTGCTCCGCGTCGTCGCAGCGATGACCTCCCCGTCCTCGTCGACCACGCCCGCCGCGATCTTCGTGCCGCCGATGTCCACTCCGATGGAGAGCATGGTGCTCCTTCTCGATCACGCAGGATCGCTTGGTCCTCTATCGCCGGTCGCCCGGGCCGTCGTGACATATCGTATGCGGCGCTGACGTAGGATCGGTCCGACCCCACCAGCGCTTCCGGGCAGGCGTCCGGGATGACGAGGGAGCGCACCGGCCCGGATCGAAGGAGATTCGATGAAGCAGTTCACGACCGCCCCGCAGCACGAGAGCCGACCGGACGAGAACACGACCGATCTGCTCCTGGGGCGCCTTCGGTCGAATCCCGCGGTGCCGATCTTCGAGCACGCCCAGGAGGACGGCACCTACCGGCCGATGAGCACGGCCGATTTCGTCGACGAGGTCAAGCAGGTCGCCAAGGGCCTGCTCGCCTCCGGGCTCGCGAGCGGGGACGTCGTCGCGATCCTCTCCCGCACCCGGTACGAGTGGACGCTGGCCGACTGGGCCGTGTGGTGGGCCGGCGGCGTGAGCGTGCCGATCTACGAGACCTCCTCCCCCAGCCAGATCCAGTGGATCGCCTCCGACACCAGCGCCCGCTTCGCCCTCGTCGAGGCCGCCCGCCATCAGGAGGACGTCGAGTCCGTACGCGGCGAGCTGCCCGCGCTCGAGCACATCGGGGTGCTCGACGACGGCATCATCGAGGACCTCAAGGCACGCGGCGCAGACGTCAGCGACGAGGACCTGGAGGCCCGCCGCACCTCGCGCCGCCTCGACGATGTCGCCACCATCATCTACACCTCCGGCACCACGGGCCGTCCCAAGGGGGCCGAGCTCACGCACGCCAACTTCGTGGACACCTCCCGCAGCGCGGTGAACCTGCTCGGTCAGCAGGTGCTTCCCCCCGGCTCGCGGATGCTGATGTTCCTGCCGATGGCGCACGTCTTCGCCCGTCTGCTCACCGTGCTGGCCGCCTCCTGGCCGGTCACCACGGCGTTCACCGCGGACACCAAGAACCTGCTGCCCGATCTCGAGGCCTTCAAGCCCACCTTCCTGCTCGCCGTGCCACGCGTGTTCGAGAAGGTCTACAACGGCGCCGAGGCGAAGGCCATCGCCGGGGGCCGCGGGAAGATCTTCGCCGCGGCCGCCGAGAGCGCGATCGCGTACTCGTCGGCCCAGAGCGCCGGCGCCGTGCCGATCGCCCTGAAGGTCAAGCACGCGGTCTTCGACAAGCTCGTCTACGGGAAGCTGCGCGCCGCCATGGGCGGAGACGTCGGCTGGGCCGTCTCCGGTGGTGCACCGCTGGGCGCGCGTCTGGCGCACTTCTTCCGCGGCATCGGGGTCACGGTGCTGGAGGGCTACGGCCTCACCGAGACCACCGCCCCGATCTGCGTGAACCTGCCCTGGGCGGTCAAGCCGGGCACCGTCGGCCCGCCGCTGCCGGGCTCCACGGTCGCGATCGACGAGAACGGCGAGATCCTGGTCAAGGGTGTGATGGTCTTCGCGGGCTATCGCAACAATCCCGAGGCCACGGCCGAGGCGCTCCAGGACGGCTGGTTCCGCACCGGGGACCTGGGCTCGCTGGACGAGGACGGTGCGCTGACCATCACGGGGCGCCGCAAGGAGGTCATCGTGACCGCGGGCGGCAAGAACATCTCCCCCGCCCAGCTCGAGGACCAGTTGCGAGCCCATCCGCTGGTCAGCCAGTGCGTCGTGATCGGCGACCAGAAGCCCTTCGTCGCCGCGATCCTCACCCTCGATGCCGAGATGCTCCCCACCTGGCTGAAGAACAAGTCGCTGCCGGAGATGACCCTCTCCGAGGCCGCCGCGGACGAGCAGGTCCGTGCCGAGCTGCAGACGGTCATCGACTCGGCCAACCAGTCCGTCTCGCGGGCGGAGTCCATCCGCGCGTTCGAGGTCATCGACTCGGACTTCACCGAGGAGAACGGATACCTCACGCCGTCGCTGAAGCTCAAGCGCAACGTGGTGGTCAAGGACATGGCTCCGGTCATCGAGAAGATCTACTCCGGCTCCCGGCCCGCTTCCTGATCCGAGGACCTGGGGCCGGGGTCGCATCCGCTCCGCTCGGCCCCGAGCCGCCCTGGCCCCGCGCAGCCGTGGTCCCCGCGCCGCGGACTCGGGTGAGCGTCCGCACCTCGCGGCGCGCACCCGGGTGTCGGGGCCCCGTCGTAGTCTGCCGTCATGTCCGCACGCCGTCAGCTGAGCTTCGAGGATCTCGGGACCCCGCTGGTGGAGGCCACGCTGGTGGTCGTCGATCTGGAGACCACCGGCACGGACCCCGCGAGCGACGCCATCACGGAGATCGGCGCGGTCAAGATCCGCGGTGGCGAGGTGCTCGGTGAGTTCCGCACCTTCGTCGATCCCGAGCGTCCGATCCCCGCCTACATCGCCTCGCTGACCGGTATCACGGACGCCTCGGTCGCCGGCGCCCCGCGTGTGGCGACCGTGCTGCCGATGTTCCTCGAGTTCGTGGGGGACGCCGCACTGGTCGCGCACAACGCCCGGTTCGACATCTCCTTCCTCAGCGCCCAGGCCGCCCGCTGCGAGATCGGCTGGCCGCGGCCGCTGGTGCTCGACACCCTGGCGCTCGCCCGCAGGGTCTTCCGCCGGGACGAGGTGCGCGACCACAAGCTGTCGACCCTGGCCTCGCACGTCGGAGCCGGCATCACACCGGACCACCGGGCACTCTCCGACGCCCGCGCCACGGTCGACGTGCTCCACGCGATCATCGAGCGGCTGGGGCCGACGGGTGCCGCGACCCTCGAGGACCTCTCCTCGGCCCACCGCCGGGCCACGCCGGTGCAACTGCGCAAGAAGCACCTCGCCGAGGACGTCCCGTCCGTGCCCGGCGTCTACCGGTTCCTCGATGCGCGCGAGCAGGTGCTCTACGTGGGCACCTCCCGGAACCTCCGGTCACGGGTGCGCACCTATTTCACGGCGGCCGAGACCCGGCGCAAGGTGCTGGACATGCTGCCGCGCGCGGAGTCGATCCGGGTCATCGAATGCACCACCCCCACCGAGGCCGCGATCCGCGAGCTGCGGATCATCGGCTCCGAGAAGCCGCCCGCGAACCGGCACGGACTGACGCCCCAGAAGGCGATGTGGCTGCGACTGGGCAGCGGCACCGAGGGCCTGCGAGCCGCACGGCTCGCACGCGCCGAGACCGACGGCTCCGCCCAGATCGGCCCGCTCGCCTCCCGGCACGACGTCGAGCCGATGCGCGGGCTGCTCACCGACGCCGTGCTGGGACGCGGGGCGTCCTTCGAGCAGGGCGCAGGAGGGGCCTTGCCCCGCGGGCGCCCTCGCGACCGGATCCGCCGGGCCATGCTCACCGACCCCCGCGAGGTGCTCGACCACGTCGCCGGGCGGCTGCGGGCCCATACCGCGGCCGGACGCTACGAGGACGCGGAGAAGCTGCGCCGGCTGACCCTGACCTTCCTCGAGGCCGCTCGCCGCGCCGCCCGGCTGCGGGCGATCGCGGAGGTCCCGCTGCTGGTCGCCGCGCGGCCCAGCACCGATCCGGTGATCGGCGGGCGCGGATGGGAGCTCCTGGCGACCCGGCACGGACGCTTCTCGGGCACCGCCCTGGTCCCTGCCCGGGCCGATCCGGTGGCGGTCGCCCGCTCGCTGGCGGCGACCGGTGCCGGGGAGGCGGAGCACGCGGCGGTGATGTGCCAGGGATACCACCAGGAGACCGAGATCCTTCTCACCTGGCTCGAGTCCGAGGGGATGCGCACGGTCCTGGTCGAGGGCGAGTGGTCCCAGCCCGCACTGGCCCGTTTCGACGCCGAGCATCTCGCGGAGCGCTTCGCCCGGACCGTCCCGGCGTCCGGGGCATAGGCTCGGGACACCTGTCCCGCCGCGATCGCCGCCCCGCCCTAGGAGAAGTCATGATCACCGCCATCGTCTCGATCGTCGTCGAGTCCGCCCGCATCCCCGAGGTCGCCGAGGCAATCGTCGATCTGGAGGGCATCGAGCAGGTCTATTCCGTCACCGGGGACGTCGACCTCATCGCCGTGGTGCGGGTGCGCGCCCACGAGGATCTGGCCGGGGTCATCGCCGATCAGCTCAGCAAGGTCGCCGGCGTGCTCGACACCTCGACCAACATCGCCTTCAAGACCTATTCCAAGCAGGATCTCGACGCGGCCTTCGACCTGGGCATCGACGGCTGAGACCGACGCAACCGATCCGGCGCGCTCAGGACTCGGCCGCGGAGGCCTCCTGCGAGGCCGCGGCCCAGCGCCTCACCAGATCGATCGGCCGGCCGGAGTCCAGTGCCTCACGGGCCTCGGCGAAGGCAGCGGCGAAGCGGTCGTGGAACCCGTCGGAGGCCTCCTGCCCGATGCCGTCGAAGGCGAGGACGCCCGCCGCGGCGTTCAGCAGCACCGCGTCCCGGATCGGACCCATGCGCCCGTCCCGGACGCCTCGGAACAGCTCGCGCGCCACCTCGGCGTTCTCCTCGGCGGTGCCGCCGCGGAGCACCTCGGCGTCGCTGCGCGGGATCCCCAGCAGGCGCTCGGGGTCGAGCACGTGCTCGCGCACCTGACCGCCTCGCACCTCCCACACGTCCGACGGGGCGGTCACGGTGAGCTCGTCGAGCCCGTCCTGGCCCCGGAAGACCAGGGCGCTCGTGCCCCGGGCGGCGAAGACTCCCGCCACGGTGGGAGCGATGAGCGGATCCGCCACGCCCACGGCGCTCGCCCGCGGCCGGGCCGGATTGGTGATCGGCCCCAGGATGTTCATCACGGTGGGGATGCCCAGCCCTTTGCGCGCCTCGGCGGCGAAGCGCATCGACGGGTGGAAGACCTGCGCGAACAGGAAGGTCATCCCGATCTTCCCGACCAGCTCCTCGACCGCGGGCACGGGCAGGTCGAGACGGACGCCGAGGGCCTCGAGCACGTCCGCGGAGCCCGAGCGGGAGGTCGAGGCACGGTTGCCGTGCTTGACGACCGTGCGCCCCGTCGACGCGATGATCATCGAGGCCATCGTCGAGATGTTCACCGTCTGGGCGAGGTCGCCGCCGGTGCCGACGATGTCGACCGCGCGACGCGGAGCCTGCACCGGGCGGGCGTGAGCCACCATCGCGTCCGCCAGCGCGGCGAGCTCTTCGCTGGTGGTCCCCTTGGCCTGCAGCGAGACCAGGAATCCTGCGAGCTGCACCGCGGTCGAGCTGCCGGACATGACCTCGTCCATCGCCCACGAGGCCTCCTGGGGCTCGAGCTCCTCGCCCCGCACGAGACGCGCCGTGATCGTGGGCCAGGTCGGAGTGTTCTCGCTCATGCCTCGATGATCGCACCTCCCGCGCGCGTGGGCCGCACCGATCACGGATCGGATCACAGATGCATCACGTCCGCGCACACGCTGGTCACCTGCGGCTATCGGAGGCGTGTCCCGGTTCGTGACACGGCGTCAGGAGGGATATGCTGGCCCCGTCCTCCCGGGGCCGAGCCCTGCGGTGCGCCTGCCGTCGTGATCCGGCGCGCCGACCCTGACGACACGACATAATGGTGACGTGACTACTGCGACCTTGCCTGAGCGCTCCCCCGCCGCTGCACCAGCGGTCGGCCGCCCGAACCCGACGCAGATCGGCACGATCGTCTGGCTCTCCAGCGAGCTGATGTTCTTCGGCGGCCTGTTCGCCATGTTCTTCACGCTGCGGTCGATGGCGCCGGACACCTTCTTCGAGGGTGAGTCGCACTTCACCCACGGCTTCGCCCTGGTGAACACGACCATCCTGGTGCTGAGCTCCGTGACCTGCCAGATCGGCGTGTTCCTGGCCGAGGGCAAGTTCCCCGGCGGCAAGCCCTTCGCCCCGCGCAAGCGCCGCAGCGGCTCGATCTTCAACGTCGCCGGGTGGGGGATGATCGAGTGGTACACCCTCACCTTCATCATGGGCGCGATCTTCGTGTCCGGCCAGGCCTACGAGTACACCGAGCTGGTCCACAACGGAGTGACGCTGTCGTCGACGCCGTTCGGCTCGATCTTCTACCTCGCCACCGGCTTCCACGGCATCCACGTGGTCGGCGGCCTCGTCGCCTTCCTCCTCGTGCTCATGCGGGCCTTCGTCGCCGAGGAGTTCACCCAGCACGAGCAGGTCTCCGCGATCTGCATCTCGTACTACTGGCACTTCGTCGACATCGTGTGGATCGTCCTGTTCTTCATCGTGTACATGCTCGATCCGCTCTCGACCCTGTTCAACTCCGGTCACTTCATCCCGGTCGAGTTCACCTGGAGCATCTTCTGATCCCCGCGCCCGCACCCGCCGTCCGGCCCGGTGCGCTCACCACCGTCCATCCCTCCCCCGCTCGCCCCCTCCACGAATCGAGGTCCGAACCGTGAAGGCACTCGCCGCACGTCGTCATCACCCGATGGCGCTTCTCGTGATTCTGCTGCTCGCTCTGGTGGCGACCGGCGGGCTGTACGTCGCCTTCCAGCCGCAGACAGCTCAGGCAGAGGGCTACACGCAGGACGACGTCGAGGCCGGCGAGTCGCTGTTCCTCGCCAACTGCGCGACCTGTCACGGCACCAACGGGGCGGGTCTGGAGAACGCCGACGGTTCCACCCTCGGCCCCTCCCTGGTCGGCGTGGGCGCCGCCGCGGTCGATTTCCAGGTCGGCACCGGCCGCATGCCCATGCAGTCCTCGGGCCCGCAGGCCTGGGAGAAGCCGCCGCAGATGAACGAGGAGCAGACCCGGCAGCTCGCCGCGTACGTCGCCTCGCTCGGCCCCGGCCCGGCCGTCCCCGACGAGGAGGCCCTCGACACCTCGAAGGGTGACGCCACCAAGGGCGGCGAGATCTTCCGCGTCAACTGCGCCATGTGCCACAACGCCGCCGGCCAGGGCGGCGCCCTCACGCGTGGCAAGTTCGCCCCGCCGGTCGTGGGCGTGGAGCCCAAGCACGTCTACGAGGCCATGGACACGGGCCCGCAGAACATGCCGGTCTTCAACGAGACGAACCTGTCCTCCGAGGACAAGCGTGACGTCATCACCTACCTCGAGGCCCTGGAGGAGAACGGCTCGCCAGGCGGCATCTCCCTGGGCTCCCTCGGCCCCGTGACCGAGGGCCTGTACGCCTGGACGATCATCCTGACCCTCCTCCTCGGCTGTGCCGTGTGGCTGGGGGCGAAGGCCAAGTGAACGCGAGCATGAACAACTCTTCCCACGCCACGAGCCAGGACTCCGGGGTCAGCGCTGTCGCGCCCAAGGAGGGCGGCGGATTCCCCAACCCGGGGCTCCCCCCGCATGTCCATCGTCAGGCCGACGTCTCCCCCGCCGCGGAGAAGCGCGCCGAGCGCCTCGTCGCCGGCATGTTCCTGCTGTCCGTCCTGGGCACGGCGATCTTCATCGCGGCGTACTTCGTCGTGACCCCTACAGGCACGAACCTCTTCGCGGAGGAGGGCACGTCGCAGGCCCTGTGGTGGTCGAACCTCGTCACCGGCCTGGGCCTGGCGATCGCGGTGTTCTTCATCGGTGCCGCCGCGGTCCACTGGGCCAAGACCCTCATGCCCGATGAGGAGATGGTCGAGGAGCGCCACGACATCCGCGGCTCCGACGAGACCCGCGAGATCGCCGCCGGCATCATCACCGACGGCCTCGAGGAGTCCGGTATTGGGCGGCGGCCCCTGATCGTGACGGCCATGGTCGCCTCGCTGGCCGCGCTGCCGATCGCCGTGCTCGCACCGCTGTCGACCCTCGGGCCGCTGCCGGGCAACAAGCCCTTCCACACCTTCTGGGGCCAGCACCCCGGCCAGCGTCTGGCCCGGGACCACGACGGCACCCCCATCAAGCTGTCCGACGTCGCGATGAATTCGATCTTCCACGTGATGCCCGAGGGCCTCACCGAGGACACGCCGCACCACCTCGAGGAGCGAGCGAAGGCCGCCACGATGATCGTGCGCTTCGACCCCAAGTTCGGCAAGAACCCCGAGAGCTTGGCCAACGGCGTGGAGGGCGTGCTCGCCTTCTCGAAGATCTGCACGCACGTCGGCTGCCCGGCGGCGCTCTACGAGCAGCAGACCCACCACATGCTGTGCCCCTGCCACCAGTCGACCTTCGACGCCACCGATGGCGCGAAGGTGCTCTTCGGCCCGGCGCACCGTCCGCTGCCGCAGCTCCCGATCGAGGTCGATGACGAGGGCTACCTGGTGGCCCCCGGCGACTTCCCCGAGCCGATCGGTCCCAGCTTCTGGAACATCCACAAGGACAAGTGATCCCATGACGACCACGACTCCCGAAACCCGGAAGCCGGCTTCCGACGACGCGAGCAGCTCGCGCATGTACAAGCTCGGCGCGGTGGGCGGCGACTGGCTCGACCAGCGCGTCTCCGGCGGCGGCTTCGTCAAGTTCATCGCCCGCAAGATCTTCCCCGACCACTGGTCGTTCATGTTCGGCGAGGTGGCGCTGTACAGCTTCGTCATCCTGCTGATCTCGGGCACGTTCCTGACGATGTTCTTCGACCCCTCCATGGAGGAGGTCGTCTACGACGGCCCCTACGTGCCGCTGCAGGGCGAGACCATGTCGCGCGCCTACGAGTCCACGCTCCAGATCTCCTTCGAGCTCCGCGGCGGCCTCCTGTTCCGCCAGATGCACCACTGGGCCTGCCTCGTCTTCATGGTCGCGATCTTCGTGCACATGTTCCGGGTCTTCTTCACCGGCGCCTTCCGCAAGCCGCGGGAGCTCAACTGGCTCGTCGGCTTCTCGCTGATGGTCCTGGGCATGGTGGCCGGCTTCTCCGGCTACTCCCTCCCGGATGACGTGCTCTCCGGTAACGGCGTTCGAATCATCGACGGCCTGATGCGCGCGATCCCCATCGTGGGCACCTATCTGTCCATGCTGCTGTTCGGCGGCGAATTCCCCGGCACCGACATCATCCCGCGCCTGTTCACGATCCACATCCTGCTGGTGCCGGCGATGATCCTCGGTCTGATCGCGATCCACCTGGTGCTGCTGGTGCTGCACAAGCACACGCAGTACCCCGGCCCGGGTCGCACCGAGCGCAACGTGGTCGGTTTCCCCGTCTTCCCGGTCTACGCGGCCAAGGCCGGCGGATTCTTCTTCCTCGTCTTCGGCGTCATCACCCTGATCTCGGCCACCACCGCGATCAACGCCGTCTGGGTCTACGGCCCCTACGACCCCTCGCCCGTGTCCGCGGGGTCGCAGCCGGACTGGTACATGCTCTGGACGGATGGCGGTCTGCGCCTGATCCCGGGCTGGGAGTTCACGATCTTCGGGTACGTGATCTCGCTGAACATGCTGATCCCGATCGCGCTCTACGGCGGTCTGCTGGCGGTGCTCGCCCTCTACCCCTTCCTCGAGGCGTGGGTGACGGGCGATGATCGCGAGCACCACCTCAACGATCTGCCGTACAACGCACCGGTCCGCACCGGCCTCGGCGTGGCCTGGATCATGATCTATCTGATCCTCGCCCTGGCCGCGACGAACGACCTCATCGCGATCGCGCTGCATCTGTCGATCAACGACATCACCTGGTTCTTCCGGGTGGGCATCTTCGTGATACCCGTGCTGGCGTTCTTCATCACCAAACGACTGTGTCTCTCGCTCCAGCGTCAGGCGCGGCAGAAGGCGCTGCACGGCGAGGAGAGCTCGCGGGTGGTGCGCACGGATTCCGGGCAGATGCTCGAGATCCACGAGCCGCTCGACGAGTTCGATCGCTGGGTCCTGGTGCAGCACGACGACTACCGTCCGCTCAAGGCCGGCAAGGGCGTCTCCTCGCTGCGCGCGAAGGCGACCAGCTTCTTCTTCAAGGATCGGATCGAGCCGGTCACGCCGGCCGAACTGCGCGAGGCCCTCGAGCATGCCGGTCACGAGAAGCACACGATCGACGCGGCCACCGGTGGGGACTACCGCATCCCGGCCGAGAAGGCGCACCACTCGGGCTGACCTCGAGACACCTCAGCGTGCACCATGAGAGCGGGCCCCGGGAAGATTCCCGGGGCCCGCTCTCATGGATGCGGGGACGGCTCAGGCACCCCCTCCCGGGAGAACTCAGCGCAGGAGAGGACTGCGGCGGCCCGGCCGCTGCGGGGGGCGGCCCGCGGCCGCCGAGACGAGATAGCGGGCACCGACGAGGCTCAGGCGCCGCTCGACCCGTCGCAGTTCGCGCATCGCCCGCAGCTGCTGGGAGCTCGCATCGATCCCCGCCTCGGACAGGACGGTCCGCGCCCAGCCCACGGCGCGGTCCAGCGCCGCCTCGTCCGCGAACAGGCCGCGGACCTCGCGCTCGGCCCGTGCCGACGGGTCCATGTCACCGATGATCATGCCGACCCCCTGAGAACTGATGCCGCCGTGGCGAGGAGCCTCGGCACGCTCCGCGGCGGCTCCCCTGCCCACGCTAGCACCGTGTCCCGCGCACGGTCCCCGGAGGACCTCGTGGCACCGCGGAGCTCGGCCCCCTTCCCTCGCTCCCCGCCCGTCGCTCGCCATCCGCCGTGCGCGAGCCGCCGGGCCCGAGGAGAGCACAGCATCACAGCGTCACTCGGCTGTTCAGGGGTGTACGCATGTTTCATGTTTTATGTTGGCGCATCACAGGTGAGGACGCAGTCCCTCGTCACCGGCCGTCCGGTGCTGCGGGTGGACCGCCCCGAAGAAGCGCGTGCCCGGGCCGATCACGACGGGCAGGACGCCCATGCGCACCTCGTGGACCATGCCCGCGACAGGACCCGGTCGTCCAGCGTGTGACGACTGTCGCCGCAGAGGAAGTCCCCGCTCGCAGGGGCAGGCACACAGAACGACGGCCCCGCATCGAATGCGGGGCCGTCGAGCGGCGTCCACAAGGGCGCCGGAAGTGGGAGGTAGGGCCTCAGTGCTGGTGCTGACCGACCGAGAACTCCAGGACCCAGCTCAGCACGCCATAGATCGAGAAGATGACGCCGAAGGCGAAGATCCACCAGCCGGCGGCGACACCGAGGAAGCACAGGGCCGCACCGATACCGGCCCAGAGCGGGGCCCAGCTGTACGGGGAGAAGCTGCCCTGGACGCCGGCATGCTCGGAGACCTCGGCGTCCAGATCGTCGGACGGGCCGACGTCGTTCTTCTTCGCCGCGAGAGTCAGGCCCATGGCGATCATGAAGGCGAGGCCCGTCACGGCGATCAGGGCCGGGAACCCGGCGCTCTCGACGCCGAGGGGCTCGAAGTTGCCGGTGACGACTCCGTACGCCACGGCGACGATCAGGAAGAAGACTCCCAGGATCCAGAAGATCTGCGCAGTTGCTCTCATGTCAGTTGGTCCTCGGATTCACGGCGGGCTCCTGCTCGAGCATGTGGTCCTGGAGCGCGACCTCGGGGTAATGGAGATCGAAGGCGGGACGCTCGGACCGGACGCGGGGCAGGGAATGGAAGTTGTGCCGGGGCGGCGGGCAGGAGGTCGCCCATTCGAGCGAGGCTCCGTAGCCCCACGGGTCATCGACCTCGACCTTCTTCCCCTTCAGGTGCGTGAGCACCACGTTCAGGAGGAAGGGCAGCGTGGAGGCGCCCATGATCACGGCACCGATCGTCGAGACCTGGTTCAGCCAGCCGAAGTCGTCCTCGGCCAGGTAGTTCACGTAACGGCGGGGAGCACCCATCACGCCGAGCCAGTGCTGGACCAGGAACGTCATGTGGAAGCCGATGGTCAGCAGCCAGAAGTGCAGCTTGCCGATCCCCTCGTTGAGCTTGTACCCGAACATCTTCGGCCACCAGAAGTAGAAGCCGGCGAACATCTCGAAGACCACGGTCCCGGCCATCACGTAATGGAAGTGCGCGACGACGAAGTAGGTGTCCGAGATGGTGAAGTCGAGAATCGGCGAGGAGAGGATCACGCCGGTCAGGCCACCGAAGATGAAGGTGGTCAGAAAGCCGAGCGTGAACAGCATCGGGGTGTCGAAGGTCAACGACCCTCTCCACATGGTGCCGATCCAGTTGAAGAACTTCACGCCGGTCGGCACCGCGATCAGCATCGTCATGAAGGCGAAGAAGTCCAGCATCACGGCGCCGGTGGTGTACATGTGGTGCGCCCACACGGTGACGGACAGGGCGGCGATCGAGATCGTCGCACCGACCAGCGTCTTGTAGCCGAACACCGGTTTGCGCGAGAACACCGGGATGATCTCGGTGGCGATGCCGAAGAACGGCAGGGCCAGCACGTACACCTCGGGGTGCCCGAAGAACCAGAACAGGTGCTGCCACAGGACGGCGCCGCCGTTCTCGGGGTTGAAGATCTGCGCGTCGAAGCGTCTGTCCGCACCCAGTGCCAGCAGCGCGGAGGCCAGCGGCGGGAAGGCCATCAGCACCAGAACGGCCGTGATCAGCGCGTTCCAGGTGAAGATCGGCATGCGGAACATGGTCATGCCGGGCATGCGCATGCACAGGATCGTGGTGATGAAGTTGACCGAGCCCAGAATCGTGCCGAAGCCCTGCAAGCCCAGGCCGAATACCCAGAGATCACCACCCAACCCTGGTGAGAAGGTCGTGTCCGACAAGGGCGCGTAGGCGAACCAGCCGAAGGAGGCCGCGCCCTGCGGGGTGAGGAAGCCGGAGACCACGATCAGCGAGCCGAACAGGGTGATCCAGAAGGCGAACATGTTCAGGCGCGGGAACGCCATGTCCACGGCGCCGATCTGCAGCGGCACCAGGTAGTTGGCGAAGCCGTTGAACAGCGGCGTGCCGAACATCAGCAGCATGATCGTGCCGTGCATGGTGAACAGCTGGTTGTACTGGTCCTTGGAGACCACGACCTGCAGGCCGGGCTCCCACAGCTCGGTGCGGATGCCCAGGGCGAGAAGGCCGCCGAACGCGAAGAACGCGAACGCCATACCCATGTACATCAGGCCGATCAGCTTGTGATCGGTGGTCGTCAGCAGGTTGAAGATCTGCTTGCCGAGGCCGGTGCTGCCGGTCTGCTGGAACCGCGCAGTCTCCGGAGTGGCCGGCGCGGTCGTCGTCTCGGCGCTCACTGGTTCGCTCCCTCGGTGGGCTCGGTGTAGCGAGGACCGGCGTCGTCATGCTTCTCGCGCATGCTCCACTCCTCCTCGTTTCGGTTCAGATCCACACCGAGCTGGCCCTCGTAGCCCTGGTCCTTCAGCTCCTGCATGTGGGCGTCGAACTCCTCCTGGGAGACGACCTTCACGTTGAAGAGCATGTCCGAGTGGTACTCGCCGCACAGCTCGGCGCACTTGCCCGCGTAGGTGCCCTCACGGGTCGGGGTCACCTGGAAGCTCGTGGTGTGGCCCGGCATCATGTCCTTCTTGTACAGGAAGTCCACGACCCAGAAAGAATGGATGACGTCACGTGAGTCGAGGTTGAACTCGACGGTCTCGCCCACCGGCAGGTACAGCACCGGCAGGGACTCGGCCGCGCCCGGCTCACCGGTGGCGAAGGACTGCACGCCGGCGGGCTCGTGGACGTCGTCATCGACGTAGTTGAAGTCCCAGCTCCACTGCTTGGCGACGACGTCGACCGTGTAATCGGGCTCCGCCTCGTGCATCTCCACCGCGCGGGTGTCCTGCTGGGTGAAGTAGAAGAAGGTGAGCACCATGATCACCGGCACGAGCGTGAACATGAGCTCGAGCGGGACGTGGTAGCGCAGCTGGATCGGGAAGCCGGTGTCGTTCTTGCGGCGGCGGTAGGCGATCGCGCACCAGATCGTCAGGCCCCAGATGATCAGGCCGACGATGAGCAGCACTCCCCAGGCACCGACCCAGAGGTTGGTGATCGTGCCGGTCCGGTCCGTGACCTCGCCGTCCGGGTAGCCGGGCAGGAAGCCTCTGCGCTGCTCGTCGGTGCAGCCCGACAGGAACAGGACGGCCAGGGCGAGGCCTGCTGTCGCCGCGCGGCGGACACCTCGCGCACGCTGGGGGACCTGGGGGATCACAGGGTATGACCTTCCGCTCGTCGTCTCCGGTGCCCGATCGCCGTTCCGCGCTGAGCTGCGCGACCGGCCCCGGTCCCCGGAGTTGGTACTGATGTGGGCGGGGACATGCCCACAGTGCCGCGCCTGCTCCGGGGAGCGGGCCGACGGGCGCAGGGCCCGCCGTATGACGGCACGTCGTCATCATACGGCTTTCGCGAAGCGCGTACCGCATCGGCACGCGCGCTGACCGTGCCCGTCACCGGTCCGTGATCTCTACCCAGGCGTACTGGGGCATGAAAACGGGCCCGACCAGGTGACGAGATCGTCACCGGGTCGGGCCCGGACCGCTCGCGGGACAGGTGCGGAGACCGTCGGCAGGCCTGCGCGGTCCCGGACCGCACGAGTCAGCTGAAGGAGTCCCCGCAGGCGCAGGAGCTGCCGGCATTGGGGTTGTCGATCGTGAAGCCCTGCTTCTCGATCGTGTCCGCGAAGTCGATGACCGCGCCGGAGAGGTACGGGCTGCTCATCTTGTCGACGATGACCTCGACGCCGTCGAAATCGGCGACCAGGTCCTCATCCATCTGACGTTCGTCGAAGTACAGCTGGTAGATGAGGCCGGAGCAGCCGCCGGGCTGTACGGCGATCCGCAGACGCAGGTCATCGCGCCCCTCCTGCTGCAGCAGGGACGTCACCTTCTCGGCGGCGCCGGAGGTGAGGGTGACGCCATGCGTCGCGGTCGGGCGCTCGGTGGTGGGCGTGGTCATGAGGTCCTCCTCGAAGCTCGTGTGCGCCCAGAGTACGCCCCGTGGGCCGGGAACGGGGGACGCGGCCCCTGTCCCCTCACAGGACCCCGCGGAAGGCCGCGAGCAGGATCACGATCCCGTACCCGGCCACCACCCCGAGGATCGCGCCCGTCGCGGCGTCGCGGCTCCCGCCCCGCACCACCACCGTGACGGAGGCGGCCAGGACGGCGAGCACGACGAGCAGGCCCGACCACAGCAGGAAGTACCCGGCGAGGAAGCCGACGATCAGCCCGAGCAGCAGCAGCGGGACCGTCGCCGGGGAAACGGTGGGGCTGCCTCCCCCGTCCCCTCGGCCCGGGTCCGTTCACGCCCGCCCCTCGCGCAGGCTGCCGGCGTCCTTCAGCAACAGCGCCTCGGCGAGGCAGACCCGCGCGAACTCGTCCAGGTGCAGCGACTCGTCGATGCCGTGGGCGCGCGACTCGGGATCCTCGACGCCGGTCACCAGCACCTCGGCCGACGGGAAGACCTCCAGCAGGTCCGCGATGAAGGGGATCGAGCCGCCCAGGCCCGTGTCCACGGCCGCGGCTCCCCAGGCGGCGCCGAGCGCGGTGCGGGCGAGATCCATCGCCGGGGAGTCCTGGCGCGCGCTGTAGGGCTTGCCCGTCTCCCCACGATGCACCGTGACCTGCGCCGTGTCGGGCGCGTGCCGCTCGAGGTGGCGGACCAGGGCATCCATCGCCTCCTGCGGGTCCTCGCCCGGCGGGATCCGCAGCGAGACCTTCGCGCGAGCGAGGGGGACCAGGGTGTTGGAGGCGTCCCGCACGCTCGGGGCATCGATCCCGATCACGGACAGGGCGGGGCGCGTCCACAGCCGCGCCGTGAGGGAGCCGCTGCCCGAGAGAGCGAGACCGTCGGGGACGCCCGCGTCCCGCCGGAAGTCGGCCTCGTCCATCTCGACGCTCGGGTCCTCGGCCCGCACCAGGCCCTCGACCGTCACCTCACCGTTCTCGTCGTGCAGGGTGGCCAGGAGGCGGGACAGCTGGGTGAGCGAGTCCATCACCGGGCCGCCGAAGAGCCCGGAGTGGACGGCGTGCTCCAGGGCGCGCACCTCGACCACGACGTCGACCAGGCCGCGCAGGCTGGTGGTCAGAGCGGGAGTGCCGACCGCCCAGTTGGCGGAGTCGGCCACGATGATCAGGTCCGCCTCGAGCGCGTCGCGATGTGCCTCGATGAAGGGCCGGAAGGTCGGCGAGCCGGCTTCTTCCTCGCCCTCGACGAAGACGGTGACGCCGATGCCGTCGGCGGCGAGCTCCTCCCCGACCAGGCGCAGCGCGGTCACATGGGCCATGACACCGGCCTTGTCGTCGGCGGCCCCGCGACCGTAGAGCCGACGGCCCCGCCCGGTGGGCTCGAACGGAGGGGTGCTCCAGTCGCTGACGTCGCCGGTGGGCTGCACGTCGTGGTGGGCATAGAGCAGCACCGTGGGCCGGCCCGGGGACGCCGGGTTGCGACCGATGACCGCCGGCGCGCCCTCGCCGACCGATTCGATGCTCACCTCCGCCATGCCCGCCCCGCGCAGCAGGTCGGCGACGGCCTCGGCGCTGCGTCGGACCGGCTCGCGGTCATAGCCCTCGAAGGCGATCGACGGGATCCGCACGAGGTCCTGCAGGTCATCCACGGCGGCGGGCAACAGGCCGTCGAGGCGGTTGCGCAGGGCGTCGAGGGCCGCGTCGTCTCCCGGCGCGGCAGGTGTCGTCGAGGGGACGTCCGGGGTGCTCATGGCGTCACCGTACCGCTCCGGCCTCAGCTCCTTCTGGCACGGAGAAGCATGTCACGCCACGCGTACCGGGGAATCCCAGGCGCAGTTGCCTAGAATGCCCCGGTGATCTTCCGCAAGTCAGAGACCCCGCAGACCCCCGAACCGGACCAGCCCGAGCGGCCCGGTTCCAAGGGGCGGCCCACCCGTTCGCGCAAGGAGGCCGAGGCCGCCCGTCGGCGACCCCTCGTGGTCGACGACCGCAAGGAGGCCCGGAAGCGGGATCGTGCGCGCGCCGCCCGGGAGCGGGCGGAGTCCCAGCAGGCGATGATGACGGGCGACGAGAAGAAGATGCCGCTGCAGCACCGCGGCACCGACCGCCGCCTGGTGCGCGACCTCGTCGACTCCCGACGCAACGTCGCCGAGTACTTCTTCCCGATCGCCCTGATCTTCATGCTGGTCGCGCTGGTCATGCCGCTGATCCGCCCGGAGCTCTACCTCGCGATGAGCACCGGCATGATCGTGGTGCTGTGGGGCGGCATCCTGGTGTGCGTCATCGACTCCTTCTTCCTGCGCCGACACCTGCGCAAGCGTCTCACCGCGGAGTTCGGTGAGGTGCCGCGGGGGCTGGTCGGCTACGGGATCATGCGCGCGATCCAGATCCGTCGATTCCGTCTCCCCCGCGCCCAGGTCAAGCACGGCCAGCTCGCACGCTGAGCGGACCGGCGCCCGGTCCCCCACGGCCGTTCGCCCTTGACGCTCCGCCCCGACCGCCTTCGGCCCCGGGACCACGAGAACAGCCCCCGCGAACTCTCGCGGGGGCTGTTCTGCGGTGCGGGAGGCTCAGGCGGTCGCGGTGTCCTCGGCGGTCTTCTCCGCCGCGTCGGCCCCGTCCTGCCGTGCCGGCTTCGCGTCGACGCCGGCCTCCTTGCGCTGCTGGGGGGTGATCGGCGCCGGAGCGGCCGTCAGGGGGTCGTAGCCGTTGCCCGTCTTGGGGAAGGCGATCACCTCGCGGATGGACTCCTCCCCGGCCAGCAGGGCGACGATGCGGTCCCAGCCGAAGGCGATGCCGCCGTGCGGCGGGGCGCCGAACTGGAAGGCGTCCAGCAGGAAGCCGAACTTCTCCTGCGCCTCCTCCTGCCCGATGCCCATGACCTCGAACACCCGCTGCTGGACGGACTGGTCGTGGATACGGATCGATCCGCCGCCGATCTCGTTGCCGTTGCAGACGATGTCGTAGGCGTAGGCGAGGGCCGAGGCCGGGTCGGAGTCGAAGGTGTCCATGAACTCGGGCTTGGGAGAGGTGAAGGCGTGGTGGACCGCGGTCCACGCCCCCGCCCCCACGGCGACGTCCCCGGCGGCGCGAGCCTCCGCGGCGGGCTCGAACATCGGCGCGTCCACGACCCACACGAAGGCGAAGGCGTCGTGGTCGATCAGGCCGAGTCGCTCGGCGATCTCGCCGCGGGCCGCTCCCAGCAGGGCGCGGGAGGACTTCGCGTCCCCGGCCGCGAAGAAGATGCAGTCCCCGCGGGCGGCACCGGTCGCCTCGAGCAGTCCGTCCTTCTCCGTCTCGGAGATGTTCTTGGAGACCGGCCCGGTCAGGGTGCCGTCGTCCTGGACCAGCACGTAGGCGAGGCCCTTGGCGCCGCGCTGCTTTGCCCAGTCCTGCCAGGCGTCGAGCTGACGGCGCGGCTGGGAGGCTCCGCCGGCCATGACGACCGCACCGACGTAGGGGGCCTGGAAGACGCGGAACGGGGTGTCGGAGAAGTACTCGGTCATCTCGACCAGCTCGAGGTCGAAGCGCAGGTCCGGCTTGTCGGAGCCGTAGCGGCGCATCGACTCGGCGTAGGTGATGCGCGGGAAGGGTCCGGCGATCCGGTGCCCGCCCTTGGCCCACACGGCGGCGAGGATCTCCTCGGCCAGCACGATGACGTCCTCCTGGTCCACGAAGCTCATCTCGACGTCGAGCTGGGTGAACTCGGGCTGGCGGTCGGCGCGGAAATCCTCGTCGCGGTAGCAGCGGGCGAGCTGGAAGTACTTCTCGACGCCGCCGACCATCAGCAGCTGCTTGAACAGCTGGGGCGACTGCGGCAGCGCGTACCAGGAGCCGGGTGCCAGACGCGCGGGCACCAAGAAGTCGCGGGCACCCTCCGGGGTGGAACGGGTCAGCGTCGGCGTCTCGACCTCCACGAAGTCCTGGTCGAGGAGGGTGTCACGGGCGGCGCGGTTGACCTCGGAGCGCAGGCGCAGCGCGGCCGCGGGGCCCTGACGGCGCAGGTCCAGGTAGCGGTAGCGCAGTCGCGCCTCCTCGCCGACCTCGGAGTGCTCATCGAGCTGGAACGGCAGCGGTGCGGAGCTGCTCAGCACCTCCACGCCGTCGGCGGTGACCTCGACCTCGCCGGTCGGCAGCAGGGAGTTCTCGTTGCCCTCGGGGCGACGGCCCACCGTGCCGACGACGCGCAGCACGTACTCGTTGCGCAGGTGCATCGCCTCGTCCTCGCGGACCACGACCTGGGCGACGCCGCTCGCGTCGCGCAGATCGAGGAAGGTCACGCCTCCGTGGTCACGGCGGCGGCCGATCCAGCCGGTGAGGGTGACGGTCTGTCCGATGTGCTCCGGGCGGAGCGCGCCGGCGGAATGAGTGCGCAGCACGAGGTGTCCTTCACGGTGAGTGGTGGCGGGCGCGAGCCCCTCGGATCGCCGGGGCGGACGGGGACGTCGAAGCCCGTGGGCGTGGATCCACCAGCCTACCGCCCGACGTGTGCGATCTCGCGCACGCTCCTCTATCGATGGGCTCCTCGGACACGTAGAGTCTGTACTTGTCCGACCTGCGCACTTGCAGGTCCTTCGAGCCCATTTGTCGCTCGAGCTGCGCTGTTCACACCGCGGAAGTCTCATATCGCGACCTGCCAGGGCACATACGCCCTGCGACTTGCGAGGGCTGTTGAACTCTCCCACCCTCCAAGGACGCCATGACTGACACCGCCCCTGCCCAGAATCTCGTATCCGGCGCGGAGACCCGCGACCCCGACGCCCCTGCGTCGGCCCCTGAGGCGACCGCCCCGGCCGAGCCGGCGGCGCAGCCCGCCGAGGCCGAGCCGAGCTTCGACGACATCGATCTGCCGGCGCCCTTGCGCCGAGCGGTCGACGAGCTGGGATTCACCCGTCCCTCCGCGATCCAGTCCCGCGCGATCCCGGCGCTGCTCGCCGGCCGTGACGTGATCGGTGTCGCACAGACCGGCACCGGCAAGACCGCCGCCTTCGGTCTGCCGCTGCTGGCGGCCATCGATCCCGACCTGCGGGAGGTGCAGTCCCTGGTGCTCGCGCCGACCCGCGAGCTGGCCATGCAGGTCGCCGACGCGATCTCGTCCTTCGCGACCGCGATCGGCGGTCTGGACGTCCTCGCCGTCTACGGCGGCTCCCCGTACGGCCCGCAGGAGCGTGCGCTCGCCCGCGGGGCGCAGGTGGTCGTCGGCACCCCGGGCCGCGTCATGGACCACATGCGGCGCACCAATCTGCGCCTGGACACCATCCGCGTCGCGGTCCTCGACGAGGCCGACGAGATGCTGCGGATGGGCTTCGCGGAGGACGTCGAGGAGATCCTCTCCCACACCCCCACCAGCCGGCAGGTCGCACTGTTCTCCGCGACCATGCCTTCGGCCATCCAGAAGGTCGCCCAGGACCACATGAAGGACCCGGTGCGGGTCAGCGTGAGCCCACAGTCCTCCACGGTCAAGAGCGTGCACCAGACCTATGCCGTGGTGCCCTTCAAGCACCGCACCGGCGCCCTGGCCCGGGTGCTCGCCACCTCGGAGGCGGAGGCCGCGATCGTGTTCGTGCGCACCCGTGCCGCGGCCGAGGAGATCGGCACCGCCCTGCTCTCGCGCGGCCTGATCGCCGCCTCCATCAGTGGTGACGTGCCGCAGAAGGAGCGCGAGAAGATCGTCGAGCGCCTGCGGGACGGTTCGCTGCAGGTGCTCGTGGCGACCGACGTGGCCGCCCGCGGTCTGGACGTCGAGCGCATCGGCCTGGTCGTGAACTTCGATGTGCCGCGCGAGCCCGAGGCGTACGTCCACCGCGTGGGTCGCACCGGCCGCGCCGGACGCTCCGGCGAGGCGCTGACGTTCATCGGCCCGCACGAGCGCCGCGCCCTGAAGAACATCGAGCGCGCCACCAAGCAGACGCTCGAGGAAGCGGTCATCCCCTCGCCCCGCGACGTGTCCAAGCACCGCCTGGCTGCGCTGCTCACGAAGGTCCCGGAGCGGATCGAGCGCGGACGCCTCGAGCTGTACCGAGAGCTGATCAGCGAATTCGTCGCCGAGAACGACATCGATCCGCTCGAGCTCGCCGCCGTGCTGGGCGCCATGACCGTCGGCGACGACGGCCCCGGCACCCCCACCGAGGACGAGGAGTTCACCGGCGCCACCCTCAAGAACGATGACCGCGGGCAGGCCGAGCGCGGTCCTCGCGGCGGGGGCGGGCAGACCGAGCGGGGCTACACCTCGTACCGCATCGGCGTGGGCCACACCCATGGGGCGCGGCCGCCGGGGATCGTCGGTGCCATCACCGGTGAGGGCGGCCTGAACGGCAAGGACGTGGGCAAGATCCAGATCTTCCCGAGCTTCGCGCTGGTGCAGATCCGCGGCTCCCTGGACGAGGAGCAGAAGGCCCGCATCTCGAAGGCGAAGGTCGGCGGTCGTTCTCTGCGCATCAGCGAGGACCAGGGCCCCCGCGGCGGCGGCCAGGGCGGCGGACGCCGAGACGGCGAGCGTCCGTGGCGTCGTGGCAACGAACGTCCCCGCCGTGACGAGGGCGGCCGCTTCGACGCGAAGCGGAAGGGTGCCCGCCACTCCTGATCCGCGTCGAGGACCCTCGCGACAGCGAAAGGCCCCGTCCCCGAGCGATCGGGGGCGGGGCCTTCTTCGAGGTCTCTCGACCTCACACGGCGTCGGTCGGACTCAGCGACCTGCCGGAGCTCCTGCCGTTCAGGCCTGCTCCTTCGCCTGCGCCTCGGCGTAGGCCGTGCGGACCTCGTCCATGTCCAGGTTGCGGACCTGGCCGATGAGGTCCTCCAGCGCGGACTGCGGAAGGGCGCCGGCCTGCGAGAAGACCGGGATGCCCTCGCGGTAGGCGACCAGGGTCGGGATGGAGGTCACGCCATAGCGCATGGCCAGATCCTGCTGGTCCTCGGTGTCGACCTTGGCGAAGGTGACGTCCTCGTGGGTCTCCGAGGACTCCTCGAAGATGGGGGCGAAGCGCTGGCACGGCACGCACCAGCCCGCCCAGAAGTCGATCAGGACGATGCCGTCCTCGACGGTCTTGTCGTGGTTCTCTGAGTTCAGGGTGACGGTAGCCATGACCCCTGGAACGCTGCCCCGTCCGGGATCATTCCCCGGACGGGGCGGTGTGACTCACCTCATCCATGCCCACCGAGACTCGTCCCCGCGGTCAGATAGCGCTCTCGCCGCCGCCACCGGGGAGGATCCGCACGTTGCGGTCTTCCGCCGGCGGCTCCCACGTCGCCGGGTCGGCGCTCGCCTGCTCACCGGTGCGGATGTCCTTGACCTCGCCGACTTCCCCCTCCTCCCCCGGGAACCAGACGTAGGGGATCGCGCGACGGTCCGCGTACCGGATCTGCTTGCCGAACTTCGTCGCGGTCGGCGCCACCTCAGTGGCGATCCCCCGGCCGCGCAGTGCGCGGGCGACGGCGTCGCTGAGCGGACGGGACTGCTCGTCGAGGACGGCGACCAGCACGCAGGTCGGGACCGTGCGCGAAGCGTGCGCGAGGTCCGCCGAGAGCATCCGCGAGACCAGCCTGGACAGACCGATCGACAGTCCGACACCGGGGTAGGTGTGCCGATTGTCGGTGGCGAGGGAGTCGTAGCGACCCCCGGAGCAGATGGAGCCCAGGGACTCGTGGCCGGCCACGAAGGTCTCGAACACGGTGCCGGTGTAGTAGTCCAGGCCGCGAGCGATGGAGAGGTCCGCCAGGATCACGCCCGGGACAGCGGCCTCGACCCGCTCCAGCACGGCGGTGAGCTCGGCGATGCCCTGCTCGACCATCTCGCCGCTTCCCCCGAGTTCCCGCACGCGCTCGGCGAAGGAGTCGTCGCGGGTTCGGATCGAGGCGAATTCCAGGCAGGCCCGTGCCTGCTCAGGAGTCGCGCCGGCCTCGGCCAGCAGCAACTCGCGCACGGCGGCGGCGCCGATCTTGGGCAGCTTGTCGAGGCTGCGCAGCACCGCGGCGTGGTCCTCGAGCCCCAGGGACTGGAAGAAGCCCTCCGAGAGACGGCGGGTGTTGGCGTGGACCGTGAACGACGGCAGCGGCAGACGCGAGAGGATCTCGGCCATCACCACGGCGACCTCGGCCTCGATGTGACCAGGCAGGGTGTCCTGGCCGATCACGTCGAGATCGGCCTGGTAGAACTCCCGGAACCGCCCTTCCTGGGGTCGCTCACCGCGCCAGACCTTCTGGATCTGGAAACGCCGCAGCGGGAAAGCCAGGTCGTTCTGGTGCTCGAGGACGTAGCGCGCCAGCGGGACGGTGAGATCGAAGTGCAGTCCGAGTGTGCGCGCGGGATCCGCGCCGGAGTCGTCAGCGGCGTCGGACTCCTCGGCGTGCAGGCGCCGCAGCACGTAGACCTCCTTGTCGATCTCCCCCTTGCGCAGCAGCTGGTCCAGCGGTTCCACGGCGCGCGTCTCGATACCGGAGAAACCGTGGAGCTCGGCCACCTCTCGGAACACGTCGATCACGTGCTGCTCGACGAGACGTTCAGCCGGGAGCCACTCCGGGAATCCGGACAAGCCAGACTTCTTCGGGGTCTTCGCCATGCGGTGCACATCCTTCTCGGGGTCGGCGACGGAAAATGGCCGGGCCCCATTATCCCTGACCTCGGCGTCCGTCGGTCACCCCGGACGGGACGATTCTCGCGCTCTGCTCACGGTAGAGTTCCGGGACGTGGTCCGCCCCGTTCCCGGGGCGCGCCTGCGTGCCAGCCCGGCCGCCGATCGTGGCGGCAGTGTCCCGCCCTGCAGCGGATCCCTTCGAAGGAGCTCAATCGTGAGCGAGTCCGAGACTCCCCTCCCCGCGTCGCATCCCGCCGATCAGTCCTCTGATCAGGCCACCGACCAGTCCCCTGCCCCTGCGCAGTCCGCACTCGACGAGTCGTCGATGTCCGATGAGCAGCCCTCGCCCTCAGAGCAGACCGTGCCTGACGAGCAGGCATCGGCCGTGGAGCAAGCGTCGGCCGTGCCCGACGAGCAGTCCGTGCCCGCCGACGCCGCGTCCGTCGACCCGGAGAGCCCGGCGGACGCCTCAGAGGCGCGGCGCCAGGACGGTTCCGAGGCCGACACCCCTTCCGCGACCGCAGCATCCGAGCCCGACGCGACCCCCGCCGAGGCGACCCAGTCACCCGAGCTCGACCCGGCTCCCGAGGCATCGGCCGAGGAACAGCAGACCGCCGATTCCGCCACCGACGGCTCCACGTCGGCGCAGGGCGAGGACACCACCTCGGCCTCGAACGGATCGTCCGAGCCCGCCGCTCCCACCCCGTCACCGCGACCCCGCCCCCATCCGGCACCGGGGCACAAGCCCGGCGTGCCCTCCCCCGCCGCGCTCGCGGGCAAGAAGCCCACCGCCGCCCTGCTTCCGGTGGCCGCCCCGGTCACCGAGTACGACCCGGAGGAGCTGAAGGCCGCCAAGGCGTTCGGGACCGTGGCCGAGGACGGCACCGTCTCCGTCCAGGACGGCACGCAGGTGCGCACCATCGGAACCACCACCGAGGCGGATCACGACCAGGCGCTCGAGCCCTACGCCCGTGGCTACCTGGATCTGGTCGCCTTCCTCGATCTCACCCAGACCACGCTCAACGCGCCGGAGCACACGCAGAACGAGCTCAACCGTCTGCTCGAGAACCTTCGCAAGAACATGAAGGAGCCGCAGGTCGTCGGAGATATCCCGGCTCTGCGCGCCCGCGCGCACGATCTGCGCGAGAACGCCAAGGGCAAGATCCAGGCCCTCGAGGCGAAGCGAGCCGAGGCGCGCGAGGAGGCAACGCGTCGGCGCACCGAGTTCGTCGAGTCGATCGAGGCGCTGGTCGCCACCGATCCCGAGCAGCTCTCCTGGAAGAACGCCGGGGAGACCATGCGCCAGATGGTGCCGAGCTGGAAGGCGATGCAGACCGAGGACGTCTCCCTGGACCGCCCCACCGAGGAGGCCCTCTGGAAGCGGCTCTCGGCCGCCCGCTCCACCTTCGATCGGATGCGCAAGCAGTTCTTCTCCCAGCTCGACGAGAAGCACACCGAGGCGGCCGACATCAAGGAGACCCTCATCGCCCGCGCCGAGGAGATGCAGGACTCCACCGACTGGGGGCCGACGGTCCGGGCCTACAAGGACCTGATGGGCGAGTGGCGCCGTGCCCCGCGCGGGAGCCGCAAGAAGGACGACGCCCAGTGGAAGCGGTTCAAGGCCGCCCAGGACCGCTTCTTCGATGCCCGCAATGCCGACCTCCACCAGCTCGAGGCGGAACAGCGCGAGAACCTCCAGGTCAAGGAGGCGCTGTTGGAGGAGGCCGAGACCATCGACCCGAGCCAGGATCTCGACGCCGCCAAGACCTCGCTGCGCTCGATCCAGGACCGCTGGGAGGAGGCCGGCAAGGTGCCCCGCGCGGACATGCGCCGCGTCGACGACCGGCTGCGCAAGGTCGAGCGCTCCGTGAAGGATGCCGAGCAGGACGAGTGGCGCCGCACCGACCCCCGCACCCGAGCCCGGGTCGAGGGCGCTTCCTCGCAGCTGCACTCTGCGATCGCCTCGTACGAGGAGGATCTCGAGAAGGCCCGTGCCACCGGCGATCCCTCGAAGATCGCCGAGGCGGAGACCGCCCTCGAGGCACGCAAGCAGTGGCTGGCAGTGATCGAAAGGTCCGCCCGCGACCTCGGCTGACCCTCGGCCGGAGGCGCACCGCGTCCCCCTTCCATCGGTCCTCCACCGCCCCGCCCGTCCACAGTGACGGGCGGGGCGATTGCCGTCCGGGCCCGCGCAGGTCAGAGTCGGTGCATGAGCCCTTCGAGTGCCGCGACCGGGTCGCCGCGTCGCGGCCGCTCTCGGTGGCGCCGCGCCCTGGATCCACCTCCGCCGCCCCCGCGTACGGGATTGTGCGCGGCCTGGTCGCACCACGCCGCCGAGCTCGCCGTGCCGATCGGGGCGAGCCTCCAGCGGTGGGAGGAGAATCCCTCGACCTGGGCGATGGTCCAGGAGCAGCTGCTCGCGCGGCTGCTGCCCGGGATCTTCCTGCCTCCGGATCTGCTGGGCACTGCCGTGCACAGAGCCCTCGCCCTGGGCTGCGCGCTGGGCGGGCAGCTGCAGTCGTATCACGTGATCGCCGGGCCGTCGGCGGCCTGGGTCCTGCTCGGGGGCTCTCCCCCGGCCCCCGCGGAGCTGCTCACGAGCGCGCACCGGGACTCGATCCTCGGGGCGACGGTGCGGACTGCGCGACTGCATCCCCACGAGGTCGAGACGATCGGCGGGGCACCGGTGACGGCACCGTTGCGCACCGCGGTCGACCTGCTGCGATTCTGCCCGGACCGCGTCGCGGAACCGGCGCTGCGTGGCCTGGTCGACAGCGGGCACGTCACCGAGCCTGAGATCCGGCGCCGTGTGGCGCGGATGGGGCGTCACCCCGGCGCGAGGACGGCGAAGGAACGAGTGGAGGAGCTGCTCGGAGAGCACCTGCCGGCAGCCTGATCACTGCTGGGGAGGAGCCCGCCCGGGCCGGCGCGGCTCTCAGCTGACGGTGAGCGGCTCGGAGGTGCCCACGGGCTTGCCATCGGCCGTGACCCGGTACACGTCGTAGACGCCCTCGACCCGACGGACCTGGGCCAGCACGGACTGCAGGTGGGACGGATCGGCGAGCTCGAAGGAGAAGAAGGTCGTGGCGAGGCGGTCGGTGTTCGACTGCGCAGCCGCGGAATAGAGGTTGACCTGCTGCTCGGAGATCACCAGGGCGAGGTCGGTGAGCAGCCGCGGGCGGTCGAGGGCTTCGACCTTGATGTGCACGAGGTAGGCGGTCGAATGCCGGCCGGACCATGCCACCTCCACCATCCGATCCGGCTGCTGCTCCTGCAGCTGGATCGCGTTGGAGCAGCTGGTGTGGTGCACGGAGATGCCGGAGCCGCGGGTGATGAAGCCGACGATCGGGTCGCCCGGGACCGGGGCGCAGCACTTGGCCAGTTTGACCCACAGATCGGTCTGCCCGTCGACGATCACGCCCTGGTCGGTCTCCGAGGTATGACGCTCCGAGCGCGTGGGGCGGGAGCGTGCCCGGGAGGGCAGCGTCATCTCCGCCACGTCCTCCTCGGCGCCGTCCGAGCCGCCGAAGACCGCCCGCAGCTTCTCCACCACGTGCTGGGCACCGGTGTGCCTCTCGCCGATCGAGGTGTAGAGCGCGTCCACCGAAGGGAGATTCAGGTCCGTGGCCACGGTGGCGAGCGTGTCGTGCGTGAGCAGACGCCGCATCGGCAGGTCCTGACGCCGCAAGGCCTTGGCGAGGTCCTCCTTGCCCCGCTCGAGCGCCTCCTCGCGCCGCTCCTTGGAGAACCAGTGCCGGATCTTGTTGCGCGCCCGCGGGGACTTCACGAAACCCAGCCAGTCCCGGCTGGGTCCGGCGTCCGGGGACTTCGAGGTGAACACCTCCACCACGTCCCCCGTGGCCAGCGCGGACTCCAGGGACACCAGGCGTCCGTTGACGCGGGCGCCGATCGTGCGGTGCCCGACCTCGGTGTGGACGGAGTAGGCGAAATCGACCGGGGTGGACCCCTGCGGGAGGGCGAGCACGTCCCCCTTCGGCGTGAAGACGTACACCTCCTGGGTGTTGATCTCGAAACGCAGCGAGTCCAGGAACTCGCCGGAATCGGTGGTCTCCTTCTGCCAGTCCATGAGCTGGCGCAGCCAGGCCGCCTCGTTGGCGCCGGGCCCCGTCTCCCCACCGGTCGTTCCCGCCATCGCCTTGTACTTCCAGTGGGCGGCGACGCCGTACTCCGCCCGACGGTGCATCTCCGTGGTGCGGATCTGCACCTCGACCGGCTTCCCGGTTGGGCCGATGACCGTGGTGTGCAGCGACTGATACAGGTTGAACTTCGGCAGCGCGATGTAGTCCTTGAAGCGGCCCTGCACCGGGGACCAGCGCGCATGCAGCGTGCCGAGCACGCCGTAGCAGTCGCGGACCGTGTCGACCAGCACCCGCACCCCGACCAGGTCGTAGATGTCCGCGAAGTCGCGGCCGCGCACGATCATCTTCTGGTAGATGGAGTAGTAATGCTTGGGACGGCCGGTGACCTCGGCCTTGATCTTCGCCTTCTTGAGGTCGTCCAGGATCTGCGAGGACACCGTCTTGAGGTACTGGTCGCGGGCCGGGGCGTGCTGGGCCACCAGCGCGACGATCTCCTCGTAGACCTTCGGGTAGAGCACCTGGAACGAGCGGTCCTCGAGCTCCCACTTCATGGTGTTCAGGCCCAGGCGGTGCGCCAGCGGCGCATAGATCTCGAGCGTCTCCTTGGCCTTGCGCTCGGCGGAGGAGGCCGGCACGTACTTCCAGGTACGGGCATTGTGCAGACGGTCGGCGAGCTTGATCAGGAGCACCCGCACGTCGCGGCTCATCGCCACGATCATCTTGCGCACGGTCTCGGCCTGGGCCGCCTCGCCGTAGGTGACCTTGTCGAGCTTCGTCACTCCGTCGACCATCACGGCGATGACCTCGCCGAACTCCTCCCGGAGTCGGTCGAGCGAGTAGTCGGTGTCCTCGACCGTGTCGTGCAGAAGGGCCGCCGCCACCACTTCCGCGGGCGAGCCGAGCTCCGCGAGGATGGTGGCCACCGACACCGGGTGGGTGATGTAGGGGTCCCCGCTCTTGCGCGACTGGCCGCGGTGCGCGCGCTCGGCGACCGTGTACGCGCGCTGGATGAGGGTGAGGCTCTCCTTGGGGCTCACCGCCGACATGGTCTCCAGCAGCGGTGCCAGCAGTGGATCCGTGGTGGTGGCCGAACGCGACGAGAAGAAGGACCGCCGGGAGCGGGGCTTGCGCGGCCCCTGGCTCGGGCCCTTGGTCGGAGCCGGAGTGGGGCTCGACGAACTCACGCCGGAGCGCGACGTGGCGACGTCCGCTCCCGTGCTCTCGGATACGGGCTGCTCCTGCACTGCACACCTCCTTCTCCGGTGCGTCCAGTCTACGCGCGGCGGCGGGGGTCTCCGACGCCGCGCACGCGAGTCGTGCGGGAGCGTCCTGCGGAAGCGATCAGTTCGGGATCGACCAGACGGTCGTCAGCGGGACGTCCGGCAGCTTCCGGCGTCCCTGGAGGCCCTCCAGCTCGATGAGGAACGAGGCCCCCAGCAGCTCGACCCCGAATCTCCGGGTGAGCTCGATCGTGGCCGCGGCGGTCCCCCCGGTGGCCAGCAGGTCGTCGACCACCAGCGTGCGGGCACCCACGGGCAGGGAGTTCTCGGGGATCTGGACGACCGCGCTGCCGTACTCGAGGTCGTATCTCAACGTGGCCGGCGAACCCGGCAGCTTTCCCGCCTTGCGGACGGGGACGAATCCCGCGCCCAGCTCGTACGCCAGCGGCGCGCCCAGCACGAAGCCCCGCGCCTCGGTGCCCACGACGTACTCGATGTCCGCGGGCAACAGGGACATCCAGTACCGGATGACCTCGCGCAGCGCCCCGGCATCCCGCAGCAGCGGGGTGATGTCACGGAACAGCACCCCGGGCGTGGGGAAGTCCGGGTACTCGGCGATGTGGCTCCGGCGCAGATCCTCGATCTGCTCACGGGTGGGCACGGTCTGGCTCACTGGGATGCTTCCCCTCGTCCGGTGCGCCGACGCCGCGAGGTGCGGCGCGGCTGGTGACGAGCGTGCCCGGAGGCTCCCGTCGGGGCCCGCGAGCGGTCCTCCTCCGAGCGGTCCTCGTCCTCGCCCGTGGCCTCTTCCCTGCCCGCAGGGAAGTCGTCGTCCGTGGTCCGCTCCGCGTCGAGGTCGTCCTTCGGGGCCGCGGCATCCGCCCCGTCGGTCGCAGCCCGGTCGAGCTCCTCCCCCGAGGCGGTCTCCTCCGGCGGCGAGGACTCGGGCTCCGGTGCTGCCGCCGCGTCGGCGGCGGGTCCCGCATCGGATGTCGCCGTCGCGTCGGACGCTGCGGTCGAGTCGTCCTGCACGGGCTCCGCCGGCTCCTCGCCCTCGCCCCCGAGCTCGTCCTCGGCCGCCTCGTCGGAGCGATCGACCCGGCGGTCGCCGGCGACGCCTGAGGCCCCTCCGCTGCGTCGGGCCTGCCGGACGGACTCGGTGTGGGCGCGGATCCCCGTCTCCCGGCGGCGCAGGTCCACCAGGAAACCGGGGGCCAGGAAGATCGAGGAGTAGGCCCCCACGAGGATGCCGATGAACAGCGCCAGCGAGATGTCCTTGAGCGTGCCCGCCCCGAGCAGGAAGGCACCGATCGCCAGGATGGATCCCACGGGCAGCAGCGCCACCACGGAGGTGTTGATCGAGCGCACCAGGGTCTGGTTCGCGGCCAGCTCGACCTGATCGGCGTAGGTCGCCCGTGTCTGTCCGGTGAGGTCCGCGGTGTTCTCCCGGACCTTGTCGAAGACGACGATCGTGTCGTACAGCGAGTAGCCCATGACGGTGAGGAAGCCGATCACCGTGCCCGGGGTGATCTCGAAGCCGACCACGCCGTAGACCGCCGCGGTGACCAGCATGTCGTGCACCAGCGCGCCCATGGCCGCGGCCGAGGCCTTCAGGTTGCGGAAGTACACCGCCATCGTGGCGGCGACCAGCACCAGGAACACCACGATGCCGCGGAGCATCTTCTGGGTGATGTCCCCGCTCCAGACCGGTCCGACGAAGGAGGAGGACACGTCGTCGGTGGAGACCCCGTAGGCCTCCGCGAGGTCCCCGGCCAGGGCGGCGGTCTCGGCGGAGTCGAGCTGCTCGGTCTGGACGCGCATGGTGTCCTGGCCGATCACGGTGACCTTGGGCTCGTTGTCCGGCACGTGCTCTCGCACGACGTCACGGGCGGTGCTCTCCTCGGCCGTGGCCACCCCGGCCACCTGGAACTCCGAGCCGCCGGTGAACTCGATCCCGAGGTTCGGCCCGCGCAGCACGGCGAACCCGGCCAGCACCAGCAGCGCGACCAGGCTGATCACGTACCAGGTGCGGCGCCGACCGACGAGCGGGACGGTACGGCGACCCGCATGGAGGTCGTTGCCGAACCGGGAGAATGTCGCGGTCATCGGCTCGTCTCCTCGGGGTCGTCGTCCCTCGTGCCGCCGTCGGGCGCCTCACCGGGGCGTTCCCCTCCCGCGGCTTCCGGTGCCCCCTGGGGGCTCGGGCCCTGTTCGGCGCGTTCGCGCTCGGCCGCGTCCCGAGCCAGGCGCGCCTTGCGGGCGGCCAGCGTCTCGTGGGTCTGCTCACCGTCGTCGACGGTGCTGCGTGCCGCGAGCGAGCGCACCCGTCCGCGCCCCGCATAGGCGGGCACCGAGCGACCGAGCCGGGCCGGGTCGAGGCCGCTCCACGGGTGGCCCTTGCCGAAGAATCTGGTGCGGACCAGCACCTGCAGCACGGGATGGGTGAACAAGAAGACGACCAGCAGGTCGAGCAGCGTGGTCACGCCCAGGACGAAGGCGAAGCCGCGCACGCCGCCGGTGGAGAGCAGGTAGAGCACGACGGCCGCGATCACGTTCACGGCGTCGGAGGCGAGGATGGTCCGTTTCGCACGGTCCCAGCCGTGGTCCACGGCGGCCACGATCCCTCGACCGTCACGGATCTCGTCGCGGACCCTCTCGAAGTACACGATGAAGGAGTCCGCCGTGAAGGCGATCGCGACGATCATGCCCACCACACCGGCCAGCGAGAGCCGGTATCCGATGTCGGGGATGTTCGAGAGCACGGTGAGGGTGGCGTAGGTGAGGAAACCCATGACCAGCAGGCTCGTCATGGTCACGACCGACAGTGCGCGGTACTGGAAGAAGGCGTAGGCCACCACCAGCGCCAGACCGATCAGCCCGGCTATCAGCCCCATCTCGAGCTGGTCGGTGCCCAGCGTGGCCGAGATCTGCTGCTCGGAGGCCACGTTGAACTCGAGCGGCAGTGCGCCGAAGCGCAGCTGGTCCGAGAGCTGGCTCGCCTGCTCCTGGGAGAAGTTCCCGGAGATCGAGGCCTCACCGCCCGTGGAGGGCTCCTGGACCTGCGGGGCGGAGATGACCTGGCCGTCCAGGACGATGCCGAAGGCCGGTGAGCCGCCCTCGCTGTTGTAGAGGGCCGAGGTCATGTCCGCGAAGGACTGCGCCGCGTCCTCCTCGAAGCCCATGTTGACCACGTAGTAGCCGGTGGACTGGCCCGTCGGATTGACGTCGGCCGCCACCGAGGAGCTCGCGATCGAGGAGCCGGCCACGACCTCGGGTCCGAGCAGGTACTTCTGGGAGCCCTCAGGATCACAGGCGACCATGGGTTCGTCCGCGGCGGCGTCGGAGACCTGCTCCTGCTGCGCCCGCGGATCCGTGCAGTCCGCGGACTGCAGCTCCTCCTGGACCTCCGGAGTCACCCAGTCCGTCGACCAGGCGGGATACTTCAGGTCTCCGCCGGCCGCGTCCTGGGGCGGGGCGAGCGAGGAGTCCTCGCTGACCGGCGAGTCGAAATGCTGCTTCGAAGGATCGGCGGGGGTCGAGGAGCTCTCCTCGGACCCCTCCGCTCCGCTGTCCGAGGCTCCGCCGTCGGACGCCCCACCGGCGTCGGAGGCGCCGCCGGCGGCCTCGGGAGCCGCCGCGCCGAGCACGGGTCGGAACGACATCGAGGCGGTCTGCCGCAGAGCCTCGGAGGTCTCCTGATCGAGCTGACCGGGGACGTCGACGACGATGTTCGAGCCGCCCTGGACGCTGATCTCGGTCTCGGAGACACCCATGGCGTTGATGCGCTGGGAGATGATCTGACGAGCCTGCTCCATGGCGGTCGAATCGATCGCCGCACCGTCGCGCGACTCGGCCTGCAGGATGATCTGGGTGCCACCCTCGAGGTCGAGAGCGAGCTTGGGTGCCGGTTCCCAGCCGCCCTTCCAGACTCCGGCGCCGATCCCGCCGCCCAGCAGCAGGATCAGCACCGCGAGAGCCGCGAGGGCAATGCGACGTGCGGGCATGGGGCGAGTTCCTCAGGACGACGGATGGTGTGGGGCGAGCCGGCGGCTCACGACGGCGGGTGCGCGGCACCCGCGGGGGTCAGCGCTCGCGGCGCTCCTCGGAGCGCTCGGAGTCGTCGGTGACCGTCACGCCGGGGATGTCGTTCGTCCCGGACGTCTCCTCGGCGGCCTCGTCCTGCGCTTCGGGGGTCTCGTCGGACTCGACCGGGTCGACGCCCATGGCGATCGCCTGGCGGGCCCACTTCGACTGCGATCCGTCCTCGGACTCGAGGACCACGACGTCGTCGAAGGAGTCGACGATCAGGCCGTAGAAGCCCGAGTGCGTGCGCACCTCGTCACCGACGCCGAGCTGGTCGACCAGCGCGCGCTGCTTCTGCTGCGCCTTCTTCTGGCGGCTCGAGAGGAACATCAGAGGCAGCATCATGACCGCGAAGATGAGTAGGAGGGGCAGGAGGGATTCCACAGGATTCCTTTCGGCGGACAGCAGCGGGCCCGGGAGCTGATGCTCGCAGGCCGCCCTGCCGCGGACGACTGACCGCTCTACTGTACCCGTCGATCACACGCGGGTTCACAGACGGTGGCGCGTCACTCAGAAGCGTCCGAGCATCGGGGCGGTGCCGCTGCCTCCCTCGGGTGCCTGGAGCCCGAGGTGCGTCCAGGCCGCCGGGGCGGCCGCGCGACCCCGGGGCGTGCGTAGCAGGAACCCCTCGCGCACGAGATAGGGCTCGACCATGGTCTCCACGGTCTCGGTCTCCTCCCCCACGGCGACGGCGAGGGTGGACAGCCCCACCGGACCCCCGGCGAAGCGACCGCACAACGCCCCGAGCACCGCCCGGTCCAGGCGGTCCAGGCCCCGCTCGTCGACCTCGTAGACGCGCAGCGCCTCCTTGGCGGCCGCGAGGTCGAGCTGTCCGTCGCCCTTGACCTGCGCCCAGTCGCGCACGCGGCGCAGCAGGCGGTTCGCGATCCGCGGGGTGCCCCGGGAGCGGGAGGCGATCTCGATCCCCGCCTCCTCCTCCAGGTCCTCCTCGAGGCGCACGGCCGAGCGCCGCACCACCTCGCGCAGCTCCTCGGGGGCGTAGAAGTCCAGGTGGCCGATGAAACCGAAGCGGTCACGCAGCGGGGCGGGCAGCAGCCCCGCGCGCGTGGTGGCCCCGACCACGGTGAAGGGCGGCAGGTCCAGCGGGATGGAGGTCGCCCCGACCCCCTTGCCGACGACGACGTCGACCCGGAAATCTTCCATCGCGATGTACAGCATCTCCTCGGCCGGGCGGGCGAGGCGGTGGATCTCGTCGAGGAAGAGCACCTCCCCCTCGTCGAGCGAGGAGAGGATCGCGGCGAGGTCGCCGGCGTGCTGGATCGCGGGGCCCGAGGTGATGCGCAGCGGGGCGCCCAGCTCGGCGGCGATGATCATGGCGAGGGTGGTCTTGCCGAGTCCCGGCGGGCCGGACAGCAGCATGTGCTCGGGAGCGCGCCCGCGACCGGTGGCCCCGTCGAGCACCAGCGACAGCTGCTCGCGGACCACCTGCTGGCCGACGAACTCGTCGAGCCGTCGCGGCCGCAGGGCGGCCTCGGCCTGGCGCTCCGGGGGCGCGGACCCGGGATCGGTCACCGAGGTGGGAGCCGTCACGTCGTCAGCGGGGTCATCGCTCGGAGTGAGGTCCTCGCGGCTCACCGGCTGCCTCCGAGACGGCGCAGCGCCCGACGCAGCAGATCAGCGGCATCCGGCGCGGCCTGGTCCTCGGCGCGGACGGCCTCGACGGCCGCGGCGGCGCCCTTCTCCGGCCAGCCCAGGCCCACCAGCGCCTCGACCACGTCCCCGTCCACGCCGCCGGCGGGAACGGCTGCCGCCTCGCTGCCGCCCGGGCCGGACTGAGAGGGGGCGGGCAGCTTCCCGCCCAGCTCGAGCAGCATCCGACCCGCGACCTTCGGGCCGATGCCCGGGGTGCGGGTGATGGTCTTCGTGTCCTGCTCGGCGACGGCCCGGCGCAGCTCCTCGGGATCCAGGACCGCGAGCACCGCCAGCGCGGTGCGGGGGCCGATGCCGGAGACCGACTGCACGATGCGGAAGGTCTCGGCCTCCTCGGGATGGGGGAAGCCGAACAGCGTCATCGAGTCCTCGCGCACGATCAGCTCGGTGTGCAGGGTGAGCTCGGCGCCGTGACGGGTGGAGCTCAGCGCCTGCGGCGTCGTGCGCACGAGGTAGCCCACTCCGCCCACGTCGAGGACGAGGGAATCGAGGTCGATGCGGGCGACTCGCCCGGTCAGGGTTGCGATCACGGGACCACTGTAGAACGAGTGTTCGATCAGTGTCGGGAGGTGGAGCGCTCCCGGGCGCGTCGGGCCTCGCGCTCCGCCCGCGCCCACACCGACTGGGCACTGGTACGGGCTCCGCCGGTGGCGTCGAGCGCGACCGGGCCGGGTCCCCGCCACAGCTGGGTCAGGGCGATCGCCACCGCATCGGAGGCGTCGGCGGGCTGGGGCGGGGCCTCGAGACCGAGCAGACGGACCAGCATGGTCTGGATCTGCTTCTTGTCGGCCCGGCCGCTGCCCGTGACCGCGGCCTTCACCTCGGAGGGGGTGTGCATCGCGATAGGGATGCCGCGCTCTGCGGCCTCCACGATCGCGATGCCGGAGACCTGCGCGGTGCCCATCACCGTCGAGATGTTGTTCTGGCTGAAGACGCGCTCGACGGCGACCACGTCCGGGCCGTGCTCCTCCATCGCCGCCCGCAGTCCGCGGGCGAGGATGAGCAGTCTGCGGTCGATGGGGTCCTCGGACTCCGAGCGGATCACTCCGGCACTCACGAGCGTGGCCCGTCGGCCGCCGGCGGAATCGATCACGCCGATCCCGCACCGGGTCAGTCCGGGGTCGACCCCGAGCACCCGCAGGGTCATCCGGCCTCGTCGAGCTGGGCGGCGACGTCCTCGGGGATGTCGAGGTTGGAGAAGACGTTCTGCACGTCGTCGCTGTCCTCGAGCGTGTCGATCAGCCTCAGCGCCTTCCGGGCCCCGTCGAGGTCGACGGGGGTGCGCATGGTGGGGACGAACTGCGCCTCGGCGCTGTCGTAGTCGATGCCGGCCTCCTGCAGCGCGGTGCGCACGGCGACCACGTCGGTGGCCTCGGAGAGGATCTCGAAGGACTCGCCCTCGTCGGTGATCTCCTCGGCGCCGGCCTCCAGGACGACCTCTAGCAGGGTGTCCTCGGTGAGGTCGTCCTTGGGAACCGTCACCACACCCTTGCGCTCGAACAGGTAGGACACGGAGCCGGAGTCGGCCATGTTGCCACCGCCCCGGTTGAAGGCCAGCCGCACCTCGGAGACCGCACGGTTCTTGTTGTCGGTGAGGCACTCGACGAGCACCGCGACGCCGCCGGGGGCGTAGCCCTCGTACATCAGGGTCTCGTACTCGACCCCGCCGCCGTCGAGACCGCCGCCGCGCTTGACGGCGCGGTCGATGTTGTCATTGGGGACGGAGGTCTTCTTCGCCTTCTGGATGGCGTCGTAGAGGGTGGGATTGCCCGCTGGGTCAGGGCCGCCCATGCGTGCTGCCACCTCGATGTTCTTGACCAGCTTGGCGAACAGCTTGCCGCGCTTGGCATCGATGACGGCCTTCTTGTGCTTGGTGGTCGCCCACTTGGAATGCCCTGACATCTCTCTCCTCCCGACCGCCGCGCCGATCCCGGCGCAGTGCCGCCCCATTGTAGGGGCAGGAGGAGGTCGACCGGACCCTGAGTCCTCAGCGGCGGACGACGGGAGCAGTCAGCGCTCCGATCAGCCGCCGATCGGTGGTGATCCGCTCGAGCAGCTCGCGCTCACGCCGACGGGTCCGCTCCGAGGGCTTTCCGTGCAGCACGCTGTGGCGCTCCATGCCCAGCTCGACGGTCGCACGGATCAGGTCGCGCATGCCCATCCGGGCGACGGCGCCGTGACGGCTCGCCCACTTCTCCGCCTTGCGGCGCGCACCCAGCTTGACCAGCATGTCGACCTCGGCGGGCGCGAACCAGCCGGCACGACCGTACTCGGCCAGCTGACGTCGCAGGATCCGACGTTCGCGCCATCGCAGGAACAGCACGATCGCCACCAGGATCAGGAAGATCGGCACCTGGACGGTGAGGTAGTAGCGCAGGAAGCCGCCCAGCGGGTTCGCGGGGTCGACGGGGAGGAAGAAGCTCGAGCCGTTCCACAGGGCGTGCAGGATCATGCCGAGGGAGAGCCCGCCGACGCCGAGCCCGAAGTAGAGCATCAGCGACCGGCGTTCGGCGGCGATGCCCAGTCCCAGCCCGCACAGGGCCGTGAAGGAGGCATGGGCGAAGGGCGAGAGCACCCCGCGCAGGAAGAACGTCTGCCAGAACCCGGCGACCTCGCCGGCGGCCTGCGCCTGATGGAAGGAGTTGCCGAAGTACAGGATGTTCTCGGTGAAGGCGAAGCCGCCCGCGATCAGCGCCGCGTAGACCACGCCGTCGATCGGTCCGGCGATGTACCGGCGGCCCCAGATCAGCAGACCGATCAGGCCGGCGGACTTCATGGTCTCCTCGACGACCGGCGCCTGGATCGCTGCTCCGAGGAACTGGGCGGTGACCTGGTCCGGCTCGCTGGGGCTGATCCAGGCCGTGAACGGCGTGCCGATCACGAAGGTCAGCGCCACCGAGCCGACGGCGCCCCAGATGAAGGCATAGATCAGGGAGACGCGCGGCTGCGGTGTGTAGCGGTCGACCCACCACACGGCCCCCAGCACGATCGCGACCGGGAGCAGGGCGGCGGTGAATGCGACCAGCGAGGTCCCGAAACCCAGCGGCAGGATGACGAAGACGTACAGCAGCACGGCACCGCCGGCGAGGGCGAGGAACGACAGGCCGAACAGGGCCCACCGCGCCCAGGGACGGCGCCGACGCCGGCGCTGCGGCCCGGCCGCTCCCATGCGTCCCGGCCCTCGGGGATCCAGACGTTCGACGTCGTAGCCGTAGCCGGCGTCCTGCGGGCCCTGCGGTCGCGGGCCGGGGCGCGGAGGGGCTCCGGTCGTGCTCATCGCGGCGATCTCCTCGCTCTCTGCGGGCTCCCGGGCTGCCCCGGGCTGAATCCCCGCTCCCCGTTGACCGGGGGCCGGTCGGTGATGACCCCGGGGTGCTCCGCAGCCTCGGTCATGCTAGCTCAGGGCCAGGCGTCGGCGTAGAGCCGACGGGTGTCGGCAAGCAGCATCGGGACGGCCTTGGTGCGGCCGACGACGGGCAGGAAGTTCGCATCCCCCATCCAGCGCGGCACCACGTGCTGGTGCAGATGCGCGGCGATGCCGGCGCCCGCGACCGGGCCCTGGTTCATGCCCAGGTTGAACCCGGCAGGGGTGGAGACCTCGCGGATCACCCGCATGGCGGTGCGGGTGAGCTCGGCGACCTCGCGCACCTCCTCGTCCTCCAGCTCCGTGTAGTCGGCGACGTGCCGGTACGGGCACACCAGCAGGTGGCCGGAGTTGTACGGGTAGAGGTTCAGGACCACGTAGGCGACCTCACCGCGGTGGACGATCAGCGCGTCCTCGTCGCTCCGACGCGGCGCGGCGCAGAACGGGCACTGGTCCCCGTCGTGCGGATCGACGGGCTTGTTCTCCCCGCCGATGTAGGCCATCCGGTGCGGGGTCCACAACCGCTCGGTGTCGTCGGGGACGCCCACGAAGTCGCGGGCGTCCTCGACGACGGGCTGCGGGGAGCCCTCCGGGGCGAGAGGGTCGGTTCCTGGTCCGGACCCGCTCACACCTGCACCTTGTCCGCGATCGCGGCGACGATCCGGTCGACGGCCTCCTCGACGGCGATGCCGTTGTCCTGGCTGCCGTCGCGCATCCGGAAGGAGACCGCACCCTTGTCCTGGTCCTCGCCGCCGGCGATGAGCAGGTAGGGCACCTTCTCCTTGGTGTGGGTGCGGATCTTCTTCTGCATGCGGTCGTCGGAGGAGTCGACCTCGACGCGGACCCCACGGGCGCGCAGCGTCGCGGCGACCTCCTCGAGATAGGGCACGTACTCGGCGGCGACCGGGACGCCGACCACCTGCACGGGCGCGAGCCACACGGGGAAGGCCCCGGCGTAGTGCTCGAGCAGCACGCCGAAGAAGCGCTCGATGGAGCCGAACAGGGCGCGGTGGATCATCACCGGGCGCTGACGGGAGCCGTCGGTCGCGGTGTACTCCAGCTCGAACAGCTCGGGCTCGAAGAAGTCGAGCTGGATGGTCGAGAGCTGCCAGGTGCGACCGATCGCGTCCTTGGCCTGGACCGAGATCTTGGGGCCGTAGAAGGCGGCACCGCCCGGATCGGGCACCAGGTCCAGGCCGGAGGCGGTGGCGACCTCCTCGAGGGTGGTCGTGGCCTCCTCCCAGCTGGAGTCGTCGCCGACGGACTTCTCGGGGTCGCGGGTGGACAGCTCGAGGTAGAAGTCGTCCAGCCCGTAGTCCTTGAGCAGCCCGAGCACGAAGTCGAGGGTGCGGGAGATCTCCTCCTTCATCTGCTCGCGGCTGCAGTAGATGTGGGCATCGTCCTGGGTGAAGCCGCGGGCGCGGGTCAGGCCGTGCACCACGCCGGACTTCTCGTAGCGGTAGACGTGCCCGAACTCGAACAGTCGCAGCGGGAGCTCGCGGTAGGAGCGGCCCCGGGAGCGGTAGACGAGGTTGTGCATCGGACAGTTCATGGGCTTGAGGTAATAGTCCTGGCCCTGCTTGGTGACGTTGCCGTCGGCGTCGGCCTCCTCGTCCATGTGCATCGGCGGGTACATGCCGTCGGCGTACCACTCCAGGTGCTTGGAGGTCTCGAAGAGGTTCTTCTTGGTGATGTGCGGGGTGGAGACGAAGGAGTAACCGGCCTCGACGTGGCGGCGGCGGGAGTAGTCCTCCATCTCCATCCGGATCATGGCGCCCTTGGGGTGGAACACCGGCAGCCCCGAACCGATCTCGTCGGGGAAGGAGAACAGGTCCAGCTCGCTGCCCAGGCGGCGGTGGTCGCGGCGCTCGGCCTCGGCGACCCGCTCCTGGTAGGCGCGCAGCTCGTCCTTGCTGGGCCAGGCGGTGCCGTAGACGCGCTGCAGCATCGGGTTCTTCTCGCTGCCGCGCCAGTAGGCGGCCGCCGAGCGGGTGAGGGCGAAGCCGTTCCCGATCAGCTTGGTGGTGGGCAGGTGAGGTCCGCGGCACAGATCGGTCCACACCACCTCGCCCCGGCGGTTGACGTTGTCGTACATGGTCAGACCGCCCTCGCCGACCTCGACGTTCGCGCCCTCGGCGGCGTCGTCGGCCGTCGACTTCAATCCGATCAGCTCCAGCTTGTAGGGCTCGGAGGCCTCCTCGACGCGGGCGTCGTCGTCGCTGATCTCGCGGCGGACGAAGCGCTGCCCCTCCTTGACGATGCGGCCCATCTCCTTCTCGAGCGCCTTGAGGGACTCGGGGGTGAAGGGCTCGGCAACGTCGAAGTCGTAGTAGAAGCCGTCGGTGATCGGCGGGCCGATGCCGAGCGTCGCCTCGGGGTTCGCCTTCTGCACCGCCTGGGCGAGCACATGGGCGGCGCTGTGACGGAGGATCGACAGCCCGTCCTCGCTGGAGAGCTCGACGCCCTCGACCACCTGACCGTCGGCCACGGCAGTGGCCAGGTCACGCAGCTCGCCGTCGATCCGCAGGGCGATGATCTCGCTCCGGCCCTCGAAGAGCGTGGTGCCCGTGGTCGCCTCCTCGAGCCGCTGAGGTGAACCGTCCAGGGTGATGGCGATCTGGGCCACGGGGATGCTCCTTGTTCTCGGGTCGAGCCGGCCGACGATGCCGGCTCCACCGACGATGCTATCCGGGAGCGGGCCCCGGGCCGAACCCCTCGACCGACGTGGCTGGACTCACCGCATCCGACGTGACCTCGGGCACCCACCTGACGCGGAGTTCCCTGCTCCCGGCGGCCGCGCACCTGGGCACCTGCCGCACCGAGGGCTATGGTGGGCAGGTTCCGCATCCCTCCCCCAGGAAGGAGCCCATCCCCACCCGGACCTGGGCTCGCGACAGGAAACCTTCACCTCGTCCGCGTGACCCCGACCATCTGTGCGTGTCCAGATCACGAGTTTTCCAGGGTCAAATGGGTCGACGTCCAGACCGCACTCAGATCGTACGGTCTGGTTGAAGGAACTCTGAGTACTCGGCACAGTAGAGAACACCTATGACTTCGACAGGACGGAACCCGATGAACACCACCGGAACTCCCGAGACCGGTGAGGACACCTCGGCAGGCAGGAACCCCACCGCGCCGGATACCTCCCCCACCGCGTGGCCGGAGCACCTGCCCCAGACCGTGCACCTGCCCCGCTCGATGCAGATCGGCGAAGACGACAGCGACGACGAGATCACCGAGAAGCTGCGCCGACAGGGCGCACGCATCGGCAAGGGCGTGATCGCCCCGGCCGTGTTCTGGCCCGCCCTGCTGATCATCCTCGCCGTCGCGCTGCTGGCGATCATCTTCCCTGAGACCTCCAGCACCGTGATGAACGGTGCGCAGAACTGGATCGTGGCGGATCTGGGCTGGTTCTACATGCTGGTGATCGGCATCTTCGTGGTCTTCTCGATCATCCTTGCTCTGTCCTCCTTCGGCCGTATCCGCCTGGGCCGCGACGAGGACCGTCCGGATTTCGGCCTCTTCTCTTGGTTCGCGATGCTGTTCGCGGCCGGCATGGGGATCGGGCTGGTCTTCTACGGTGTCGCCGAGCCGCTTAGTTACACCACCAGCGCCGTCAAGCCCGGCTGGGAGGGCGAGGGCGTCGAGCTCTCGGGCCTGGCCATGGCACAGACATTCATGCACTGGGGACTGCACCCCTGGGCGACCTATGCCATCATCGGCCTGGCCATCGCTTACGCCATTCACCGCCGGGGCCGCCCGGTCTCCATCCGCTGGGCGCTCGAGCCGATCTTCGGCGAGCGCGTCAAGGGCTGGGTCGGCGATGTCATCGATGTCCTGGCCATTTTCGGCACCGTGTTTGGCATCGCCACTTCGCTGGGCCTGGGCGTCCAGCAGATCGGCGCGGGACTAACCTCGATCGGTCTGATCGATGGCGCCAGCAATACCTTCCTCATGATCCTGATCGTCGTGATCACCCTCCTGGCCACCGCGTCCGTGGTCAGCGGCGTCGGCGTCGGGATCAAGTGGCTCTCGAACGCCAACCTCAGCCTCGCCGGGCTGCTGATGATCACTGCGCTGGTCTTCGGCCCGACGGTCTTCCTGCTCCAGAACTTCGTGGAGTCACTGGGCGTCTACTTCGCGAACATCTTTCACATGACGCTGGACGTCGGCGCGTACAACCGCTCGGCGGACGCGCAGTCGTGGTGGGCCGGCAACACCTTGTTCTACTGGGGCTGGTGGATCGCCTGGGCCCCCTTCGTCGGCGTCTTCATTGCCCGCATCTCCAAGGGCAGGACGGTGCGCGAATTCATCGCCGGCGTGCTCCTGGTCCCCTCCCTCGTGGGCATGATTTGGTTCTCCATCTGGGGCGGCAATGGCCTGTTCCGCCAGTGGTTCGGCGCAGGTGACCTCGGCGACATCACCGCGGAGGAGTCCATGTTCCGCATCTTCGAGAACTTCCCCCTGACCGGCCTGCTGTCGGTACTGGGCATCATCCTGGTGGCGATCTTCTTCATCACCTCCTCGGATTCCGGCTCGCTCGTGGTGGACATGCTCGCCTCCGGCGGCCACCCCAACCCACCGATCTGGTCCCGCGTGGTGTGGGCGCTGCTCGAGGGGCTGCTTGCGGCCGCCCTCCTGCTCTCGGGAGGCCTCGAGTCCCTCCAGGCAGGTTCGCTCGTTACGGCACTGCCGTTCAGCATCATCCTGGTGCTCATGTGCGTCGCGCTGGTCAAGGCATTGAGCCTCGACGAGGCCGTGCTGAAACAGCACGAGCAGATCCGGCGCATGGAGACCGTGACCCGCCACATCACCGGCGAGGTCAACGCGACGCTCCCGAACGACGAAGGATTCGGCGAGTACCTGGACAACCGGATCGATTACCGGCTGGAGCGCACCCGCGGCGTCTTCGGACGCTCCCGCTCGGAGAAGCCGTCCGAGCGGACGACGGACCGCGCCGGGCGGCGATCTGGTCAGACGGGATCCGGCCCCACGGATACCGAGTGACCCTCGGGGCGTGCCCGGCAGGGACACGCCCCATACCGTGAAGGAGCCCGAACCGTGAAGGAGGCCGCCATGACGGGCGGCCTCCTTCGTGGTTCCGTGTGCGAAGGCAGGCATCACGCTCGGGCGGTGCCGCAAGGGCAACCACCAGCGGCGGAGCTGCTCAGAATCTCGTCCGCAACCGCTGACGACCGTCCAGGGGAGCCGTGTGCGGCGGACGCGTGCACCGAGGACCCACTCCCTCCGCTACACACTCTTGTTGCTTACTACATAACTGTGTAGCTTGGACGGATGATGTCCTCCGCAGCAATTGCCCCGGATTCCGATCAGACCGCTCGAGCTCGCCTCCGCGATGCCGCGATGTCGGTCTACGCCCACCATGGAGCCAAGGGCGCGACTGTGCAGGTCATCGCTGCCGAAGCGGGTGTCTCCACGGGTCTGATCCGACACTATTTCGGTTCCAAGGACGGATTGCTCGCAGCCTGCGACATCCACGCCATCGGGGCCCTCCTCGACCAGGCGCATCGAGCACTGGCCGACGAGTCCATCCCACCCGAGTTCGTCACAGGGATGTATCACTCGACGCGGGCAGAGGTCCGGTACCTGGCGCGCGCTCTGGTCGAAGGGTCGCGGTCCGCTGCCGAGCTCTACGAGGTCGGTTCCAAGCTGGCTGAGCGCTTCCTGTCCGAGAGGTGGCCTGACCAGTTCCCGCCGGGTTCACCGGCCACCCGGGACGCCGCGGCAGTGATGAGCAGCATGCACCTGGGCCCGCTCGTGCTGCACGTGCACCTGTCCCGGCGTATCGGAGTCGACAGCCTCGACCCCGCCCACGCACCTCGTGTCGGTGCAGCGATGACCACCCTGTACTCGACCCTCGGCGAATTCTTCGCGGCCGAGAACGGGAAGCAGCTAGCTGACGGCCTCAGCGAGGTGTCCGAAGAGTCCCGCCGCACCTCCGGAGGCTTGCCGTGATGTCACCGGCGATCGATGTCTCCGGCCTTGTCAAGCACTTCGGGTCCACGAGAGCACTGGACGGATTGATGCTGCGCGTCCGTCCCGGTGAGGTGCACGGGTTCCTCGGTCCCAACGGCGCCGGGAAGACCACCACTTTGCGCATCCTGCTCGGTCTGACCCGTGCCGAGTCCGGGACTGTCCAGCTGCTCGAGGGGGACCCTTGGCGCGACGCGGCGGATCTGCACCACCGGCTGGCCTACGTCCCCGCAGACGTCACCCTGTGGCCCCGTCTGTCTGGGGGCGAGATCATCGACCTGCTAGCCCGGATGCGCGGTGGCGACGACCGGTTACGGCGCGCCGAGCTCGTAGATCGGTTCGACCTGGATCTGGCCACCCGAGGCGGCGCGTATTCCACCGGTAACCGTCAGAAGGTCGCGCTGGTGGCGGCACTTGCCGCAGATACCGAACTACTGGTGCTGGACGAGCCCACCTCCGGGCTCGACCCGCTCATGGAGGAAGCCTTCCGCCGGACCATCTTCGAGGAGCGGGACCGTGGTCGCACTGTTCTGCTCTCGAGCCATATTCTGTCCGAGGTCGAAGCACTCTGCGACCACGTGACGATCGTGCGGGCCGGTCGCACTGTCGAGACCGGCAGTCTGGCTGAGCTGCGTCAACTCTCCCGGGTCATGGTCACCGCCGACGTCAGGTCGAGTCCTGAGGAACTCGCGGACATGCCGGGCGTCCACGAGGTGAGCGTGGACGGATCACGAGTCCACCTGCAGGTGGACTCCGGCGCCCTCACATCCCTGTGCGACGCATTGGCTCACCTGGGTGTTCGCGACCTCGCAGCGGCCCGACCCACGCTGGAGGAACTCTTCCTGCGCCACTACGTGCCCGACACAGCCGTGCCCGCCCACGGCCGGGAAGCACGATCATGACCAGCGTCGAAGACCGGGATCACACCGCCCTCCGGGCTCCGGCCGCCGGCACACGTCCGCTCAAGGCCGGCCGGCGAGTAGGACTGCCGCCCGGCACCAGGCAGCTGGTGCGCCTGGCCATGCGCCGTGACCGGGTATTGCTGGTGGCCTGGTCGATGATCACCACAGGCATTGTCCTCGGCGGGATGGCAGCGGCCGGAACGACGTATCCGACGGCGCAGGATCGAGCCGACCGGTGGGAGCAGCTGCACAGCGTGCCGATGTTCGTCCTGTTCCAGAGCAGGGCGTTCTCCGACACCGCCGAAGCGTTGGCCGCGCAACAAGCCTTCGCCGGTGGCACGATGTGTGCCGCCCTCGGGGCGATCCTGCTGGTAGCCCGCACCACCAGGGGCGAAGAGTCGGCCGGGCGCCGCGACCTCCTGGCCGGTACTCCCCTGGGACGCCGCGCAGACCTGGCGGCCGCGCTGACTCTGACCATGGTGACGGGCGCGCTGCTCGCCATAGTGATCACCTGCGGCCTGATCGCCATCGGAATGCCGTGGGCGGGCTCGCTCGCTCTGGCGTTGATCACGGCGCTGGCGGTGTGGACAGGAGCGGGTCTGGCCGCCATCGCAGCCCAGCTGCTGACCGGAGTCGGCGGCGTGGTCGGACTGGCCTTCGCTACCTTCTACGTCTTCCACCTGATTCGTGGCGCGGGTGCGGCAATGGAGGAGGGCGCACTGTGGCTCACCCGGGTCGTACCCCAGGGATGGTGGGAGAACCTCCGACCCTTCGCCGACGAACGCTGGTGGACGCTGCTGCCCGCCCTGGCAGCTGTCACGCTGAGCGTGGTGGCCTCGTTCCATCTCGCCGCTCGTCGCGACCTGGGGCGGAGCCTGGTACCCACATCACGTGGCCGCGAACACGGCGCCTGGTGGCTTCGCTCGGTGCCGTCGCTGTTATGGCGCCTGGACCGCGCCTCCCTCACCGTGTGGGCGCTCGCAGTCGCGGTCATCGCCCTGGCGATCGGCTACATCGGAGCCGACACGATGTCCGCCTATGCCGACACGGAATGGGTGCGCGCCATGGGGACCGACCTGGGTGTGGCGCCGGAAGACACCTTCTTCACCTACGTCATCTTGGTCTTCGTCTTCCCCATCGCCGGGCACGCCCTCTACGCGACCCTGCAGATCCGTCGGGAAGAGACCGCGGGCACGGCGGAACTACTCCTGTCCGGCCCTCTTCGGCGCCGCACCTGGGCATTGGCGCATGCGATCGCCGGCTTCCTCTACCCGGTCCTGCTGCTGATCGTTCTTGGGATTGCTGTCGGAATCGGGTCCGGCCTCGGCGGCGGGCACTATGGAGCCGACATCGCACGGTTCACCACGTTCACCGTGTCCTTGGCGCCCGCTATCTGGGTGCTGGTCGGGATCACCATCCTCGCCCACAGTGTGGTGCCGCGCCGTGCTGCCGCGGTGAGCTGGTCGTTGCTCGGCATCGGCATTTTCACGGAGATCGCGGTGAAGACCGGCCTGGTCCCAGAGCTGCTGTTTCTGCTGGTCTCGCCGTTCGCACATGTCAATCCCCACTACCAGGCCACCTGGACCCCCTACGTCCTACTGCCTCTCCTCTCGGTCGGGTTCGTGGCGGCTGGCCTGCTGGCGCTGCGTCGCCGCGATCTTCCCGCCTGAGCCTCGGCACAGACAACTCCCCTCGGCCCGGGACAACTGGGCACCTGCGGCGTCGAGAACTATTGTGGGCAGGTTCCGCATCCCCTCCCCCAGAAGAGCCCGTCCCGCCTGCCAGTCGACGTCGGCGCCCGCAGGACGGACGTTCCCCTATGAGTCAGAACACGCAGACCACCAAGGAGCTCCTCGACGACCTCCGCAGTGCGAAGCCCAAGCGCCGCAAGAAGCCGACGCAGGGCACCGACTGGGTCGTTTTCGGCAGCGCCGGCGCCCTCGCCCTCGGATTCATCCTCTGGGGCGTGATCTCCTCGACCTCGCTCGGGTCCTCGGCGGCATCCGCCCTCGACTTCGTCATGTCGAACTTCAGCTGGCTGTACGTCATCGCGGCCTCCGTCTTCACGCTCTTCGTGCTCGTCGTGGCCTTCAGCCGCTTCGGGCGCATCCCCCTCGGGCGCGACGGTGAGGAGCCCCAGTTCCGGACGGCCTCGTGGATCTCCATGATGTTCGCGACGGGCATGGGCATCGGCCTCATCTTCAACGGTGTCGCAGAGTCGCTGTACTTCTACATGTCCCCGCCGCCGGGGACCGTAGAGGGCCAGACGCCGGAAGCCGTCACCACCGCGATGGGCACGACCCTGTTCCACTGGACCCTGTACCCCTGGGCCATGTACGCGATCGTCGGTCTGGGCATGGCCTACGGCACCTTCCGACTGGGCCGCACCCAGCTCTTCTCCAACATGTTCGCCTCGCTCTTCGGTGAGCGCGTCTCCCAGAGCGTCGGCGGCAAGATCATCAACATCCTCGCGATCCTCGCGACGCTGTTCGGCTCGGCCTGCTCCCTAGGCCTCGGTGCCCTCCAGATCGGTGGCGGGCTCACCTCCACCGGCCTGGTCGCCCAGACCGGCTCCACTCTCCTGGTGCTGATCATCGCCATCCTGACCGCGTGCTTCGTGGCGTCCGCGGTCTCGGGCATCGAGCGCGGCATCCAGTGGCTGTCGAACATCAACATGGTGCTCGCGCTGCTGCTGGCGGTCATCGTCTTCATCGGCGGGCCCACGCTGTTCATCCTCAACGTCGTCCCCAACGCCGTCGGCGGCTTCGTGGCCGATCTCCCGCAGATGGCCTCGCGCACCTCGGTCTCCGGCGACGAGTCCCTGGCCGAGTGGATGAGCTCGTACACGATCTTCTACTGGGCGTGGTGGGTCTCCTGGTCGCCCTTCGTGGGTCTGTTCATCGGCCGCATCTCCCGCGGCCGCACCATCCGTCAGTTCGTCGTCGGCGTGCTGCTGGTCCCGTCCGTGGTCTCGCTGCTGTGGTTCTCGATCTTCGGTGGCGGGGCTATCGGCCTCCAGGAGCGCGCGGAGGCCGCTCAGGATCCCGGGGGGGATGCTCGCCAAGCTCATCCCCAGCGAGGACGACCCGAGCACGCTGGTGCCGGACATCAACACCGACCTGATCCTCTTCGACACCCTGCAGAAGCTCCCGGTGGGCGGCATCGTCGTCTTCCTGCTCATGGCCCTCGCCGTGGTGCTGGTGGCAATCTTCTTCGTCACCGGTGCGGACTCCGCCTCGATCGTGATGGGCGGTCTGTCCGAGCACGGCGCCGAAGAGCCGACCAAGAAGGCAGTGATCTTCTGGGGTGTGGCGACCGGCGCGGTCGCGGCGATCATGCTGCTGGCCGGCGGTGACCAACCGGCCGAGGCGTTGAACGGATTGCAGAACATCACGATCGTCGCCTCGCTCCCGTTCGTGCTCGTGATGCTGCTGCTGTGCGTCGCGCTCTGGAAGGACCTCTCCAGGGACCCGATGATGATCCGCAATCAGATCGCGCGGCACGTGCTCGAGGACTCGGTCGCCCAGGGCATCGACCGTCACGACGGCGAGCCCTTCGAGCTGAGGACTGTGGAGGCCGTCATCGACGTGAAGCCGCTGCACCGCTCGCACGACGCGACGGAGCAGGACGGCGCCGACGAGATCAGCGCCCCCGCCGACCCCTCGCCCCAGGAGCCCGTGGACGAGGGGAAGGATCCCTCAGGAAACTGACCTCCCGGCAGTACACGCACGAGAGCCCCGGCGATCCGCCGGGGGCTCTCGTACTGTCCGGGGCCGGGAGATGGGCCGGCGCCTCGCGCGGGGCGGCCCGGAACGGCCCGGCCCGACGGCTGTCCGGGGCCACAGGGGCGGAGCCGGAGGAGACGGTGAAGTCCGGCCGGCAGCAGCGCAGGCCCGACCGCTGGGGACGACGAAGGGCCCCGGTCCGCAGACCGGGGCCCTTCCGTGGTGGTGGGCGATACTGGGTTCGAACCAGTGACCTCTTCCGTGTCAGGGAAGCGCGCTACCGCTGCGCCAATCGCCCTCCTCGCAGACTCGCGGCCCACGATGGAGGTGGGTACGGGATTCGAACCCGTGTACACGGCTTTGCAGGCCGTTGCCTAACCACTCGGCCAACCCACCGGAGATGCGCGTGCATCATGCGGAACGGCGCTCCCGACGACAAGGTCGGGCGCGCCGTTCCCCCGGAGCGGACGACCGGATTCGAACCGGCGACCCTCACCTTGGCAAGGTGATGCTCTACCAGCTGAGCTACGTCCGCAGGAACGGGATCCGAGGATCCCGTCGTGGGCGATACTGGGTTCGAACCAGTGACCTCTTCCGTGTGAAGGAAGCGCGCTACCACTGCGCCAATCGCCCGAAGGTGCTTCGCCGCTCTCCTGAGCGGACTCGAAGAAGCTTACACGAGGTCCGCGGGCCTCGATGACCACATCCGATGTGACCTACATCGTGCCGGCGCAGGCTGTCGGGAGCCCCCGCGCACCACCGATTCCCGGCACATCCATCCGCTCGTGACCTCCGACACTGCAGGCCATCAGCATTTGCGCGCAGGCCGCGCCCCACCTAGAGTATTCCTTCGTCGGCCTGGCCGATGTGCGGACGTAGCTCAGTTGGTAGAGCATCACCTTGCCAAGGTGAGGGTCGCCGGTTCGAATCCGGTCGTCCGCTCCGTCCCTCCCCCGCGTCCTCGGACGCACCGGGCGATTGGCGCAGCGGTAGCGCGCTTCCCTGACACGGAAGAGGTCACTGGTTCGAACCCAGTATCGCCCACCTCGAGGACCCCGGCCGATCGGCCGGGGTCCTTCTCGTGGGCCGGCGGCGCCACGGCCTGCGACCGTGGCGCGCTCGGGCCCGGTTACTGTGGGCCCATGCAGATCTGGACCGGCCAGTCCTACCCCCTGGGCGCCACCTTCGACGGCTCCGGCACCAACTTCGCCCTCTTCTCGGAGGTGGCCGAGCGCGTCGAGCTGTGCCTGATCGACGACGGCGCCGAGCGTCGCGTCGAGGTCACCGAGGTCGACGCCTTCGTCTGGCACGTCTACCTCCCCGCGGTGCAACCCGGGCAGCGCTACGGCTACCGCGTCCACGGACCCTACGAGCCGGAGGCGGGGCACCGCTGCGACCCCTCCAAGCTGCTGCTGGACCCGTACGCGAAGGCGATCGCGGGAATGGCGAGCAACCACCAGTCGCTGTTCAGCTACAGCTTCGAGGATCCCGAGCAACGCAGCACCGAGGACTCCGCCGAGCACACCATGCATTCGGTGGTCGTCTCCCCCTTCTTCGACTGGGGGAACGACCATCCGCCGGCGCACGAGTATCACGACACCGTCATCTACGAGGCCCACGTCAAGGGCCTGACGATGCGGCACCCGGACATCGACGACAACATCCGCGGCACCTACGTGGCAATGGGCCACCCCTCGATCATCGAGCACCTCACCGAGCTCGGGGTCACCGCGATCGAGCTGATGCCCGTCCATCAGTTCGTCCAGGACGGGCACTTGGTGGAGAAGGGCCTGCGCAACTACTGGGGCTACAACACCATCGGCTTCTTCGCCCCGCACAACGAGTACTCCTACGCGGGAGATCGTGGCCAGCAGGTCCAGGAGTTCAAGCAGATGGTGAAGAATCTGCACGAGGCGGGTATCGAGGTCATCCTCGACGTGGTCTACAACCACACCGCCGAGGGCAACCAGATGGGCCCGACGCTCTGCTTCCGGGGCATCGACAACACCGCCTACTACCGCCTGGTCGAGGACGATCGGGCGTACTACTACGACACCACCGGCACCGGGAACTCGCTGCTGATGCGCACCCCGCACGTGCTGCAGCTGATCATGGACTCGCTGCGGTACTGGGTGACCGATATGCACGTGGACGGGTTCCGCTTCGATCTCGCCTCCACGCTCGCCCGTGAGTTGCACGAGGTGGACCGGCTCTCGTCCTTCTTCGACATCATCCAGCAGGACCCGGTGATCTCGCAGGTCAAGCTGATCGCGGAGCCGTGGGACCTCGGTGAGGGCGGCTACCAGGTCGGAGGCTTCCCTCCGTTGTGGTCGGAATGGAACGGCCGCTATCGCGACACCGTGCGGGACTTCCACCGCTCCGAGCCCGACATGCTGGGCGACTTCACCTCCCGCCTGGCCGGCAGCTCGGACCTGTACCAGCACACCGGCCGCACCCCGATCGCCTCGATCAACTTCGTGACCGCGCACGACGGATTCACGCTGCGCGACCTGGTCTCCTACAACGACCGGCACAACCAGGCCAACGGCGAGGACGGCCAGGACGGCGAGAGCCACAACCGCTCCTGGAACTCCGGCGTCGAGGGACCCAGCGAGGACGAGGAGGTGCGAGCGCTGCGGCTGCGCCGGGCCAAGAACCTCATGGCCACTCTCCTGGTCAGCCAGGGCGTGCCGATGATCCTGCACGGGGACGAGATGGGGCGCACCCAGGGCGGCAACAACAACACCTACTGCCAGGACAACGAGATCTCCTGGATGGTCTGGGAGCTAGAGACGGACCAGATGGAGATGCTCTGGTTCACGCAGAAGATGATCGCGCTGCGCACCGAGCACCCGATCTTCCGGCGCCGGCGGTTCCTGCAGGGCATCGTGCGCGACGACGCCGACTCCACCCTCCCGGACGTGGAATGGATCGGCACCGATGGGACCCCCATGACCGCCGAGGACTGGGACTCGGCGCAGAACAAGTGCCTGGTCGTTTTCCTCAACGGTTCCGCCATCCCCGAACCGAACCTGCGCGGCCAACGCCTCGTCGACGACTCGGCGCTGCTGCTGTTCAACGCCTCGGGCAATGCCGTCGACTTCACGCTCCCTCCCGCCGATCACGGCGAGCGCTGGAAGGTCGTCCTCGGCACCGGGGACACCGTCGAGGTCGGCACCACCTTCACCGGCGACGAGACCATCTCGCGCCCGAGCCACTCGCTGCTGGTGCTCATGCGCCCGCCGATGGATGTGGCCGAGGACCCCTCCGCCGACGAGCGGAACGAGCAGCCCGCCCGCGCCTGACCCACCGACCCGTCCGGGCCCGGCACCCGGGGTAATGGAGAGTTCCGTGAGCACCGAGAGCACCGTGAGCGCCGACGCGAACGTTCCCACCTCGACGTATCGTCTGCAGCTGCACGCGGGATTCACCGCCGACGACGCCGCCGGCCTGGTCCCGTACCTCGCCCGGCTCGGCGTGGGCCACGTGTTCTGCTCCCCGGTGCTGCAGGCCGCTCCGGGCTCCACCCACGGCTACGACGTCGTCGACCACTCCCGGATCAGCGCCGAGATCGGCGGGGAGGCGGCGCTGCGGCGCCTGGCGGCGGCCGCCCACGCCCATGGCATGGGTCTGATCGTCGACGTGGTGCCCAATCACATGGCCTTCCCCACCCCGATCTGGCACAACCACGCCCTGTGGTCGGTGCTGCGCGACGGCCCGGGATCCCCCTACGCCGACTGGTTCGACATCGACCCCTCGGCCGAGCGCTCGATGCTGGTGCCCGTGCTCGGCCGGCCGATCGGTGCGGTGCTCGCCGACGGTGAGCTCACCACCGGGGTCGAGAACGTCCCGCAGGCCGACGGCTCCACGGCGGAGGAGACCGTGGTGCGCTACGCGGACCACCGGCTGCCGGTCGCGGCCGGCACCGAGCACCTGGGCCTGGCGGACCTCCTGGATCGCCAGTGGTACCGCCTGGCGTACTGGAAGGTCGCCGACGACGAGCTGAACTATCGGCGTTTCTTCGACGTCGACACCCTCGCCGCCCTCCGCGTGGAGCTGCCGCACGTCTTCGAGGCCTCCCATGCGACGCTGCTGCGACTGCAGGGCGAGGGCGTGATCGACGGCTATCGCATCGACCATCCGGACGGTCTCGCCGATCCGCGGGGCTATCTGCACGACCTCGAGCGGGCCACCGGCGGGGCCTGGACCGTGGTGGAGAAGATCCTGGAGGGGGACGAGCGTCTCCCCGGCGACTTCGCCTGCGCCGGCACCACCGGCTACGACGCCCTGTGGCGCGTGGGAGGGCTGTTCCAGGACCCGCACGGAGCGCTGGGCCTGACCCACCTGTGGCAGCGCCGCACCGGGGACCTGCGCCCCTTCTCCGAGATCGCCGAGGAGTCCGCCGAGCACGTCATCTCCACCAGTCTGTGGGCCGAGCTCGAACGGCTCACCGCCCTGATCCATCACATCTGCCTCGAGGACATCCGACTGCGGGACACCACCCGGCGCACGGTGCAGAAGGTGATGCGGGCGCTGCTGGTCGCCATGGACCGCTACCGGGCCTACATCGTGCCCGGGGAGCCGACCCCCGGGGCGGAGCGCACGGTCATCGAGCAAGCCGCCGCCCGAGCGCGGCTCGTGCTCGGTGACGACGAGGACGTGGTCACGGCGCTGGAGACGGTGGTGGCGCTGGTGTGCGGAGACGAGGTGGGCAGTGCGGGGCGCACCGACAGCGCAGAGCGCGCCGAGGTCGTCATCCGCTTCGCCCAGACCTGCGGACCCGTGCACGCCAAGGGGCTCGAGGACACCGCCTTCTACCGCTACACCCGGTTCGTGGCCGCGACGGAGGTGGGGGCGGATCCGGAGCGGATCGGGGTGGAGCCCGATGAGCTCCACGACCACGCCCTGACCATGCTCCGCACCCGCCCTGACACCATGACCACCTTGTCCACGCACGACACCAAGCGCAGCGAGGACGTCCGGGCCCGGCTCGCGGTGCTCACCGAGGACCCCTTGGACTGGGCGCTGCTGGTGCAGGACCTCGACCGGGCCACCGCCCAGGCACGCGGCGACCGGATCGACGGGGCGATCGAGCTGCTGCTGTGGCAGACGCTCGCGGCCTGCTGGAACCTGCCCGGCGCCGACGTGCCCCGGATCTCCGCCGAGCGACTCGAGGCGTACCTCCTCAAGGCCATGAGGGAGGCGAAGACCCACACCACCTGGACCGATCAGGACCTCGAGTACGAGCGGCAGGTGCTGGGCCTGGGTCGGGCCGCCCTCGCCTCCGCCGAGGTCGATTCCCTGCTGAGCGACTGGACCCGACGCTCGCTCCCCGCCCAGCGCGCGACGATCCTCGGCCAGAAGCTGGTCCAGCTGATCATGCCCGGCGTCCCGGACGTCTACCAGGGCAACGAGAGCGTGGACCTCTCCCTGGTGGATCCCGACAACCGTCGTGCGGTCGACCACGCCGCGCACGCCGACCGGCTGACGCGGATGATCGACGGCGCCGGCCCGGACGGGATCGGCGACGAGAAGCTGTGGCTGACCCATCGCGCCCTCTCCCTGCGCCAGGAGCGGCCCGAGCTGTTCCGGGGCCGTACAGCGACCTACCATCCGCTGGCGACCACCACCTCCCACGCGGTGGCTTTCGGGCGCGCCGTGGGCGAGGGACCCGTCGAGGTCGCGGCCGTCGCCACCCGCCTGGCCCACGGTCTCGCCCAGCGGGGCGGCTGGGGCGATTCCCACCTCGCCTTGCCCTCGGGGCGATGGCGGGACGTCCTCAGCGGTGCGGGGACCGACGGCGGGATGGTGTCACTGCACCGGTTGCTCTCTCACTGGCCGGTCGCCCTGCTGGTGTGCGAGGGCCGCGACGACGAGGCCGCGCCCACCGCCGAACCCGGGACGCTCCGGTGAGCACGCCCGTGGCGCGGCCGGTGCCTCCCCGGGCCTACGACCGCTATGAGGTGTGGGCCCCGTCGAGCCGGGACGTGCGGATCCGGGTCGACGGCGTCGAGCACGCCATGCACCCCGGCCCGGACGGCTGGTTCACGCTCGAGGAGGTGCCGGCGGTGCCCGGGGCCCGCTACGCCTTCCGCCTCGCGACGGGGCAGCCCTGGCTGCCCGACCCGCGCTCCCTGCGCCAGGTGGACGGCGTCCACGGCGACAGCGAGGTCGTCGACCCCCGGGCACTGCGGGGGCGGACGGCCTGGTCGGGCCGGGATCTGCGCGGCGCGGTCCTGTACGAGCTGCACGTGGGCACCTTCACCGCCGGTGACGACGGGCGCGGCGGCACCTTCGACTCGGCGATCGGACGTCTCGACGATCTCGTCGCCCTCGGCGTGGACGCCGTGGAGCTGATGCCCGTCGCCACCTTCCCCGGCGACCGTGGCTGGGGCTACGACGGGGTCGGCCTGTACGCGACCCACGAGGCGTACGGAGGCCCGGCGGCTCTGGCGCGCTTCGTCGACGCCGCCCATGCCCGCGGGCTCGCGGTGGTGCTCGACGTGGTGCACAACCACCTCGGGCCCGCCGGCAACTACCTCGGGCACTTCGGCCCCTACTTCACCGAGTGCCACCGGACCCCGTGGGGGGAGGCCGTGAACCTCGACCAGGCCGGGTCCGGCACGGTGCGGGACTTCCTGCTCGGCAGCGCCCGGCAGTGGTTGGTCGACGTGGGCCTTGACGGCCTGCGGCTGGACGCCGTCCACGAGCTGCACGACGACTCCGCCCGGCATTTCCTGGCCGAGCTCGCCGAGGCGGTCTCCGCCTGGGAGGCGGAGACCGCCCGACCGCTGACCCTGATCGCCGAGTCGGACCGCAACGACCCCGCCACGGTCACACCCACCGCGGAAGGCGGTCTCGGGATGGACATGCAGTGGGCCGACGACGTCCACCACGGCGTGCACGCCTGGATCACCGGCGAGCGCGCCGGGTACTACGCGGACTTCGGCTCCGCCGAGGTGCTGTCCGCCGTGCTGACGCGCATGTTCCTGCACGCCGGAACCTTCTCGACCTTCCGTGGCGCCGTCTGGGGAGCGCCCGTGGACCCCACCGGTGCGCACTACGACGGCCACTCCTTCGTGACGTTCCTGCAGGACCACGACCAGGTGGGCAATCGGGCCGGCGGCGACCGCATCCACCATCGTCTCTCCCCCGCCCAGCATGCCGCGGCGATCTCGCTGATCCTGCTGGGGCCGGGAACACCGATGTTGTTCCAGGGCGAGGAATGGGCCACCTCCGCCCCGTTCACGTTCTTCACCGATCACGACGACGAGCTCGGGCCGCTGGTGAGCGCGGGCCGGGCGGCGGAGTTCGCGGAGATGGACTGGGACGGCGACGTGCCCGACCCCCAGGCGCGCACCACCTTCACCGCCTCGATCCTGCCGTGGGGCGAGCGCGGCGAGGGCGAGCACGCCCGGATGCTCGAGTGGTACCGCACCCTGATCGCGCTGCGCCACGAGCACCCCGCGCTCCGCGCCGGGGATCTGCGCCGCACCCGCGTCGAGATCCTCGCGGAGGGCACCGTGCTGCTGCACCGCGGCGAACTGGCCGTGCTCGCCCATCGCGGACCGGGGCCGGCACCTCGTCCTCCCAGGGCCCGCGAGGTGCTCGCCTCCTTCGGCGAGCTCCGGCGCGCCGCGTGTGGCACCGTCCACATGGCCGACGCGGGGGCCGCGATCCTCCTGCTCGACGGAGAATCAGGAGGCCGGCCTCACGCGACATAGAGCGCCGCGGGCCCGCCGTCCGCGCCCCGACCGCGCCGCACGCCGCGGCGGCGGAGCATCGTCCCCGAGGAGAGGAACCCATGAAGATCGTCATCACCGACCTGGACCAGGAGCGCACCACCGAGGAGGAGGCGGTCGCCGAGACCGCCGGCGTGGAGCTGGTCCGGGAGCAGGCGCGCACCGAGGACGAGGTGATCGCCGTCGCCCAGGGCGCCGACGCCCTCCTCGTGCAGTACGCCCCGATCACCGACCGGGTGCTCGAGGCCCTGCCTGCGGTGCGGGCGATCGGCCGTTACGGGGTCGGGGTCGACACGATCGATCTGGCCGCGGCCACGGCGCGCGGCGTGGCGGTCTCCAACGTGCCCGACTACGGCACCGAGGACGTCTCCGACCATGCCGTCGCGCTCGCCGTGTCCCTGTCCCGCGGGATCGTCGCCCTCGACCGGAACCTGCGCGCGGGCACCTACTCCCTCGCACCGGTCAAGCCGCTGCACCGGCTGAGCACCCGCACCTTCGGCGTGATCGGTCTGGGACGCATCGGCGCGGCCACGGCCCGCAAGGCGAGGGCGCTCGGATTCGCGGTCCAGGGCTTCGACCCGATGCGCGAGGCCGGGACCACCACCGAGGACGACATCCCCGTGCGCACCCAGGACGAGGTCCTGTCCACGTCCGACGTGCTCAGCATCCACGTGCCTCTCACGGAGGACACCCATCACCTGATCACCACCGACACCCTCGCCCGGATGCGTCCGGGCTCGCTGCTGGTCAACACCAGTCGCGGTGGGGTCGTCGACACCGACGCCGTGGTACGGGCGCTGGAATCGGGACATCTGCGCGCAGCGGGGCTGGACGTGTTCGAGATCGAGCCGCTGCCGCAGGACAGCCCTCTGCGGGAATGCCCGACCGCGGTGCTCACTCCCCATGCCTCCTGGTACAGCGAGGAGTCCGAGACCGAGCTCAAGCGACGCGTGATCGAGAATGTGGTGGAGGTCCTCGCCGGCCGCACCCCTCGCAACATCCTCAATCCCGAGGTGCTGGGCGGCGCCGCCGGCTGATCACTACGCGGCCGCCCCTCGTCGGGGCCGGGCACCGCGCAGGCGTCTCCCCCCGGGGCCGGAGCCGCACCTGGGGCGTCCTTCCCCTACTGCGCGGAGCCCTCCCGCTGCTGCGCGCCGGATGCCGCGCGGACGAGGCCGGCGGCGGTGGTCCGGACCTCCTCGGCATCACGGCCCGGGGCGTACAGGAAGGTCCCGATCCCGGCGCCCGCTGCCCCGGCGCGGATCCATCCCGGGAGCGTCTCGGTGGTGATGCCGCCGACGGGCAAAAAGGCCGTGCCCGCGGGCACGACGGCGCTCCAGGCCCGCAGCACGGCGGTGCCCAGGGCATCGGCCGGGAAGATCTTCAGGTGGCGGGCGCCGGCTCGCAGCGCGGCGAAGACGTCGGTGGCGGTCGCGACCCCCGGGTACGGGATCAGGCCGAGGCCGAGGGAATCGGCGATCACCTCGGGGTCCGTGTTCGGGGCGACGACCAGGCGGCCCCCGGCCTCGACGACCCGGGGTACGTCGGCGGGGTCGACGACGGTGCCCGCCCCGATCTCCGCCTGCTCGCCGTAGCGCTCGGTGAGGATCCGGATCGAGTCGAAGGGCCGCGGCGAGTTCAGCGGCACTTCGAAGCAGGTGATCCCCGCGTCGAGCAGTGCCTGCCCGATGGCGGGCGCCTCGTCGGGGGTCAGCCCCCGCAGGATGGCGACCAGCAGCGGCGGCGTCGAGTGCAGGGAGGTCGAGGAGCTCGAGGAGGTCATGCGGCGATCCTTCCATGGATCATGGGGCACCGGCGAGCGGGCGGCACCGCAGCGGGCGGTCGACGTTCGCGCGTGTGGGCGGCGCGCGGGCCGGATGCTCGCGCGGGGCCGCGGGCACATCGTGCTCAGCGCCCGAGGTACCCGCCGTCGACCGGGAGCACCGCTCCGTGCACGTAGTCGGCACCCTCGCTGGCCAGGAACAGCACCATGCCGGCGACGTCCTCGGCGCGGCCCCAGCGTCCGGCGGGGATGCGGGAGACGATCTCGGCGTTGCGGGCCTCGTCCTCGCGCAGGGACACGTTGAGCTCGGTGGCGATGTAACCGGGGGCGACGGCGTTGACGGCGACCCCGCGCCCGGCCCACTCGTTGGCCACCGACTTCGTGAACTGGGCGACGGCACCCTTCGAGGCGGCGTACGCCGAGGCGTTCACGCCGCCGAAGTACGAGAGCATCGAGGCGAGGGAGACGATGCGGCCGTGGCCGCGAGCGAGCATCGGTCGGCCGAATTCCTGCGTCAGCTGCACGACCGCTTCCAGGTTGACGGCCATGACCTGGGAGAACTCCTCCAGCGGGAAGTCCTCGAGGCCGTGGCGGAGGTTGATGCCGGCGTTGTTGACCAGCAGATCGACCTCGTGCTCGGCGAGCACCCGCTCCACCGCCGCGGCGCGGGCGGTGGGGTCGGCGAGGTCCACGCCCACGCACTCGTGGCCGGGACCGACGGGCTCGGTCCCCCGCTGCAGACCGATCACGTGCGCGCCGGCGGCGAGCAGGCGCTTCGTGATCGCGCGGCCGATGCCGCGGGTGGATCCGGTGACCACGGCGGTGGTGCCGGCGAGGTCGACGTGCAGGGTTCCGGTGGCGGGCATGGCGCTCCTGGGATCGGTGGGACGGGCCGGGGGGGGCTTCCCCGGTGGTGGAGTCAGTGGATGTGGGAGCCGCCGTTGACGTCGAGGGTGACGCCGGTGAGATAGCCGCCGTCGCGGCCGAGCAGGTAATGGATGGCTCCGGCGACGTCGTCGACGGTGCCGACCCGCCCGACCGGCAGCTCCTGCAGCAGGAACTCCTTGCGCTCGTCGCTCAGGCGCCCGCCCATGATGTCGGTGTCGATCGAACCGGGCGCCACGGAGTTGGCGGTGATGCCGTACTCCCCGAGCTCGCGGGCCCAGGTCTTGGCCAGGCCCAGCAGCGCGGCCTTGGAGCCGGAGTAGGCGGCGCGCCCGTAGACGCCGCCACCGCGCTCGGCCGACGCGCTGGAGACGTTCACGATGCGGCCCAGGCTGCGGCGACGGAAGATCCTCACCGCCGCCCGGGTGACGAAGAAGGTGCCGTGGACGTTGACGTCGAACACCCGCTTCCACTCCTCGGTGCCGACCTCGGTGAACGGTGTCGGCGAGGAGATGCCGGCGTTGTTGACCACACCCACCAGCTGCGGCAGCTCGGCGTCGACGCGGGCGACGGCGCGGTCGACCTGCTGCTCGTCGGAGATGTCCACGCCGAGTCCCAGGGTCGCGACCCCGTGCTGCTCGGCGACCTCGTGGGCGACCTCGGCGGACGCCTCGGCATCCAGGTCGAGGACCGCCACGGCCCAGCCCTCCCGCCCCAGGCGGTGGGCGGTGGCGCGGCCGATGCCGCGCTCGGAGGCGGCGCCGGTGAGGAGCGCGGTGGGCTGCTGCGGGAAGTCGGCAGCGGGGTACGGCGTCAGCGCCATGGCAGGCTCCTGTGTGGTGGGGGTCGACCGGCGGGTCCGTCGGCCCCGAGACGGGATCGGCCGGACGGCCACCTGTCGACCAGAAATAAAATATGATTCAGAGTCTACGGTCGTCCCCCGGCCCTTGTGAAGGAGCAGTCATGGACAGCGCACGCGTCGCGGTGATCGGCCTGGGGCCGATGGGGCATCCCCTCGCCGCCACCCTCCTGGATGCCGGCCTCACCACCGTCGTGTGGAACCGGACGGCGAGCCGGGCCGACGATCTCGTCGCGGCCGGCGCGATCCGGGCCGCGGGCCCGGCCGAGGCCGCGGCGCCGGTGATCCTCTCCGTGCTTCCTGACGTCGCACCCCTGCGTGAGCTGCTCGACGCGCCGACCCGGGAGGCCTGGGGCGCGGCCGGCGCGCGAGTGGTCGTCCTGTCGACCACCGGCCCCGAGCAGGTGGTCGCGCTGGCGGAGGAGCTCGCGCCCGACGGGATCGCGGTGGTCGACGCACCGATGTCCGGCGGGGTCGCGGGGGCGGCGGCGGGCACCTTGTCGATCATGGTCGGGGGCGCGGAGGAGGATGTCGCCGCCGTGCTCCCGGTGCTCGGGACGATCGGCGGGATCGTCCTGCATCTGGGACCGCTCGGCACCGGCACGGTCGCCAAGCTGTGCAATCAGATCGTCGTCGGCGGCACCCTCGCCGCCCTCGCCGAGGCCTTCTCCCTCGCTCGCCGCAGCGGGCTCGACGTGGAGCAGCTGGTGACGCTGCTGGAAGGAGGCCTCGCCCGCAGCGAGGTGCTCGCTCAGAAGAAGGAGAAGTTCGTCGGTCGCGAGTACTCCCTGGGCGGCTCGGCAGCCAATCAGGTCAAGGACCTGACGTACGCAACCGCGGCCGCCGAGGGTGCGGCGCTGCCCGCCCGCCTGCTGCCGGCCCTGCTGGAGCTCTACCTCGAGACGGTGGACCGGGGCGACGGCGGGAAGGATCATGCCGTGGTCCAGGAGCTCTATCTCGACCCGGAGGCCTGAGCCCGCCGGCGCCGGCACCTCTCGGTGCTCCTCGCGCCCCGCGCGGCGAGGCCGTCCCTTCCCCCTTCATTCCCCCGGGCCACGCAGAGCCCGGTCCGTCACCGCCCGCACATGGGCGGTCATCGCCTCCCGCGCGGCCTCGGCGTCCCCGTGATCGATCGCCTCGAGCACCGCTGCGTGCTCACGCACCGAGATCTCGGCATCGTCGACACCCGCTTCGCCGAAGCGGCGGAACCTCAGCGTGTGCACGGGGATCGCCTCGAGCGCGGAGGCCAGGTACGGGCTGCGCGCCGCGCGGGCGATCTCGGCGTGGAAGGAGCTCGACTGGTCGAGGTAGCCCTCGTACTCCTGGAAGCGCGTACCGATCCCCGCCGCGGCGGTCCGTCGGAGGGTAGCGTCCAGCGCCTCCCGCTCGGCGGACGTGGCGCGCTGCGCGGCGAGCGCGGCGAGCTCCGGCTCGAGCAGTTCGCGGGCCTCCCCCATGGTGCGCACGTGCTCGTCGTCGGGCGGCCTCGTGACGACGAAGCCGCGCATGGGCAGGTACTCGACGAGCTTCTCGCCGGTGAGCAGGTGGAGAGCCTCCCGCACCGGGGTGGCGCTCATCGCGAGCTCCGTCGACAGCCCGGCGATGCGCAGCGGCGTGCCCGGGGCGAGGGCTCCGTCCATGATCCGTCCGGCAAGGGTGCGCCGTGCGTGCTCCGAGCGGGAGTGCCGCACCGCCCGCCCTTCCCCCGGGTCCCTGGTCGGCTCCTCGCTCACGCGCTGCGCTCTCCGGCCGGGTCCGCGCTGCCACCCGTCAGGAGGCCGGAGCCGTCGTGGGCGAGCGATGCCAGGCGCGACAGGGCCCGGTAGTACTTCTTGCGATAGCCGCTGCGCAGCAGCTCGGGAGCGAAGAGGTCCTCGACGATCCCGGCGCCGGGCCCGGAGGAGATCAGCGCAGGCACCTCACGGTCGTAGAGGCGATCCACCAGCACCACGAAGCGCAGCGCGTCGTGATGGTGGGTCAGGCCGTGCAGTCCGGTCACGTGCGCGGAGGCCACGCCGTCGATGAGGGCGCCGTAGCGGGAGGGGTGGACCGTGGTGAGGTGGGACAGCAGCTCGTCGAAGTCGTCGAGGGTGCTGCCGGTCTGCTCCTCGGCGTGCTCGCGCACCGTGGGCTCGGCCAGGGAGCGGATCTCGGCGACCCCGTCACGGCGACGGTAGTCCTCGCCGTCGATGCGCAGCACCTGGAATCGTTCGGCCATCGCCTGGATCTCGCGCAGGAAGTCCTGCGCCGCGAAGCGCCCCTCCCCGAGCGCGTCCGGCAGCGTGTTCGAGGTGGCCACGACGGCTACACCGCGGTCGGACAGCTCCCGGATCAGCCGGGTCATGAGCAGCGTGTCGCCGGGGTCGTCGAGCTCGAACTCGTCGATGCACACCAGCACCGACTCGCCCAGCAGCTCCACGGCGCGCTGGAAGCCGAGCGCGCCGACCAGGTCCGTGTACTCCACGAAGGTGCCGTAGACCCGCTTGCCCGGGACCGCATGGAACAGGGAGGTCAGCAGGTGGGTCTTGCCCACGCCGAAGCCGCCGTCGAGGTAGATTCCACGGGCCGTCCGGGGTCGACGCCGCAGCTTGGCGAGGAAGCCGCCGGTGGGCCGGCCGAGCTGGGCGGCGAACTCGCTCACGAGCTGCTTCGCCTCCTCCTGGGAGGGGAAGGCGGGGTCCGGCACGTAGTTCTCGAGCCGTGCACGGGAGAACCGCGGCGGGGGCACCAGATCTGCGAGCAGCCGCTCGAGGGTCGGTTCGGGCCGTCGGTCGCAGAGCGCTTCAGTCACGGCGGCCAGTGTATGTTCCGTCCGCGGCCCCGGTGCCGGGTCGTGCGCCCAGGCGTCGTGCGCGATGATCAGAGCCACACCTCGACGTCGTCCCGGAGGATCTCGTGCACCTGCTGCTGCGTGACGGAGCCCTGCTCCCCGCCCCGTTCCCGCTGGGCATCGGCCCGGAGGCGGCACGGGCGATCGCCGACCTCTATGCCCTGCCCGCGCTGCCCGCGGGCACCGCGCACGTCCGGGCCATGATGAACGCCACCCTCGACGGGGCGGTCCACGGGGCCGACGGCACCAGTGGGACCCTGCGCAATCCCGACGACTCCCTCGTCTTCGGCGTGCTGCGCGCCCTGGCGGACGTGGTGCTGGTGGGAGCCGCGACAGTGCGCGTGGAGGACTATTCCCACGTCCAGGGCCGCGGTGACCTGCTGGAGCCCTCCCGTCGGCCCGGCGGCGCCCCGCGCCCGGCCCTCGCCGTCTGGTCCGACAGCGGGGACCTGCCAGACGCGCTCGATCGCAGCGGACCGCTCCATCTCATCTCCTCTCCCGCATCCGCGGCGGAGGCAGGTCGGCGCGCCGACCTGGACGCGGAGCACGTGATCGCCGCCGCCACCCCGTCCGCGGCGATCGAGGGCCTGGCCGCGCGGGGGATGCGCAGCATCCAGGTGGAGGGCGGGCCCTCCACCCTGGGACGGCTCGCGGCCGACGGACTGCTCGACGAGCTGTGCTTCTCGACCACGCACCGCACGGTCGGCGGCGGCTCCCCGCGCGTGCTCCGGGGAGCCGCGCACGATCAGCGCTGGGAGCTGTCCTCGCTGCTGCTCGGCGAGCACGCGACGGTCTCGCGGTACCGCCGGGAGCGCTGAGCGCGCCGGGACCGCGGGTTCAGGCTCTCCGCCCGTTCACAGTCGCAGGCCGGTCGAGTCCTCCAGGGCCGCCGAGGCCGGGTCGCGCACCGGCAGCTGCAGCGCGGCGGCCTCGGCCTCGAGGCCGAGCACCCGCCCCAGGAAGTCAGCCAGGTGCCGCTCGTACCGTGCCGGATCCCGGTTCCACTCGCGGGTGTGCGAGGCGCCCTCGAAGGGCACGAACTCCACCAGATCGGGGCGCAGGGCGGCCAGGCGGCGGCTCGGCTCCGGCGGCACCGTCGCGTCGTCGAGGGCGTGGAACAGCTGGATGGGATGGATGAGGTGCTCGGCGTAGTGCTCGGGCGTCATCTCGTCCAGTGCGATCGCCTCGTGCAGACGCACCAGGCGGGCCCCGACCGCGGAGGTCATCATCCACATCGCCAGCGTCCGCATCGCCCGCGGCGCCTTCAGCGCGGTGGCGTGGTAGATCAGGATGTCCTGCCAGTCCACCGCCGGGGAGTCGAGCACCAGGCCGACGACCCGGTCCCGGTGCGCCGTGCGCACGGAGGCGCGCAGGGCGATGCCGCCACCCATCGACCAGCCCATCAGCACGATGCGACGGGCGCCGTGGGCCAGCGCGTACTCGATCGCGGCCTCGGTGTCCTCCCACTCGTCGGCCCCGAGGTGGTACATCCGGTCCGCGGAGTCCGGAGCGCCCGTGTCGTTGCGGTAGGTGATGGTCAGGCTGGTCAGCCCCAGGCGGTGCAGCAGCGGGATCACCCGCAGCGCCTCGCCGCGCATGGAGCCGTGACCGTGGATCAGGATCGCCCAGGTGTCGGAGCCGCCGGGCACCGAGCCGAGCCCTTCGTCCGGGCGCACCAGCCACGCGGGCATCGAGCCGACGGGCGAGTCGACCTCGACCTCCTCGGTCCCCAGCCCGTGGGCGGTCGCCGGGGAGCCCGCCCAGAAGAACCCGTTGACGGCGGCCTTGGCCACCCGGAGGGGTTCGGCGGTGTCCGCGGCCAGCAGCGGCCGCGAGACGGTGGTGGGGGTGGGACGACCGTCCACGGGTCCCAGCCGCACGTGCACCGTGCCCCCGGACTGCCGGAGCGCGAGGTAGCCGTCCCGCACGGACTCCTTGGTCGCCTCGACGTGGACCCGGTCGGGGTGCACCGCGCGCACGGGAAGGTCGGGTCGCCTGCGCAGTCCTTGCTGGGGAACCAGCGGCAGGCGCGCCATCACCCGGGCGCCGACGGCCAGCAGACCTGCGCTGAGCGTGAACGCCGAGGCGGCGCCGACGGCACCGACGACCGCTGCCTCCGCCCATCGGCCCTGGTCGGAACGGGGCCGAATGGCCCGGGTCCATCCCAGGGGACCGGTGGCGGGGCGGCTCCGGACTTGGTCACGCGTCATACCGTGCATCCTATCCGCGCACTAGGATCGACACTGTGAACACCGCGTTCATCATCCGGAGCGGGACGGTCGCGTCCCGCGCACGAGCGCGACGCCCCGGGCGTCGCAGAGCGGAGGCAGCTTCGATGTCCACCGATCCCATCGGCACGCGCACCTACCCCCTCACCATCAGCGACGAGCAGTGGCGCGAGCGCCTCTCCCCCGCCGAGTACCAGGTGCTCCGTCAGGGCGGGACCGAACGTCCCGGCACCGGCGAGTACGAGGAGGTGCGTCCCGCCGGCACCTACGCGTGCAAGGCCTGCGGCGCGGAACTGTTCACCGCCGAGACCCAGTTCGACGCCCACTGCGGCTGGCCCGCCTTCTACGCGCCGACCGATTCCGAGTCGGTCGAACTGCTCGAGGACAGCTCCCTGGGCATGCGCCGGATCGAGGTGCGCTGCGCCTCGTGCGGCTCGCACCTCGGCCACGTCTTCGAGGGCGAGGGCTTCTCCACCCCCACCGATCAGCGCTACTGCATCAACTCCATCAGCCTCGTCCACAGCGACGACACCGCGGCCTGAGCGGTCCCCGCGCCCGGGGACCGCCCCAGGCACCGGCGCGCCTGACGGGTCCGGGCACGGCGCGCGACTAGTCTCCCCAGCGTGCCCGTCCATCGAATCCGCACCGGCGACGACACCTTCCGTGCCGCCGTCGACGCCATGACCCATGCCACGCTCCGACCGGAGTTCGAGTGGCGAGAGATCCCTGCGCCCTCGAAGATGGCGCCGTCGACGTGGGCCTGCACCGGGGAGATCCTGATCCATGACGAGGAGCTCGCCTCCGGGCGCCTGGTGATCCTCCACGACCCTGCCGGCCAGGACGCCTGGGACGGCACGTATCGGATGGTGGCGCTGGTCCAGGCGCAGCTGGAGCCCGAGTTCGCGATCGAGTCGATGCTCGGGGACGTGGCCTGGTCCTGGGTCACCGAGTCCCTCGAGCTGCACGGCGCCGACTCCCGGGAGCTGGGCTGCACCGCCACCCGGGTGGTCTCGCAGTCCTACGGGGCGCTCGCGGAGCGCCCCTCGACCGTGGACGTCGAGATGCGCGTGTCCTGGACCCCCGAGCACGAGGCGGTGAGCGAGGGCGACGGGCAGGGCCGCGGGCCCGACCTCGCCCCCCACTTCGCCGCCTGGACGGCGATGCTGGCCGCCGCGGGAGGCCTGCCCCCGGCCCCGCCGCGCATCGCCCCGATCGCCCCCACCCACCATGCGAGGGCGCCGCGCCCCGAGGAAGCCGGTGACGCCCGGTGACAGAGTCCGCCCCCGTCACCGATCTCACCTCTCCGCGCAGCGGCCTCGTGCCCGTCATCGATCGGATCCAGCCCCTGCTCGCCTGGTGCGAGGCCGCCGCCTCCGCACCGCAGGAGCCCGTCGCGGTCGATGCCGAGAGAGCCTCCAGCTACCGCTACAGCTCCCGCGCCTACCTGGTGCAGCTGCGCACCGAGGCCGCGGGCACCGCGCTGATCGATCCGTTGGCCTTCACCCTGCCCGCCCGCCTGCTGGATCTGCTGGCGCAGCGGGAATGGGTGCTGCACGCGGCGGGACAGGATCTCCCCAGCCTCGACGAGCTCGGGATGCGTCCCGCGGCGCTGTTCGACACCGAGCTGGCGGCCCGTCTGCTGGGGATGGAGCGAGTGGGTCTCGGCGCTGTCGTGGAGGACGCGCTCTCGCTGCGCCTGGCCAAGGAGCACTCCGCGGCCGACTGGTCCCGGCGCCCGCTGCCGGAGGGGTGGCTCACCTACGCCGCCCTCGACGTCGAGGTGCTGGTGGAGGTCCGCGACGTCCTCGCCGCGCGACTGCAGGAGGACGGCAAGGCGGAGTGGGCCCGCCAGGAGTTCGAGCACGAGCGGCTGCGGGACCACGGTCCCACACGGTCCTCGACCTGGCGGGGGCTGCACGGCCTGGGAGGTCTGCGCTCGGCCAAGCAGCTGGCCGCCGCCCGGGAGATGTGGGCACGGCGCGACGAGATCGCCGGCGCCGAGGACCTCTCCCCGCACCGGGTGATCAAGGACCGCGACCTGGTCGCCGCCGCCAAGGAGGCGCCCCGCGGGCGGGAGGCCTTCGAGCAGGCGTTGCCGGCGAAGCTGCACCGCAAGGACCTGTGGTGGCAGGCGGCGCGCTCGGGCCTCGGGCTGCCCGCCTCGCACCTGCCCGAGCGCAGCGAGCGCTCCTACCCCCCGCCGCACAAGCTGTGGTCCAAGAAGTACCCGGAGGTGTGGGAGCGGTACCAGCTGGTGCGCGTCGCCGTCGGCCAGCGCGCCGAGGACCTGGAGCTGCCCGCCGAGAACCTCCTGCAGCCCGCCGTTCTACGGCACTGGGTGTGGGAGCACGAGCAGGCGCCCGCCGAGGACGTCCTCGAGTCCGAGCTGCTCGCGCTCGGCGCCCGGCCCTGGCAGGCCGAGCAGGCCGGCCCGGTGGTCCACCGCGCGCTGACCGAGGACGACTGAGCGCGCCTTCCCGCCGTCTCGGACACCGCACTGTGCATGCCCGAGCGGCCGCTCTTGCTTGGGGCGGCCCGAAGGCGTTCGATGGAGGCATGGACGAGGATGTCGACAACGCCCCTGCGGGACCGGACGGCCCGCTCTCCCCGAGACCCCATCTGAGCGGTTTGGTCGGCGTGGTGCTCAGCGCGCCGCGCGCGCAGCCCCTGGCGCACTTCTCCCGTGATCTGCTGGGGTGGCCGCTGCATGCCGATGCTCCGCACTGATGCACGATGCAGATCCCCGGGGCCGGCGCGAACCTCGCCTTCCAGAGCGAGGAGCACTACACGCCGCCCGTGTGGCCGGCCGGCGACGGCGAGCAGCACATGATGCTCCACCTCGACCTCGGAGCACGCGACGTCGTCGGGGCGGTCGCAGCGGCCCAGGAGCTCGGAGCGCACCTGGCGGAGTTCCAGCCGCAGGAGGACGTACGGGTGATGCTCGATCCGGCGGGGCATCCCTTCTGCCTCTATGAGGACGATCCGGCCGACTGATACCGGGCACGGGTCGCCCCGAGCACAGATCATCCTGAACACGGACGACCCTGGCGCACACCCTGTCCACTAAGGGTAGGCTTCGCTCAGTCAGGTGAGGCTACCCTCAGTGGATCGGCGTCCGCGAGAGACCGTCGGTGCCGCACCGCTGAGCCGCCCGTCCGAGCCGAGCAGTCCGAACAGTCCGAGGAGTCCGTGTGCCCCGCACCTCCCGCCCGTTGTCGATCTTCCCGATCGCCCTGCGCGATGCGACCGTCGCCGCGATCGAGGACATCTCCCCCGTGATGCGGCGCGTGACCCTGCGCAGCGAGCAGCTCCGCGGCGGCGAGCGCGACGGGATCCCGCTGCGGCCCTTCGTCAGCGACGGCTTCGACGACCACGTCAAGCTCGTGATCCCGGAGCCCGACGGCACCGCCCCCGCTCCGGGACGCCAGGAGCCCGGACGTTTCGACTGGGCACCCGGCGTACTCGGACTGTGCCGCGACTACACGGTGCGGCGCGCCGATCCGGAGTCCGGCACCGTCGACCTCGACGTGGTCAGGCACGACGCCGGACGCGCCAGCGACTGGGCCTTCGCCGCAGAGGTGGGCGATCCGATCTCCTTCGCGGGCCCCAAGTGCAGCGCCGGGATCAACCAGGAGGTCGACTGGCATCTGCTGATCGGGGACGAGACCGCCCTGCCCGCGATCGGGCGGTGGCTCGAGGAGGCCCCGGCCGGGACCCGCGCGAAGGTCCTCCTCGAGGTGCCCGACGCTGCCGATCGGCAGCAGCTGGAGACCGCAGCCGAGGCGGAGATCAGCTGGCTGGTGCGACCCCGGGGTGTCCGGGCGGGACATTCCACGTTGATGCTCGACGCCCTCCGCTCGCTCGAGATGCTCCCGGGCCGGGTGTACGCGTGGTGCGCCGGCGAGACCCTCACCATCTCCCCCATCCGCCGCTACCTGCGCCGCGATCTCGCGCTGCCGAAGGAGGACGTCGAGGTGGTGGGCTACTGGCGCCGGGTGACCGGCGACGAGGACCGCGCCGAGTCACCGCGCCGCGGCGGCGCACCGGACAGGGCGACCTCCCCCGCACCGCCGACATCCTCCGAGCCCGTGCCGACGCCGTCCGCGGACCGCGCACCGGCGTCGGACCCGCCGACGCCCGCCTCCCCGCAGGAGCTGATGCACCAGGTGCACGAGATGAGCGAGCTGCTGGCCCCCATCGTGCTGCGGGTCGCCGTGTCCCTGGGCATCCCGGTCGCCCTCGCCGACGCCGCCCGCTCGCTCCCCGAACTGGTCGAGACGACACGGGTCCCCGTCGAGCGGCTGTCCCCGCTCCTGGACGCGATGATCGCTCTGGGACTGCTGCGGGAGGACGGCCGTGGAGGCTTCGTCCATACCGCGCTGGGCGAGGTGCTGCTCGAGGAGAGCGTCCAGGAGTCGCTGGATCTGGACACGCCGGCCGGCCGGGTGGACCTCTCCCTGCTCGAACTGCTCACGGTGGTGCGCACCGGAGAGGTGGCCACCGCCCCGGCGCTGCCGGCGGACCTCGTGACCTGGCGCGGCCACGACGACGAGGTCGACGCGGCGTTCCACGGCCGCCGCGAGGACTCGCTGCAGTGGAACGTCCAGCCCCTGGCCGACCTGCCGGAGGTGGCCGCCGCGGGGACGGTGCTGCTCTGCGGCGACGGCATCGTCCCGACGGCCGCCGCGCTGCTGGCACGGGCTGACCGCAGGGTCAGCCTGCTGGTGGCGCCGCGCCGCGCGGAGATGATCCGACAGCGCCTGGACCGCGAGATCACCGATCCCTCCCGGCGCCGGCGAGTGCAGCTGGTCCTCGAGGACGAGGAACTGCCTCTGACGGAGGTGAGCATCCTCCAGCACGCGACCGAAGCACTCCCCGACGCGCGTCTCCGCTCGCTCCTGGACCGCCTCTCCCGCCGCACCGGTGCCCAGCTGCTGCTGGTGACGGACCTCGCCGACGACGCCCGGACCGACGACCACGTCGCCGCCCGGACGCTGACGGCGCTCACCTCGACCGGGGTCGCGCTGCGCACCAGCACCCAGCTGCGGGATCTGCTCGAGGGCGCCCGTTGCTCCGGGGTGCGCAGTGCGCCGCTCGGCTGGGGGTTCGGCCCCTCCGTCGTGATCGCCGACGCCTCCGGCGCGAACGCGCCCACCCGCCCGTGAGGACCGCCCTGCTGACAGCGGGACTGCTGATCGGTCTGCTGTCCTCCGTCGTGCTCAGTCTGGCCGTCGGGGCCAGGCCGCTGAGCGTTGCCGAGATCCTCAACGTGCTGCGCGACCACGGCAGTGCGGAGGCGACCGCGCTGCTGTGGGACTACCGGCTCCCCCGCACGCTGGTCGCGCTGCTGGTAGGTGCGGCTCTCGCGGTCGCCGGCGGTCTGATCCAGGCCTTCACCCGCAATCCGCTCGCCGATCCGGGCATCCTCGGGGTCAATGCCGGTGCCGCCTTCGCGGTGACCGTGGCCATCGCCGCCCTGGGGGTGGTCGACACCTCGGGACTGATCGTCGCGGCCCTGCTCGGCGCCGCGGTCGCATCCCTGGCGGTGGTCGCGATCGGCGCCGGGGGGCGGGGCCCGGCCACCCCCTTGCGCACGACGCTGGCCGGGGTGGCGCTGGCCGCGGTGCTCGGCGGTGTCACCTCCGGGCTGCGTCTGCTGGATCCCGGGACCTTCGACCGCTTCCGGGTGTGGGCGGCGGGCTCCGTGGCGGGACCTGACCTCGCGCAGCTGGTGTCGGTGGCGCCCTGGATCGGGATCGGTCTGCTGATCGCCCTGGGGGTGACGCGTCCTCTGAACGCCATCGCCCTGGGCGAGGACCTCGCCGGGTCGCTCGGGGTCCGCCTGGCGCCCGCTCGGGTGCTCGCCGTGGGGGCTGTGACGCTGCTCGCGGGCGCCGCGACCGCGATCGCGGGCCCGATCTCCTTCCTGGGTCTGATGGTGCCCCACGCGGTGCGCTGGACGGTCGGCCCCGATCAGCGGCGCATCCTGCCCCTGAGCGTTCTCGGCGGCGCCCTGCTCCTGCTGGTCTCCGACGTGCTGGCGAGGGTGGTGCTGCCCGGGCGCGAGCTGCCGGTCGGGGTGGTCACCGCCTTCGTCGGCGCACCCGTGCTGGTGCTGCTGGTGCGGCGCAGGCGGGTGAGCGGCCTGTGAGCGCCCTCCCGGCCCCGCCCCGGTACTGGGTCCTCCGCCGCCCTCTCGGTACTCGGATCCCGGTGCGCACCGCGACGGTCTGCGCGGTGCTCTTCCTGCTCGCGCTCATCCTGTTGGGAGCGGCCCTGGTGCTGGGGGACGTGCTGATCGCTCCCGCCGACGTGCTCGCAGCACTGACCGGGGGCGCCGACCGCCTGGTGACGCTGTACGTGATGGAGTGGCGCCTGCCCAGGGCGCTCGCGGCCCTCGCGGTGGGGGCGCTGCTGGGCGCGGCCGGGGCCATCTTCCAGACCCTCACCCGCAATCCCCTGGGCTCCCCCGACATCATCGGGTTCACCACGGGCGCGCAGACCGGGGGGCTGCTGGTGATCCTGGTCCTGGGCACCGCCTCGTACCCGGCGCTGACGGCGGGCTCGGTCCTCGGGGGCCTGGCGAGCGCCGCGGTGGTGATGGGTCTGGCCCATCGCGGCGGCATCTCCGGGTTCCGACTGATCATCGTGGGCATCGCCCTGACCGCGATGCTCGCCAGCGTGGACACCTACCTCGTGCTGACCGCCGAGCTGGACCTGGCGATCGTCGCCTCCACCTGGGGCGTGGGGTCCCTCAACGGTGTCGCATGGCCCTACGTCGGCCCCACCCTGGCGGTGGCGGTGGTGCTGCTCGCGGCGCTGATCCCGCTCAGCCGCCCCCTGGCCCAGTTGGACCTCGGCGAGGACACCGCCCGAGCGATCGGTGCCCGCCCGCAGGCCACGCAGCTGATCGCCATCGTCCTCGGGGTGCTGCTGGTGGCGGTCGCCGTAGCCGTCGCCGGGCCCGTCGCCTTCATCGCCCTGGCCGCCCCGCAGATCGGCCGCCGCCTGACCGCCTCCCAGGGCACGCCGATGCTGCCGGCGGCCTGCACGGGGGCCGTGCTGCTGCTCGGCGCGGACCTCGTCGCCCAGCACACCCTGCCCGGCCGGTCGCTTCCGGTGGGCCTGATGACCGTGAGCCTCGGCGGTCTGTACCTGCTGTACCTCATCGTGAGGGAGAACCGGAGGGGAGCCCTGTGAGCCCGACGACGAGAACCCCGCCCACCCCGCCCCGGCCGGTCGGGGCGCTGCGGATGGACGATGCCCGCCTGGCCTACGACGAGCGCGTCATCGCGGAGCACCTCGACCTGACCGTCGTCGACGGATCCTTCACGGTGGTGATCGGGCCGAACGCCTGCGGCAAATCGACCACGCTGCGCGCCCTGTCCAACCTGCTGCGCCCCACCGCGGGCACGGTCGCACTGGACGGGCGGGCCATCCATCAGCTGCGCGCCAAGGAGCTCGCGCGACGCCTGGGTCTGCTGCCCCAGTCCGCGCTCTCCCCCGAGGGCATCACGGTCGCCGACCTCGTCGCACGGGGACGGTATCCGCACCAGTCGATGCTCGCCCGATGGAGCGCGGCCGACGAGCAGGCGGTCGGCGCGGCCCTCGAATCCACCGGCATCACGGACCTCGCCGCGCGGCAGGTCGACGAGCTCTCCGGCGGTCAGCGCCAGCGCGCCTGGGTGGCGATGGTCCTGGCCCAGCAGACGGATCTGCTGCTGCTCGACGAGCCGACCACCTTCCTCGACATCGCCCACCAGATCGCTCTGATGGACCTGTTCGCCACGCTCCATGCGCAGGGCCGCACCGTCGTCGCGGTGCTGCACGACATCAACCATGCCGCGCGCTACGCCACCGACCTGGTGGTGATGAGCGAGGGGCGCATCCACGCCGAGGGGGACCCCGCCGAGGTCATCACCCCGGATCTGCTGGCCACGGTGTTCGGTCTGGACGCCGCCGTCATCGAGGACCCCGTCAACGGCGGTCCGCTCGTCGTGCCCCGGCACGGGACCAGGCCCGTCCCGCCCGCTGTGCCCGAACCCCTCCCCACTCCGGAAAGGTCATGTCCATGACTGTCCCTCACCGCTCCCGATCGATCACCGCACCCCTGCGCGACGGCCTCGCACCCTCGAGCGTGCTCGACCGCCGAAGCCTGCTGGCCGGCGCCGGCCTGCTCGGCCTGACCACGCTGAGCGCCTGCGGCGCGGGGGAAGCCGGGACCCTCACCAGCGGCTCCGACGATGACAGCGACCTCCGCACGGTGACCGACGCCATGGGCCGTGAGGTCGAGCTGCCGCTGCAGCCCAGGGCGGTGGTCTCGCTGCATTACGCGGGCACGCAGGCGATGATGGATCTCGGTGTGATCCCCGTGGGCACCGGAGCTGCCGGGCAATCCGGTGAGGACGGCCTGGAGTACGTGCCCGAGAACCTGTGGACCGATCTGCAGGAAGTGCCGGTGGTGGTCCCCGGCGGCGAGGTCGACATCGAGGCGGTCGCCGGACTCGAGCCGGATCTCGTCCTCGCCCACAACGTGCTCGAGGACGACGTCCTCTCCCAGCTCGAGCAGATCGCTCCCGTCTTCGGCTTCACCCTGCGCGGCGGCGATCGTGCCGACTGGCAGCAGCGTGTCCACGAGGTCGCCGAGGCGCTGGGGCTCGGGCAGGAGTTCACGGACCTGAAGTCCGCCTGGGAGGACGAGCTGGCGACGACCGCCGAGGAGTACGCGGACGTCACCGACGGCCTGGTGGTCGGCGTGATCGGGGCCTACGAGACGGGGAACTTCTACGCCTGGGGTGAGGAGAACATGCCCGGCACGCTCCTGACTCCCCTGGGTCTGACCTGGTCGGCGCAGGAGAACCAGGCGGTCGCCGGGCAGGGCGAACCGGAGGCCACGATCTCCTCCGAGCGGATCCTCGAGGTGGTCGGCGACGCCGACCTCCTCTTCTACGACAGCAATCTGCTCGGCGAACCCAACTCCTTCATGGTCGAGCTCCAGGAGTCCTCGCTGTACCAGCAGCTGGAAGCGGTGAAGGCCGGGCGCGTCCACGCCTTCGGCAAGAACACCATCGCCGGGTTCTCCGACGCCCGTTTCTCGCTCGAGCAGATCCGCGGCGCCCTCGAGGACTTCCGGTCCTCCTGAGCGGGCCCGGCACCTCGCCGGGGCCTCGACGCCGGCCCAGGGCCGGGCCTCAGGACCGGCCGGGCCGCTCCGGGAACGGGGCGTCGGCCGGTCGCAGCATCGCCTCGTCCCCACCGCGGGCCCGGTGGGCCGCCAGGGCGAGCACGGCCGCGGCCGTGGTGGCATTGGTGAGGCGGCCCTCGAGCACCGCCGTGACGGCGTCGGCGAGCGGGACCCAGCGGGTCTCGATCTCCGCCTCCTCGTCGGTGCGCTCGAAACCGCCGGCCTCCCCCAGCGGGCACGCGCCGGTGGCGAGGTAGATCCTGATCACCTCGTCACTGCCGCCCGGGCTGGGGCGCAGGTCGACCAGGGTGTGCAGATGCGCGGCGGTGTGAGCGGTCTCCTCGCCGACCTCCCGGAGCGCGCCGACGTGCGGGCTCTCCCCGTCGACGTCGAGCAGCCCGGCGGGGATCTCCCACAGCGTGTGGCCGACGGGATGGCGGTACTGGCGGATCAGCAGCACGTGATCCTGCTCGTCGACGGCGAGCACCGCGACCGCCCCGGGGTGGCGCATGTACTCCCGGTCGAACCGCACTCCGGGGGCGAAGTCGATCCTGTCCCGCACGATGTCGAACACCATCCCGGAGTGGACCGTGGTGCGGTCGGCGATGGGGCGGGCGCCGGGCGTGTCGCGCAGCGTCATCGGCTCAGATCTCCTCGTCCGTGATGGGCGCCGGAACAGCACCGTCCGGGGTCGGCCCCGTGGTCGCCCCGATCCCCTTCACGGGCTCGACCTCGAGCAGCCGGGTGGCCTTCTGCAGCTCGAGCGCTGCGCCGATCAGGCCGGCGAACAGCGGGTGTGCTCGGGTGGGGCGCGATTTCAGCTCGGGATGGGCCTGGGTGCCGATGTAGTACGGGTGCACGTCGGCGGGCAGCTCCACGAACTCCACCAGCGCACGGTCCGCGGAGACACCGGAGATGACCAGCCCCGCCTCCTCCAGCTGCTCGCGGTAGGCGTTGTTCACCTCATAGCGGTGGCGGTGGCGCTCGGCGACCTCGGTGGCGCCGTACGTGCGGGCGGCGAGGGAGCCCTCGCGCAGGGTGTGGTCGTAGGAGCCCAGGCGCATGGTTCCGCCGAGGTCACCCTCGCCGGAGACGATGTCGGCCTGCTCGGCCATGGTCGCGATGACGGGGTGGGCGGTCTCGGGCTCGAACTCGGTGGAGTGGGCACCCGGCAGGCCCAGCACGTCGCGGGCGTACTCGATGACCATGGACTGCATGCCCAGGCACAGGCCGAGGGCGGGGATGCCGTGGGTGCGGGCGTGGCGCAGGGCGCCGACCTTGCCGTCGACCCCGCGGATCCCGAAGCCGCCCGGGACCACGATCGCGTCGACGTCGCCCAGCTGCTCCTGGGCACCCTCCGCGGTGGCGCAGAGGTCGGATTCGACCCAGCGCAGTGCGATCTTCGTGCTGTGGTGGAAGCCGCCGGCGCGCAGGGCCTCGCTGACCGAGAGATATGCATCCGGCAGGTCGACGTACTTGCCGACCAGGGCGACGGTGACCTCGTAGGCGGGATGCTGGACACGCTGCAGCAGGGACTCCCACTGGGTCCAGTCCACGTCGTGGCTGAGCAGGTCGAGGCGGCGGATCGCGTAGGCGTCCAGGCCCTCGCCGTGCAGCACGAGCGGGATCTCGTAGATCGAGGGGGCGTCGGCGCAGGTGACGACGGCGTCGAGGTCGACATCGCACATGGAGGAGATCTTGGCCTTGACGGAGCCGGGCAGCTCGCGATCGGAGCGCAGCACGATCGCGTCGGGCTGGATGCCGATCGAGCGCAGGGCGGCCACCGAGTGCTGGGTCGGCTTGGTCTTCAGCTCCTGGGAAGGACCGATGAACGGCACCAGGGAGACGTGCACGAAGAAGACGCTGTCGCGGCCGATGTCCTGGCGCACCTGGCGGGCCGCCTCGAGGAAGGGCTGGGACTCGATGTCGCCGACGGTGCCGCCGATCTCGGTGATGATCACGTCGACGTCGTCCCCGGCCTGGGAGCGCATGGACTCCTTGATGGCGTTGGTGATGTGGGGGATGACCTGGACGGTGTCTCCGAGGTACTCGCCGCGGCGCTCCTTGGCGATCACGCCGGAGTAGACCTGGCCCGTGGTCACGTTCGCGTCGGCGCTGAGGTTCTCGTCGAGGAAGCGCTCGTAGTGGCCGATGTCGAGGTCGGTCTCCGCGCCGTCCTCGGTGACGAAGACCTCCCCGTGCTGGAACGGGTTCATGGTGCCCGGGTCCACGTTGAGGTACGGGTCCAGCTTCTGCATCGTCACCCGCAGTCCGCGGCTGCTCAGCAGCATCCCCAGCGAGGATGCGGTCAGACCTTTGCCGAGGCTGGAGACCACTCCACCCGTCACGAAGATGTGCTTGGTGGTGCCGGGATTCCGGAAGGGTTTCGCCGTGGGGACCTGGCCGCCCCGAGGGATGGGGCCGGTGCTGGACTGGGATGCGCTCGCGCTGGTATCTGCCACGGACTCTCAACCTACCATCAGCGCCCGGGCGGGACCAGGATCTCGGTCAGCTGGCGAACCATGTCACGCGCGGTGGGCAGCTCCCGGGCGCGGCGACGGGACCGCGCCTGCGCGTCCCGGCGCCGCTCCGGATCGCGATGGGCGCTGATCGCCTCCGCCAGTGCGACGGGGTCGCCGCTCGGCACCAGCTGTGCCGCCTCGGCGGTGACCCAGCGGGTGCCGCCGGCGTCGGTCGCGACGATCGCGCGCCCGGCCCGCAGCGCCTCCTGCAGGGAGACGGGCTGGCCCTCCCAGAGGGCGGCGGAGACCACCAGGTCGGCGCTCTCGAGCAGGGCGGGGACGTCCTGGCGGCGGCCGAGCAGCTCGACGCTCAGCTGCTCGGCCCGGATCCGGTCGCTCAGCCTCCCGTGCAGGGGCCCGTCGCCCGCCACCCGGATCCTCACCGCCTCGCGATCGAGGAGGGCGGCGGCGTCCAGCAGGTCATCCAGCCCTTTCTGCGGGGCCAGGCGCGCGACCACCAGCACCTCGAGCGTGTCGTCCGGCGTCGCGACCCCGGCGCCCGGGATGGGGACCGAGGGCTCCGGTGCCGGACCCGGCGCGGCCATGCCCGTCGGTGCGGGAGCCTCCGGGGCCGGTATCACGGCGTGGCGCACCTCGCCGGCGCCGGCGCGACGGGCGTCCTCGGCGAGATCCGGGGAGACCGCCAGGACGATCTGCGCACGCCGGGAGAGGACGCGCAGCAGCACCGCGCCGAGGGTCCGGACCGGGAGCGACCCGACGGTGCGATTGTGCAGGGTGACGACCAGGTGCGCGTCGTCGCCCCGGGGCATGGCGCACGCGGCGAGAGCGCCGGCTCGCAGGCCGTGGGCGTGCACGGCGACCGGGGCAGGGGCGGTGCGGACACAGCGCCGCAGGGTGCGGACTGTGCGAAGGTCGGCGAGGGGGCGGGGGCGGTCCTGGATGTGGACCGGCGCCTCGCGCACGTCGAGACCGGCCTCCGCCAGCTCGGCCAGCTCCTGCTCGACGTGGGCGGCGAGACCGCCGCCGGCCTGCGGGCGCACCACGATCACGCTCATCGCTGCGCCCCTGTCTGCGGCTCGTCCGCGTCGGTCGAGGCGTCACCGGTCCAGGCATCGTCCTCGTCGCTCGACGCAGCGGGATCCGTATCGCTCGCGGCGCAGCGGCGACGCGCACGGCGCAGCAGGTCACGCGTGGTCACCGGATCGGCCGCGGCCATCACGGCGCTCGCCAGCACAGCCGCGACGAGGCCGCAGAGGACCCCGGAGGCGACGGCGCCGATCTCCCCGGTGCCCGTGGTCACCAGCCATTTGCCCAGCAGCATGCCGGGGACGCCGCCGACCACGAGGGCCAGGGGGGTGAGGATCGCGGTGCGCCGCACCCGCGGCAGGTCCCCGCCGGGCTCGAGAATGTCGGCGATGCGGGCGAGGCCGACCAGGGCGGAGAGCGCCATGCCGATCGCGATGGTGATGCCGAAGGCGGTGGAGGCCTCCGCGGGCGAGCGGGTCGGACTGGGGATCACCAGCACCAGGATCGCGACGGCGGCGACCCCCCAGCCCACCGAGCCGACCAGCAGCGCATCCCGGGCCCGCAGCGCCGCGGAGAGGATCCGGGTGCACTGGATGGCGACGGCGTACCCGGGCAGCCCCAGGGCGAGCGCCGCCGCGGTGGAGCCGACACCGCTGGCGCCGGCCCGGTCGATCAGACGGAAGAACTGCTCGAGGGCGGGGGCCGCGGCGAACAGCGTCGCCGCCCCGATCACGCCGACGACCATGACGGTGCGCGTCGAGGCGGCGGAGACGCGGGCGAAACCGGTGGTGTCGCCGACCAGACGCAGCTCCGAGAGGTGGGGGAACACGGCGGTGACCAACGGGACCACGAGGACCGCGTAGGGCAGCAGATACAGGGCCTGGGCGTATTGGAACACGGGGAGGGTGCCGGTGCCGCCGGCCCGCATGGCGAGCACCAGCACGAGGGCGAGCACGAGCTGCTGGGCGCCGACGGCACCGAGACCGGCCCCACCCAGGGCCAGGGCCTTGCGCCCGTAGCGCGGGGGCATCGACAGGGTGGGTCGCAGATGCAGGCCCGAGCGCAGCGCGGCGATCAGGACGGGCACCGTCATCGCGGCGACCCCCGCGGTGGTGCCCCATCCCAGCCAGGCGATCGCCGGGTCGTCGATGGTGGTGGTGGTCGCCACCGGCGGCACCAGCCAGGCGTAGACGCGATAGGAGGCGATCACGACCAGGGAGGAGATCAGCGGCATCATCGCGGGCCACAGGAACCGTTTGCGCGCCTGGAGGTAGGCCCCCAGGACCACGGAGATCCCGTACAGGGGGAGCTGGAGCGCGAAGATGCGCAGCAGGACCGCTCCGAGGTGCACGCTGCCGGCGGAGGTGTCCTCGGTGGACAGGAGGAGACCGGCCAGACCCTCCGCGGACACGACGACCACGGCGGTGAGCAGCCCCGTGCCCAGCAGGGTCCAGGTCAGCAGGGCCGAGATGATCCGGTCGGCCCGTTCGGAGCCGTCCCGGCGATCACGACGCGGGGGCAGCTGGTCACGAGCGGGGCGAGGGAGCTGTGGACGCGACGCCGCGGGGTCCGAGGCGGCGGGGCCCACCTGCTGGTGCGCGCCCGCCCGTTGGCCGAGGTCGACCTCCCGCTCGTCATGCCCCCGCCCGCCGTGCTCGTCGTGCGTGGGCCCGTCGGGTTCGACCGTATCGTCCCCGATCTCCGGGTGCTCCGGGTGCTCGGCCGGATCGCGCTCCGGGACCAGACCCGCGATCAAGGGGACGACGACAGCGGCCAGTGCGCCGCCGGCGACGATCTCGAACAGGACGTTGGGCAGCAGGTTCGCGGTGGTGTAGGCGGTGCCGACGTCCCCGGCGCCCACGCTGGCCCCGAAGACGAGGTAGCGCACGAAGCCGGCGATGCGTGCGAGCACGGTGATCACGAGGATCAGCCCGGCACCCCGCAGGACGGCGCGGGCGATACCGGACCGTGCCGGCGTGTCGTCGAGGGCGGGATCGCCGGCGGTCATCGGTCCCCCACCGTCCCGGAGCCGGGCTCCGGCGCCTCGCCGTCCCGCGGAGGCTCGCGTCGCCCCAGGAGATCCACCGCCCGCAGCGCGGGCGTGGTGTCGATGACGGCGCTGAAGCTCACCTTCTCGCTGGCCAGGGTGAGGGCGACGACGACGGTCAGCAGGGCCAGCCGGACGGGACGGGGCAGGGTGCGGGCCGCGGCGGTGCCCACCGCGGCCCCCAGGACGTTGGCGCCGGCGTCGCCGAGCATGCCGTGCTCGCGCAGATCGGTGGGCAGCGCGAGCGCGCCGGGGACCAGTGCGGCCAGGGCGAGCGAGCGGCCGCTGGCGGAGCGGAGGTCCTCGGCGGGGCGGAGCGGGGCGAGCACCGCCAGCGCGGCAGCGGCCGGCAGCACGACCTTCAGGGCGCGGCCCGGCCGCAGGTCCAGCAGGTTCGCGAGGTTCGCGCAGCCCGCCGCGAGGGCACCGTCAGCCAGGACCATCGGCCCGCCGCGCGGGTGCGGCGCGGTCGCCGCGCCGGCCAGGGCGAGCACGGGGATGCCGAGCGCCTTGGCCGCTCCCGTGGTGATCCTCCCCTGCCGCAGGGCACCCAGATGCCCGCGCAGCCCTTTGGAGACCACGCCCCCGGCGCGTCGCTGGCGTGGTTCGAGCAGGTCGTCGATCAGTCCCAGCGCGCCGATGCCGCTCAGCACGGCGGCGTCGGCGGCCCGGCCGGTGCCCAGCGCGATCCCCCCGCCTCCCGCGACCACCAGGGCACCCTCGAGCAGGCTCACCCGTCGTCCGGCGAAGTTGGTGCGGCGCAGCTCGGCCAGGACGGTGCCCAGGACGTCGCGGCAGCTCTCGCTCCCCGCCGTCACTCCGCTCCCCCGCCGTCCGACGGGGCGCCCTGGGCGCCGGTGTCCTGCCCGTCGCCCCCACCCCCGGCCCCGTCCTCGACACCGCGCGTCTCCGGCAGCGCGGGGAGGCGGTCCTGGGCGTCGACCGTGGTGCCGTAGGCGCCCTGCCCGCCGCGGGCCTGCTCGATCAGGGCCAGCACCGACAGCACGGGGCCGTCGGCCTCCTGGAGCCGGTCGGTGGTCGACAGCGCCTCGAAGGCGGCATCGCCGCGGACCGTGCGCAGGATCCCGGTGGAGGCGTCGTTCTGGGGGGTGGCCGCGGAGACCACCGAGGGGATCCCGGCCCCGGACAGGCGGGTGAGCACGGCGGTCTGGGCCGCCAGGAGGCTCTGGGCGCGCTCCGCGGCGACGTCGTCGGACTCGGCCTCGTCGGTGAACTCCTCCGGGGCGGCGCTGGCGACCACGACGCCGTCGACCCCTGCAGGGACCTCTCCGTCCAGGGCGACCATCTCGTGGCCCGTCAGCACCTGCCAGACCTGGGTGCGCAGCTCCTCGGAGAGTTCGCCGGCGGTCGAAGGATTCAGGAGAGCCACCACCACCGCGGTGAGCTGCTCGGAGTCATCCAGCCCGTCCTCCAGCAGCACGGGCGCGATCGCCCGGATCTGCTCGACGGACTCCGTGCGCGCCTGCTCCTGGCCGGGCTCCCACAGCGACGGCTGCAGGTCGACGCGGAGCGTGGACCCGACGCCCGCATCCTCGAGCAGCGAGGTGATCCGATCCGTGTCGGAGCGGGTCGAGGAGTGGTCGGTGAGGATCGCGACGTCGGCCCCCGGCAGGGTGTCGGCCACCAGCTCCGGTCCGATGTCGGTGACGAAGGAGGCCAGCTGCCCGTTGCGGGTGGTGAGCTCGTCGGCCTCCGTGCGCAGCTGGTCCTGCTCGCTGCGCAGCTGTTCGACCTGGCCGGCCAGCTGGTCGCCGAGGCTCTCGCGCAGGGGTCCGGCTCCGAGCACGATGCCGACGGCGAGCGCCAGGAACACGGAGATCAGGGAGACGAGGTGGTAACGGAAATCGATCACGGGTCGAGACCCTCCTACGACCCGGTGGCCCGGGGTGAGAACAGCAAGGTGAACCAGGACAGCAGTGCATCGAGACGGGCGCCGAGGATCTGCACCAGCGCCTGCCCGCCGGGGGTTGCCCAGAGCGCGACCGCGAGGGCGGCGAATCCGGCCAGGGCGAGCAGCACCAGCTGGAAGGTGGAGATCCTCTGACGGTACAGGCGCGAGACCCCTTTGGCATCGACCAGCTTCGAGCCGATGCGCAGTCGGGTGAGGAATGTCGAGCTCATCCCGGCCCGGCCCTTGTCGAGGAACTCCTCGAGCGTGCCGTGGGTGCCGACGGCGACGATCACGGATGCCCCCTTCTCGTCGGCCAGCAGCATGGCGATGTCCTCGCTGGTGCCGGAGGCGGGGAACAGCACCACCTCGTCCCCGAGCCCGAGCTCCTCGAGCCGCTCCGCGCCGGGGGCGCGTCCGTCGCGGTAGGCGTGGACCACCAGCTCGGCGCCGCTGCGCAGGGCCCGGTCGGAGACGGAGTCCATGTCCCCGATGATCATGTCGGGGCGGAACCCGGCCTCGAGCACCGCGTCGGCGCCGCCGTCGACACCGATGATGATGGGCCGGTTCTCGCGGAGGAAGGGCCGCAGCGTCGCGAGGTCCTCCTTGTAGTGGTAGCCGCGCACGACGATCAGTGCCGGTCGCCCGTCCAGGACGGTGCGCACCTCGGGTGCCCCGATCCCGTCGAGCAGCAGGTCGCGCTCGCGCAGCATGTACTCCATCGTGTTCTCGGCGAACAGCTCGAGCTGTTCGGAGAGGCCGGCGCGGGCGATCTCCAGGGAGGCGGCGATCGTGACGTCGTCCTGGTCGGTGCCGTGGGCGATGACGTCACCCTCGAGCAGCACCTCGCCCCCGGCGACCTCGAGGGTCTGTCCGTCGCGGACGCCTTCGAACACCTCGTCGCCGAGACCGTCGACGAGCAGGATCCCGGCGTCGACCAGGATGCGCGGACCGGCGTTCGGGTAACGCCCCGAGGTGGAGGCGGAGACGTTCAGCACCGCGGCAGGGTGCCGCTCGATCAGTGCCTCCGCGGCCACACGGTCGATGTCCTCGTGGTCGATGATCGCGATGTCCCCGGGCTGGAGACGTTTGGTGAGGTCCTTGGTGCGCTTGCCCAGCCGGGCGATGCCGAAGACGGTCGGCGGTGCGGCGCTCATCCGTCGGTCCCGCGCGCCGACAGGCCGCCGGTGGTGACCGTGCGAGCCTCCTCGAGCAGCTCTTCGGCATGGGCGAGGGCCACGTCGGAGGCGTCGTCGCCCGCGAGCATCCGCGCCAGCTCGCGGATCCGCCCGGGTCGCTCCAGGGTCTGGACCGTGGAGCTGGTGGCCCCGTCGTCGTTCGTGGACTTCACGATCTGCAGGTGGGTGCCGGCGTGGGCGGCCACCTGGGGCAGGTGGGTGACGACGATGACCTGTGCGTGACGGGCCAGCTGCGCCAGGCGCTGGCCGACGGCGAGGGCGGCCCGACCGCCGATGCCCGCGTCGATCTCGTCGAAGACGAAGACGGGGGCGGCGGTGCGGTCGCTGCGGGAGGAGGCCAGCGCCACCTCGAGGGCCAGCATGACGCGGGACAGCTCGCCGCCGGAGGCGGCCTGGGAGACCGGGAGGTGCTCGGCGCCGGGATGCGGGGCCAGCAGGATCGCGACCGCGTCGCGACCGTGAGCGCGATGGGTCCGGGTCGAGACGTCGACGCGGAGGGCGGCGTCGGGCATCTCGAGGTGGCGCAGCTCCTCCTGCACGGCCTCGGCGAGGCGCTCGGCCGCGGAGGTCCGTGCGACGGTCAGGGCGTCGGCCGTCTCGTCGAGCTCGTCCTGGACGGTCTCGAGGCGGGCGGCGGCGGTGGCGCGCTCCTGTTCGGCGCCGTCGAAGCGGTCGAGGTCGGCGGCGGCGTTGCGGGAGGTCTCCAGCAGGGCGGTGACGTCCTCGGCGGGGCCATCGGGACCGGGCAGCAGGGCCCCGAGGTCACGGACCAGGACGGTGAGCTCGTGGAGACGCTCGTTCGCCTCCTCGAGACGGCCCGGGGAGGCGTCGATGTCCTCGGCGTAGCGGGTCAGCTCGCCCGAGACGTCCGACAGCTCGAGACGGGCGGCGTCCAGGCGCTCCACCAGCGGTGACAGGGTGGCGTCCGTGCGGGCGGCGCGGCCCAGGGACTCGGAGGCGACGTCGAGCAGGGAGCCGGCGGCGGGGCCGTCGTCATCGCCCACCAGGGCGAGGGCGGCCTGGGTCGCGGCGCCGCGCAGCTCCTCGGCGTTGCCGAGCCGTTCCAGCTCGGCGCGCAGGGCGTCGTCCTCCCCCTGTTGGGGGTCGGTCCGTTCGAGGCGCTCGAGCGCTTCGCGCAGAGCGGTGCCGCGGCGTTCGCGCTCGGCCAGCAGGCCGTCGAGCTCGCTGACGCGCTCGGTCAGCGTGGTGCGTTCTCGCCAGACCTCGCGGTGTCGGGCCAGCAGCGGGCCGATCTCGGTGTCCGCGAAGCGATCCAGCGCCTCCCGCTGGGCATCCGGATCGCGCAGTCGTTGCTGGTCGGCCTGTCCGTGCACGGTCACGGCCGTGCCGACGAGACGGGCGAGCGTGCCGATCGGCACGGGGACCCCGCCGATCTGCGCGCGGGAGCGACCGTCGCGGGTCACGCGACGCACCACCAGGACCTCGCCGTCGTCCTCGTCGGCCCCGAGCTCGTCGAGGGAGGCGGCCAGCTCGTCGTGCCCGGCCAGCGCCAGGGCTCCGTCGACCGTGCTCGACCCGCGGGTGCGGCCACGGTCCAGGCGGTCCCCGAGCAGCATGCTCATCCCGGTGACGATCATGGTCTTGCCGGCGCCGGTCTCGCCGGTCAGCGCGGTGAAGCCGGGGCCGAACTCCAGCATCGCGTCGTCGATCACACCGATCTGGCGGATGCGCAGGGTGGACAGCATGGAACGGATCAGCCCCTCACCGCGTGCGCGGGCTGCGTCCCCGCCAGCCGACGACCGGGAGCTGGAACTTCTCGACGAGGCGGTCCGCGAAGGGAGTCGTGCTCAGGCGGACCAGGCGCACGGACTGCTCGGACAGTCGGGCCTCGACGCGCATCCCGGCGGTGATGTCGGCGGTGCGACGGCCGTCGAGGGTGAGGATGCCGTCCTCGCGGTTGTCGAGGGTCATCTCGATGGCGGCCTCGGAGGAGCGTCCCAGCATCAGCGGGCGGGCGAACAGGGCGTGCGCGGCCAGCGGGATCAGCAGCATCGCGTCGACCTCGGGCCAGATCACCGGGCCGCCGGCGCTGAAGGCGTAGGCGGTCGAGCCGGTGGACGTGGACAGCACCACACCGTCGCAGCCGAAGGAGGAGACCGGGCGGCCGTCGATCTCGATGGCGACGTTGATCATCTTCAGCCGATCGGCCTTCTCGAGCGAGGCCTCGTTCAGTGCCCAGTGCTCTTCGACGGGGCGATCGTCGGCGTCCAGCACATGCACCTCGAGAGCGGCGCGCTTCTCGATCTCGTAGTCGCCGTCGAGCAGCCGCGCGACGGTGATGGAGAGGTCCTCCACCTCGCTCTCTGCGAGGAAGCCGACGTGGCCGAGGTTGACCCCGTGGACGGGGACGTCGGCCTCGCGCACGGCCTCCAGGGCGCGCAGGATGGTCCCGTCGCCGCCCAGGACGATGCCGAGCTCGACGAGATCGGCCGCCGAGACGGCGTCCAGCACGTCGACCCCGCCGTTGGTGAGGAAGGTCAGCAGCTTCGGGGGCGGGACGTCCTCGGGCAGCGCGAAGATCTCGTCGACCTGTTCGTCGACCACGACACCGCGCACGCCGCGCCGGGTGAGCTCCTCGAGGACCGTAAGCATGGCGCCGAGCGCCGCGCGCCGGCCCGTGTGGACGTAGAGGAGGAACCGTCTCATCTGGTCATTCCTCCTGGCTGTCGTTCGGGGCTGCGCGCTGGCGCGGCTGGTTCTCGCGCACGGCGTCCCCGATCATGTCACAGGCGACCTCGTCGGGCGTGCAGGTCACGCCGGTGGGCCGCAGCTGCAGGAAGTACTCGCGGTTGCCGTCCTGGCCGGGCAGGGCGCTGGGGCCGACGGCGCGCAGTCGGAGCCCGGTCTCGGCAGCGGCCTCGGCGACCCCGTGCACGGCATCGACCCGGGCAACGGGGTCGGAGACCACGCCGGTGCGGGGCAGCGCCGCTCGTCCCACCTCGAACTGGGGTTTCACCATGAGCAGGAGGTCGCCGGCGGGGCGGACGACGCGCGCCAGCGGCGCGATCACGGTGCGCAGGGAGATGAAGGAGAGGTCGGCGACCAGGAGGTCGACGACGCCGCCGACCAGCTCCGGGGTGAGGTCGCGCACGCTGGTGCCGTCGAGCACGGTCACCCGGGGATCCGCGGCCACGTGCTCGGCGAGCTGGTCGTGGCCGATGTCCACGGCGATCACCGACCGGGCGCCGCGGCGCAGGAGGACGTCGGTGAATCCGCCCGTGGAGGCGCCCGCGTCCAGGCAGCGCGCACCGGCGGGATCCAGGCCGAGGGCGTCGAGGGCGCCGCGGAGCTTGTGCGCTGCGCGCGAGGCGTATTCGACACCGTCGGGGACGTCGATGACCTGCAGCTTCACGCCGGCGGTCACGGGCGTCGAGGGCTTGGTGGCGAGGTGCCCGTCCACGCGGGCGCGGCCTTCGTCGATGATGCGCCGGGCGTGGGTGCGGGACCGGGCCAGCCCCGCGGCGAGCAGGGCGACGTCCAGACGCTCCGGGCTCACCGGTCGGTGGGGCGCTGCTCGGTGCCGTCGCGGTCCAGGAGGCGGCCGGTCCACGGCGCCCGGGGCGACCGGGCATGGAGGAGGGCCAGGACGGCACGCAGCACCCGCGGGTCCTCGAGCGCACCGGTCAGGACGACGTCTCCGTCGTCCCAGCGCGCGCTGACGGCGCCGCAGCGCGCAGTGTCGCCCTGGACGACGGGCAGCGGGAACGGGGCGCCGAGCTCGGAGAGGTCGGCGAGGATGAAGGTGGGTCGGCGCACGGGATCGGCCCGCAGCGCGGTGTCGATGCCGTCGACGCCCGTGAGGACCAGCAGGGAGTCCATGCCGGCGCGCACCGCGCCCTCGATGTCGGTGTCGAGCCGGTCGCCGATGATCAGCGGCCGCCGGGAGTTCGCGTCGCGAGCGGCGACGGCGAACATGCCGGGCTCTGGCTTGCCGGCGACCTCGGGCACGGCGCCGGTCGCGTGGCGCAGCGCCGCGACCATCGCGCCGTTTCCGGGGGCCATGCCCCGTTCGGTGGGCAGGGTGGCGTCGATGTTGGTGGCCATCCACAGGGCGCCGTGGCGGATCGCGTAGGCGCCCTCGGCCAGGAGGGACCAGTTCAGGTCCGGCGACCAGCCCTGGACGACCGCGACGACGTCCTCGCTGTCGGTCGCCGCGGGCTCGAGTCCGACCTCGCTGATCTCGGCGGCCAGGCTCTCACCGCCGACGACGAGCACCTTCTGTCCCGGCTCGAGACGATCCGCGAGCAGACGGGAGGCGACCTGCGGGGAGGTCACGAACTCCTCGGGCCGGGCGTCGACACCCACCTGGGCGAGGTGGTCGGCAGCCTGGCGCGGGGTGCGGGAGGCGTTGTTGGTCGCGAAGACGACCGTGCGGCCGGCTGTGCGGGCTCGCTCGACCGCTGCCGCGGCGTGCGGGATCGGGTTCCCTCCGTGCATGAGGGTGCCGTCGAGGTCCAGCAGCAGCGCGTCGTGGAGGTCCAGGAGCGACGGGTCGGGCCGACGGATCACGCCCGGCCCTCCGCACTCGATGCCGCGGACTGCGGGACCGAAGTCTCGCCGTCGACCGGAGTACCGGCACCGGCCTCCGCGGAAACGTCCTCGGGGTCCGCGACCTCCGCGGGCTCGTCCTCGGTGGTCGCCACGTTCTCGCTCGCGTCCTCGACGGACGTCGCCCCTGCCGTCGAGTCCTCGGCGGCGGCGGTGACCTGCACATCACCCTCGTCGCCGGAGGACTCGACCCCCGGCCCAGTGCTCGGGCCGCCCGAGGACCGGACCGCCGGTTCCTCGTCCGCCGCATCCGCCTCCTCCGCGCCCTGCTCCTCGGAGCTCGGGTCGTAGGCGTCCAGGACGGCGACCGACTCGTCGTCAGCGAAGGTCGGGTTCTCCTCGACCATCGGCGCGGGCCGTCCCAGGCGCTCGGCGGCGTCGGTCAGCTTTTCGGTGTCGGCATCGGCGGCGAGGGTGAGCCAGCGCTTGGACTCCTCGGTCCGTTCCGCACGGTCCAGCAGATCGGCATATGCGACCCACAGACGAACCTGCCAGCGACCGTCGACCTTGTGCCGGAGGGCGGGGACCTCGAGGGTGCGCAAGGCGGTCTCGACGTCGCCGGTGTCGGCATAGGCGCCGGCGACGACGATCATCAGCTCGATCGCCGCGTCGACCCCGAGCGAGGTGGCGTCGTCGGAGGCCGCGAGGTCGAGGGCGCGCTCCGGGCGTCCCATGCCGCGCTCGGAGTCGGCGATGAGAGGGAGGACATCGGTGCGTCCAGTGATGCGCAGAGAGGTGCGCAGCTCGCGCACCGCGGTGCGGAAGTCACCCGCACGGTAGGCGAGGATCCCATAGGTCTCGCGCACCGCTCCGACCCGGCCGCCGATGCGTGCCGCGAAGCGGGCATGCGCCTGCGACGCCTCGGAGTCGGTGTCCTCCAGGAGGTAGGCCGCGACCAGGTGCTGTGCGACGCGGTCGGCGGTCTCCTTGCTCAGGCCGCGCAGTTCCTCGCGCACCTCCTTGTCGAGCTCGCGCCCGGTGATGCCTTCGGGGATCCTGGGCTCGAAGGGGCGATCCGCTCGCGCCTCCTGGCCGGGCCGCGAGCTGCGACGGTCGTCGTGCCCGCCGCCGGACCTGCCGCGGTCGTCGTGCCCGCCGCCGGACCTGCCGCGGGCGTCGTGTCCGCCGCCGGTCCGTCCGCGGTCGTCCCGGGGTCCCCGCTCACCACGGCGCTCAGGGCCGGAGCCTCGGCCCCGACGGTCACCCGTCGAGTCGCGGTGGGGACGGTCGCCTCCGCCACGTTCATCGCGATCGTTCCCCCGACGCTCATCGCGGTACCCCGCACGGTCACGCCTGTCGCCGGAGCGCCCGTCACGAGGGCCACGCTTCTCCCAGGGACGGTCATCCCGGCGATCGCGCCTCTCCCCCGGACGCTCGTCCCGGCGATCACGCGAGCCGCTGCGATTGCCTCCGCGGTCCTCGGAGCGTGCGCCGCGAGCACCGTCGGTCCGGCGGTCGCCTCGGTACGGACGGTCGCCCGGGCGATCGGAGCGGTACGACCGATCACCCTGCCGCTCGCCGCGATCCTGACGGTTCGGACGATCACCCTGCCGGTCCGGACGCTCGGAGCGAGGGCGTCCGCTCCTCCGACCGTCGTCCGAGCGCTGGGAGGCTTCGCGGCCACGGTCCCCACGCGAAGGACGACCTCCGTACTCCCCCCGCGGCCCACCCCCGCCGGAGGTCGCGGACGAGCCGGACCAGGACTCGCCACCGGGATGCGGAGACCGAGCACGGGGCGCGGACGTGCGCTGGTCGCGCCGCTGGCCGCCCCGGCTGTTGCTGCCGTGCCCGCGGTCGTTCTCGCTGTTGCTGTACTCAGCCACGTGAACCGTCCGTCTCTCGTCGTCTCGCCCTATGCCGTTGTCAGTGGCCCAGCCTAGGGCGTCGGCGGGAATTGACTCACCGGTAGCCCGCCTTCCGTGACTGCTCTCACCGAGCAGGTCACAGCCGGATGAACGCGGGGTGCACCAGGACACAGCGCTCCGCCTCGGCCCCTGCAGAGCCCAGTGAAAAGAACCGGAAGCTCGTCAGGGGCACCCATCGAACCGGTGTGAACGGCGCCGAGCCCTCCCCCAACAGCTCGACTCGACGCCGGCCCGCTGCCACACGCTCAGCGCAGTGCCCACCTGCCGGGGACAGTCCGCTCCACCCGCGACCGCGTCAGGGCATGAAAAAGGGGAGTGGGAGGCGCGAAACCCCGGGGATCCAGGGTCTCCAGCTGCCTCCCACTCCCGTGGAAGATGTCCGGCGGCGTCCTACTCTCCCACACCCTCCCGAGTGCAGTACCATCGGCGCAATCGAGCTTAGCTTCCGGGTTCGGAATGGAACCGGGCGTTTCCTCGACGCTATGACCGCCGTAACACGACGAGACACAACCAGCCCACCAACACCACCCCCAAACGAGATGGCGTCCCGGGGTTGTTTCTCCAGAACCACACAGTGGACGCGAACACAGCACACAATACAAGTGTTGTTAAGTCATCGGCCATTAGTACCAGTCAGCTCCACACATTGCTGTGCTTCCACATCTGGCCTATCAACCCAGTCATCTACTGGGGGCCTCTCACACCACAAGGGTGCATGGATATCTCATCTTGAAGCAGGCTTCCCGCTTAGATGCTTTCAGCGGTTATCCCTTCCCGACGTAGCCAACCAGCCATGCTCTTGGCAGAACAACTGGCACACCAGAGGTCAGTCCATCCCGGTCCTCTCGTACTAGGGACAGGACTTCTCAAATATCCAACGCGCGCAGCGGATAGGGACCGAACTGTCTCACGACGTTCTAAACCCAGCTCGCGTACCGCTTTAATAGGCGAACAGCCTAACCCTTGGGACCAACTCCAGCCCCAGGATGCGACGAGCCGACATCGAGGTGCCAAACCATGCCGTCGATATGAGCTCTTGGGCAAGATCAGCCTGTTATCCCCGGGGTACCTTTTATCCGTTGAGCGACACCCATTCCACAATGGAGTGCCGGATCACTAGTTCCTGCTTTCGCACCTGCCCGACATGTCTGTCTCGCAGTCAAGCTCCCTTGTGCACTTACACTCAACACCTGATTGCCAACCAGGCTGAGGGAACCTTTGAGCGCCTCCGTTACTCTTTAGGAGGCAACCGCCCCAGTTAAACTACCCATCAGACACTGTCCCTGATCCGGATCACGGACCGAGGTTAGGAATCCAGAACGACCAGAGTGGTATTTCAACAATGACTCCACACTCACTGGCGTGAATGCTTCCCAGTCTCCCACCTATCCTACACAAGCCGTCCCGAACACCAATATCAAACTATAGTAAAGGTCCCGGGGTCTTTCCGTCCTGCTGCGCGTAACGAGCATCTTTACTCGTAATGCAATTTCGCCGAGTTCGCGGTTGAGACAGTGGAGAAGTCGTTACGCCATTCGTGCAGGTCGGAACTTACCCGACAAGGAATTTCGCTACCTTAGGATGGTTATAGTTACCACCGCCGTTTACTGGGGCTTAAATTCTCAGCGTCGACCCCCGAAAGGGTCTAACCGGTCCTCTTAACCTTCCAGCACCGGGCAGGCGTCAGTCCGTATACAGCGTCTTACGACTTCGCACGGACCTGTGTTTTTAGTAAACAGTCGCTTCTCCCTGGTCTCTGCGGCCCTCAGAGCTCTCACTCCTCGGGCCCCCCTTCTCCCGAAGTTACGGGGGCATTTTGCCGAGTTCCTTAACCACGATTCTCTCGAACGCCTCGGTATTCTCTACCTGATCACCTGAGTCGGTTTAGGGTACGGGCGACCGTATTCGTCACGCCGGAACTTTTCTAGGCAGTACAGGATCACTCACCTTCGCCCCTACGGGATCCCCATCACGTCTGACCCTCATGGCCCCAGCATTACCCGGGGCCGGGCTGCACGCTTAGACGGACTATTCCATTAAGTCCGCGGAAGCTACCTCACTGCGTCATCCCTCGCGCTGACCTACTACAACCTTGGTTCCCAGCCTCACCACCGACCCATCCCCGAAGGGACAGGAGGCGACTCGGGTGGTTAGCATCAGCTGCCTCGGTATGGGTCCTCCTACGATCGGTTCGGGAATATCAACCCGATGTCCATCGACTACGCCTGTCGGCCTCGCCTTAGGTCCCGACTAACCCAGGGCGGATTAACCTGGCCCTGGAACCCTTGATCAATCGGCGGACGGGTTTCTCACCCGTCTATCGCTACTCATGCCTGCATTCTCACTCGTACAGCCTCCACCACTGGGTTCCCCCGCGGCTTCACCGGCTGCACGACGCTCCCCTACCCACCCCGGCACATACGTCCGGAGTGACACAGCTTCGGCGGTGTGCTTGAGCCCCGCTAAATTGTCGGCGCAGAATCACTTGACCAGTGAGCTATTACGCACTCTTTCAAGGGTGGCTGCTTCTAAGCCAACCTCCTGGTTGTCTCAGCAACTCCACATCCTTTTCCACTTAGCACACGCTTAGGGGCCTTAGCTGATGTTCTGGGCTGTTTCCCTCTCGACCATGAAGCTTATCCCCCACAGTCTCACTGCTGCGCTCTCACGTATCGGCATTCGGAGTTTGGCTAAGGTCAGTAACCCGGTGGGGCCCATCGCCTATCCAGTGCTCTACCTCCGACACGAAACACGCAACGCTGCACCTAAATGCATTTCGGGGAGAACCAGCTATCACGAAGTTTGATTGGCCTTTCACCCCTATCCACAGGTCATCCCCTCCATTTTCAACTGAAGTGGGTTCGCGCCTCCACGCGGTCTTACCCGCGCTTCACACTGCCCATGGATAGATCACTTCGCTTCGGGTCTAGAGCCGGCGACTGAACGCCCCGTTCAGACTCGCTTTCGCTACGGCTACCCCACACGGGTTAACCTCGCCACCGACCACTAACTCGCAGGCTCATTCTTCAAAAGGCACGCCGTCACCCCTCAAGGCTCCGACGGATTGTAAGCACACGGTTTCAGGTACTATTTCACTCCCCTCCCGGGGTGCTTTTCACCTTTCCCTCACGGTACTTGTCCGCTATCGGTCAAGAAGTAGTATTCAGGCTTACCAGGTGGTCCTGGCAGATTCACACCGGATTTCACGGGCCCGGTGCTACTCGGGAACAGCATCACGCCGTACAGCAGTTTCGTCTACGGGGGTCACACCCTCTACGCCATCGCACTCACCACGACTTCGACTACCACTGCACGTCCACGCCGATCCGCCGGCAGACGGACCAGACACGTCCCACAACCCCCAACCTGCAACCCCTGCCGGGTATCACACAGACCAGGTTTAGCCACCTCCGCTTTCGCTCGCCACTACTCACGGAATCACTCTTTGTTTTCTCTTCCTGCGGGTACTGAGATGTTTCACTTCCCCGCGTTCCCTCCACACCACCTATACATTCAGTGGCGGGTACCGCGACATGACTCGCGGTGGGTTTCCCCATTCGGACATCCTCGGATCACAGTTCGGTTGTCAACTCCCCGAGGCTTTTCGCAGACTCCCACGTCCTTCGTCGGCTCTTCTTGCCAAGGCATCCACCGTGCGCCCTTTAAAACTTAGACAACACAAAGACACAAAATCTAAAAATTGCTTACAAGATGCTCGCGTCCACTATGTAGTTCTCAAGAAACAACCCCACACCCACCACCACCGCCAACCAGCGATCCATGGTAAGGGAGGACCAGCCACACACCCCCAGACCCGAAAGCCCAGGAGACGCGTGCAGCCTCACAACCCAATAGCGTGTCTCCACCTCGAACCCGCCACCCCAGCCCGTTCCAGACCCCGAAGGAGTCGTACTAGAGCCGGCCATGACCGGTGAAGTGCCCATCCGTTGATGTTCCACCCGTGAGCAACCACCCCCACCACACTCGGGCAGGAAGATGGCCACCAATACTGGTGATGCTCCTTAGAAAGGAGGTGATCCAGCCGCACCTTCCGGTACGGCTACCTTGTTACGACTTAGTCCCAATCACCGATCCCACCTTCGACAGCTCCCTCACGAGGATGGGCCACTGGCTTCGGGTGTTACCGACTTTCGTGACTTGACGGGCGGTGTGTACAAGGCCCGGGAACGTATTCACCGCAGCGTTGCTGATCTGCGATTACTAGCGACTCCGACTTCATGGGGTCGAGTTGCAGACCCCAATCCGAACTGAGGCCGGCTTTTTGGGATTCGCTCCACCTCACAGCTTCGCAACCCATTGTACCGACCATTGTAGCATGCTTGAAGCCCAAGACATAAGGGGCATGATGATTTGACGTCGTCCCCACCTTCCTCCGAGTTGACCCCGGCAGTCTCCCATGAGTCCCCGCCATAACGCGCTGGCAACATGGAACGAGGGTTGCGCTCGTTGCGGGACTTAACCCAACATCTCACGACACGAGCTGACGACAACCATGCACCACCTGTGCACCAGTCCAAAGAAAGCCACATCTCTGCAGCCGTCCAGTGCATGTCAAGCCTTGGTAAGGTTCTTCGCGTTGCATCGAATTAATCAGCATGCTCCGCCGCTTGTGCGGGCCCCCGTCAATTCCTTTGAGTTTTAGCCTTGCGGCCGTACTCCCCAGGCGGGGCACTTAATGCGTTAGCTACGGCGCGGAGAACGTGGAATGTCCCCCACACCTAGTGCCCAACGTTTACGGCATGGACTACCAGGGTATCTAATCCTGTTCGCTACCCATGCTTTCGCTTCTCAGTGTCAGTAATGGCCCAGAGACCTGCCTTCGCCATCGGTGTTCTTCCTGATATCTGCGCATTTCACCGCTACACCAGGAGTTCCAGTCTCCCCTACCACACTCTAGCCTGCCCGTACCCACCGCACGCCCGAGGTTGAGCCTCGGGTTTTCACGGCAGACGCGACAAGCCACCTACAAGCTCTTTACGCCCAATAATTCCGGACAACGCTTGCGCCCTACGTATTACCGCGGCTGCTGGCACGTAGTTAGCCGGCGCTTCTTCTGCAGGTACCGTCACTTTCGCTTCTTCCCTACTGAAAGAGGTTTACAACCCGAAGGCCGTCATCCCTCACGCGGCGTCGCTGCATCAGGCTTTCGCCCATTGTGCAATATTCCCCACTGCTGCCTCCCGTAGGAGTCTGGGCCGTGTCTCAGTCCCAGTGTGGCCGGTCGCCCTCTCAGGCCGGCTACCCGTCATCGCCTTGGTGAGCCATTACCTCACCAACAAACTGATAGGCCGCGAGTCCATCCCTCACCGAAAAACTTTCCAGAAACCACCATGCGGCGGAAACTCGTATCCGGTATTAGCCTCGATTTCCCGAGGTTATCCCGAAGTGAGGGGCAGGTTACTCACGTGTTACTCACCCGTTCGCCACTAAATCAGACCAGGCAAGCCCGGTCGTCATCGTTCGACTTGCATGTGTTAAGCACGCCGCCAGCGTTCGTCCTGAGCCAGGATCAAACTCTCCATGAAAACATAGAAAAAATCCCGGCAAACAACAAACAACCAGCATAAACTGCTGTATCATCCGTTAAAATTTGCCATTCAAAAAAATGGCATCAACAAACAGACACGCTATTGAGATATCAAGCAACACGCGCACTCGGCCGTCCAAGCCTTTCGGCTCTTCCGCTCCGGGGCAACCCTTATAACTTAGGGCGTCCGGTCCTCCATGTCAACTCGGTGGGATGTGATCCGCGCCGCGCCGACTGCTGTCGGAGAGACCTGCTGTGCCAGTTCAGTGCCGGTTTCCTGGTCGAACCTCTCGGCTCTTCCGCTGTCCCGTTCTGTTGGGCACGAGGAAGAACATTACGCAGGTCGCTCAGGGCCCGTCAAGCCAGAACGGCTCGTCCGGCCGTGTGCTGCGCCACATCCGTCGTGTGATGACAGCATTGCAGGTCACGCCGTTGATCGCACCTTCCGCGGTGTGCCCGTCGACTCTGGCGAGCGAGGGCGACCCTCGGGAATGCTCCGTCAGGTGTGAGGCACGACGCCGCGATGGAGCGCGACGATCCCCCCGGTCAGGTTCCGGTACCGCGCTCGGGTGAGGCCGGCCGCGAGGAACCATCGGCGCAGCTCTTCCTGATCCGGCCATTCGAGAATCGACTCGGCCAGGTAGTCGTAGGCCTCGGCACTCGTGGCGAGCCGGCGCGCCACCGCCGGCAGGGCTCGCAGCAGATACCTCTCGTAGACCGTGCGGAACAGCAGAGAGGTGGGAGTGGAGAACTCGCAGACGACCACGCGACCTCCCGGTCTCACCACGCGCGCCATCTCGGCCAGGGCGTCCTGCGGCCTGTGCACGTTGCGCAGCCCGAAGGAGATCACGGCGGCGTCGAAGGAGTCGTCGGCGAAGGGGAGGTGCTGCGCGTCGGCCCCGATGAAGGGGACCGGCGCTCCGCGACGCCGGCCCTCTGCCATCATCCCCAGGGAGAAATCGGCGGCGACCACCCGCGCGCCGCTCCGTGCGATCGCCGCGGAGGACGTGCCGGTGCCCGCCGCGAGGTCCAGGACCGTACCGTCGGTCTCGATCTCGAGCGCGTCGACCATGGCCGCGCGCCACATCTGGACCTGTCCCAGGGCGGCGACGTCGTTGATGAGGTCGTATCGTCCGGCGATGCTGTCGAACATCCCCGCGACGTCGTACGGCTGCTTGTCGAGATCGGCACGGTTCATGTCCTGATCTTCCCATGACCCGGGCGCGCGCACGGACCGATCGCGAGCTCGATGCCGAGGCCTGGCAGGATGGGCACGCCTGCCGCCGGATCCGCCGACGGCATCGCTCACGCATCTCGAGGAGCAGCCGATGTCCGATGCCCGTACCGCACGCGCCGAGACCATCCGCGGTCTGTCGATCCCCGGGGAGCTGCTCCCGGTGGACGGTCGATTCGGCTCCGGTCCCTCTCGCATCAGGGCCGCGCAGATGGACGTGCTCAGCTCCGTGTCCGGCTCGGTACTGGGCACCTCGCACCGCCAGCCGCCGGTCAAGCAGCTCGTCGCGCGCATCCGGGCCGGGCTGCGCGAACTGTTCTCCCTGCCCGAGGGGTACGAGGTCGTCCTGGGCAACGGCGGGTCGACGGCCTTCTGGGACGTCGCCGCTCTGGGTCTGATCGAACGTCGCTCGCAGCATCTGGTACTCGGGGAGTTCTCCGAGAAGTTCGCGACCGAGGTCGCCGATGCCCCGCACCTCGACTCACCGGAGATCCTGCGGGCCGCCCCCGGCGGCCTTCCCGTCCCGGTGGCTCGCGAGGACGTCGATGCCTACGCGTGGCCCCACAACGAGACCTCGACAGGCGTGATGGCCCCCGTCCGACGTCCCGAGGGGTCGACCGAGGGCCAACTGGTGCTCGTCGATGCCACCTCCGCCGCGGGCGGGGTGGAGGTCGACGTCGCCCAGACCGATGCGTACTACTTCGCGCCGCAGAAGGCCTTCGCCTCCGACGGCGGCCTCTGGCTCGCGCTGCTCTCCCCCGCCGCGATCGCGCGAGCCGAGCGCCTCGCGGCCGACGGGGACCGATGGATCCCCTCGTTCCTCTCGCTCACCAGCGCGATCGACAACTCCCGGAAGGACCAGACCCTCAACACCCCGGCGGTCGCGACCCTGGTGCTGCTGGCCGAACAGATCGACTGGATGCTCGACCAGGGCGGGCTCGCCTGGGCGGATGCTCGCACGGCCGCCACCAGCGGGATGCTCCAGGACTGGGCCGCCCGACGGGAGGAGATCACTCCCTTCGTGACGGACCCACAGGCTCGTTCCCAGGTCGTGACCACGCTGGATGTGGACGAGGCCGTCGACGCCACCGCGATCACCGCGGTGCTTCGCGCCCACGGGGTGCTCGACATCGAGCCCTACCGCAAGCTCGGCCGCAACCAGCTGCGGATCGCGACCTTCCCGGCCGTGGGCGAGGACGACGTCGCGGCCCTCCTGGCCGTGCTCGACCACGTCCTGGACCGCTCCGCCTGAACCGATCCTGAGCCTGTCGGCTCCCCGGGCCCTGGACGAGATCGGCCGGACCACCCCACCGGTGGTCCGGCCGTTCTCGTCGCTGCGGCGATCAGGTCCTCACGCCCCGCGCTCAGGGATCCGGCGGGACGGGTCCCGTCCCCGCCACGGCGGACCTCGACGCTCAGTCGCGCCGTTCGATGAGCGTCCGACGCAGCAGCGCGGTCGCCTCGCGCAGGGTCTCTCGTTCCTCCGGCCCGGCCGCCTGGAGCCGACTGCGCAGCCACGCGTCCCGCTCGGCGCGCCCCTGAAGCACGACCTGCTCCCCCGGTTCCGTGAGCGTCACCCGCACCTGGCGCCCGTCCCCGGGATGCGCGGCGCGCCGCACCAGGCCGGCCTCCTCGAGCCGGCCCAGGATCCGCGTCATGACCGGGGGGCTGACGTGCTCAAAGTCGGCGAGGGCCCCGGGGGTCGACTCCCCCGAGCGCTGGAGGTAGGCGAGCACCGAGTACTGGGAAGCGGAGACGTCCTCGGACGCGGTGTGGGAGCGGAGGATGCGGGAAGAGACGAGCAGCAGCCGGCGCAGCTCGCCCGCCAGCTCCGTGACCTCGTCATGGCCCTCGCCGGGTCCGTCGACCCCGACGGACGGCCCGTCCTCGCCCTGCGGCGTCACAGCAGCAGACCCTCGAAGGCACCGCGCAGGAAGTACACGACGAAGAGCACTGCGATGACGTACATGAGCCAGTGCACCTCGCGCGCCTTGCCGCGCACCACGCGGATCAGCACGTACATGAGGAAGCCGGCGCCCATGCCGACCGTGATCGAGTAGGCGAAGGGCATCAGGATGATGGTGAGGAAGGCCGGCAGCGCGACCTCGACGTCGGTGAAGTCCAGGTCAGCGACCTGCGTCATCATCAAGAAGCCCACCATCACCAGGGCCGGGGTGGCCGCTTCGTAGGGCACCAGCGCGACCAGCGGGGACAGGAACGTCGTGAGCAGGAACGCGATGCCGACCACGACGGAGGCGAGTCCCGTGCGCGCCCCTTCGGCGACACCCGAGGTGGACTCGACGAAGCTGGTGTTGGAGGAGACGCCGCCGGCGCCGCCGGCGATCGCGGCGACCGAGTCCACGACGAGGATCCGCTGCGAGTACGGGATCTCCCCGGCGTCGTCGACGAGGTCTGCCTCGGAGCCGACGGCGACCATCGTGCCCATGGTGTCGAAGAAGTCGGCCAGCAGCAGCGAGAAGACGATGACGATCGCCCCGATGCCTCCGGCGGCCGTGATCCCGCCGATCGGGTCGACGGTGAACAGGGTCGCGAAGTCCGGCGTCTGGACGGGGAACTCCGTGATCGCCGGGACGTTCATGGCCCAGCCCCCGGGATTCCCGCCGGCGCCGGTGTCATCGGGGGCGGCGAAGGCCCCGAGGTGCGTGAAGCGTTCGATGACGATAGCCAGCACCGTCGCCGAGACGATCGCGATGAGGATGGCTCCGGGGACCTTGCGCACCCACAGGACGAACATCAGCAGCAGCCCGGCGACGAACACGAACGTCGGCCAGCCGGTCAGCGAGCCGTCGTTGCCCAGCTGGACGGGGGTGCCGGCAGCAGTGGTCACGAACTTCGCGTTGAACAGGCCCAGAAAGGCGATGAACAGGCCGATGCCGACCGCGATCGCTGTCTTGAGGAAGGGCGGGACCGCGTTGAAGACCGCCCTGCGGAAGCCGGTCAGGACGAGGATCAGGATGACCACGCCCTCGAGCAGGACCAGGCCCATCGCGCCGCCCCAGGTCATCCCGGGCAGGGGGACCACCGAGTAGGCGATGTACGCGTTCAGTCCGAGTCCGGTCGCCAGGGCCAGTGGGAACTTCGCCCATGCCCCCATGAAGATGCTCAGCAGCCCTGCGACCAGCGCGGTGCCGGCGGCGACTGCCGGCAGGTTGGGCTCCGCCCCTCCCCCGAGGTACTGCCCGGTCGAATCCGGCACGGTCCCGATGATCAGCGGGTTCAGGACGACGATGTAGCACATCGAGAAGAACGTGACCAGGCCGCCGCGGATCTCGCGGGCCAGCGTCGAACCGCGCTCGGAGATCCGGAAGAACCGGTCGAAGCCGCTGGGCGGTGCCGTGACCGCCGGGGAGGGGGACGAGGAGGAGGGATCGACCTTCTGCATGAGATCGATCGTATCCGGCCCTCCCCTGCCCGGTCGCCCCCGGCGGTCCTGCTCAGCTGTGAGGTGCGACGGGACCGGAGTGCTCGAGGCCGCGGGCGTACCGGTAGTAGTCGGCCAGTTCGAGGCGGGAGGCGGCGGCCTCGTCCACCACGACGGTGACGTCCGGGTGCAGCTGGAGGCTGGTGGCAGGCCAGCGCGCGCTGATCGCGCCCTCGGCGAGCTGCGCCACGGCCTCGGCCTTGCCCTCCCCGGTCGCCGTCAGCACGATGCGGCGTGCTTCGCGGATCGTGCCCAGCCCTTGGCTGAGGGCGCGGACGGGGACGTCCTCGGAGTTCTCGAAGAAGCGCGCGTTGTCCGCGATGGTGCGCCGGGTCAGACCGACGACGCGGGTGCGGGAGGCCAGCGAGCTGCCGGGCTCGTTGAAGGCGATGTGCCCGTTGGAGCCGATGCCGAGGATCTGCAGATCCACGCCACCTGCCTCCGTGATCCGTCGGTCGTAGGCCGCGGCCTCCGCCGCAGGATCGGCGGCGGAACCGTCCGGTGACAGGACCGCCGAGTCGTCGATGTCGACATGGGAGGTGAAGTTCTCACGGATGAAGCGGTGGTAGCTCTGCTCGTGCCCGGGCGGCAGGCCCACGTACTCGTCCAGCAGGAAGGCGCGAACCCCCGCGAAGGAGAGTCCCTCCTCGCGGTGGCGGCGGATCAGCTCGGTGTAGGCCGGGACCGGAGAGGAGCCGGTGGCCAGCCCCAGGACCGTGCCGCTCCCGACGCTCTCCTGCAGCGTGCGCACGAAGACGTCGGCGACGACCCCCGCCCGCTCGACCGCGTCCGTCACGATGTGGATCTCCATGAGGTCCTTTCCTCCCGGCCCTGCCGCCCTGACAGCGGTCCCTGGCCATACCTGCTCACGTAATGGTGCAAATGAGCATACTCCGTCATCCGTGGGGAGTCGTCTCTCGACGAGCATGAGGTGGACCACCGGTGTCGGGACCACCAGTGTCGGGACCACCGGTGTCGGGACCACCAGTGTCGGGACCACCGGTGTCGGGACCGCAGGGGCCGCGCACCGCGATCATCACCCCGTACGCGAGGAGACACCGCCGCGCAGTGCGCGACGGTGCCTCGATCAGCGACGGGAGCGGCGGCGGTCGGCGGCTCCCGACCGGATCACTTCTTCTTGCCGGTGTTCGCGGCGTACTCGAAGGCGGCGCGCGGGGTCGAGGACTGCGGGATGCCGATGATGTCGCGGCGGGAGATCAGGTTCGTCGCCCAGCCCGCGATCACCGCGGCCTTCCGGCCGAGGGTCGGCATCGCGTACACGTGGTAGGCACGGGCCATGGCCCACGCCGGCAGCCCGCGGATGTCGAGCTCCTTGTCTGCCACGTTCAGGCGGCCGACGCCCTTGTACATACCCAGGGTCGCCATGACGCCGAGGTTCTTGTGGTAGTAGTCCACCAGCGGCCGGCCCTGCACGGAGCGGGCGATGTTGTCGGCCACGCGCTTGCCCTGACGCACGGCGTGCTGTGCGTTGGGCGGGCAGAACTTGCCCTCGCCCGAGGCGAGGTCCGGCACCGCGGCGCAGTCGCCGCCGGTGAACACGTTGTCGAACGGGCCGTCGGTGCCGTTGACGCGGAGGTCCGCCAGGGCGTCGAGCTTGCCCATCATGGGGCCGCGTTCGGTGATCACCGGGAGATCGGAGGACTCCTCGTCGCCGAGCACCGGATTGGGCTTCACACCGGCGTTCCACACCAGCAGGCCGGACTCGAACTCGTCGCCGTCGCTGGTCTTGATGACGCCGTCCTCGGCGGAGTTGAGGAAGGTCTCGAGCTTGACCTCGACGCCGCGCTCACGCAGCTGGTTCAGCACGTAGGCACGCTGGTCCTCGGTGAGCTCGGGGAACACGAACGGCGCGGCGTCGATGAGCACGAAGCGGATGTCCGAGGCGTGCAGATCGGGGTAGTAGCGCAGCGCGTCGCGGACCATGTCCTCGGTCTCGGAGACGGCCTCGCCGCCGGCGAAGCCACCGCCGATGAAGGTGAAGGTGAGCAGGCGCTTGCGGATCTTCGGATCCTTGGTGGAGGCGGCCTCGGCGAGGTTCGCGAGGATGCGGTCGCGCACGGCCACGGCCTCCTCGATCTGCTTGAAGCCGATGGCGTTCTCCGCCAGGCCCGGGATGGGCAGCAGACGCGGGACGGAGCCGAGGCCGACGACCAGGTAGTCGTAGGAGATCTCGAGCTGGACGTCCTCATCGGTGGTCACCACGACGGTGTTCTCCGCGCTGCGGATCTGCGACACCGAGCCGGTGACGACCTTGGTGCCCGCGAGCACCTTGCGCAGGGGGGCGAGGACGTTGCGGGGGTCGATGCTGCCGGCGCCGACCTCGGGGAGGAAGGGCGCGTAGGTCATGTACGGCCGCGGGTCGACGATGGTGATGGCGACCTCGGAGCCGAGGGTCTTGCGCAGATCGGACGCGGTCGTCAGACCGACGGAACCGCCGCCGAGGATCAGGACATGGGGCTTACCGCCGAAAGTGGTGTTCATGGACCCCAGCCTAGAACTGTGTGGGCCCTGAGACAAAAACGACGTCGCCCATGGACAGGCCGTGACGTGCCACGACCCGTCGACAGTCCCGCCACGCGGCGTCCCGTGCGCGCGAGGGAGCCTGTCCTGGGTGGTTCAGCCCACGTGATCCAGCAGGTCCAGGGCGATTCCGTCGAGGATGTCGTGCTCGCTGGTGCGGGTCTGCGTGATCCCGGAGGCCGCAGCCACCCGCTGCATGATCCGCGACCAGATCAGTGCCCCGGCGCCGATCACGTCGATGCGACCGGGGTGGATCAGCCGGTGCTCCGCGCGCTGGACGCGGGTGCGCGAGAGCAGGTCACGACACTCCCGCTCGACGTCCTCGATCTGCAGGGTCGCGCCGTGGGTGACGTCGGGTCGATAGTCCTGCAGGCCCTCGGCCACGGCCGTGATGGTGGTCACGGTGCCGGCGACGCCGACCAGTGCGGTCGCACGCTGGAGCGGCACCGCCGCCGCGGCCTCGTCGAGCAGGGCGTCGATGTCGACGGTGGCTGCGGCGATCTCCGCGGCCGTGGGCGGGTCGGTGGCCAGGTGCCGCTCGGTGAGGCGGACCGAACCGATGTCCAGGCTGATGCGGTGGGTGGGGGTCTCCGTGCCGAGCACGAGCTCGGTGGAGCCGCCTCCGATGTCGACCACCAGGCGCGGTCCCTCGGGCAGTCCGTCGACCGTGCTGACGGCGCCGCGGAAGGAGAGAGCCGCCTCCTCGTCGCCGGTGATCACCTCGGGGCGGACACCGAGGATCTGCTCGATGCCGCCGATGAACACCTCCCGGTTGGCGGCGTCGCGCGTGGCGGAGGTCGCGACGAAGCGCACGTCCCGTGGGGCGACCCCGTGGTGGGTGATGAGCTCCTGGTAACCCCGGGCCGCCCCGAGCGTGCGCTCGATCGCCACGGGGTCGAAGCGGCCGGTGCGGTCCACGCCCAGGCCCAGGCGGACCATCTCCAGGCGCCGTTCGAGGTCGACGAGCGCACCGGTGGTCGGGTCGCGGCGGGCGATGAGCAGACGGATGGAGTTGGTGCCGCAGTCGATGGCGGCGACCGGCGCTGACAGGCTCATCGTGCCTCCCCCTCTCCGCGGGCCTCGGGGTCGGGGCCGGCCCCGGCCTCCGCGCTCTCGCAGCGGCAGACCAGCTCGGGGATCACGCCGTCGAGCCCGGCGAGCACCCGGTCGGCGACTGGGTTGACGCCCGGGCCCTCGGCCAGTGCCTGCCCCGCCAGGGCATGGAGGCATTTCACCCGGGTGGGCATGCCGCCCGCGCTGACGTGGCGGACCTCCTCGGCCTCCCCGATCTCCGCGCGGCGGGCGAGATAGCGCTCATGGGCGCGGCGGTATCCCGCGGCCAGCCCCTCCTCGCCGCTGAGCCGGTCGGTGAGCTCGGCCATGGCGCCGGTGGCCTCGAGCCGGGAGAGGACCAGGGTGAGCCACGGGAGCGTGAGGTAGAACGAGGTGGGGAAGGGGGTGCCGTCCTCCAGCCGGGGTGCGGTGCGGACCACGGCGGGGCGGCCGCAGCCGCAGCGGCGAGCGATGGAGACCACCCCGCGCATGTCCCGCCCCAGCTGCTGCCGCATCACCGCCAGATCGTGCTCGTCCGCGGGGGTGTCGTAGGGAAGAGGAGGGAGTGCTGTCACTGGTCGGGGTCCTGGTCGGTGGTGTCGGCGGGTTCTTCGTCGGGGACGTCCTCGTCGGTGGATCCGGTCTCGTCGGGGATGTCCTCGGGGGTCAGACGGCTGGCACCCTCGACGCTCTTCCAGAGGGTCGAGTACCACTCACCTTCCTGAGCCTTCTCCGCGGCCTGCTCCGCCTCGGTGAGGGGGACGTCCTGCCCGGACGTGTCGGTGAGGCGGTACTGGGTCTCCCCCGGCATCGCGAAGAGCAGCCGCTCGCGGGCACGGGCGGCGACGAAGGCCGGGTCCTCCCAGCGGGCGACCTCCTCGCGCAGAGTCTGAACGTCCTGCTCCTGGCGTTCGACCTGGGTGCGCAGCTCCGCCATCTGCTGACGCTGGGCGACGTAGTTGTTGATCGTGGGGACCAGCGCGGCCAGCGCGATCACCACGAGGGCGACCAGGGCGAGGGTGCGACGGGTGATGGTGATGCCCGGGCCGTCCTCCTCGGGACCGCGCGGGGCGGTGCTGCGAGGACGGGAGGCGGGGGCCGGACCGCGACTGCGGGAGGCACCCGGGCCCTTCGACGCGGCCTGGCGCGAGGGGCTGCCGGAACCGCGTGCGGACGGTCTCGCCCCGGAGCGACGGGCCCCGGACGCAGAGACCGGGCGCCTCGCTGATCGCGGGGCACCCGGTCGTCTGCTGCTCATGCCCCGAGGTTACAACCTCGGGCTGGGCGTTCAGGCGGAGAAACGCGTGAAGCGGGGGAATGCTGCCGCGCCCGCGTAGCGCGCGGCGTCGTCCAGCTCCTCCTCGATGCGCAGCAGCTGGTTGTACTTGGCCACGCGCTCGCCACGGGCCGGGGCGCCCGACTTGATCTGGCCGCAGTTGGTGGCCACGGCGAGATCGGCGATCGTGGTGTCCTCGGTCTCGCCGGAGCGGTGGGACATCATGGCCTTGAAGCCCGCACGGTGCGCGAGGTCCACGGCGTCGAGGGTCTCCGACAGCGAACCGATCTGGTTGACCTTCACCAGCAGGGCGTTCGCGGAGCCCTCGGCGATGCCGCGACCCAGACGCTCCGGGTTGGTGACGAACAGGTCGTCGCCGACGAGCTGGATCCTCGACCCGACGCGGTCGGTCATGGCCTTCCAGCCCTCCCAGTCGTCCTCGTCCAGCGGGTCCTCGATGGAGACCAGCGGGTACGCGTCGACCAGCTCGGCGTAGTAGTCGATCATCTGGGCCGAGGTCTTCTTCTCGCCCTCGAAGGTGTAGGCACCGTCGGCGAAGAACTCGGAGGCGGCCACGTCCAGGGCCAGGGCCACGTCCTTGCCCGCCTCGAAGCCCGCGCGGCCGATGGCCTCGACGATCAGGTCGAGGGCCGCCCGGTTGGAGTCGAGGTTCGGGGCGAAGCCGCCCTCGTCGCCGAGTCCGGTGGCCAGCCCGCGCTCCTTGAGCACGCCCTTGAGGGCGTGGTAGACCTCGGCGCCGACGCGCAGCGCCTCGCTGAAGGTCTCCGCCCCGATCGGGGCGATCATGAACTCCTGGATGTCGACGTTGGAGTCCGCGTGGGAGCCGCCGTTGAGGATGTTCATCATCGGCACCGGCAGGATGTGGGCGTTGGGACCACCGACGTACTGGTACAGCGGCACGCCCGCCGAGTCGGCGGCGGCACGGGCCACGGCGAGGGAGACGCCGAGGACGGCGTTGGCGCCGAGGGTCCCCTTGTTCGCGGTGCCGTCGAGCTCGATCATCGCGGCGTCGATCGCGCGCTGCTCCTGGACGTCCATGCCCAGGATCTTGGGCTGGATGTCGGTGATGACCGCCGAGACGGCCTCCTCGACGCCCTTGCCCAGGTAACGGTTCTTGTCGCCGTCGCGACGCTCGACCGCCTCGAAGGCGCCGGTGGAGGCGCCGGAGGGCACCGCGGCACGGGCCACGATGCCGTCGGACAGGAGGATCTCCACCTCGACGGTGGGATTGCCTCGGGAATCGAGGATCTCGCGGGCGTGAACGGCATCGATCAGAGCGGCCATGGGCTGTTCCTTCCTTCAGGGCGACAAGCGGTCACGGCGGTCGTCGCTGACCGTCCGCAGGCAAGTCTAGGCCGTCGGGCCCTCGGTGCCCGACCCCGGACCGTCGGCCGTGCTGCCGCGCTCCCCCGCACCCTCGTCCGAGCCCGCGCCCGCGTTCCCGCCGAGTTCCTGCATGCGCAGCCGCGCGAGCAGCGCCCGCAGGGCGGTCTCGGGGTCGTCGTCCCGGCCCTCCGCGGCCACGACGAGATCGAGCAGGGCCCGCCCGAGGTCACCGCCCCACTGGGCGGCGTCCGGGGCGTCGGCCGCGACGTCGGCGGCGACCAGCAGCTGCTCGAGCTTCCCGTCGGAACGGGCGCGGTGGACGATCTTGGCCGCGGTCTGGAGGGCGGGCAGCCGCGCGGGGATCCCGTCGGCCCATCCGCGGGGGCCCGTCCCGGAGGCCCGGCGCTCGGCCGCCTTCACGGCGTGCCACTGCGCGATGATCTCCTTGACGTCCTCGTGGTCCGTCAGCGCCTGCTCCCGCTGCGCGGAGAAGATGTGAGGGTTGCGCCGCTCCATCTTGGCGACGAAGCACCGGGCCACGTCGTCGACGTCCCAGGCGGGCTCCTCCCCGCGGCCGATGCGGGCGTGGAAGAGGATCTGGAACAGCAGGTCCCCGAGCTCGTCGGCCAGCGCGCCGGGGCCGTGGGCCGTGGGATCGTCGATCACCTCGAGCACCTCGTGGGTCTCCTCCAGCAGGTACCTCGCGAGCGAGGCATGCGTCTGCTGATGGGTCCAGGCGTCGCCGTCCGACGCGCGCAGGGCATCCATCACCTCCACGGCGCGCAGCAAGGCCGTCCCGCGGGGCGCGGGCTCTCCGCAGGTGTCTCCTGGCTGGTTCCCGGTCGGGTCTGAGGTCCGGTCCCCGGTCTGTTCGTCGCTCACAGGGGCGAGGTTACTGCGCTGTGCCCTCGATCGTGGGCGGCGTCATCGCGTCGGCCGCCGCGGGCACCAGAGTGCGCAGCACCTGACGGGCCCACTCCAGCAGCTCGTGGTCACGCAGCTCCGTGCCGCCGAAGCGGGAGGTCATGGGCCGGGGCACCAGCACCTGGCGGGTGGCGGGCTTGAGCAGGGTGCCCGGGTAGAGGCGCTTCATCCGCATCGCGGCGGAGTCGGGCACCTCGAGGTGGGCGAAGCGGATCATCTTGCCCTGGGCCTGCACCTCGTCCACGCCGGCCGTCCGGGCGTCGATCCGGAAGCGCGCCACGTCCAGCAGCACCTCGACGGGCTCGGGCGGCGCGCCGTAGCGGTCGGTGAGCTCGGCCCGGATCTGGTCGATCTCGGAGACCTCGCGCACCGCGGAGAGCTTGGAGTAGGCCTCCAGCCGGAGTCGTTCGGAACCGATGTAGTCGTGCGGGACGTGGGCGTCCAGCGGCAGCTCGACCCGGATCTCCTTCTCGGGGGCGGCGGACTCGCCGCGGAAGGCGGCCACGGCCTCCCCCACCATGCGCACGTAGAGGTCGAAGCCGACCCCGGCGATGTGCCCGGACTGCTCGCCCCCCAGCAGGTTCCCGGCCCCGCGGATCTCGAGGTCCTTCATCGCGACCTGCATGCCGGCACCGAGGTCGGTGTTGGTCGCGAGGGTGGTGAGGCGATCGTGCGCGGTCTCCGTCAGCGGCTTGGAGGCGTTGTAGAGGAAGTAGGCGTAGGCACGCTCGCTCGACCGTCCGACGCGACCGCGCAGCTGATGCAGCTGGGAGAGCCCGAACTTGTCGGCGTTCTCGACGATCAGGGTGTTGGCGTTGGCGATGTCCAGCCCGGTCTCGACGATGGTGGTGCACACCAGCACGTCGAAGTCGCGCTCCCAGAAGTCGATGATGACCCGCTCCAGCTGCGCCTCGTTCATCTTGCCGTGGGCGACCTGGACCCGGGCGTCGGGCACCAGCTCACGCAGGTGCGCGGCGACCCGATCGATGTCCTCGACCCGGTTGTGGATGTAGAAGACCTGGCCCTCGCGCAGCAGCTCACGGCGGATAGCGGCGGTGACCTGCTTGTCCTCCTGGGCGCCCACGTAGGTGAGCACCGGGTGTCGCTCCTCCGGCGGGGTGGCCAGGATCGACATCTCCCGGATGCCGGTGACGGCCATCTCCAGGGTGCGCGGGATCGGGGTGGCGGACATCGCCAGCACATCGACGTCCGTGCGCAGCGCCTTCAGGGTCTCCTTGTGCTCGACGCCGAAGCGCTGCTCCTCGTCGACGATCAGCAGACCGAGGTCCTTGAAGCGCACGTTGCCGGTCAGCAGACGGTGGGTGCCGATGACGATGTCGACGCTGCCGTCGGCGATCCCCTCGATGGTCCGCTCGGAGTCGGCGGGGCTCTGGAAGCGCGAGAGCCCCCGCACCGTGACCGGGAATCCGATGTACCTCTCGGCGAAGGTGTCCAGGTGCTGCTGGGCCAGCAGCGTGGTCGGGGCCAGGACGGCCACCTGCTTGCCGTCCTGGACGGCCTTGAACGCGGCCCGCACCGCGATCTCGGTCTTGCCGTAGCCGACGTCGCCGAGGATCAGCCGGTCCATCGGGACGGTCTTCTCCATGTCGGACTTGACGTCATCGAGGGTGGAGAGCTGATCCGGGGTCTCGACGAACTCGAAGGCGTCCTCGAGCTCACGCTGCCACGGGGTGTCGGGACCGAAGGGATGACCGGGGGCGGACTGTCGGGCGGAGTACAGGCGCACCAACTCGTCGGCGATCTCCCGGATGGCCTTGCGGGCGCGGGACTTGGTCTTCGCCCAGTCGGCTCCGCCCATGCGGTTGACGCTCGGCTCCTCGCCGCCCACGTACTTGGTGACCTGGTCGAGCTGGTCGCTGGGGACGTAGAGGCGGTCCCCGGGATGGCCCTTCTTGGACGGGGCGTACTCGATGACCAGGTACTCGCGGGTGGTGCGCTTCGCACCGGTGCCGACGGTGCGGCTGGTCATCTCGACGAAGCGGCCGACGCCGTGATGGGCATGGACGACGTGGTCGCCGGGCCGCAGCTGCAGCGGGTCGACGACGTTGCGCCGCCGCGAGGGCATCTTGCGCTCCTCGCCGCGGCGGGCCCCGGACTTGCCCGTCAGGTCGCGCTCGGAGGCGAGGACCAGTCGCAGGTCCTCGACGACGAGGCCGTCGGGGAAGGGGCCGACGGTCACGACCGCCTCGCCGCCGGCGACCGGTCCCTCGAGGTCGGGGGCGAACACGGCCGGCATGCCCTCGGCGCGGAGGTTCTCCGCGACGTGGCGCGCACCTCCGGGCCCGACCATGGTGGCCACGACGCTCCAGCCGTCCGCGCGTCGCGTCTCGAGGTCCTTGGCGGCGTCTCCCGGTTTGCCGGAGTACCCGGGATGGGTGCGGGCGCCGGTGGTGAGGTCGACGTCGGCGTCCAGGCCGAAAGCGGCAAGGGTGAACCACGGGCGTCCGCCCTCGCGAGCATGGCCCTTCGCCTCGGCCAGCGGTACGAAGCTCGCCGCACCCACGTCGAGGGGCAGGCCTCCCCCGGCCGCGGCGCTGGACCAGGCGGCGGCGAGGAACTCGTCGGTGGTGGCGACCAGCTCCTCGGCGCGGGCGCGGGCGCGCTCGGGATCGAGCACCAGGAAGCGGGCCCCGGCGGGGAGGACGTCGGCGACCTGCTCCATGCCGTCGACCAGGACCGGGCTGAGCGACTCCATGCCGTCGGCGGCGATCCCGTCGGCGATGCGCAGCAGCAGGTCGCGGGCTCCGGGCAGCTCCTCGGCCGCGGTGCGGGCGCGCTCGCGCACCGCCGGGGTCAGCAGGATCTCGCGGCACGGCGGGGCGTCGAGCCCGCGCGGGGCCGGGTCCAGGGACCGCTGATCGGCCACGGAGAAGTAGCGCACGTCGTCGATCTCGTCGCCGAAGAGGTCCACGCGGACCGGGTGCGGCTCGGTGGGCGGGAAGACGTCGAGGATCCCGCCGCGCACCGCGAACTCGCCGCGCTTCTCGACCATGTCCACGCGCGCGTAGGCGGCGTCTGCGAGGTCACGCACGAGGTCGTCGAGGGGATGGACGTCGCCGACGGCGGCGCGCACCGCCCGCAGGTCGCCGAGGCCCTTCGCGATCGGCTGCAGCAGTGAGCGCACCGGCATCAGCAGCACGTGCACCGGGTCCTCGGACTCGGGATGGGCGATCCGTCGCAGGGTGGCCAATCGGGCCGCGACGGTGTCCGCGCGAGGGGACAGACGCTCGTGCGGGAGCGTCTCCCAGGCGGGCAGCTCGGCGACGTGCTCGATGCCGATCAGCACCGACAGCGCCGCCCGGAGGTCCTGGAGCGCGCGGGTGGTCGGGGTGACGACCACGAGCGGGTTCTCCGCGGTGGCGCGACGGGCGAGGTCGGCGACGGCGAAGGGGAACAGCCCGGTCGCGGCGACGATGCTGCCGCCCTCGCCGGAGCTCGAGCCCTCCTCGACGAGGTCGCGCAGGGCGGTGAGGTCGCGTCCGTCGGCCAGCTGCTCGAGCAGCGGGCGCAGCGGGGCGCGGGTCGCCGTGGCGGGAAGCGTGTTCGTGGTCATCGTGCCTCTTTGGAGTGGAATCGCTGCTGGGAGGCGGTGAGGCCCTCGAGGACCACGGCCTCCACCGCATCGGCGGCGTCCGCGATCAGCAGCTCGAGGGTCTTGCGCTCGGTCGCGGAGAACGGGGCGAGGACGTGGTCGGCGGTGTCCCGCCCTCCGGCGGGGCGGCCCACGCCGACGCGGACGCGCAGATAGTCCTTGGTGCCCAGCGCCTTGGTGATGTCGCGCAGACCGTTGTGCCCGCCCTCTCCGCCACCACGCTTCATCCGCAGGGTGTCGAAGGGGATGTCGACCTCGTCGTGGACGACGACGATACGCTCCGGAGGAATGTCGTAATAGGCCGCGAGGCCCTTCACGGGACCGCCCGAGACGTTCATGAACGTGGTGGTCTTGGCGAGGACCACCCGCTCGTCGGCGCCGGGCAGGCCGAGGCACCCTTCGACCACGACGGCCTGGGCGCGGCGTGCGGCCGCGAAGCGGGCCCCCGCAGCGTCCGCGATGTGGTCGAGCACCATCTGACCGATGTTGTGCCGGGTCGCGGCATACTTCGGGCCGGGATTGCCGAGCCCCACCACCAGGTGCGGCCCGTGTCGACGGTCGCTCACGGTCATGGACTGCTCCTCGCTGCAGCGTCGACGCCGCCGCCGGATCTCCTGCCGGCGCGGCCTGGTCCCGGCCGGGGCCCTCGGGGCGCCCACCGGCCCCGGACACCGTACCGGGGCGCCGCGCAGTGCGCGACGCCCCGGGCGATGGGTGTGAGGTAACGAGCGGCCGACGGGACCGTGGCCGCGTCAGGTTCCGCTCGGACGGGTCACTCCTGCTCGGAGGACTCCTCGGAACCCTCGGTGCTCTCCTCGTCCGAGGCCACGGCGCCCTCCTCGGACTCCTCGGTCTCGGGCTCCTCCTCGACGCGCGGGGTCTGGACGGAGACGACGAGCAGCTCGGCGTCGGTGACCAGCTCCGCGTCGCCCGGCAGGGTGACGTCGCCGGCGAAGAGCTGGAAGCCGTCCTCGGCCTCCTCGACCGAGATCTCGACGTGCTCGGGGACGTGGAGCGCGTCGACGGAGAGGGTCAGGGCCTGCAGGTCGACGACGGCGATGGCCGGGGCGACGGGCTCGCCGGAGACGGAGACCGGGATGTCGACCTCGACCTTCTCGCCACGACGGACGGTGATCAGGTCGAGGTGGGTCAGGCTCCGCTTGAGCGGGTGACGTTGGATCTCCTTGATGAGGGCCAGGTGCTGGGTGCCGTCGGCGAGCGCGAGCTCGAGCAGGGCGTTGGGATTACGAGCGGCGAGTGCGGTCTCGTGGCCCGGCAGGGAGAGGTGGATCGGGGCCTCGCCGTGGCCGTACAGGACGGCGGGGACGCGCTGCTCGGCGCGGAGACGGCGGGCAGCGCCCTTGCCGAAGCCTTCGCGCAGCTCGACGTTCAGCTTCTCAGCCATGTTGGTGCTCCTCGTGGATGCGGTTGCTCGACGATGAGCGACGCCACGGGGCTCGGGAGACTCCTCCCGATATCCGCACCGCGTCGATCACGGAGGGGCATGGTGCCCGCTCCCTCGCCGAAGTGACCCGGTGAGGATAGCACGCGGTCAGGAGCGGACGCCCGTTGACGTGACGGTCATCGCGGAGCGCCCAGGAGTCCCGCGCCTCTGCTGCCGGGAAGTAGAGCGAGCGCGCCCTGTATCGCCCCGATCAATCGACTCTCTCGCCGTGACGGCAGGTCGAGATCGACATGGGGACCACTTTGCGTGACGAAAAGTGGTCCCCATGTCGATCTCGATGGAGCTCGATGGAGGGAGACGCTCGCAGTACGTCGATCAGACTTCACCGTCGAACAGGCTGGTGACGGAGCCGTCGTCGAAGACTGCCCGGATCGCCCGCGCCAGCAGCGGGGCGATCGACAGCTGGGTGAGGCGGTCGAACTGCTTCTCGGCGGGGACCGGCAGGGTATTGGTGCACACGACCTCGCGCACCGAGCTGCTCTTGAGCCGCTCGGTCGCGGGGTCCGAGAGGATCGCGTGCGTGGTCGCGATGATCACCGAGTTCGCCCCGTTCGCGATCAGGGCATCGGAAGCCTGCACGATCGTGCCGGCGGTGTCGATCATGTCGTCGACCAGGATGCAGGTCTTGCCCTCGACGTCGCCGATCACGCGCTTGGCGACGGCCTGGTTGGGTCGCGTGGAATCCCGGGACTTGTGGATGAAGGCGAGGTTCACGCCACCGAGCTTCTTGGCCCACTGCTCGGCCACGCGGATCCGACCGGCATCCGGGGAGACCACGGCGATGTCCTCCTCGCCGTACTTCTTCTGGATGTAATCGGCCAGGATCGGCAGCGCCATCAGGTGGTCGAGCGGGCGGTTGAAGTAGCCCTGCACCTGCGGCGCGTGGAGGTCGACGGAGATCATGCGGTCGATGCCGGCGGTCTCGTACATGTCGGCGACCAGCCGGGCGGAGATCGGTTCGCGGCCGCGGTGCTTCTTGTCCTGGCGGGCGTACGGAAAGCTCGGGGCGATCGCGGTGATCCGCTTGGCCGACGCGCGCTTGAGCGCGTCGATCATGATCAAGTGCTCCATCACCCACGTGTTGATGGGCGCGGGATGCGACTGCAGCACGAAGACGTCGGTGCCGCGCACGGACTCGCCGTAGCGCACGTAGATCTCCCCGTTGGCGAAGTCCCAGGCGTCCATGGGGAGCACCTCGACGCCGAGTTCCTCGGCAACCTCCTGCGCGAGGACCGAATGGGCCCTGCCCGAGGCGAGGACCAGCCGCTTCTCCCCCGTGGTGACGATTCCGCTCATCGCTGCTCGTGCTCCTTGTGCTCCTCGGCATCTGTACTGGCCGGCGCATCGGCAGCGGACCGGTCCGCCGAGTCAAGGGCGGCGCGTGCCGCGTCCTCGGCCGCGGTCCCCGCGCGGCGTCGCAGGGTCCATCCTTCCACGTTCCGCTGCGAGACCGCGTTCACTCCCAGCGCACCCGGGGGAACGTCCTTGCGCACGATGGTCCCGGCTCCGGTGGCCGCGCCGTCGCCGATCGTGACCGGTGCGACGAGCACGTTGTCGGAGCCGACGCGCACGTGCTTGCCGACGCTGGTGCGGCTCTTCGTCACGCCGTCGTAGTTGGCGAAGATCGTCGCCGCACCGATGTTGGTGCCCTCGCCGATCTCGGCGTCGCCCACGTAGCTGAGGTGCGGGACCTTCGCGCCCTGGCCGATCTGCGCGTTCTTGGTCTCGACGAAACCACCGATCTTGCCCTTCACGCCGAGGTCGGTGCCCGCCCGCAGGTAGGAGAAGGGGCCGACGCTCGCCTCCGCGCCGACCACCGCGAGCACCGCATGGGAGCGGACCACCTCGGCGCCGGCGCCGACCTCGGTGTCCCGCAACGTCGTGTCGGGGCCGATCACGGCGTCCGCGCCGATATCGGTCGCGCCGTGCAGCTGGACGCCCGGCAGGATCACCGCGTCCTGGGCGATCGCGACGTCGGCGTCGATCCAGGTCGTGGACGGGTCGACGATCGTGACCCCGGCTCGCATGTGGCGCTCGAGGGTGCGGCGGTTCATCTCGGCGCCGAGCTGGGAGAGCTGGACGCGGTCGTTGACACCCTCGACCATCATCACGTCCTGGGTGACGACTGCGCGCACGGAGCGGCCATCGGCCCGAGCGATCGAGAGCACGTCGGTGAGGTACAGCTCGCCCTGGGCGTTGTCGCTCGTGATGCGTCCCAGGGCGTCCCGCAGCACGGCCACGTCGAAGGCGTAGATGCCGGAGTTGATCTCGTCGATCCCGCGCTGCTCGTCGGTCGCGTCCTTGTGCTCGACGATGCCGAGCACCTCGGTGCCGTCGTCGCTGCGCAGGATGCGGCCGTACCCGCCGGGGTCGGGGACCCGGGCGGTCAGCACGGTGACCGCGGCTCCCGCGTCCTCATGGGCGCCGACGAGCTCCCTCAGGGTCGCCGGGTCCAGCAGGGGCACGTCGCCGTAGGTGACCAGTACCGTGCCTTCGCTCGCGGTGACCTGCTCGAGGCCGCACTGGACGGCGCGACCGGTGCCGGGGATCTCGTCTTGATCGGCGACGGCCACCTCGGAGGCGTGCTCGGCGAGGTGCTCGGCGACCCGGTCCCGCTCGTGGCGGAGCACCACGACCAGTTCGGAGGGGCCGGTGCCCTCGGCGGCGGTGACCGCGTGCACGAGGAGGGATCTGCCCCCGATCTCGTGGAGGACCTTCGGCGTCCGGGACTTCATACGGGTCCCGGCGCCTGCGGCCAGAACGATGACAGCGGCGGGGGCGGGGGATTCCACGTCGGCAGCTCCTCGGGATCGACGGGTGTTGTGCGGCGACACCACCTGCACGGCGGTGAGCGTTCCGCCATCAGGACTCGAACCTGAAACTTCAGAACCAAAATCTGAGGTGTTGCCGATTACACCATGGCGGACCGCACCCGAGGCACCCGCGTCCGACGGGCGTCGACCTCCGAAGGGTCGGCGGGTGGGAGCGGAGGCTTCGTGAGCGCGAAAGAATCCTAACGTCCGCCCGCGGGGGCCCGGACCGGATCCCCGCCGAACCCGGGTGCTCCTTGCCACGCCTGTGGGAGACTCGCGCCATGGTGGAGAACGGTGCCCCTCGCGGTCGATCGACCCGGATGACGGGACGGGAACGTCGTGAGCAGCTCGTGACCGTGGGCAGGCAGGTCTTCGCCGAACGAGGCTTCGACATGGCCAGCGTCGAGGAGATCGCCTCCCGGGCGACGGTCTCCAAGCCGATCGTCTACGAGCATTTCGGCGGCAAGGAAGGGCTCTACGCGGTCGTCGTCGACCGTGAGGTCTCCACCCTGCTGGCCGCTCTCGAGCACTCCCTGCGAGACCAGCGCGCCCATCCCCGTCTGCTCATGGAGCGGACGGCGACCGCCTTCCTGACCTACATCGACGAGAACGAGGACGGGTTCCGGATCCTGGTGCGGGACTCCCCGGTCAGCCAGACCGGCGGCACCTTCTCCTCCCTGCTGACCGATGTCGCCCAGCGCGTCGAGGAGATCCTCGCCGCCCAGCTGAAACTGCACTCCTACCCCACGCAGGACGCGACGATGTACGCGCAGATGCTGGTGGGGATGGTCGCCTACACGGGCCAATGGTGGCTGGAGTCCCGCAGACCGTCGAAGGGGATCGTCGCCGCCCGCATGGTGAACCTGTCCTGGTACGGGCTGGGGGCGCTGCAGAAGACGCCGTCCCTGCACGCCGGCTCCCGGGGCTGAGCGCGCCGTGCCGTGGCACGGACCACCTGAGGCGGACCGGCCTCTCCCCCTCGCTCGGGCTGCGCCCTAGACTCTGCGCATGCCCACCACGCCTGATGACGCCGCCGTGCCGCGCCTCGACGAGGTCGACCGCATCATCGAGGGCTGGGAACGGGCACGGGGCGATCTGGACATCGAGCCGCTGGCCGTCTTCTCCCGCATCTCGCGACTGGCCCGCTATCTGGAGACCGCGCGCCGCGACTCCTTCACGGCCGCCGGGCTCGAGGGCTGGGAGTTCGACATGCTCTCCGCGCTGCGACGCAGCGGTGACGACGCCCTCTCCCCCGGCGCCCTCATGCACCAGACGCTCGTCACCAGCGGCACCATGACGACCCGGATCGACAAGCTGGTCACCCGGGGCCTGGTCCGCAAGAACCGCAGCCCTCGCGACGGTCGCGCTGTCGAGGTGCGTCTGCAGCCCGAGGGCGTGCGTCGGGTCGACGACGCCATGGAGAGCCTGCTCGCCGCGGAGCGCGACCTGCTCCGCCCCCTCAGCGCGGACGGTCGGACGGCGCTCGCCGACACCCTCCGGTCACTCCTGCTGACCTTCGAGGTGGACGACCCCGTGGGACGTTGAGGGCCGACGGCTCCTCGGCGGCCGCAGCACCGGCCCGGCCGGCTTCGATCCCGTCCGTCAGCGGATCACGGCGATCCGTCGGCAGCTCTCCTCGCACGGTCACTCCGTCGTCCGGCTCATGTCGACCCGGCGACCCGTCGGCGAGCTCACCGGGCTCGTCGGCACTTCGGCCGAGATCCTCGCTCGACCCCCGCACTCACCCCGACACCCTGCTTCCTGAAGGACACTCCTGAATGGCCCATCTGCTCGGCACACAGTCCCTGCACGTCTCCCTGCCCGATCGCGTCCTGCTCGAGGACGTCACCGTCGGGATCGACGAGGGAGACCGCATCGGTGTGGTCGGCCGAAACGGCGACGGCAAGTCCACCCTGCTGCGCCTGCTCGCCCGGCTCCAGGACCCTGATTCGGGCCGGGTCACCGTGCGCGGCGGAGTACGGGTCGGCGTGCTCAGCCAGCAGGACGAGGCCACCGAGGACACCACGGTGCGCCAACGGGTGGTGGGCGAGCGCCCCGATTACGAATGGGCCTCGGATCCGCGGATCCGGGACGTGCTGGCCGGTCTGCTCCAGGAGATGGATCTGGAGACACCGCTCGGGGACCTCTCCGGCGGACAGCTGCGCCGCGTGCACCTCGCGGAGCTGCTAGTGGGCGATTGGGATGTGCTGCTGCTGGACGAGCCCACCAACCACCTCGACGTCGAAGGTATCGCCTGGCTCGCCGAGCACCTGCGTCGCCGGTGGACCGCGAAGGACGGCGGACTCGTGGTGATCACCCACGACCGCTGGTTCCTCGACGCGGTGTGCACCCGGATGTGGGAGGTGCACGACGGCGTGGTCGACCCCTTCGAAGGCGGATACGCGGCCTATGTGCTGCAGCGGGTCGAGCGAGATCGCCAGGCCGCCGCCGTGGAGGCGAAGCGGCAGAACCTCATGCGCAAGGAGCTCGCCTGGCTGCGGCGAGGAGCTCCGGCCCGGACCTCGAAGCCGAAGTTCCGGATCGACGCCGCGAACGAGCTGATCGCCGGCGAGCCACCGATGCGCGACAGCGTGGAGCTGACGCAGCTGGCGACTTCGCGGCTCGGACGCGACGTGATCGACGTGCTCGACGTCGATGCAGGGTACGGAGACGTACGAGTGCTTCACGACGTGACGCTGCACATCGGCCCGGCGGACCGTATCGGGGTGCTGGGCCCCAATGGTGCCGGCAAGTCGACGCTGCTCGCACTGATCACCGGTGACCTCGCGCCGCAGGCAGGTCGGGTCAAGCGCGGCAAGACGGTCACGGTGCGCCAGGTGTCGCAGCGGATCGAAGGGCTGCAGGACCATCTGCGCTCGCGGGTCAGCGACGTGGTGGGCCGGTACCGCAGCTCCTTCCGCGCGGGGAAGGACGAGGTCTCCCCCGGCCAGCTGCTGGAGCGTCTCGGCTTCACCACAGCGCATCAGAAGGTCCTGGTCGGGGCACTGTCCGGCGGACAGCAGCGGAGGCTGGACCTGCTGCTGACGCTGCTGGAGGAACCCAATGTGCTGGTGCTCGACGAGCCGACGAACGACATGGACACCGACATGCTCGCGGCCATGGAGGACCTGCTGGATACCTGGCCGGGCCCGCTGATCGTGGTCTCCCACGACCGGTACCTGCTCGAGCGCGTCACGGACACTCAGTACGCGGTGCTCGATGGCGAGGTGCGGCACGTGCCGGGCGGTGTGGAGCAGTACATCGAGCTGCGCCGCGCGTCCGAGGCGGCGTCGGGCTCGGGGGCGACGAGTGTGGGGGCAACGTCCCGCACGCAGGAGTCGGGCTCGGTGAGTGCTGCCGGTGCGACGACGTCGTCCGCAGGAAGCGGGGCCGGTGGGTCGGCCCTGGAAGCGTCCGCCGCTCCGGCGCTGTCCGGGGCCGAGGCGCGCGCTGCCCAGAAGGAGCTCAGCGCCGTGGAGCGGCGCATGGAGAAGCTGTCGGGACAGACCCGGAAGCTCCACGAGAAGCTCGCGGCGCACGACCAGTCCGACTACCAGGGACTGCAGTCGATCACGGAGGATCTGCGAGCGGTCGAGGCCGAGATCGAAGGGCTCGAGGAACGCTGGTTGGAACTGTCCGAGCAGGTCGGCTGAGGTAGCTCGAGCGCGCATCCGTTCAGTGCAGATCGATTGAGCGCACAATGGTCGAGATCTCGCTGGCTGTGAGTTCGTCTTCTGAAGCGAACTCGCCTGCTGAACTGCAGATACCCGCGCTCAGCTTCCAGATCGTGGTCGCGCCAGGCGATCGCGCGCGCCCGCCGCACGGGCACGCTTCCTACTCCGCTGACTTCTATCGGCGCCCTCAGAGTTCGCGCGCGGTCGCCTCCGGATCGGCCTGCCCCTCGGTCTCGGAGGTCCGCTCCGGAACCCACGGGTCCCCCTCTTCGTCGACCGGGACATCACCATCGACCAGTCGCGATTCGAGGCTCTTGGCGAAGAGTTCCACGGGGTCGGATTCCACGGTCACCGTTCCGACGATGTCCTGCCACTCGCCGCCGTCGACGGAGAACTGCCCCGTGAAGGTCGTGGTCAGCGTGATGTCGTACCAGCCCTCGGACGAGTAGGTGGTCGCCACGTCGCGGCTGGGGAATGGCTTGCCCGGATCGGACGTGACGAGCGTGTTTCCGTCGCCCATGTCCCACTCGTACTCGGTCGGCACTGCTCGCACCGCGACCGGGGTGCCGAGAAGTTCTGTCTGGAGCATCTGCGACTCACCGGTGGCGTAGAGGACGACGTCCATGTTCACGGGGATCCAGCCGGCTTCAGGTCCCGCATGCGCCGACATCGCTTTGATCGGAAGTTTGGCGAATTCGGTCACGCTCATCGTGATCTCAACCGGCTCTGCTTCCGCGGCCGCAGGCGTGCGAGGCTCGCCCGGGGCTCTGCACCTGTATCCCGCGAAGTCCCTGTCGCCGGTCTTCGTGTCCAGCGTATTCACCTCGAAGTTCACGCCGTCCTCCGGGGCATCGGTGGCGCCGCCCGTGTCGACCATCTGGAACACATCGGTGGCCACCTGGCGGGTCTGCGTCCCGTTGGACTCGCAGGTATTACGCGGAGCCCCACACATAGTCGCGCCACTTCCAGTTTCGCGACAACCGGTCAGATCTTCCGTTGCGCGATCGAGGATCTCCATGAAGCGCGGGGGCGGCGGGGAGTCTCGGTTTTCTGTCGTCGATACCCCAGTGCCCGCAGGCTCCTTCGGCGCACTTGGATCGACCGGAGGCGTCGCGTCACTTTGTTTAACTGTTCTACACTCGGCCTCTGGCTCGAAACAAGTCGCCGTAATTTCTGCGTACGCAGTCGGACCCCACAAGGCAGCTACTAAAACAACCAGAACAGCTAGCCACTTTCTACTATTGGGCATTAGAGTCACTCATCTAGTGGGAGGATTGCAAGTCCAGAGACGAGCCATTTTTCACCCTGCCAAAGCATTCCGCCCGCCGATCTGTATTTTTGTACTGGCTCCACACTTTTCACACCGGTCTCTGCGTCAACCTCAGTATGTTCCGACACTCTGAATTCATAGGAGACCATGACGTCAGCACCGTCTTCTGTGCCAGTGTGGCGCACGCTAAGGTCGGTAGACGATACATTACCCCAGAGAGCATCATTGGCTTTTCGGTCACGATGCTCCGCAGCGAATTGGCTACAGCCTTTGCAATCATCGGTCGCCAAATCCGCCAGCGCATCAGTCTCCCCGGTTTGATACGCCCACATCTGCATTGCCCAGTAGTACCGAAACGATTGCTCCGCACCTTCAGGCGTCTCCTCGTCCATTCCCGCAAAATCCGCAGGATCCGGTGCTGGGATGTCGGCCGCAGCGGCGGTCGAGCCTTCATCGGCTCCCCCATCACTCGCTCCGCCGCCGTCGCTTGCGCCTCCCCCGTCGCTCGCGTTCGAGGCGTCAATCGTGGGAGGAGTACGCGGCTCGTCATCTCCACCGCAGGCGACGAGGCTGAAGGAGAGGGCAACAGCAAGGGAGAGGGCGCCGAGGCGACGATGCGACATACGCGTGGACTCCTGAGGAGGGAGAGGGACTCGCTCAACGTAGCGGGCCCCAGGTCCGCTCACCACCGGTTCCTTGAAATTGTGGACAACTCCAGAATTGCCGGGGGTCTTGTCATGTGGGTCGGGGCGGGCGCTGGGAGTCGTCGAAGACGTAGTCGATGTTGCCGCGGGGGAGGTGGTGGCGGTTCAGTCGCACGCCCCGCCAGGCGGGGTGGGGATCCGTCGCCTCGAAGGCACGTCGGCCGATCCAACGCAGCCCGCGATACAGAGGGGATTCGCCGTCCTCTCCTCCGTGGGGGCCGAAGACGTCATCGAGGGTCCAGGTGGTCCACGACCTCGACGCGAACCCCGCCTGCGCGTCGCTTTCGTCCGCAGGTTCGTGTGCGGACTGCTCGCGGGCACGTCGTCGGCGTCGGGCAGTGCCGAGGGGGTCGAAGTTGTATCCCGACCGGCGGGCTTTCTGCCCGTACCGGGTGGTCCACTCCACGCTGCGGCGTTTGCCGTTCTCGTCGCCAACCACCCGGGCAGTGACTCCGGCTTCTTCTTTCTGGTTATCGCCCGCACACAGCCCGTTACCGTTGTCCAGCGATGTCTCCCCGCCTCGGGAGTGGGGCGTGATGTGGTCGTTCTGCCGGATCGGCGCGTCACAGTACGGCGCCCGACACGTCAGATGACTCCACCGCAAGAACCGTGACAGGGCCGGCGGGAACACTCGCGACCGGGCCTGGACAGCGACCAGCTGCCCGTCCTCGGGACCGGTGTAGAGCTGGCGCAACGCCACCCGCAACTGTGGATCCTCCTCGGCAGCGGTGACAGCCTGGAGCATCTCCTCACGCACGTGTTCGTAGGGCACAGAGCCGATCCCCTCGACCGTCGCCGCATCAGCATGCCCCGGTGCCAGCAGCGACCGGTCGGTGATGATCACCCCGATCTCCATCGTCGTCACCAGTTGCCCCGACCCCCGACCCAGCAGCACATCGGTGAAGTCATCGGCCATGATCTGCTGGTGACCCCGCCCATCCCCCCGGGCCCTGGCCTTCTCCGCCCCCAGCGAGAGGGCCTTCCGGATCCTCGCCCCGTCCAGAGCGGTCACCGTCGCCGTCAGCGTGCACATCCCGTGGTCCCCACGACGGACTGTGACCCCACGTGTGGTCCTGGCCCGCAGATGCCGCCCCATCACCCCCTCCGGATCCAACGCATGCATCACCCGCTCAGCCTCCCCCGCCCACTCCTGGACCCCACACCCCTCCAGATAGGCCAGATTCTCGATCAGGACCTCATCGACCTGCCGCCGCAACCCGGCACTGGCCGCCGCGACGACTTTCCCCACCCGGTGCGCGGCCGCGGCCGAGATCCGCCCCTGCGCCATCGCGGCCAGCATCCCCGGCATCGACTGCACCAACCGCCGCGAACTCGACATCGTCTGCCCAGCAGCCGACGGGGAGGCCCGCAACGCGAACGAGGCCTCCTTTCGCGCCACCTTCAACGCAGCACGCGGCCTCTCTCCCCGCGCCAACGCATCCGCCTTGGCCGCCGCCTCCAACTGCACCAGCGCCCGAGCCTGCACCCCCGCGATCGCGGTCGACAGCTCCCGCAAGCCCGCCAGCACATCCACCGTCTCCGGCGCCGACAACCCGTCCAACGACACCGACCCCTTCGCGCCCAGCTCCGCCAGCACGCCCGTGGCCGAGGACACGTCAACCTCCCCCACCTGCAACTGCCCCACCCCCGCCGCAACGACCAACCCCCTGAGCCTCGCCAAGTCGCTGACGCGCCCGCCGGCGGGCGTGGAAGCGACGTCGGCAGCCGGGGATGCATCACCACTCCCCGCAGAGCGGTCCCTCGCTCCCTCGGTGTTCACACCCTCGACCTCTTCATCCATGCCACCTATTATCGCACTCCCGTTCGACTTACCCAAGAGTCACCAATAGATTTCTTCATTCGACGCAAAATGTGGATAACCACCCACCAGGGAGGAACGATGAACCGGCGCCCGACAGCAGAGCACGCAACGTGCCCACGAGGTGAGGCCCGGCTCCGGAGTGTCGGGCGGGACTTTCAGGCTGTGAGCTACATCGGAGGTGACGGCGAGAAAGTTGCTGCTCGTCGCGGCCCGCACGAGGGCCAGCAGGTCTGTCCCGCAGAAGCGCCTTACTGCTCGTCACTGCGTTCGCGACCCCACACCCGAGGCAGCAATCCGAAGGACCATCATTCGGAAACCTGTCAAGAGGCCCCGCAATATTGTGGATAACGCACTACTGTGGAGGGCCAGCGATCTCCGGAAAGCACCTCAGCTCTCCTCGAGCACACCCACCCCGGGTGCCGACCCCCGCACCACCCGGCACGTCTCGACGAGCTTCTCGCTCGTGAGCAGAGCGGCGACCTCCTGCGCCTGCGCGTCGTCCTCGACGAGCACCGCGACCGTCGGCCCGACTCCCGAGACGACGGCACCGAAGGCGCCGGCTCGTTCCGCGGCCTCGACCAATGATTCGAGGTCCGGCAAAAGAGCGAAGGCGGCCGCTTGCAGATCGCTGTGCAGGGTGCGGCCGAGCAGGGAGGCATCGCCGCTGCTGAGCGCCTGGAACTGCTGCTCGTCGATCTCGGGCCGCGCGGCAAGGTCGCGGCCCACGGCCAGGGCGATCTGATCGTGGCGCCGGTACACCTCGGCGATCGACAGCCGGCCACTCGGGCAGGCCAGCAGCCACGTCCACTCGCCATGGGTGAGGACGGTGGTGAGGTCCGCGCCGGTGCCGCGAGCGAGCGCCGTGTGGCCGAGCATCGCGAACGGGACCTCCGCCCCGAGCCGTGCCCCGAGACGGCGTAGCTCCTCGCCGGGCAGCGCGAGGCCCCACAGCCGGTCGAGTGCGACCAATGTCGCGGCGGCGTCGGCCGCTCCTCTGCCCAAGCCGCCCGTGTCCGGCACCTGACGTCGGATCCGGAGCGCGGCCCCGTCGGTCACTTCGTGCTCCTCGCGCAGGAGCTGCGCAGCGCGGAGGGCGAACTCCGTCCCGTCCCGGGGCTCCTCGCGCAGGCTGACGTCGTCGATGCCGGCCACGAGCCGGTCGTGCCGGGTCGCGGTGATCATCTCGTAGACGTCCACTGCCTGGAACATCGTGGCGAGGCGACGGTCCCCGCGACCGTCAGCGGCGCCCACGGCGAGGGACACGGTGATCGTGCCGGGGGCGCGCACCACCACCCGGTCCAAGCCCTCCGTCATCAGGTGATCCCGCCGCTCGCGCGGGCGATCGCGCGGAACTGCTCGATCCCGAGCGTCTCCCCACGCACACCCGGGTCGATACCGGCGGCGCGCAGGATCTCCTCGGACCGCACCGCGCTGCCGGCCCAGCTCGCGAGCGCGGCGCGCAGGGTCTTGCGACGCTGAGCGAAAGCGGCGTCGACGACGGCGAACACCTGCTCACGCTCCTCGGGTCCGCCGAGCGGCTCGTCGTACCGCACGAGCTCGACCAGGGCCGAGTCGACGTGAGGGACCGGCCAGAAGATGTGCCGTGAGATGCGGCCGGCGTTCACGGCGCGGCCGTACCACGCGGCCTTGACGCTAGGGCCGCCGTAGGTACGCGACCCGGGACCCGCGGTGAGCCGGTCGACGACCTCGGACTGGACCATGACCAGCGCGGACCGGATGGACTCGAAGCGCTCCAGGATGGTCAGCAGGATCGGGGTGGCCACGTTGTAGGGCAGGTTCGCGACCAGGACGGTCGGCGCTCCGGTGCGGGGCAGCTCGGGGAGCTCGGTGATCCTCAGCGCGTCGTCGTGCACGAGACGGAATCTGTCCTCGGCGACGCCCCGGGCCCGCAGCGTCAGCGGCAGCAGCTCCGCGAGGCCGCGATCCAGCTCGACCGCGGCGACGTCGGCCCCGGTCTCGAGCAGACCGAGGGTGAGCGATCCCAGGCCCGGTCCCACCTCGAGCACGGCCCGGCCCTCGGCGACGTCGGCGCGGCCGACGATGGTGCGCACCGTGTTGGGGTCCATCACGAAGTTCTGGCCGCGCTGCTTCGAGGGCCGGATCCCGGCTTCCTCGGCGAGCTGGCGGATGTCGCGCGCTGTCAGCAGCAGATCCCCGGCCGACGGGTCGTGATCCGGACTCCCCACCGTCGGGTCCCGATCCGACCCCGCGGCCGACGGCTCCCGTCGCTGGTCCAGTCGTCCGGCCTCCGCACCCGGGCCGGCCTCCGCACCCGGGCCCGTCTCCGCTCCCTGCGCGCCCCGCGGCGTGGAGCTGCTCATGCGCTCGTCGCTTCCGGCCATCGGTAGACCTGCTCGGTGGTGGCGCGCACGGCGCGGCAGGCCTCCTCCAGCCCGGTCTGCGTGACCTCGGCGATCGTCGCCATGGTGAGCGGGATGAGGTAGGAGGAGTTCGGCCTGCCCCGGTACGGGACGGGGGTGAGGAACGGGGCGTCGGTCTCGACCATCACGCGTCCCAGTCCCACCTCTGCGAGCGCACCACGCAGGCCGGCAGCGTTCTTGAACGTCACGGTGCCGGCGAAGGAGAGGTACCAGCCGCGGTCGACGCAGGCGCGCGCGAACTCCGCGTCGCCCGAGAAGCAGTGGAAGACGGTACGTTCGGGGGCGCCGTCCGCCTCGAGGATCTCGAGAACGTCCTGGTGGGCGTCACGGTCGTGGATCTGCAGCGGCAGGTCGAGCTCCTTGGCGAGCGCGATGTGCGCCCGGAACGACTCGATCTGCGCGGCGCGGGCCTGCTCGTCCTCGCGGGAGGTGCGGAACCAGTCCAGTCCCGATTCCCCCACCACGACCATGCCGGGACCGGTCAGCAGTTCGGAGACCTCGGCGATCGCGGCGTCGAGCCCGATCAGCGCCTTCCCGTCGTGGTCGGAGCCGCGGGCGTGCAGCGCCGCCTCGTTGGGGTGCACGGCGACGCCGCCGCGCAGGGTGGCCGGGCAGGTGTCGGAGGCCAGCAGCGCGGCGGTCCAGCGCACGGCCTCGAGGTCCGAGCCGATGGTGATCTGCGCGTCCACGCCGGCTGCCTCCGCGCGGGCGACGTGGTCGTCGACGCCCAGCGACTGCTCACCGTCGGCGAAGTCGAGGTGGCAGTGGTTGTCGATCACCGGGAACGGCAGCGGCTCGGGAGTCGGCGGCCAGGAGCGGTCGCGGGAGCGCCCGCGGGGATCGATGTCCTCGCGGCTGCGCACCGGGGCCGGGGAGCTCGCCGCGGGAGCGGCCCCGGGAGCCGGGGTCGCTGCGGTCTCTGTCTCGTGCGGTGACGGCATGCGACCATGGTAGGAGGGTCACCGACCCCACCGGCGCGTTCGCCCGCACCTCGAGCAGGTCGCACGGGCCGCCCGGCACCAGGTGGGCAGGGCACCGGTGGGATAGCTCACGGGCCCTCAGGGGCGCGAGTTCACGCCCGATGTGACAAGATGGGTCGTCGTTGCGCGTCCTTTCGTGCACCCGAGCGCCCCGATTCCGCTGGACCGGGTTCGGGTCGCTGCTCGGGACGGATGCCAACGCTCGTTCATCTCCGGACCGTCAAGGAGCGTCCTCATGGCAGTGCCCAAGTTCAAGTTGTCCCGCGCTCGGACCCACGCCCGTCGCTCGCAGTGGAAGGCCAACAACGACGGCCTCGTGCAGGTGACGGTCCGTGGCCGCACCGCGTCCGTCCCGCGTCGTCTGGCCAAGGCGTACCAGCGCGGCCTCCTCCAGATCGAGGACTGATCCCCGCGGGCCCTCGGCCCGTGCAGTGATCCACCTTCCGAAGCCTCCGGCACCTGGTGCCGGGGGCTTCGTCATGTCCGCTCCGGGGCCGGGCCACCAGGCAGGGCCGACGATCCTCACCCGCGCGCCCCGGCCGACGCCACGGCGCCCGCGGTCCTCGCCCGCGCCCCAACCCGGGCTGCTACTCCCGTCGGCGCACCGCCAGGTCGTAGAGCTCGCTCGCGCCGACCCCGGGGCTGGTCCGGGCCAGCTCCTTGGCCGCGGTCTTGAGCCGCTCCCCCGCCGCCGCGCGGGCCAGGACCTCCTCGACGAGGTCCTCGGCGTTCTTCGCGACAGGTTCCGCTCCCGCCACCACGATCACGATCTCGCCCAGCACCTCGGTGGACTCCGCCCAGTCGGCGAGCTCGCCGAGGCCTCCGCGGATGATTTCCTCGTGGGTCTTGGTCAGCTCCCGCGCCACGGCGGCCCCGCGGTCTCGCCCGAAGGCCTCGGCCATCGCGGCGAGCGTGGCCGCGGTGCGGCGCGGTGACTCGAAGAACACCATCGTGCGCTGCTCCTCGCCGAGCGGTTCGAGCGCATTCGCGCGGCGGCCCTCGCGGCGCGGCGGGAATCCCTCGAAGGTGAAGCGGTCCGGGGCGATCCCCGAGGCCGCCAGCGCCGTGAGCACCGCGGAGGGTCCCGGGATCACGGTGACCGGGTACCCCGCCTCAGTGGCGGCGCGCACCGCACGGAACCCCGGGTCGGAGACCGCGGGCATGCCCGCGTCGGTGACGATCAGGACGCGCCGACCGTCCTCGAGCGCCTCGAGCAGCACCTCGGTGCGCTCGGCCTCGTTGTGCTCGTGGTACGAGATGATCCGGCCGGTGGTCTCCACCTCGAGGGCGGCGACGAGGCGCGCCAGGCGCCGGGTGTCCTCGGCGGCGAGGAGGTCGGCCTCCCCCAGTGCCCGCATCAGGCGCACCGAGGCGTCGAGCGGGTTGCCGATCGGGGTGGCGGCGAGGGTGAGGACTCCGGGCTCGAGCATCCGGCCATGCTAGCCACCCGTCGGCCCCGGAGCCCGCCCGGGGGCCACCCGGGGCGCGGAGACAGATGTCCTAGCATGTGCAGGTGCACACGGAGGAGGAGACGAGCCACCGGGCCGACGTCCAGGACGAGCCCGCCGCCCTGGAGTCCTCCTACCGTCGGCGTCTGAAGACCTTCGATCTCCCGGTCTCCCGAATGGCCTGGGCCGGGGCGATGGCCCTGTTCGGCCTCGCGCTCGTGCTGCGGCTGTGGGGCCTGGGCGGGATCGACGAGCTGATCTTCGACGAGACCTACTACGTCAAGGACGGTTACGCCCTCACCCAGGAGGGCGTGGAGATGTCGTGGCCGGACGACCAGGACGACGTCTTCGAATCCGGCGATGTCGATTCCTACGAGGACACCGCGTCCTACGTCGTCCATCCACCGCTGGGCAAGTGGCTGATCGGCCTGGGGATGATGGTGCTGGGCGCCGACAACCCCGTGGGCTGGCGGATCTCGACGGCCGTGCTCGGGGCCGTCGCCGTCCCGATGCTGGCGTTCATCGCGCGGCGTCTGTTCCGCTCCACCACCGTCGGGCTCATCGCGGGGCTGCTGCTGGCGGTCGACGGCCTGGCCATCGTGCACTCGCGCACGAGCTTGCTCGATCCCTTCGTGATGTTCTTCGCCCTGGCCGCGTTCGGGGCGCTGCTGATCGACCGCGACCGCTTCCGCGAGCATCTGGCGGTCCAGGCGGCCCGGTTGCACACCAGTGCCACGGTCGCTCCCCCGCTGGGGATCTCCGGCGGACTACGTCCGTGGCGGCTGACGGCCGGGGTGCTGCTGGGCATGTCCTGCTCGGTCAAGTGGTCCGGTCTGTACTTCCTGGCGGTCTTCGGGATCATGACAGTGCTGTGGGACTGGTGGGCCCGACGCACCATCGCCCAGCGGCGCTGGCTGCTGGGCGGGCTGGTGCGCGACGCGATCCCCGCCTTCTTCGCCACCGTGGGCACGGCGGTGGTGGTCTACCTCGCCTCCTGGAGCGGCTGGTTCGCCTCGTCGGTGGGGTACAACCGACACCTCGCGGAGCAGGACGGCGCGAGCACCGGGAACGGGGTGCTGGACTCGCTGCTGTCCTTCTGGTTGTACCACCGGCAGGCTTACGAGTTCCACATCGGCCTGGACTCCGAGCACCCCTATGAGGCGAATCCGCTGGGGTGGCCGCTCATGCTGCGGCCGACGAACTTCTACTACCGCACCTACGAGTACGGCGAGCACGGTTGCTCGGTCGCCGAGTGCGCCTCGCACGTGCTCTCCGTCGGCAATCCGCTGATCTGGTGGCTGGGCACGGTCGCCGTGCTGGTCACGCTGGTGATCGCGATCGTGCGATTCGACGGCCGGGCCTGGGCGGCGCTGGCGGGGATCGCGGCCGGGTACCTGCCGTGGCTGATGTACATGGACCGCACGATCTTCACCTTCTACGCCATCGCGTTCGAGCCGTGGCTGCTCATGTGCCTGGCCTACGTACTGGGTCTGGTGATCGGTCCGTCCGGGTCCGACGGGGAGAGACGCCTGGCCGGAGGTCTCTTCACGGGCTCCCTGCTGGTGCTGATCGTGCTCGTCTCCGCGTTCTTCTGGCCGATCTGGAGCGGCGAGGTGATCGACCTCGAGCAGTGGAGGTTCCGCATGTGGCTGCCGTCCTGGACCTAGAACGACGCCGGCGCCGTCGCTGAGTGAGCTGCTGCCCATCACCGGCACGGCGCCACCCGCGGCACCCGATGTGATCGCCGTTACGATGAGCCGCACGGCTTCGGACTCCTCTCCGCTGCGCGATCTCGCCCGGGACCTCGGCGTCGGCACCGACTACCGGGGATGGGACGGCACTCGCCGGGACGTCGCCGACGCCACCTTGCGCGCGGTCCTCACGGCCCTCGGGGCGGAGGTCTCCTCCGAGCAGGACATCGCCCGCATCCGCGCCGAGCACGAACGCGCACCCTGGGAGCGCACCCTGCCGCCGGTGACCGTGCTGCGCGAGGATCTCGGCACCACGGTCCCCATCCACGTCGAGCACGGCGCAGCGGTGGCGGCGCACCTGCTGCTCGAGGAGGGCGGGCGAGAGGATCTCGCGCAGGTCGAGGACTTCACCCCGCCCTACGAGCTGGAGGGTCACCTGCGTGGTCGTGCCCGGTTCCGTCTTCCCGCCGGGCTGCCGCTGGGCTGGCACCGTCTGGTCGCCGAGACGGCGTCCGGCCCGTCTCAGGCGGACGTGGTCGTCACCCCCGCCCGGCTGACCACCCCCGATGCCTTCGTCGCGCGGCGGGGCTTCGGCCTGCAGGCGCAGCTGTACTCCGTGCGCTCACCACGGTCGTGGGGCATCGGTGACCTCGGTGACATGCAAGATCTCGCGGCGATCGCGGCCACCCGGCACGGTGCGGACTTCCTCTTGGTCAATCCGCTGCATGCCTCGTATCCGACCCCGCCGGTCGAGCCCTCTCCGTACCTGCCCGTCACGCGCCGCTTCGCCAGCGTGCTGTACCTGCGACTCGAGGACGTCGCGGAGTACCGGGACCTGCCGGACGTCGCCCGGCAGCGGGTGGAGCTCCTCCGGCGCCGGGTCGCGGGCTGGAACGCCCGGGCGGACCATCTCGAGCGCGACGGGGTGCTCGCGGCGAAGCTGGAGGCGCTGGAGGCGCTGTTCGCCGTGCCGCTGACGGCGGGGCGGCGTGCCCTGCTGGAGGCCTATCGCCGGCGGGAGGGGCAGGGCCTCGAGGACTTCGCTCTGTGGTCCGCGTGGGCGGAGCGGGCGCGCGGCACCGTCGAGGAGTCCCCGCTGGACGCCCTCGACGACGCTGCCGTCGGGCGTGCGCGGGATGAGCTGTCCGGGCGGATCGAGTTCCACATCTGGACCCAGTGGCTGCTCGACGAGCAGCTGGGGGCCGCGCAGGCCGCCGCGCAGGAGGCAGGCATGCGCCTGGGCATCATGCACGACCTCGCGGTCGGGGTGGAGCAGATCGGTGCGGACTCCTGGCGTCTGCGCGAGGTGCTGGCCCGGGGCGCCTCCGTCGGGGCGCCGGCGGACCAGTACAACCAGCAGGGGCAGAACTGGCATCAGCCGCCCTGGCACCCGGAGCAGCTGCGCGAAGCCTCCTACCGGCCCTGGCGCGACATGCTGCGCACTCTCATGCGCCATGCGGGAGCGCTGCGCATCGACCACGTGCTGGGGCTATTCCGTCTGTGGTGGATCCCCGAGGGCCATGAGGCGTCCGACGGCGCCTACGTCTCCTACGACCACGAGGCGATGATCGGCATCCTGGCGCTGGAGGCGCATCGCTCCGGCACCGTGGTGGTCGGCGAGGATCTCGGCACCTTCGAGCCGTGGGTGCGCGACTACCTGGTCGATCGGGGGATCCTCGGCACCTCGATCCTGTGGTTCGAGCACGACGACGCAGGTCGCCCGCTGCGGGCGGAGGACTACCGCACCCTGTGCATGTCCTCGGTGAACACGCACGACCTGCCCCCGACCGCGGGCTATCTGGCCGGTGACCACGTCGCACTGCGCCATGAGCTGGGCCTGCTCGAGCGCGATCTGGAGCAGGAGCAGGCGGCCGACGCCGCCGGGCGCGAGCAGGTCCTCGACGTCCTGCGCGAGGAGGGTCTGCTGGAGCCCGGGGCCGACATCGAGGCCACCGTGATCGCCCTGCACCGGCATCTGGCGCGCACGACGTCGATGCTGCTGGGGGTCTCGCTGGTGGACTGCGTGGGCGAACGCCGGATCCAGAACCAGCCGGGCACCGACGAGGAGTACCCGAACTGGCGCATCCCGCTGGCCGATGCGGACGGTGAGGTGGTCGGCGTCGACGAGATCGCCGACGACGAGCGCACCGCGCGGTGGCTGACGGCGGTCCGCGAAGGGCTCAGCTCGCGGTGACCTGGCCCCATTGCTCGCGGGCGTCGAGGAAGGCGCGCGCGGCGTCCTTCGCACCCTGCAGCGTGTGGTGAGCACCCCAGCCGCACTGGATCTCGTTGGCGGCGGGCACCTCGCCGGCCGCGAGGAGATCCACCAGCGTGGCCTCCAGGACGGGGGCGAAACCCTCCGGGGCGTGGTCGCCGGCCAGCAGCACGTAAAAACCGGTGCGGCACCCCATCGGGGAGACGTCCAGGACGTCGTCCGAATGGTTGCGCATGTGCTCGGCCATCAGGTGCTCGAGCGAGTGCACGGTCTCGGAGTCCAGGTGCTCGGTGTTGGGCTGGGTGAAGCGCACGTCGAACTTGGTCAGCACGTCGCCGCCGGGTAGTTCCTTGCGGTCGGCGATGCGCAGGTAGGGGGCGGCGACGGTGCGATGGTCGAGGTTGAAGCTCTCGACGTTCATGCGGGGCTGCTCGGTCATGGGGTCTCTCCTCGGGAACTCGCTGTCTGGACTGATCTGCCTGGGTCGGTCTGCCGTGACTGGTGCCGTCTCAACGGCTGGAACGGGGGGTGCGGCCGCGGACGACCCCGACGAATTCCTGGCGCAGCTCGTCGTCGTCCGCGCGGGGCCAGGCCAGGGCGATGCGGGTGGGGTCGGCGTCTGTCAGGGGCCGGTGGACGACGTCCTTGCGATGGTGGAGTCGGGCCAGTGACAGCGGGAGGCGGGTGTAGCCGACCCCGCTCGCGACCACCGCGACCTGCTCGGCGGCGTCGTCGGGCCCGGCGGTGGGGATCTCCGTCTCCTGGGCGAGCTCGGTCTCCGACAGCTCCTCGTACAGGCTCAGCACGTTCTCGGCGCTGACGACGATCGCGGGTCGCTCCTCCCACAGGGGCACCAGGTGGAGGTCCTCGGAGGGAAGTGGCAGCCGCACGAAGCACATGTCGACCTCGCCGTGTGCGAGCGCCTCGCGCTGGGTCGAGACGGGCACGGGGACGGTGTCGAGCATCGCCGGTCGGCGGCCCGCGCGCCACCGGCGCACGAAGCGGTCGGGTTCGACGCCCGGGACGAAGCCGACGCGCAGCACGGGATGGGTCATGGCCCCAGCCTACGGCGGGGCGAGGCGGGGGATGTCGTCGGCGTTCACAGTCCGTCGGGCGGGGCCGCCGGCCGACGCGCCGTGCAGAGGATCCCGGCTCGAGGAGCGCGCCATGGCTGGAACCCGCTCCTCCCTGCCCTGCGCCACCGCGCTCGGTCCCTCGGCCATCTCCTGCGCACGGGCCACCTGCCGGGCCGAGGGGTCAGTGCGACGGCGGGGTGCCGTCGAGCACGCGCAGCAGATCTTCGGTGAAGCGCTCCGGCTGTGTCAGGTTCACCAGGTGGGTGCCGTAGCCGAGCGTCACCACCCGTCCGCGCGGCGCGGCTCGGGCGAAGGAGCGTTCGTGCATCCGCAGCTGGTCGAAGCGGGGGCTGAGGATCGTCACCGGCACCGGGATGCGGCGGAGCTCGGCGCGCAGGTCGAGCCCGGTGACCGCCGCCATAGTGGGGACCACCACCTCGGGTCCGGCCCGGCCGCCGCGCCGGTAGGCCTCCACGCCGCGCGGGCCGAGCACGAGGGAGTGGATCAGCGGGACGGAAGAGTCGCCGGCCCGCTCTCGTCCGGACCGGCGGGGGCCCCGAGGCCCGGAACCCGGCAGGTGGTCGACCGCCCGTAGGGCGAAGCCGTACAGGCGTGCACTGCGCGGGCTCGGCTGCACGGCGGAGCCGCAGAGGGTGAGGCTCGCGAGCGGGCTCCGCATCGCCGTGTCGGACGAGCCGTGGGCGCCCGTCCCTGGGGGATCGATGTCGGACCCGTACAGCGCGGCGGCCGCATGGATCGCGAGCATGCCGCCGAGGGAGGATCCGACCAGGTGCACCGTACCGGGGCCGGCGCCGGCCCCGTGCACCGCTCCCAGGAGCGTCGCGGTCGCCGACGAGAGGGTGAACGGTTCGCCGCGACGCATGCCATGACCGGGCAGGTCCGGGGCGACGGTCCTGTACCCGGCCTGCTGCAGCCCGGGCAGCTGCAGGTCCCACTGGCTCGAGGAGGTCCGGGCACCGTGGACGAGCACGACCGCCTCAGACACCGCTCACGCTCCTGGCACCGGCTGCGCGGCGCAGCACCTTGGCGAAACGCTTGGGCCGGGAGAGGTTCGCGATGTGCCCGGCGTCGTGCAGCACCACCAGCTCGCCGTCACCTGCCGCCCGCAGGAACAGGTCCTCGTGCCGGCGGAAGGGGTCGTGCTCGCCGTTGACGAAGGTGATCGGCACGTCGATCGCGCCGACGTCGGCGAGCAGGTCGAGGGACCCGATCATCCGCACCACCGTGGGCACCACCCCGCGGGCGCGGCCGCCGCCGTAGTACCGGCGCGCCGCCTTGCGGGTGTGGCGTCGGGCGAAGGCGCGCGCCACGCGGGAGTCCGAGTCCCCGGGCAGCCAGTCCTTCATGCTCATCCACAGTCCGTACAGGCGGGCGCTCGCGGGGCCGGGCACGATCGTGCAGTCCGCAGCGACCACCGCTGTCAGTCGCTGAGGGTTCTGCGCTGCCCAGTGCAGGGTCAGGTACCCGCCGAGGGACAGACCGACCAGCAGCGGAGGCTCCTCGCAGGCCGCGACGGCCCCGTCGAGGGTCGCCAGCGCACTCTCGAGGGTGAAGGGCTCGCCACGACGCCGGCCGTGTCCCGGCAGATCGGGGGCGATCACCTGGTAGCCGCGCTTGCGCAGGCGTCGCACCTGCCCCTTCCACATGGTGCGCGAGGAGCGGATGGCGTGGATCAGCACGATGCTCGTGGTCATCGCACCCCTCCCCCGGTCCGTGGCTCCCGCAGGGAGCGTACCCGGGCGGGGCTACGCTGGCGAGGTGCCCAGCTACCGTATGCATCTGCCCGTCGGCGCCCTGCGTCCCGGCACCTCGCCGGTCCAGGTCGAGGAGCAGGCGGTGCTCGCGCTGGGCAGTCGCCACCACGTCGAGCGCACCGACCTCGAGGCGCCGGTGCTCGGCGCCCGTCGCGTCGGTCGCCTGGTGCTTCGCTTCCAGGTCGAGGAGACCTCGCGCAGCGCCGAGGACGAGCAGGCACGGGCGGCGCTCGCCGCGGTGATCGAGCACGTCGAGTCCTCGTGGGCGAGCATCGCCCCGGACGAGTCGCTGCTGCTGACTTGCGGCACCGGCGGGAGGTTCCGGCCGATCCCGCTGGGATGAGGTCGTTCGCCGGGCCGCGGCTGCGGCGGTCAGGGGCCGGCTCGCCTCCATCCCGGTCCGGGCCCGCCTCCTGACCGTTCGACACCTGTCTGTCACACCAGGTCAGCAACGTTATGCACCCGTGACTGACTCTCTGACCGCAATGTCCGACTCGCCGGATAAGATCTCTTTCATCGGAGAGGAGCCCCCCATGCTTGAGACACTTGTTGAGGATGACCCCCTGGCGGGAGAGGACTTGGACTGCGACTGCGGAGTCTGCGTCATGGACGAGGCCGCGGCACGGAATTGATCAGCCTGCAAGCCTGCAGATGACCCACTCACGGGGCATCAGAAAACCCCCTCCCGACCGAGTTCTCGACTGGCGGGAGGGGGTTTCTCTCTGTGGTGGACCTCCGTAGAGAGTTTGAGAACCCTTCCTCGGCCCTGGTAACCGTGGCGTCACGCAGGTCGCGTAGCGTCTACAAGGCGGATCGGCGGCCGTTGGAGCCGACTGTGGTGGACTCGCGAGGTCGGATGGTCCGTGCAGTTGGGATGACTCAAACTTTTCTGATCCCGGCTCAAGTAGACGAGCTGGTGGCCCGGTACCAGGCGGGTGCGACGCTTGTTGAGCTGGGTGAGCGGTTCAGTGTTCACCGCCGCACGGTGGCGGCGCATCTTGTCCGCCGGTCTGTCCCTATCCGCGGGCGCGGCCTCGATGAGTCCCATCTCGCCAAGGCGGTCGAACTCTACGCGGATGGTTTGACGCTCATGGAGGTCGGCTCGCGGTTCGGGGTCAGCCAACAGACGGTCAGGCGCGCACTCGCCGCGGAAGGTGTCGTGATCCGACCGGGCGGGCGCCGCGCGCGGGTCAGCGCTTGATGTGTCTGTCGCAAATGGACGAGCGGATCGCGGCGGTCAGAATGTCCGGCAGCATTGCCGTGTCGGCGAGGAGCGCGCTCGCGGTCGGCGGCGTAGACGGTCACGCCTGCGTCGTCGAGGTCTGCAACGACTTGCGAGGAGGCGGGGACGGTGCGGACGAGCCGGTCCAGGCTGGCGACGACCAGCACGCAGACCTCCCTGCCGAGACGTAGGAGAGCGGCCATACCAGCTCCGACCAGGCACCCGTATGGAAACAAGAGAAGCGGCGTGGGGAGGCCGGTCATGTCCTGTGCTGCGCGGCCTCGTTCTGGTGGTCGAGGTGGGCTTGGAGGTGTGGCCTGGCCTCGAAAGCGCCTGGACAGCTGAGCTTGCGCGTCCAAGCGGCTCATCGCAGGTGCAGCGTGGCGTCACCGGAGTGATGTGACGGGCTTCGGTGGCTGCGTGACGAGATCGGGACTGGCGATTGACTTGGCTTCGGCGAAGGCTTGGACATCCTGCCGATAACTGGCGGTCACGACGGCACCATCGAGAAGCAGCATCCACCGGCGTGCGAGGCGGTCGGCAGGTTCGACGCCTGCCGCGGTCAATAGCTCTGCGAGGTAGCCGGTGACGGCCGCTTTGTGCGCGGCGGCGCGGGCGTGGATCGGGTCAGCGGGGTCGGCGATCTCGGCCATGGTGTTGACGAAGGCGCACCCCCTGAAACGGGTGAGTTCCGCACGCTCGGCGACCGCATTGGACCGTCCCCGCTTCAGTGGACACGGGTGTGACTTTCATCTGATCTGGGAGGCATTCTCGTGGGATCGACACGCCGGCGTTTTACCGACGAGTACAAGCAGGAAGCAGTTAGTTTCGTCATCGATGGCGATCGGAGTATCGCCGAGGTTGCACGCAATATCGGCGTGCACGAGATGACGTTAGGGAAATGGGTGAAGAAGGCAAGGGAGCAGGGAGTCGACCGGCAGCAGCCGCTGACTGTGGATGAGCGTGAGGAGTTGGAACGGCTTCGGGAGGAGAATGCCCAGCTGCGGATGCAGGCCGAGTTCGCAAAAAAAGTAGCGACCTGGTTCGCGAACGACCAGCGGTGAAGTTTGCCGCGATCGCGGACTGGGCGGAGCAGAAGCAGTTCAAGATCGAGTTCATGTGTGAGCAGCTCGGGGTGTCCACGTCGGGCTACTACGCCTGGCGGGGCCGGGGCGAGTCCGACCGGGACCGCGCCGACCGGCGGCTGACCCGGCTGATCACCGGGCTGTATGAGGGGCTGCGGGGCAATCCCGGGGTGCGTCGGATCCATGCCGAGCTGGTGGCTGTGGGGCACCGGATCTCGCGGAAGCGGGTGTGGCGGCTGATGCGGGCCGCCGGCCTGCAGGGCAGGCACCCGAAGCCGTGGAAGCGCACCACGGTGCCCGGTGAGCAGCCGGTGCCGGCGCCGGACCTGATCGGCCGGGACTTCAGCGCCACCGGGCCGGACCGCAAGTGGTGCGGCGACATCAGTTACGTCAAGACCTGGGACGGCTGGGCCTACCTGGCCACGGTGATCGATCTGTACTCGCGGCGGGTGGTCGGCTGGGCCGTGGCCGACCATATGCGCACCGAGCTGGTCACCGACGCGCTCACGATGGCGCTGACCCACCGCCGGCCCACCGGTGGAGTGATCTTCCATTCCGACCGGGGCAGCCAAGGCGAATTCAACCGGTGGACGCAACACCATCGTGTTTGAGTAACTGTAGCTGCTCGGTGAACACTTCCGCGGGAGTCTTCCAATCGAGTGCTTTCCGGGGCCGGCTGTTGAGCGCGAGAGCGACGGCGTCGAGGTCTTCGGCGCTCCATCGGGATAGGTCGGTGCCCTTCGGGAAATACCGGCGCAGCAGGCCGTTGGTGTTCTCGTTCGTCGGTCGCTGCCAGGGCGAGTGCGGATCCGCGAAGAACACCTTCGTGCCCGTGTCGAGTGTGAACTGTGCGTGCGCGGACAGTTCCTTCCCGCGGTCCCAGGTGAGCGTCTTGCGGAGCTGTTCTGGCAGGCGAGTCATCGACGCTGTCAGTGCGGCATTCATCGCGACGGCTCCGTAACCGGCCAGCGCGGGACCGTTCTTAACTCGCGGGGCCTCTCCATAACCCTCGAGGCGGGGCAAGTGCACCAGCAGAGTTGAACGGCTCTTCCGCTCGATGACGGTACCGATCGCCGACCTATTCGTGCCGATGATCAAATCGCCCTCCCAGTGCCCCGGGACGGCCCGGTCATCGGCTTCGGCGGGGCGCTCGCTGATGACGACGTCCTCGGTGACATGACCTTGCGGCTTGTTGCGCGAACGAGCGCGAGGCACGCGCAACGCACGCCCCGTGCGCAGACACGCCACGAGTTCTCGTTTCAACGCGCCACGGCCCTCGATGAACAGGGACTGGTAGATCGCCTCGTGGCTAATACGCATGGACTCATCATCCGGGAAATCCACCTTCAATCGACGTGAGATCTGCTCCGGGCTCCACGCCGTCGACCACCGCCGATCCTGTCGATGCGGCTTGTTCCGTCCTTTCCAATCCGGCACCTCCGGTCCGGCCACGATCGTCCCGTCCGGACGGTGAACACGACCGTCAAGTCGCTCTTGCACATAATCGTGCAGGAGCAGGTTCACGACGAGCTTCGCCGGTTTCGGACGCCTCGCCATCAGCTCCGCTTTCCACTGCGCGACCGACGCCCGATACTCGAGCCTCCCGCCGCGAGTCGCAGCATTGCGGCGCAACTCACGAGAGATCGTTGCCGGATCGCGGTCGAGCCTGCGGGCGATCTCCCGAACCCCCACATCCTGCGCGCGCAGGATCGCGATCTCCTCCCGCTCAGGAAATGACACGTATCGTCCGACGGGGTCGGCCAGCTCGATCGTGGGCATACCGCCACCCTGTCGGAACCACCGAGCTCCGACCGCAGATGACACACCCACCGCCACCGCAGCGCCCTCCGACGACCGCCCGAGCGCCACGCCTTTCCAGAACTCGCGCTCGACGCTGCGCCGCGTCTTCGGTGCACCGGGCGAGATCATCGGGGTTCGTCCCGTCAACTCCTTCAACCAACCTGCTGGCCGTCCCATCAACACCTCCAGAATCAGAGTGTTGCGTCCACCGGTTGAATTCGCCCAGTATCGGGCCATCCGATACACCGAGCGCCTCGCCGACGCCGACGCCGTCGCGTCCGTGGGATCCAAGGGCGACAGTTACGACAACGCCCTCGCCGAAGCGTGCAACTCACTCTACAAGGGCGAACTCGTCCGCAACCGCGGCCCCTGGACTGGCATCAACGACCTCGAAATCGCCACCGCCGAGTATGTCGATTGGTTCAACCAGCGGCGCCTTCACGGCGAACTCGGCCAGATCCCACCCGCCGAATACGAGGCCCTACACGCCCCCGCACAAGCCCAACTGACCCTCATCGAAACCAACTAAATCACCCTCTATGAAACTCGCCGCTTGACAGACCTGCGTGGCACATTCCGCAAGTTCCTCAACCAGTTCGCAACGCCCTTCCAACCGAGCTGGGTGTTGCGCCTCCACCCCAGACAGTTGTGAACACGATCGGGTGCCGTCCTGGGCTGTGATAAGAGCCGTGCAGCAATTGCCTGGAGCCGTGCACGTCGGCTGGCGGGGTCTGGCTGTCGTTCAGCGCGTCCTGACGTGGGCCCGCGAGTGTCCCCTCGGACCGCCAAGGGAAGGTCACGACCACCTTCTGCTGTCTGAGGGGCCGGCAGTCGGTTCGCTGGACCGGTTCTTGAGTGTCTCGACAATATGCTGATCCAGCTCCCGATCTCTGTAGGCGGGCATTGCTCGACCCACGTTCCAAGACCGTAACCGAGGGACACCCATGGCATCTGAATCCGGGCGGTTGAGCGCGCGCGAAATCTACGCGCGCGTTCTCGTTGAAGCTCGCTCCGAACTGAATCGCACGGCGAGTGCGCTCGCCTTCTCCGGCGTGGCGGCCGGCTTTTTCATGGGGCTCACCGGTTTGGGCGTATCCAGCGCACTCGCGGCGTTGCCCGGCCACGAGGACAAGCTCGTCGCAGGGGTTCTCTACCCCTTGGGATTCATCGCGGTGGTCATCGGGCGCGCTCAGTTGTTCACCGAGAACACCCTGTTCCCAGTCGTGTTGATCCTCGAGGAACGTCGCCATGTGCTGGCGACGTTGCGACTATGGACGGTGGTGCTGTGTGCCAACGTGCTGGGCGCACTTATTTTCGCGACGCTGACCGTGGCCACCGGTGCGTTGAAACCGGATGTGCTTACCGAGCTGGTGCAACTGGGTGCCACGACGGCACATGCGCCGATGATGCGTGTGTTTACCAGCGGCATCCTCGGAGGCGCGATGATCGCGTTGATGTCGTGGCTGGTCACCAGCGCCCGAGGCACGATCGGGCAGATCGCGCTGATCTGGTTGATCACCTTTCCCGTGGGTCTACTGGGCCTCGCCCACTGCATCGCCTCCAGTGGCTACATCCTGGCGTCCGTGCTTGTCGGAGCCACTTCGGTGGGGACGTTCGTGGCGTGGTTGGGCGGGGCCACCGCAGGCAACGCCATCGGCGGTGTCCTGCTCGTCTCGCTGCTCAACTACGGCCAGATCCGGGCCGGTGCGCAGATGAGCCGTTTCCGTGAGCGCCGCATCTTGGAGAACGAGGCGGACTACCACCGCACCAGCGCACGACTCTGGCAGCGCATGTCGGACAACGATGCGACCGAGGACACGGCACGGTTCCCGTGCGAATGCGCTAACGCACGCTGCTCGACGGAAATCTCGATGACTGCCAGTGCCTACCGACACTTGCGTACCCACCCCCGGTGGTTCGTCGTGGCCAACGGGCACCAGGCCCCCAGACCGAACCCGTCGTGGGGGAGCACCACGACTACCTGATCGTTGAACGCGGCTCCACGGGGAGGAACCAGATCTTTCGGCCCCTACTCCGCTGGGGCGATGCCCGGGTGTCCCGACCCGGCGCGGAGTGAAGGACTCGCCCCCACCATTGCCGTTGAGCTGTCAACAACCGCAACCTCGATCGCCCAGAAGACGACGAGGTCGACTGCCGGTGCCCCGTACCGTGGCCACTCGGCTATCAGAAGACTGTTTCTTATGTTGAAGCTAGCTGATAGTCTCACGGTATGCGGGACACCGAGGCGGACGAGATCCCTGACAGGCCGCTCCCTGGCGTTTTCAGTCTCGCCGAGCTCGATCAGTTGGTGACGTGGACGCTGGTGCGCGCCTGCCGCTTCGTGTTTATTAGGAATAATCATGCAATTCTGAGTTAAAGGAGAAAAATAATGCCGTTGCTGCTGACCCGGTCCGATCTCCGTCCCCTCGCAGCCGACGACAACGCGCTTGATGGTGCGATCAATGCGGTCGAGGCGTCGCTGCTGCGCAGTCATGCTGGCGACAGCGGTGAGACCATCTTCGCCGGCCTGGGGCTGCCGAACGGCGATGAGTTGGCCAGCCAGTTCGCTGCTTGTTCGACGGACGGGGCCAGTCTTCGGATCTTTCCGAGAAAGTATGAGGGAACTCGTCGCAACGCCCGGATCGGCATTCAGATCAGCGGGGTGACCGGGGAGATCGAGAGTGTGATCTCGCTCGACGACCTCAACGACTTGCGGACCTCCGTCCCTGCGGCGGTGGGGGTTCGCCACCTCGCGCCGGAGGGGGCCGACACCCTGGCGGTGCTCGGGAGCGGAGCCCAGGCTCGCAGTCACGCGAGCACGCTCGCACGGGTGATGCCCCACCTGAAAACTGTCAAGGTCTGGAGCCCGACCAAGAAGAATCGAGAGGCGTTTGCCGACGAGATCACGCAGCGTCTGGGGGTGACCGCGACCGCGACCGATACCGGCGACGCAGCGGTCGCCGACGCCGACGTGATCACCGCTGCTGGCCGCTACACCCCCGGGGAGCCGGCCCTCCCCGATCCGACAGTGGTTCGCCACGGCGCGGTATTCGTCAGCATGACCGCGGCGGGCATGAACCTCATGCCGCTCGGCGCGCGTCTCGCTGTCCCGACAGCCCAGCGACCGGAACTCGTTGCGCACGGCTTCTCCAGCGGATTCCTCCGGCAAGGTCCGCCACAGACACCGCCGGACGCAGTGGAGCTTGCCGAGGTCATCCTCGGAAATGTACCGGCACGCCGATCGCAGTCGGACACCGTTGTGTTCGAACTGGCCGCACCCTATCTCTGGGATCTGCCGATCTTGGCGTGGATCAGCGATTGGGCCACCAGGAACGGAATCGGTTCAATCACCGACTTCTCAGATTGAGGAACAACAGCGAAATCATGTAGTTTGCAGTCGCGTGGTGTGACCTGCCGTCGCACGGCGAGTCGCGTCGTCCTCGGCGGCAGGTCCTCGTAACGAAGGAGTAGCCACACCCGGAAGCACGGCAACTCACGACGAACGCCGCCGATCGGTACCTGGGTTGCCGCGCAGCAGGCATGGTCCACACCGAATGATCCCTCAACGAGCCTGATGGCCACCGACAGCATGAGTGCCGTCGGTGACATCGTCGAGCGGTTAAGACGTCGCACGCGCCAAGCAGGCTTTGCTCGGTCCGTGTGACCTCCGATTGCGGCACTGGTATCAGCGTGCGGTGTGGCCGAGAAACGGTGGCCGAATCGTGAGTGCCGACCTGTTCACGCGCCAAAACCGGCGCCTGTGCAGTGAACGACATGAGGGCCTGGTGTTTCTCGATCCAGGCCGCGACCGGACTGTGCGCCCGTGCGGGCAGGAACTGATGTACTGTCAAGTGTCAAGCTCCTCGACGAACACCGCCAACGCATCGAGGCCCAGATCCACGCGCTCGAAGAATGCCGCTCGCTGATCGAATGGAAGGTCGGCGTCTACAGCGAGCACCTTCAAGCCGGCACCGCGACTGGGCTATGTGCTCCCGGGCACGGAGCCTGGTCGCCGCGGGCCAGGCGTCAACAACCTCCTGCCCCGCAACAAATGTTGTGGGACGAGACCTTGTTGACACTCAGTTGATGAGGGCTTCGGTGGCGGCCCGGGCGGGTCGGGCGGCCTTCGGGTCTCCAGTGATCGCGGCGGTGACGATCGCGCCTTCAGCAAGCAGGCTCACGGGTTCTGCTGGCACGTTCGTGGCAGCCTCGACCCATTTTGTGATCTGTTCGTGGAAGGCCTGCTTGTGTGCACGCACTTCGGCGAGGATCGCAGGTGAGGTGGAGCCCAGTTCGCCGTATGCGTTGATCCACGCGCAGCCGCGATAGTCAGGATCGGCGAACCATCGCTCAAGCCAGTCGAAGATCGACAGCACCCGTTCGCGGGGATCCTCGTGCTGCTCCACATATGCGGTCAGGCTGGCTCGCCAGCGGCGATCTCGTTGCTGCAGCACCGCAACGACCAGGTCTTCTTTCGTTGAGAACATTCCATAGATCCGCTTCAGGGGTATCCCTGCGGCGGTGCGGATGGCATCCATACCGACCGCCTGGATGCCACGTTCATAGAAGAGCGCTTCGGCGGCGTCCAGGAGCGCGGCGCGGCTGTGGGTCTTCTGTTCTTCGCTGATCGGCGCTGGCGCGGGAGTCCTTCTTGACGTTGAGAACGGGCGTTCCCTACGATAGCCGAACAAGTGTAGAGAACGCCCGTTCTTTACAAGGAAGGGATCATGAACGAACCACGCCCGCCGTTTCCTCCGTTTCCTCCGTTCACTGCAGAAGCCGCACTGCAGAAGGTGCAGGCAGCCGAGGACGCCTGGAACACGCGCGACCCGCAGCGCGTCGCCATGGCCTACACGCCCGACTCGGCGTGGCGTAACCGCGACGTGTTCGTCACCGGTCGTGAGGAGATCATCCAATTCCTGACCAGCAAGTGGGAGCGCGAGCTCGACTACGCCCTGCGCAAGAGCCTGTGGGGATACCGCGAGAACCGCATCGCCGTGCGTTTCCAGTACGAGTGGCACGACGCGACGGGGCAGTGGTGGCGCAGCTACGGCAACGAATTGTGGCAGTTCAGCACCGAAGGCCTGATGAAACGACGCGAGGCCAGCATCAACGACGTGCAGATCGATGAGGTAGACCGGCGAGTCTTCGGCCCGCGACCAGAGAGCGAGCGCGGCGTCGAGATCCCGCTCCGGTAGTCAGCCCACCAGCCTTGTCCCTTGAGGGGGTGCGCCTGGCCGCACCTGGCCGGGTGGCCTCGTCGTTTACAGAGAGCAAGTCAATGCCACATTCCAATTCACCGCTATCCATCGAAGGGGTGTCGACGTCTCATCGAGCGCTGTCGGAGCCGCCCAATCGCCACCGAGATGGGCATCTCCCGGGCATGTGCCAGTAACTGGGTCAACCGATATCGTCGCTGCGGCGAGCTCGGGCTGCGCGACCGCCCTTCCACGCCCAGGCATCAGCCTCACGCCACACCAGGCAACGTCGTGGTGCGGATAGAGCAGATGCGACGTGACCACAAGTGGTCGGCGGGCCGGATCACCTTTGAACCCCGCGCAGAGGGTGTACCGATCGGCCGCCGTACAGTGAGCCGCCACCTCGCAGCGCTCGGACTCAGCTGTCGGCGGCTCGTTGATCCCAGCGTGGACCTGAACCGCGAGCCCGCAAGATCATTGCTCGATGGGAGGGCACATGGTCCACGTCGACGTGAAGAAGGTCGGCCGTGTCCCCGACGGCGGAGGCTGGCGCATCCACGGCCGCTGCCAGCCAGCGTGCACCGATGGCCAGACAGGGGACGGCCTGGTTCAACGACAGCACTACCGAGGCCTTATCCGGGTCGTGGGAGATGAGACGGTGCCGTTGTGGGGTGGTGATGGCGAATGCTGCGAGACCATAGAACCCTATTGCGGCCAGCGACCAGGCGTAAACGGTGTGGGTGAAGGCGATGAAGGCGAAGCTGAGGATCAGCCACAGCTCCCACGGCCCACCTCGTTGCGGTCCGGCACGAACCTCGGCCACTCCCACCGGTCACGGTGGCGATGTGCTGCATGTGACCTCTGGCAGACCCAACTCGCCTCACCCATCCACGACGTCGGGGTCCACACACGTCCAGGCGGCGGCGAGAGTATCGAGTTGGTCGGTGGTCAGGTGCTCGAGGAAGCGGCTGCGGATGCCTGCAATGTGGGTGCGGTGGGCGCGTCCGAACTGCCGGACGCCTTCGGGGGTGAGTGTGGCGGACGATCCACGGGCGTCGCCTTCGACGTGTGAGCGCTCGACGAGTCGGCGGGCTTCGAGGGAGCCGACGATCCGGGTGAGGCTGCTGCGCGGCTGTAGGACGGTCTCGGCGAGTTCAGCCATCCGCATCGACCGGCGTGGCGCGGCGGCCAGGGCGACGAGCACGTCGTAGTCGGCCATCGACAGGTCATGTCGGGCGGTGAGTTCCTCGCCAAGTTCCCGGCGGAGCCGATGCGTCAACCGCAGCATCCCCCGCCAGGCGGCCAGCTCGCTCGCGCTCAGTTCCTCGCCTGCCTGGCTGCGCGGTTCTTCGAGTGGGGTTGTTCCATGTGGAATCATGTGCCTAGTCTAGTCGTTTCACATGGAACTACCAAGTCGTGGCGGGCGGGTCCCGCCGGATGGAGAGGAGCCAGGAACGTGAGCGACGTGGAGAGGATCTCAACGGTCAGCGCCGGGTTGGCGCAGCGGATCATCGCTGCCGCCGATGATGCCGCGGTGGCCGACGGTCAGCTGCGGTTCGCGATCGCAGTGGTCGACCAGGCGGGCGTGCTGAAGGGGTTCGTGCGTCAGGACGGCGCGAAACTCAACGCGGTGCAGGTGGCCCAGGACAAGGCCTACACTGCCGCCGCGTCGCAGATGTCGACCGAGCAGTGGTCGAAGGCACTGGCCTCCGACGCCGTGCTGGCCGCTGGCGCGCCGACGGGCATCGACCGGCTGGTGCCCATGGGCGGCGGGCTGCCCATCGTGATCGACGACGAGGTGGTCGGCGCGATCGGCGTCTCCGGGGGTCACTGGAGCGACGACGTCCACGTCGCTGCGGCCGGGCTGACCGCACTCGATCGTCCACAGATCGGTCTGGATGAAGGGAGGGATCTGTGATGCCGTTGGCGGTGTTCGTTCTCGGGCTGACCGTGTTCAGCCTGGGCACCACGGAGTTCATGGTGGCTGGGCTGCTGCCCGAGCTGTCCGCCGAGTTCGGCGTGCCGGCTTCCCAGGCGGGTTGGCTGATCTCGGTGTTCGCCCTCGGCGTGGTCATCGGTGCGCCCTTGATCACCGCCGCCACCACCCGCATCCCCCGCAAGTCCGCCCTGATCGGCTTGCTGGTGATCTTCATCGCCGGCGAGGTGGTCGCCACGCTCGCCGGCTCGTTCGAGATGCTGATGGCCGCCCGGGTGGTGACCGCGGTCGCGCACGGTGCGTTCTTCGGCATCGGGGCAGTCCTCGCATCCGATCTCGTCGAATCCGAACGGCGGGCGCGGGCCATCTCGATCATGTTCGGCGGACTGACGATCGCCACGATCGCCGGGGTGCCGCTGGGCACCTTCCTCGGCCAACAGATGGGGTGGCGGGCTGCTTTCGGCGCGGTCGCGATCCTCGGCGTCCTCGATCTGATCGGCGTGGCCGCACTCGTGCCGAGACTGCCAGACCGAACCGGTGGCCTGGACCTGCACCGGGAGCTGTCCGCGGTCGCCAACACCCGCGTGTGGCTGGCCCTGGCCACCACGATGCTGTCCCAGGCCGGCCTGTACACCGCCTACACCTACATCGCGCCATTGCTCACCGACGTCACCGGCTTCGCCCCCGGCTGGGTGGCTCCACTGCTCGGCCTGTTCGGCGTCGGCACCTTCATCGGCAGTCTCGTCGGCGGCCGACTCGCCGACCGGTCCCTGATGGCCACCCTGTGCGTCGGCCTGACCGGACTCGCGGCAATCCTGGCCGCCTTCACGCTCACCGCCGGCCACCGACCAGCGATGGTGGCAACCCTCGCCCTCTTCGGCGTCGGAGCGTTCGTGATCAACCCTGCCCTGCAGACCCGCGTGATGAACCTAACAGAACACGCACCGACGCTGGCCAGCACCAGCAACATCTCCCCGTTCAACCTGGGCAACGCGCTCGGGCCGTGGCTCGGCGGGCTCGGCATCTCCGCCGGAGCCGGCCTCCTCGCCCCGAGCTGGATCGGAGCCCTGTTGGCGCTGGCCGCCCTCGCCGTAGCTATGGTCTCCCTCGCTGCCGACCGTCGCGTCCGAAATCGCACGAGCGAACATACTCCGATGACGAAGCCCGGTTGAACAGGCCGGCGGAAGCTGCGAGGGGTGCATACTTTAAGAGCAATTTCGAGGAACACGGGTGGGTTGAACCCGCCAAGCAGCCTCGGGCCCTCACCCTCACCCTCACTAGGACAGGTCAGCGTCAGCTCGAAGAAGCGTTCCAGGTCGACCTCGACGAGACGCCAACCGCGTAACTCGCGGTGACACCGACATTCAGCAACACGCTCTTACCGAGCATCTGAACGACGTCACCACCTTCCACGGCTCGGCCGCAGACCTCGCAGCCGTCGCCGCGACACTCGTCAACATGATCGGCCTCCACCTCCAACAGGCAGAGGCCCCTGTTTCAGGAACCCACCTCATCGCCCTGCCTGCACGCACCAGCCGGCCCACGACATCACTTCCTTCCCGCGGCGTCGGACACTCGCGCATGAGATAGCACGGGGTTACGTCTGTCGGCGCACCGGCGTACAGTGGAACTCGAGGCAGGTCCTCCTCGATTGCGGGTCCTTCGGGACAGCCCAGCTTGGGCGCTCATACACGTACTGCCTCCTCGACGGAGAGACACGTGTGACGAGAGGCCCGCCATGATCCGCCTGATCTGGACGCTCAGCGCCCACACCCGCTACTACCTGCGCCGCTACATGTCCACCAACCGGCTGCTCGACGCGATCCGACGCCGACCCAACCTGAGATGGGGCATCCCCACGATGCTCCTCGCAGTTCCCTACCTGCTGATCGCGAGCATCTGTACGAATGCCCTCGACCAAGGCGCCCCAGGCTGGCTGCATCTGGTCGTGCTCTGGTCGGTGTGGAACGCGATGAAGTTCATCATCATGGGTCCGGTCAGCCTCGTCCTCCTGGTCCGCGCCCGTGTCCAGGAAGCCGTCGCATGGCGTCGCGCACGCAACCGACACGGCACCCCCCCGACCACTCGCCTCGCCGACGCAAGCTGAACGCCACTGGCCGGTTGCCGCGTGTCAGTGCGAGTTCAACTCCACGTCGTCCAGTACGGCTCTGGCCGAGAAGCTAGAGACCCGGGGCGCAGGCTGAACACTGCACCCGCGTTCACGGTAGATTGAGAACAGCAGAACCAAGCGATCGAGACGGAGCTACCTTTGCTTCCCTACGGTGTTCCTTGCTCCGCGTAGTAGCGCGTCAGAGGGGTCGACAGCGAGCGGTCGCCATCGGCTGCGGCGACGCTACGGAGCAGATACTTGTAGCCATCACCGGCCGACATCACCCGCATGGAGACCGTCATGCAAGTCAGGTGCACTCTTCCGTGGTCACCCCGTCGGCATGGGTCCGCTTCCACAGCCAGTTCGCGCCGAGACCGCGGAACTCGCCGCGCCGGGTCAGCCGGTGGATTTCGACCGACGTGCTTGTACTCTCTCCGACACTGTTATCCGGCACGAAATTGGCAGTGGTAGCCCCCGATGCTTCAATTTAGAGAGGCCGCACTCAAGATGAAGCGCTTGTCTGCGATCGCACTCCGTACTGCCACCAGCGTCTCGGGTAATTCCTGCTTCGTCGTGTCGATTACATGGTCTTCCAGCTCGCCCAGGTCGGAGAACTGGGCCCACAGTGAGACGATCGGCTTCTCGTCGACGAGCGCGTCTGGCGTCGTCCTGCTTTGAGCACGCCGGAGCGTCTCGTCACGGGAAGGACGTAGCACCACGTAGTGCACACGCGACGGGTCCAGGGTTTGCTCCGTGTCGCGGAAGTGGCCAAGCATCCACGGGCCGATGATCCCGTCGATGATGGTCAGGAACCCGCCCGCGGCATAGATCGACGCTGCGCCGCGAATGACCTGCATGACTGTCTGGTTCTGACTGTCGGACTCGGGCAGGTACGGCGGGATCGCGCCAGAGGCGATGAAGTGCCAGAAGTCATCCGTGTGCAGATGCACCGACCAAGGATACGAGGCAGCGAGCGCGCGAGCCGTCGTCGACTTCCCAGCCCCAGGAGGACCGGTGAGGATGATGACGTCCGAAACACTCATGGTCTCAAGGCTATCCGAGCCCGCGCGCACCAGCGACAGAGGTGATCCGCGCAAAAGAGCCAGCAGCAGACGCAGCTACTTTCGCTCCCCTACGGCGTACCTTCCTCCGCGTTGTAGCGGCTGCGGAGCAGGTACTTGTAGTCGTCACACCCGTGCTCATCACCCGCATCGAGACGGTCATGGAAACCAGGTGTGGTTTCGTGTCAGGCAAGACCGTTCTGCTACCGGCTGAGTTGTCGATAGAGGATGGGCGTGACGCCGACCGCCTGACAGAACATTCGGGCCGCGTGACCTCGGCTGTGCCAGCCGACCTCACGCATCGCTTGCTCGATAGGAATGTCGGTCTCGCGCAGCAGTCGTGCCAGGTGCTCGGCTCGGAGCGTCATCAAGTACGTGATGGGGGTCTTGCCGTAGGCATCGACGAACACGCGGCCGAGCTGGGATGACGACAGGTGCACGGCGGCAGCAAGCTCCTGGAGCGTCCACCGCCGATCGGGTGCACCGCGGAGCAGCTCGACGGCTTGCCGTGCCTCGGCACGCAACGGTGCGAACTTGCGAAGTGATGGAGTACCGGGGTGAGTGGCCCTCCGTTGGGTGGGAGACCTCCGCTTCGGAGTCGTCCTCACGTACGGCCTCACCACGTCGAGCACGGCGAAGAGTAGTGCTTGGAGCCGGCAGAAGCGCTCCGGTGATGGCCCATCGAGGCTGAGCGCGACAAGCTCGTCGAGCCAGGGCATCAGCATCCCAGCCCGATCTTGGCCGAGGTGGAGTATCTGGGCGGGTTCGGAATACAGGTCGCCTGCGAAGTCCTGCGCATCGAGCCGATCGGAGAGCAGCGCCGCGTGCTGCCAGAACACCTGGTCGATCACATAATCGCGGTCCAGGTAGAGCGTGGTGACCGTGATCGAGCCTTCCGGCTCGCTGCCGCACAGCGTATTTGCGCCCCGCACCACGACATCGCCGATATTGACGGGCCTCTCCCCGAACTCGCTGAGCAGGATTGCCGAGCCTGCGCGGATGAAGATGAGTTTCACGCAGTCGCAGGCAACCGGTCCAGTTGCGCTGTGGATCGTGTGCGTTCGCGCGAGGATGGGAGCGAACCGGCGGCCATTCCGACGGCGTCCCACCTCGCCTCCCTATGCCGCCAGCTCTACCGAAGGCGCACAGGAACCATGCCCTATGGGTTTTTCCGGCTGTCGGAGTCAGAAGTTAAGTGCGGTGATGCTGATGCAGGAGTACCGGTGTCGTGGTCGGCGAGAGGTGCGTGATGACCTGGATCTGGGGTCCGCGGTCGTCCCAGTGTCGAGAGGGCGATGGCGAGGATGGCGAGCGCCGCCGCGATCCAGGCCACATGGTCGGTCCCCACCATCTCGATGCCGGCTGCGCCGACGATTCCCGAGACACCGATGGCGAGGTAGAGGACGGCCTGATTCAACGACAGCACCACCGAGGCCTTATCGGGGTCGTGAGAAATGAGACGGTGCTGTTGTGGGGTGGTGATGGCGAATGCTGCGATGCCGTAGAACCCGATTGCGGCGAGTGACCAGGCGTAGACGGTGTGGGTGAGTGCGATGATGGCGAAGCTGAGGATCAACCACAGCAACGCGAAGAACACGACCAATGAGCCGCCTTGCCGGTCGACCAGACGCCCCGCCGCGAGGTTGCCGATGGCGCCGGTGACGCCCAATGTGGTCATCAGGAGCCCGAGCCGTACCCCGTCACCGTTGGTCGCCGGGGCGAAGATCGCACCGATGTAGGTGTAGGGGATGTAGACGGCAGTGAAGGCCACCAGAGTGGTGGCCAGCAGCGCCAGCACGCGGCGGTCGCGCAGCGGTGCCAGTCGCTGTCGAAGCCCACCGCCCGTGTCGGCGACGCCGACGGAACGGGGGATGAGTGCTGCCACGCCGATCACGCCGAGCACGGCGACACCGGCAGCCAGCCACATCGTGATCCGCCAGCCGTACAGCGCGCCGATCGCGGTGCCAGCGGGTGCCCCGAAGGCGACTGCGAGAGTGAACCCGGTGACCACCGCTGCGATCGCTCGCCCACCGGCATCCTTGGCGACCAGCCCCGCGGCGGTGACCGACGCGTTGGGGATGAACAGGCCGGTGCCCACTGCCGCGACGATCTGCCCAGCCAGCAAGAACCCGAAGGTCGGTGCCAGGGCGGTGGCGACGGCACCGACCAGGTACACCACACCAGCGGTCAGCAGCACGTGCTTGCGAGGCCACTTTGCGGTCACCGTGGTCATGATCGGAGCGGCGAGCGCACACGTGAGAGCGAAGACGGTCACCACCTGTCCCGCCGCACCATAGCTCAGGGCGAAGTCAGCGGCGAGCAGCGGGATCAGGCCGGCCAGGACAAACTCGCCGGTGCCGATGACGAATACACCCAGGGCGAGCACGAGGACCCCGGCAGGAAGCCGGTGTGCTCCGCGGGCGGTCTTCTGTCCGTTCTCTTCCACGGTTGATGCTGCCTTCCCTCGTCAAACAGAACCAGTCGGTGCCGTCTTTGCAACGGTACCGACTGGTTCCATCTGGGGTCAAGTGGCACTACTCTGGTGGGCATGGCGGTCAAAGCGCGGCAGCGGCTCCTGGCGGCGGCCGGGGAGCTCTTCTACTCCGAGGGCGTGCGAGCGGTCGGTCTTGAGCGACTCCTTGAGGAGTCCGGGGTCGGCCGGGCATCGTTCTACCGACACTTCGCAGGCAAGGACGAACTTGTCGCGGCGATGCTCGACGACTATGACGCCGAATACCGCACCTGGCTGCGGACGCGGGTCGCTGAACTGGGGAATGAGCCGTTAGCGGTGTTCGATGCGGTCGCCGAGCGTGCGGAACTCACCCGTTTCAGGGGGTGCGCCTTCGTCAACACCATGGCCGAGATCGCCAACCCCGCTGACCCGATCCACGCCCGCGCCGCCGCACACAAAGCGGCCGTCACCGGCTACCTCGCAGAGCTATTGACCGCGGCAGGCGTCGAACCTGCCGACCGCCTCGCACGCCGGTGGATGCTGCTTCTCGATGGTGCCGTCGTGGCCGCCAGTTATCGGCAGGATGTCCAAGCCTTCGCCGAAGCCAAGTCAATCGCCAGTCCAGATCTCGTCACCCAGCCACCGAAGCCCGTCACATCACTCCGGTGACGGCACGCTGCACCTGCGATGAGCCGCTTGGACGCGCAAGCTCAGCTGTCCAGGCGGTTTCGAGGCTAGGTCGCACCTCCAAGCCCACCTCGACCACCAAAACGAGGCCGCGCAGCACAGGACATGACCGGCCTCCCCACGCCGCTTCTCTTGTTTCCATACGGGTGCCTGGTCGGAGCTGGTATGGCCGCTCTCCGACGTCTCGGCAGGGAGGTCTGCGTGCTGGTCGTCGCCAGCCTGGACCGGCTCGTCCGCACCGTCCCCGCCTCCTCGCAAGTCGTTGCAGACCTCGACGACGCAGGCGTGACCGTCTACGCCGCCGACCGCGAGCGCGCTCCTCGCCGACACGGCAATGCTGCCGGACATTCTGACCGCCGCGATCCGCTCGTCCATTTGCGACAGGCACATCAAGCGCTGACCCGCGCGCGGCGCCCGCCCGGTCGGATCACGACACCTTCCGCGGCGAGTGCGCGCCTGACCGTCTGTTGGCTGACCCCGAACCGCGAGCCGACCTCCATGAGCGTCAAACCATCCGCGTAGAGTTCGACCGCCTTGGCGAGATGGGACTCATCGAGGCCGCGCCCGCGGATAGGGACAGACCGGCGGACAAGATGCGCCGCCACCGTGCGGCGGTGAACACTGAACCGCTCACCCAGCTCAACAAGCGTCGCACCCGCCTGGTACCGGGCCACCAGCTCGTCTACTTGAGCGGGGATCAGAAAAGTTTGAGTCATCCCAACTGCACGGACCATCCGACCTCGCGAGTCCACCACAGTCGGCTCCAACGGCCGCCGATCCGCCTTGTAGACGCTACGCGACCTGCGTGACGCCACGGTTACCAGGGCCGAGGAAGGGTTCTCAAACTCTCTACGGAGGTCCACCCCACGCACAAGGCTCGAACCCTTGCCAACAGAATCGTTGGCGGTGGTTCGGGCCTTGTCTTCGTTCTCTGCCCAGGTCAGGGCGTTGGCGTTGATTTCGGGGTCCAGCAACATCTCGAAGGGCCGGTTGTTCTCGACGCGGAGTTCGTCGTCTTCGTCGATGTAGACCTTGGTGAAGAACGCCTGGTTGCATAGGCGCCGGTTGGCGTCGTCGCACCGGCTGTAGATGTCGGCACAGTTGGCCAGCAGGTTCAGCGCGTCGTCGAGGTGGGCTCGGGCGTCGGCGTACTCGCCGTGATGGGCGTCGATGCGCCGGTTGACTTGGTCGAGTTCACCCAGAATGCGGTCCTGCTCTCTCTTCAGGAGGGCGAGCGGGATCGCGTCGGCGTAGTGGGCTTGCAGGAGCCGTTCCTGCTCGTGTTGGAGCCGGTCGCGGTTGGCGGTGAGCTGGGCCAGTTCCTCGACTTCGGCGGACATGAGTTGGTCGAACTCGTGGTGCAGCATCCCGGCGAGTCCTTCGTGCTGAGCTGGGGTGATCTGGATGCGCTGGTAGTAGTCCTCGATCAGCTTTTCGATATCGGCGATGAGGATGGCACTGCGGTCGCAGGTGGTGCGTTGGGAGTGTCGGCCGGAGCAGACGAAGTAGCAGTAGACGTTGCCGTGCCGGTTCTTCGCGTTGGACACGATCAGCCGGGAGCCGCACTGTCCGCAGTGGATGGTGCCTTTGAGGTAGTGGTCGTGAATCTGGGTCGCCTCGACCGCGGACTTGTGCGCGGTGAGCACGGATTGGACCTGGTACCAGACTTCGGCGGGCACGAGTGGCTGATGGGCTCCCCTGTAGGTGACGCCCCGGTAGGTGGACCGTCCCCGCTTCAGTGGACACGGGTGTGACTTTCATCTGATCTGGGAGGCATTCTCGTGGGATCGACACGCCGGCGTTTTACCGACGAGTACAAGCAGGAAGCAGTTAGTTTCGTCATCGATGGCGATCGGAGTATCGCCGAGGTTGCACGCAATATCGGCGTGCACGAGATGACGTTAGGGAAATGGGTGAAGAAGGCAAGGGAGCAGGGAGTCGACCGGCAGCAGCCGCTGACTGTGGATGAGCGTGAGGAGTTGGAACGGCTTCGGGAGGAGAATGCCCAGCTGCGGATGCAGGCCGAGTTCGCAAAAAAAGTAGCGACCTGGTTCGCGAACGACCAGCGGTGAAGTTTGCCGCGATCGCGGACTGGGCGGAGCAGAAGCAGTTCAAGATCGAGTTCATGTGTGAGCAGCTCGGGGTGTCCACGTCGGGCTACTACGCCTGGCGGGGCCGGGGCGAGTCCGACCGGGACCGCGCCGACCGGCGGCTGACCCGGCTGATCACCGGGCTGTATGAGGGGCTGCGGGGCAATCCCGGGGTGCGTCGGATCCATGCCGAGCTGGTGGCTGTGGGGCACCGGATCTCGCGGAAGCGGGTGTGGCGGCTGATGCGGGCCGCCGGCCTGCAGGGCAGGCACCCGAAGCCGTGGAAGCGCACCACGGTGCCCGGTGAGCAGCCGGTGCCGGCGCCGGACCTGATCGGCCGGGACTTCAGCGCCACCGGGCCGGACCGCAAGTGGTGCGGCGACATCAGTTACGTCAAGACCTGGGACGGCTGGGCCTACCTGGCCACGGTGATCGATCTGTACTCGCGGCGGGTGGTCGGCTGGGCCGTGGCCGACCATATGCGCACCGAGCTGGTCACCGACGCGCTCACGATGGCGCTGACCCACCGCCGGCCCACCGGTGGAGTGATCTTCCATTCCGACCGGGGCAGCCAAGGCGGATTCAACTGGTCGTTGCAACACCTTGAGAGAAAGGACGACCATGGGACGACCAGCAGGGTGGCTGAAGGGGCTGACAGGCAGGAACCCGATGATCTCACCAGGAGCCCCGAAGAGCAGGCGCAGTGTCGAGCGCCAGTTCTGGAAAGAGGTCGCAATCGGTGCCTCCTCAGAGGATGCTGGTGCCGCGGTTGGAGTGTCGCAGGCTGTCGGGGCGCGGTGGTTCCGCCAAGGTGGTGGTATGGCAACGATCACACTCGTCGAGCCCGGTGGCCGGTATCTGTCCTTCGTTGAGCGCGAGGAAATCGCGTTGCTACGTACTCAGAACGTAGGTGTTCGCGAGATCGCGAGGAGACTCGGCCGTGACGCCTCGACAGTCTTGCGCGAACTGCGCCGCAATGCAGCAACTCGGGCCGGGAAGCTACACTATCGGGCATCCGTCGCGCAGTGGAAGTCTGAGCTGATGGCGCGTCGACCGAAGACCGCAAAGCTGGTGAAGAACCCCCGATTGCGCGCCTATGTTCAGGAGCATCTCGATGGTCGTGTGTGTCTACCAGACGGTACCGTGGTTGCCGGGCCGGCGGTCGCGGCGTGGAAGGGCCGGAACAAGCCCCATCGTGGAGACCGGGCTTGGTCGATCGCGTGGAGTCCGGAACAGATCTCGCAACGGTTGAAGCTCGAGTTCCCCGATGATGGTGCTATGCGAATCAGTCACGAAGCGATCTACCAGGCGCTCTACATCGAGGGCCGCGGCGCACTCAAGCGAGAGCTCGTCGCTGCGTTGAGGACCGGGAGGTCTCTGCGTAAACCCAGAGCCAGGGCCCAGAGCAAACCTCAGGGGCATGTCACCGCTGATGTGGTCATTTCCCAGCGGCCGGCCGAGGCCGCTGACAGGGCTGTGCCTGGGCATTGGGAGGGTGACCTCATCATCGGCACGAACCGTTCGGCCATCGGCACGCTCGTCGAGCGCAAGTCGCGCTCGACGCTGCTGGTGCACCTACCCAGGCTCGACGGGTACGGACAACAACCACGGATCAAGAACGGGCCGGCACTAGCCGGGTATGGGGCCCAGGCGATGGCGACAGCGTTGACGAAGTCGATGACGTGCCTGCCGCAGCAGTTGCGGAAGACGATCACGTGGGACCGGGGCAAGGAGCTATCAGACCATGCTCGGTTCGCGGTCGATACCGGCACGAAAGTGTTCTTCGCGGATCCGCATTCGCCGTGGCAGAGACCGACGAATGAAAACACAAACGGAGTGCTGCGGCAATACTTCCCGAAAGGCACAGACCTGTCGAGGTGGGAAGCCCAAGAGCTCGAGGCTGTCGCTTACTCGCTGAACAATCGGCCACGGAAAGTCCTCGGTTGGAAAACCCCAGCCGAAGTCTTTGCCGAGCAGCTAGAATCGATTGAAAGTACCGGTGTTGCAACCACCGATTGAATCCGCCCAATACACCTCGGCTGAATTCGACGCCTTCTGCCGGAAGAACAATGTCAAACGGTCACTCGGACGGACCGGAATCTGTTATGACAATGCGGTCGCTGAATCATTCTTTGCGACCTACAAGAAAGAACTCATCCACACTCGGCCGTGGCCATCGGTCGACCAACTCAAACGAGCCACCTTCGACTGGATCGAATCCTACTACAATCGCCAACGACGCCATTCGACAAACGGCTACTTGACACCGAAGGAATATGAACTAGGCTACCGACACATCAAACAACTCGCAGCATAATTCTTCGTGTCCAAAAAAGCGGGAACACTCCACATCGAACACCGCTAACGGCTCATTCCCCAGTTCAGCGACCCGCGTCCGCAGCCAGGTGCGGTACTCGGCGTCATAGTCGTCGAGCATCGCCGCGACAAGTTCGTCCTTGCCTGCAAAGTGTCGGTAGAACGATGCCCGGCCGACCCCGGACTCCTCAAGGAGTCGCTCAAGACCGACCGCTCGCACGCCCTCGGAGTAGAAGAGCTCCCCGGCCGCCGCCAGGAGCCGCTGCCGCGCTTTGACCGCCATGCCCACCAGAGTAGTGCCACTTGACCCCAGATGGAACCAGTCGGTACCGTTGCAAAGACGGCACCGACTGGTTCTGTTTGACGAGGGAAGGCAGCATCAACCGTGGAAGAGAACGGACAGAAGACCGCCCGCGGAGCACACCGGCTTCCTGCCGGGGTCCTCGTGCTCGCCCTGGGTGTATTCGTCATCGGCACCGGCGAGTTTGTCCTGGCCGGCCTGATCCCGCTGCTCGCCGCTGACTTCGCCCTGAGCTATGGTGCGGCGGGACAGGTGGTGACCGTCTTCGCTCTCACGTGTGCGCTCGCCGCTCCGATCATGACCACGGTGACCGCAAAGTGGCCTCGCAAGCACGTGCTGCTGACCGCTGGTGTGGTGTACCTGGTCGGTGCCGTCGCCACCGCCCTGGCACCGACCTTCGGGTTCTTGCTGGCTGGGCAGATCGTCGCGGCAGTGGGCACCGGCCTGTTCATCCCCAACGCGTCGGTCACCGCCGCGGGGCTGGTCGCCAAGGATGCCGGTGGGCGAGCGATCGCAGCGGTGGTCACCGGGTTCACTCTCGCAGTCGCCTTCGGGGCACCCGCTGGCACCGCGATCGGCGCGCTGTACGGCTGGCGGATCACGATGTGGCTGGCTGCCGGTGTCGCCGTGCTCGGCGTGATCGGCGTGGCAGCACTCATCCCCCGTTCCGTCGGCGTCGCCGACACGGGCGGTGGGCTTCGACAGCGACTGGCACCGCTGCGCGACCGCCGCGTGCTGGCGCTGCTGGCCACCACTCTGGTGGCCTTCACTGCCGTCTACATCCCCTACACCTACATCGGTGCGATCTTCGCCCCGGCGACCAACGGTGACGGGGTACGGCTCGGGCTCCTGATGACCACATTGGGCGTCACCGGCGCCATCGGCAACCTCGCGGCGGGGCGTCTGGTCGACCGGCAAGGCGGCTCATTGGTCGTGTTCTTCGCGTTGCTGTGGTTGATCCTCAGCTTCGCCATCATCGCACTCACCCACACCGTCTACGCCTGGTCACTCGCCGCAATCGGGTTCTACGGCATCGCAGCATTCGCCATCACCACCCCACAACAGCACCGTCTCATTTCTCACGACCCCGATAAGGCCTCGGTGGTGCTGTCGTTGAATCAGGCCGTCCTCTACCTCGCCATCGGTGTCTCGGGAATCGTCGGCGCAGCCGGCATCGAGATGGTGGGGACCGACCATGTGGCCTGGATCGCGGCGGCGCTCGCCATCCTCGCCATCGCCCTCTCGACACTGGGACGACCGCGGACCCCAGATCCAGGTCATCACGCACCTCTCGCCGACCACGACACCGGTACTCCTGCATCAGCATCACCGCACTTAACTTCTGACTCCGACAGCCGGAAAAACCCATAGGGCATGGTTCCTGTGCGCCTTCGGTAGAGCTGGCGGCATAGGGAGGCGAGGTGGGACGCCGTCGGAATGGCCGCCGGTTCGCTCCCATCCTCGCGCGAACGCACACGATCCACAGCGCAACTGGACCGGTTGCCTGCGACTGCGTGAAACTCATCTTCATCCGCGCAGGCTCGGCAATCCTGCTCAGCGAGTTCGGGGAGAGGCCCGTCAATATCGGCGATGTCGTGGTGCGGGGCGCAAATACGCTGTGCGGCAGCGAGCCGGAAGGCTCGATCACGGTCACCACGCTCTACCTGGACCGCGATTATGTGATCGACCAGGTGTTCTGGCAGCACGCGGCGCTGCTCTCCGATCGGCTCGATGCGCAGGACTTCGCAGGCGACCTGTATTCCGAACCCGCCCAGATACTCCACCTCGGCCAAGATCGGGCTGGGATGCTGATGCCCTGGCTCGACGAGCTTGTCGCGCTCAGCCTCGATGGGCCATCACCGGAGCGCTTCTGCCGGCTCCAAGCACTACTCTTCGCCGTGCTCGACGTGGTGAGGCCGTACGTGAGGACGACTCCGAAGCGGAGGTCTCCCACCCAACGGAGGGCCACTCACCCCGGTACTCCATCACTTCGCAAGTTCGCACCGTTGCGTGCCGAGGCACGGCAAGCCGTCGAGCTGCTCCGCGGTGCACCCGATCGGCGGTGGACGCTCCAGGAGCTTGCTGCCGCCGTGCACCTGTCGTCATCCCAGCTCGGCCGCGTGTTCGTCGATGCCTACGGCAAGACCCCCATCACGTACTTGATGACGCTCCGAGCCGAGCACCTGGCACGACTGCTGCGCGAGACCGACATTCCTATCGAGCAAGCGATGCGTGAGGTCGGCTGGCACAGCCGAGGTCACGCGGCCCGAATGTTCTGTCAGGCGGTCGGCGTCACGCCCATCCTCTATCGACAACTCAGCCGGTAGCAGAACGGTCTTGCCTGACACGAAACCACACTTGGTTTCCATGACCGTCTCGATGCGGGTGATGAGCACGGGTGTGACGACTACAAGTACCTGCTCCGCAGCCGCTACAACGCGGAGGCGGGTACGGCTTCGTCGCTGTAGCTGTGGGCGACCTCAAGCCCGGTTGCGCACGAGGGCGAGGCACGGGGCCTGCTGGCGCTTCTTGTGCGACTCGGGAGTCGGGCGGGCGGCGTAGGTAAAGGTGGCGGCGTTCACAGGAGCGCTCCCGTCGTCATGGGTGGCTGGGGCACCGAGTGGTCGGGGGTGCCGTGTCGGTTACGTGCGCGACGCCGTGCGACGGCTTCCTGGACACGGGCGCGGACCAGGAGGACGAGGCTGACCGGACCCATGATGATGAACTTCATCGCGTTCCACACCGACCAGAGCACGACCAGATGCAGCCAGCCTGGGGCGCCCTGGTCGAGGGCATTCGTACAGATGCTCGCGATCAGCAGGTAGGGAACTGCGAGGAGCATCGTGGGGATGCCCCATCTCAGGTTGCGTCGGCGTCGGATCGCGTCGAGCAGCCGGTTGGTGGGCATGTAGCGGCGCAGGTAGTAGCGGGTGTGAGCGCTGAGCGTCCAGATGAGGCGGATCATGGCGGGCCTCTCGTCACACGTGTCTCTCCGTCGAGGAGGCAGTACGTGTATGAGCGCCCAAGCTGGGCCGTCCCGAAGGACCCGCAATCGAGGAGAACCTGCCTCGGCTTCCACTGTACGCCGGAGCCCGGACAGACGGAACCCTCGTGCTATCTCATGCGCAAGTGTTCGACGCCGCGGGAAGGAAGTGATGTCGCGGGCCGGCTGGCGCGTGTGGCAGAGCGATGAGGTGGGTTCCAGAAACGGCTGCCTCTGTCTGTTGGAGGTGCAGGCCGATTGTGTTGACGAGTGACGCGGCGACGGCTGCGAGGTCTGCGGCCGAGCCGTGGAAGGTGGGCACGGAGCATCCTCTGGTGGGGATCAGTTCGTCGCCTTCGGCTGCGTCCTCCCAGAGCGGGTGGTACAGCTCCAGCCCACCATCGACCGCTGCCGAGCGTCCTGCCTGGTCGTCAATCTCGGACGGCGCACAGGTGGCGCCGGGCGCGCAGATGTTGGCGATACCGAGCGTTCCCGTTCTGGCGTCGGTGGCAACCTGCGCAATGAGTGCCTTGCGGTCTTCGCCGGCGAGGGTGTCGAGATAGGTGGTGATGCTGCGACTGACGGTGGCGTCGATGATGAGGTCCGCGGAGAGGGAGACGACTGAGTCGGGGACGTTTCCTTCTGTGACGGTGACGGTCAGGTTGTCCCGGATCGCGCGGAGGCGCGTGGCGAGGGCGTCGGCCTTCGTTTGGCCGATGTCGGCTTCGGTGTAGTTCTGTCGGACGAGGAGTCCGCCGGTGATGGTGCCGGGGTCGCAGACGGTGATGGCGCTGGCTCCGGCACGTGCGATGAACTCGGCGAGCCATGATCCCAGGCCGCCGCAACCCCAGATGTGAATGGTCTTTCCTTGGAAGCCGTTGACGGGGCGCTCGTCGTCGCGTCGGGTTGTGACCTCTTGCCGTTCGTCGGACATGTTGCACCATTCGATGGGGATGTCGGGGTTGATGATCGCGGGATCGAGGTTGACCGCGGTGCCGTGCGTCTTGGCGAGACGCCGCAGGGCGTCGGCGGTAGTTGCGGGGAGGCGTCCACCGAGAAGATGATGCGGTCCCCCTGCGGGGTGCGGCACGGCAAGCACGAAGTACTGCTCGGTGCCGTCAGCGTTTCGTAGAGCGCTGGCGAGGAGAGATGTGAGGAACGCCGGCGACTGCGGTGAGACCTGTGGTGATCGCCCTCCCGCGCGCTCAAGGTGCGGGTCGTCCAGGAGCGTCAGGAACAGCGCGAAGGTGGATGCCGCGCCGAAGGGAAGGTTGCTCGCGAGCATGAAGACGGGTGTGTGGTGTCCGTCGCAGTCGGTCGAGTAGGTGAGGTCGTAGCGGTGGGGTGAGCGAGGGATGAGCCGGGCGATCTGATGCCGCTTCGGTGGGCCGGGCTCGCGGACGACGATGGTTGGCGTGCCGTCGGCGCGGTGGAGAACTCCTCCGACAGCGTGGTACATCGCAATCGAGGGATCGAATGCTCCGCCCGCGGCATCAGTGAGCCAGTCCCACAGTCGACTGAGGAACCCAGCGATCCCGTCAGACGGGCGCCACTCGCGGGAGGGGTCGAGGTAGATACAGAGCCGCTGTCCTTGGAGGACGTGTGGGAAGCCGAGGAAGCGAGTGTGGTCGACCTCGGCACTCGGGGGCAGGAACATCGAAGGGCGAATCCTGACGATGAACTCTTCGTCGTCTCCGAGTTCCAGCCCGCCGGGGCGATGCGAGATGCCGGCGGTATGGAGCCGGAGTCGGAGGGTGGCGTCGCCGTCAGTGTCGAGCTGGGGTTGCTGGACGATCCGCACGTCTTGGGGTCGCTCCCTGGCGAGCGATCTCAGCTCGCCAGCGAGATGCTTCTGCCAGGCCGATAGCGTGGCCCGGTTGCGGCGGCTCATCCCGCGCGGCCAGACCGCCCCACGGTGGAAGCGGCCGCGGGAGCTGCTGCCGGGAACTTCGCGCTGCTGGACGAGGTGGCCGGGGCCTTGAAGCCGTCGCCGAAGATGCCCTGCCATAGCTCGATGCTGCGTTCCTTGTTCTCCTCCTTGTACGCTTCCTCGATTTCGGAGGCGTGGACATGGATGCGGTCCCGGAAGTAGGTGTAGGTTGCCTGCGCTTTTTCGGGATCGGAACCCCATCGGTGGCCGAAGTACACACCGGAACCGGATGGGTCGGCGACAGGAGCGGTGCCCGGGTTCGCCTGGAGCCAAGCGTCGAGGTCCTTGACGATGTGCAGGAGGGCGGTCGGGACGTCACTGTAGTAGCTGGGGTCAAGCAGCGTGCGCAGTTCGGTGACCTGCTCACCCAGCATTGTCGTCAAGAGGATGGACCGAGTGCCGGTGAAGGAGTTCTTATGGTCCCGCCGGTACTTCATCAGGCGGATGACCTTGCGGAGGTTGCCCTTCGCGAGCGCGTCCTTGTTCTTCATCCAGTCCGTGAAGCCCTCGGGGTCGGTCAGCTCCCAGTCGTTGTCGTCGCGGTTCACGATGACTTCACGCCCATCAGCAAGGTTGAGGTGCGGCACGATGTCCAGGTGCATGGAGTTCGCGTAGACGAGTCGGACGCATCGGCACTTGCGTGAGTGCGGCATGGTCCCGTAGGTGCTGTGGCGGTGCAGAGCCGCGTAGACCTGCTCGATGTACTTCTTGGGATCGTCGGCCCAGTCCGGGTTCTCACTCATGTCGAGCATGAAGTCCGCATCGAACTCGTTATCGCCGACCGGGTTGATGATGGTCTTGTGCGCCCACGAGCCCTGGGGCGTCTTGCCGACGATCAGGTGTCCGATCTGTTCGTCGGCCTTCAACGCCTTGTAGACCGTCTCTACGCGAGAGCCGAGGAGGTCCAGCCTTACCTGGCCGAGGTTGACGGTGTCCTTGAGCAGGACGTTGAAGTAGTCAGTGAGCTTCATCGGAGACCTCCGCGGTCGACATGCTGGTCGGGTCGCCCCGGTGTGGGTCTCCGATCAATGGCGTGTATTCGGCTGCGCGATGAGCCGCGAACCGCTCTGTGTAGACGGGGCTGAGTTCGCGGCTGACGGATGCGGCGAGCCCAGCGATGTCGTCCGGGTCTACCGAGTCGAGTGCGTACAGATCGCCGGGAACCCGTGCGTCAAATCTGGTGTAGGCATCCTTGCCGATCAGATGTTCAGCGATGCCCTGCCCGCCACGGCTTCCGGCGTTGAGAATGAGAGGGGCGATCGGCTTCGCCCAGTTGAACAGCCCGCCACGATCGAGGCGCTTGGGGTGGTTCGTGAGCTGATCAATAGTCCCGACGTTGAGCACCCTGATCGAGGCCAGTGGTACGTCGAGCATGCTCACGGCCTCGGCGATTGCGACGACGGAGGGGTTGTTCGCCCAAACGCCGCCGTCGATGAGGCGGTGTCCATCGACGCGCGCGGCCGCGAAGTAGAGCGGCGCCGCCGAGGTCGCCATCGCGATGTCCACCATCGGGATGCGCCAGTCACGGGCGAGCCGCGTGTGGTGTGGCGTCTTGAAGATGTGCACGGCGCCCCGTTGCACGTCCCACGCAGGGATGAGCAGCCGCTTTGCGCTGTCCCCGAGCAGCCGCTCGCCGAGCACCGTCGTCAAGGCAGTGCGCAGCGCATCGCCGTCGTAGATGGGCGCACTGAGTTGGCGTGGCCGCCGCCAGAGTCGCCGGCGCGTGGCCGGAAAGACTGCCTTGACCAGTTCTTCGTAGCGCTCGACGATCTCGCCCGGGGTGAGACCGGCACCCAGCGCGAGCGCGACGATCCCGCCCGCCGATGTGCCAGCGATCAGGTCGAAGGAGTCCTTGATGCTGACGTCGAGGTCCTGTTCCAGGCGCGCGAGCACGTGAGCGGTGAACAGTGCCTTGGCTCCGCCACCATCGAGGGCGAGGATCTGGAAGCGATCGAAGGATGGGGGTGCTGGCTCACTTGTCGTGGGGGGATGGTCCTGCCGTCCGGGCGCGTAGACCGGTCCGGAAGGCATCTCGCCTCCGGGATCGGTCGAACTTGCAGGAACTACAGCCATGTAACTATTCTACGCCGCCGCACCGACACTCCCGCGGGCTCAGATCACAGGCTCCGCTCGGGGGAGGTCCGCTCGATCGGGCGGAGCTCGGTGGCGCCCGCGGGCTGGCGAGCGGCTTCCTCTGCCCGCGCAAGTGCGCTTCTTGCGCGAGCCGCGTCGATCTTCTGCGCCGCGTTCTCCGGTGCCGGGCCGAGTGGCGTGTCGTCGGCGATGCCGTATCTGTCACGGTAGGCGGCGATCGTGCGGGCGTGCCGTTGCCACGTCACCGTCTTGCGAGGGTCTTGCGGTGGTTCACCGAGTGGCTGCGTCCAGGCTTCCCCGGCGTCGCGTGCGGTGTCGAGGACCGCCTCGGCGCGGGCCTCGATCAGTTCGCGCCGCTCATCGAGGGCTTGCCGCAGGTCGCGGGTCATCGGGCCGTCCGCAGAGGGGATCAGTCCGGCGATCAACCGTGGCGTCTTGCGGGTGCGGCCCGAGCCTGCCGGGCGCACGGTGGCACGAGCGACGCGGTAGTGCAGTACAGAGGCGATGTCGTCGGCATCGGCGAACCCGCGCGCGGCGACCAGCCGCGGGAACAAGGTATCGAGGTCGTGGTGATTGGCCTCCGCGCGGCGCAACTCGGCGGTGAGCGCCCCGAACGCTTCCGACTCCACCGCGGCGTCGGCCTGTTCGACAGTCAGGCCGGAGCCGCGGATGAGGGTGGCCCAGCGGTCGCGCTGGGCGGATGCGGCGATGGTCTCGTACTCGGCGGCGAGCTGGGCGATCGAGCCCCAGCGCTCGTGTTCGGCGGTGATGGTCTCGTGCGCGGACAGCTCGGCACCCACGTGCTGGAGCACCCCGAACAGCACGGAGCGACCAGTGGCCTCGGGGTTGTCACCTGGATGCGGATTCGCGTGCTCGTCGGCCCGGTCGAGGATCACATACGCCCGGTTGGCGTGCTTGCCGCGGGTCATCGCGACGTAGAAGTTCTCCCGCGCCGTGGCCGGCTCCACCAGAACGTGGGCGGTGTCGACCGTGACGCCCTGGGCGCGGTGGGCGGTGACCGCGTACCCGAGATCAACGTGCGTAGCCACATAGGACGCCGGGAGGAGGATGGAGCCGCCGAACCTGCGACCGGTCTTGCGCATGGTGACCGAGCCGTCGTCGCGGACGTTGGTAATGATCCAGGTGTCGCCGTTGCGCACCCACTCCTTGCTGTTGCGGAGGCGGCGGTCGTTGCGGCGGGTGATGATCGTGTCGCCGACCCCGGCGGCGGTGCCGCCGTTCAGCTCCACCTCCCGGCCCGGTGTCAAGGTGCCGTCGAGGATCAGGTCCGCGCGGGCGCGCTGGTTGAGGGTGGTGACGTCGTCGCGGGTCTCGGCGATCAGCACCGACACCAACCCCGCATTCCGGTCGGCGCGCCAAGCGGCATAGGCAGCGTCGGTCATCGCCTCGGCGTCACCGTCGCGGATGCGGCCGTGGTCGAGGTAGGTGTCGATCACCTGCGTGCGCCCGTGCCGCAACGACAGTGAGGCCGTCTTCTCCCAGGTGTTCACGAAGCGGTGAATGTCGACCAGTTCGGGCGCGTCATCTCGGTCGTTCACGAGCAGTCCGAATGCGCCGCCAGCGTCCACGGACTGGAGCTGGGCGAAGTCGCCAACAAGCAGCACTTTCGCTCCCGCCCGCTCGGCCAGGTGCGTGAGGCGATCCAGTGAAAGGGTGCCGGCCAGAGATGCCTCATCGATGATGACGAGCTGACCCGACTCGAACGTCTCGCCACGGGTGAGATGGTTCTGCCACCACTTTGCCGTGTTCTCCGTCGCGATTCCCAAGTCCTCGGCAAGCACCTGCGCCGCGACCGCGGACGGCGCCAGCCCGACCACGGACCCGGCGCCGTGTTCCTTCTCCCATGCCCGCCGCAGCGCGGACATGGCCGTGGTCTTGCCCGCGCCGGCGGGGCCGACCAGCACGTCGAGCATCCGGCCCGAGACGGCGACCTTCATCAGCGCGTCGGCCTGGTCCTCGCCAAGCATCCGCCCCTCGGCGTCCGGGCGGGACGTGATCTTCTCCACCGTCGCCAGCGGGACGGTGGGCGCGGTGAGGGTGCGCGCGCGGTCGAGCAGCCGGTCCTCGGCCGCGAGGAGTTCTTCGGAGGAGAACACCGTGGAATGCCGAGGCCGGAACACACTGGTGCCGTCCACCCGGCGGAACGTCACAGGGCTGGTGGCGAGGTCGGGCGGCGTCAGCTGCAACGAGACGCCTTCGGCGGCATCGGCGACCATCCCGACGATCGCCTCCCGATCCCGCATCGAGGCGAACCGCCAGCCCATCGTCTGGCGCGACGCCTCCGCCATCAGATTCCACCGCCGCCACGTCGACCGCTTCTCACCCACGACACTGACGACGCTCTCGCCGAGTTCGGCGATCACATCCAACGGCACATCATCGGCCCGCAGCAGCAAGGGTGCCGCGTTGTCGGCGACGGCGCGTGCCCATGCGGTGGCGTCCTGACCGAGAACGGTCGTGGCGCGACTGCGCCACTCGCTGGTGAGGTCGGCCAGCGACCGCACCTCCTTCTCCGGCCGAGTGGCAAGGGTGGCCTGTGCCCGGAGCTTGATGATCGTCGCTGTGGACGGTTGGTGTCCGTGCTTGGCGACGTACGCGGCGATGAGCCGGTTCTTCTCGACGTCGATGTGCCGGGCGCGGGTGGAGAATTCGACAACCAGCTTCTCCGGCACGCTCGCGATTGCCCACGCCGGGTTCCGGTCACGGCCCATGTCCCGGGCCTCCCACTCGACGCCGAACGTGCGGGTCATTTGATCGGCGAACACAGCCGCGTGCAGCTCCGAGAGCGCGACCACGGCGGCGTGCATCGGCCGCCCATCCAGAGACCGCCACTTTCCATCCAAGGTCGTCTTGACCTTGTTGGAGATGACGACGTGGGTATGCAGGTGAGGGTCGCCGGCGCGGGAGTCGAAGTGATCGAACGCCGTGGCCACCAGCCCGGTGACATCGACCTGTGCAACGGCCCCGTCCCCGGCGGTTGCGCCGGTACGGGTGGCTGCAACCTCTCGCTCCATGAACGCAACCATCTCCGCAACCGCCCGATGATGCGCCTCCCCGATCAACGCCTGTGTCCCGGCGTCGGCAACGGCCCACAACGCTGAGGCGGACTTCGGGATCGAGAACGTGAAGTCGAACCCCGCCACAGCCTGCCGCGTCCCACGCGCGCTCTCCTCGGTCTCGATCTGCGCGACCGCCTCACCCTTCGCGCCCGGACTCAGGCCCGCGTTCAGGTCGGCGATCCGCGCCTCGATCCGCTCGGACACCGACTTGTAGGCAGGGAACGCCAGACCGAGCGGGTCGCCAGTAATCGGGTCGCGACCCATCCCCATCAAGAGCTGGAGTTGGGCCTCCGACACCCGATCACCGACCGAGAGCTGCCCCTTGCCGAGCGAGGCGACACCGGAGCCCAGCCACTGACCGGGCGGCGTACCTTCCTCCGCGTAATAGCGCGTCAGGGGTGTCGACAGTGAGCGATCGCCGTCCGCGGCGGCGACGGAGCGCAGAAGGTACTTATAGCCATCGCCAGCGCTCATCACCCGCATTGAGACCGTCATGTAGGTCAGGTGCGCCCCGGCGCGGAGCGAGCAACGTTAGGCGGCGGCGTGGTGGTGCTTTCGGACGAGCTGGCGGTACCGGACCGGGGTGACGCCGACCGTCTGGCGGAACATGCGGGCGGCGTGGCCGCGGCTGTGCCAGCCGACCTTGCGCATCGCGGTCTCGATCGGCATATCGGTCTCTCGCAATAGTCGGGCGAGATGCTCGGCTCGGATGGCGGCCAGGTAGGCAATCGGGGGCTTGCCGTAGGCGTCGACGAACATCCGGCCGAGCTGTGAGGGTGATAGATGCACCGCATCCGCGAGGGTCTGGAGCGTCCACCGTCTGTCAGTCGCCCCGCGCAGCAGCTCGACGGCCCACCGTGCCTCGCTCCGTAGCGGTGCGAACTTGCGGTAGTGCAGAACACTCGGATACTCCGTCCTGCGCTGGGTCGCGGATCGGCGCACGGGAGTCGTTCTCACGTATGGCGTGATGACATCAAGCACCGCGAACAGCAGCGCTTGCATCCGGTAGAAGCGTTCCGGCGACGGCCCGCCGAGGCTGAGGGAGACCAGTTCGTCGAGCCAGGGCATGAGCATCCCGGCGCGGTGCTCACCGAGGTGGAGTATCTGTGCGGGTTCGGTGTACAACTCGTCTGCGAAGTCCTGCGCGTCGAGGCGGTCGGCCAGCAAGGCGGCGTGCTGCCAGAAGACCTGATCGATCACGTAGTCGCGGTCCAGGTAGAGGGTCGTGGCGGTGATCGAGCCCTCGGGCTCACTGCCGCACAGAGTGTTCGCCCCGAGCGTGATGACGTCGCCGACGCTGACGGGTTTCTCGCCGAACTCGCTGAGCAGGATCGCTGAGCCGCGGCGGACGAAGATCAACTTCACACAGTCGTAGGCCACTGGATCGATGGGGCGATGGATGGTGTGTGTCCGCGCGATGATCGGGTGGAACTCTGTGGACTCGGCGAGTCGGGCCGGGCCGGCACGTCCGGACGGCCGGCTGACGGGAGAGGTGGCCGTGGTGTGTGCGGCTCCGGTCCTCACCGACATGCCTCACGAGTGGTCGCGGCCGCGCTGACCGGAACGAACGGTCGGGCGGCACCGCGATGACGTCACCGATCGGTGGCCACGGTGGCGGAGCGTCATGCCGCTCGCGCGTTCCGCAGGCGTAGTGCGGCGGCCACGGCCAGCACGGTGACCAGGGTCAGGATGAGGAAGGTGTCGGAGTAGGCGGACGCGTTGCCGGTGTAGAGGGGGTTGATCGGGTCGGTGTCGCTGGCCTGGCGGACTGAGAGCAGGACACCGAACACCGCGGGGCCGGTGCCTGCGCCGAGGAACTGCGCGCCTTGGAAGATGCCGACTCCGGCGCCGACCTGGCCCAGTGGGAGGAGGTGGCTGAGCGCGCTGGTGGTGAGGGTGACGACGAGTGCGAATCCGGCGCCGAGTGCGAAGACGGCCACACCGGCCCACATGGCGGCGGCTCCGGCGCCGACGGTGGACAGGAACAGCATCGAGGCCGCGATGATGCCCAGTCCGGCCAGTGCGACGGTGCCCTCGTTGGCGCCCTTGGCGCCGATGCGTCCGGCCAGTGGTGCCAGGGCTGCGAGCGCCAGTCCGCCGGGGATCATCACCAGCGCGCCTTGGCCGGGGGTGAGTCCGTTGACGTCGATGAGGAGGAGGGGGACCAGCACGAGGGTGGTGAGGTTGACCATCATCGTCAGGAAGATCACCGAGACCGCGGCGAGGTAGCCGCGGTGGGCGAACAGCGACGGTGGCACGAACGGGTCCGTGGCCGAACGAGTGCGCCACGCGAAGAGCGCCGCCGTGGCTGCTCCGGCCAGCAGTGCGCCCCATGACGAGGGCGCGGTGAACCCGTGGGTGCCTTCGGCTTGGGTGATGCCGAACAGCAGCAGGCCGGCGCTGGCGCCGAGCAGGATGCCGCCGAGAATGTCGATGCGGCGGGCATCGGCTGGCTGTGTTTCGGTGATGACGCGGCCGACGGCGGGGATGAGGGCCACCGCCCAGACGGCGAGCAGCCAGAACAATGCCCGCCAGCCCAGCGCCTGTCCGAGGCCGCCGCCGATGGCCGGGCCGAGCGCGGTGCCCAGACCCCCGGCGGCGGCGATGAACCCGACCCCGATCGCAGCCTGACCTCGGGGCAGCAGCCGGGTGGCAGCCACGATGGCCAGCACCGGGATCGCAGCACCCCCGGCCCCGGCCACGATGCGCCCGGCCACCAGGAACAGCAGATCCGGTGCGAGAGCACTGACCAGGTTCCCGATTCCGAACACGGCCAGCGCGATGACGAAGAGCCAACGGAGGCTGTACCGGTCGGCCATCCGCCCGTAGATCGGAATGCCGATCGCACAGGTGAGCAGGAACCCGGTCACCACCCAGGCCACCTGAGGCGTCGAGGCATCGAACTGGCCCGCGATGCGGGGAAGGACAAGGGAGACCATGTCGCTGGCGACTGGGACCAGCAGCATCGCCGGGATGAGCACGAGCAGCAGGCGTGCCAGCGGCACGACATCGTCGTGCCGGGTCGAGGGTGAGTTCATCCAAGGCTCCGATCATGCAGAAATCTGTAAGCGTTTTGGTTGCAGTTATGGTCGCGAGACACACGCGACCGGTGGCCGTGGTGGTGAGGCGCTACGAGCCGGTGGAGGTGTGGTCGCGGCCCAGGATGGTGCGGAGCAGGTCGGCGACGCTGGTCTGGGAGAGGCGCTCGGTCATCGCGCGTTGCGCGGCGGTGAACTCGTCTTCCAGGAGTGCTTGCATGTGACGTCCGATCACACAGCTCTGGTTGGGTGGGTGGGCGTGGGTCGGCAGGACGATGGTGCCGTCCTCGACGGCGGCGTAGGCGTCCAAGAGCGTGATCTGCTCAGCGGGACGAGCCAGTTGCCAGCCGCCCCCGCTGCCCTCGGCGGAGGTGACCAGGCCCCTGGTCTGAAGCATCCCCAGGACGCGGCGGACCAGGACCGGGTTGCTTTCCAGGCTTTCGGCGATCTTCGCCGAGGACTGCCATCCGTCATCGCGCCAGCGAGCTAGGAAGGTCAACGCGTGGGCGGCGACCGCGGTGCGGGTGCTGACTGCCATCAGTGATCTGCCTTCTTCGACCCGGCTGAGTCGATCATCGTCGTCAAGGAGCCGTGTGCGGCCGTCTGAGGGTGGGCGTCGTGGAGCATCTGACGGGTGAGCCGGTCCAGGCGTCGGGCTGCCTCGGCATCGAAGCTGCCGGTGTCGTCGATGGGCAGCGGCTCGCCGCCGGCAAAGGCGCTCAGTGCCCGGGCCGGCGAGTCGTCAAGGATCGCCATGAGCGGCTCGATCGCTTGCGATACCGGGGCGCCCATGCGCTTCATCGCCTCGATCTGCGCTCGGGTGGCAGGGTCATAGTCGCCGGAGAAGCTGGTGGCGACCGTGCCGGGATTGACCAGCACGTACCGAATCCCCGTCGAAGCGTGGCGGCGTGCGAACTCCACCCCAAGCAAGTCGTTGGCGACCCCGCACTGGGCCAGCGCGAGTTGACCGTCATAGCCCTCGCTCAGCCCCAGATCGTCCCAGCGCATCCACTCCACCGAACCGCCAGGCCCGGCGACGTTCACGATCACCGGCGCCTGGGCGCGGCCGAGCGATTCGCTCAGACCGTGGCAGAACAGGAACCGGCTCAGGTAGAACAGCGCGAACGTCGCCTCGAAGCCATCCGGGGTCACCTGGCGCCGCCAGGAGTAGTGACGCGCGCACAGCACCAACGCGTCAACCCGGTCGAACCGGCTCGTGATCTCCTCAACCACCCGCATGCTCGCCTCGACCGTGCTCAAATCGGCCGCGAGGAACTCCGCCCGGTCACTGGCCCCGAAGGCTCGCGCGGCATCGAGGAACTCCTCGCCTTTGCGCTCGCTGCGACCGATCACCAGAACCCGATCACCTCGCCGCAGGCACGCCGAAGCTAGGCCCTTCCCGATCCCGTCGGTCCCACCCTGCACGACTACAGTCCTCACGCCTGCCACCTCCAGCCTCGATCCGTTGAACTAAAACTATCACAGTTGCAGTTGCAGTTTCAGTTGCCGAGCGGGCACGGCTCTCGCCATGAAGCCTGCTTTCGCATAGGCTGAGCCCGGCAAGATCACCCCCAGCAATGACGGAGTTGCCTTTGCCGCCCCACGGGGTTCCCGCCTCCGCGTAGTACCTCGTCAACGGCGTGCTGAGCGTTCTGTCCCCGTCAGCGGCGGCGACAGAACGCAACAGGTACTTGTAGCCGTCGCCCGCGCTCATTACCCGCATTGAGACCGTCACGCTGACAAGGTGCGCTTGGTCGTATGCGGGCAGTTTCCGGCTGCGGTATGGGGTTCTCGACTGAGCTGGCGATAACGAGTGGGCGTGACCCCGGCGGCCTGGCGAAACAACCTCGCGGCGTGACCGCGGGTGTGCCAGCCAACTTCACGCATCGCGGCCTCGACCGGCATGTCGGTCTCGCGCAGCAGACGCGCCAACCGCTCAGCACGCAGCGTCGATAGGTAGGTCATCGGTGTCTTCCCGTAGGCGTCCACGAACACGCGACCGAGTTGAGACGGGGAGAGGTGCACGGCGGCGGCAAGTTCCTGGAGCGTCCACCGCTGTTCGGGCCTCTCGCGGAGCAGCTGGACGGCTTGCCGGGCCTCGCCTCGCAACGGCGCGAACTGGTGAAGAGATGGAGAACCTGAGCGTGTTGCCTTCCGCTGGGTCGGGGACCGGCGCACCGCGGTGGTCTTCACGTACGGCGTCACGACATCGAGAACGGCGAACAGCAGTGCTTGCAGCCGGTAGAACCGGTCCGGCAAGGGTCCGGCGAGGCTGAGCGCGACCAGCTCGTCCAGCCACGGCATCAACATCCCCGCCCGGTGCTCGCCGAGGTGAAGTATCTGCGCTGGTTCGGAGTACAGCTCGTCGGCGAAGTCCTGCGCTTCCCAGCGATCCGCCAGTATCGCGGCGTGTTGCCAGAACACCTGGTCGATCACGTAGTCACGATCCAGGTACAGCGTGGTTACCGTGATCGAGCCTTCGGGCTCGCCGCCGCACAAAATGTTCGCGCCAAGAACCACCACATCGCCAACGGTGACGGGTTGCTCCCCGAACTCGCTGAGCAGGATCGCCGAGCCGTCACGGACGAAGATGAGCTCCACGCAGTCATAGGCGACGGGCGCGATCGTGCGGTGCACGGTCCGTGATCTCGTCACGATCGGCCGGTATGCGAGCGGCCCTGGCGGCTCAGCCGAACTGGCCTGGCCGTACGTGGCGGCGTGCATCACAGCCGGTCATCGCGAGTCGGTGTGCGTAGGGGCCGGTTGGGTCAGCGGTTTGGAGGGGTAACGGCGCACGGCGACGGTCATGAAGACGAGGTTGATTAGCCCAATGCCGCTGGCCGCAGCGAGAACGGCTATGCCGCCGGCGAGGTTCAGCGCGCCGCCGCCGATCGCGCCTGCCAGAGCGATGCCGATGTAGAGGCCGCTGGTGTTGAGTGCGATCGCCTCGGTACCAGCAGGGCCGGCGAGTTGAAGGGCTCGGGCGTTCATCGGCGGGTTGTACGCCCACCCGGCGACACCCCACACGACGATCAAGGCCGCCAGCAGCCAGAATGGCACCAAACCACCGAACACCAGCCCGGTCACGGTGATGGCGATGGTCGATGCCAGCACGACGACCAGGAGCGCGAGGACAGCCCGGTCGGTGCCCCACCGGTCGTTGAGCCGGCCACCGATGACCGTACCTGCCGCACCCGCCAGGCCGTAGAGACCGATAACCACCGGCACCAAGCCGCGGTCGCCCCCGCTGACGTCACCGATCACCGGCGCGATGAAGATGTAGGGCATCAGGCCGCTCGTTGCCCCGATGATCGTGCCGATCACACACGTCAGCACCGCGGGGCGTCGCAGCAGGACTAGACGCTCACGCACACTGACCACAGGCGTCTCGGGCATCCGGGGCAGGGTCAGCGCTGTGACCGCGACAGCGATCGTAGTTAGGGCCGCGACCAGAACGAAGGTCGCGTGCCACCCGAACCCGCCGCCGATCCACGAGCCCAGGGGCACACCGATCACGAGGGAGACCGTCAACCCTGCCGCGACGGTGCCGATCGCCCGGCCGGTGCGACCGGGGGGAGCGAGTGTCCCTGCGATGGCGAACGCCGCCGGACTGATAGTCGCCGCGACCAGGGCGGCAGCGACGCGCAGTGCCATCAGGGCGGCATAGCTCGGGGCGAACACGGTCGCGAGGTTGATCACAGCGAACAACCCGAGCCCGCCGACGATGAGTCGCTTGCGTGGCAGGCGGGCTGTGGTGACGGCCATGACTGGTGCCGCGGCGGCGTAGACGAGGGAGAACACGGTGACGAGCTGAGCTGCTGCGGCTTCGCTGACGCCGAAGTCTGCGGCGATATCGGGCAGGATTCCGGCGATCATGAAGTCATCGGTGCCGATGACGAACGTGGTCAGCAGTAGGCCTGCCAGCCAAGTCATCGACGATGTGGAGCGCTGTGGGGTGTGTAGTGACGGCATGGACGAATCGGCTTCTTTCGGTCGGGAACCTCTGGCTCCTGTGACCGTATGAACCTGTCGCTAGCGTCAAGGTCAAGCCCGCGCTGACGCTCAACTCACCTGAGCCTCCGCGATCGGGATGTGTCAGTCCCGATCTGTGTGGTTCAGCGAAGCCTCCACGGACCGCGCATGCTCACTCAACCGCTCCCGGACCGCTTCCAGCCGCGCGATCAACTCATTAAGCGTGTGGAGCCGGGCCTCGATCGGCGCCAGTTCACCGTTACAATGCGGAACCTCGTCCAGCGGTTCGTCCAGACAACCGCTCTCGGCATGCTGGCGGACATCCTCGGCGGTAAGGCCGACATCGAGCAGCGTCTTGACATTCGTGGCCCGGGTGACCGCGTCGCGGTCATAGAAGCGGTAGCCATTTTGCCCACGCGTGGAAGCCAGCAAGCCCTGATCCTCGTAATGACGCAGCACTCTTGGGCTGGCATCAATATGCGCCGCCAGCTCCCCGATCCGCATCATCTGACCCTCAGGCATGATCCAATTCTACCCTCCGCGTCTCGCCCCACGGTGAGACCGCCACGTCACGCGCAAGTCGCGACTACGCTGGAACGATCACAACCAGACGCGGCTACGTTCGCTTTCCCACGGCGTTCCCGCCTCCACGTAGTACCTCTTCAGTGGCGTCGACAGCGACCTGTCGCCATCGGCCGCGGCGACCGTGCGGAGCAGGTACTTGTACCCATCGCCTGCACTCATCACCCGCATCGAAACCGTCACCAGAGCACCGCCTCTCGACAGCCAGGTGAGCCGATGCTGACCGAGCGGAACACCGTCAACTTTGGTTGACGACCTCGACCTGCAAGACGCGTGGAGCTTCGAAGGCGGCCGGCACGAGAGACGGATTGTGCGCCGTCGCCCAACGCTAGGTGCTCTGTCCCCGGTCCGCTCGCTTTCCGTGAGTTCGGACCGCTACGGGTTGAGGCTCGGCAAGCCGTCAGCCTGCTCCGCGATGCACCCGAGCAGCGGTGGACAGGCGGTCGATGGCTACTGCGGTGCGGTGGCGGTAAGCACCCATTCGCGGAGCATCGCCCGCCGCTGTTCGTGGACGGCGTCCGGCTCCTCGGGGTGTGCGGCGTAGACGTTGCTGACCGGGGACCAGGCCATGGACATCGCGATGACCATGGCCATGATGTCGGCCGGATCTCCTTCGCGAATCTGGCCGGCCTCCTGGGCGGCACCGATGGCGTGCACCTTCGGGTCGTCGACGCGCTGCCCGTCCGGCTCGGGGTCAACAAGTGAGCCGTGCGGGCGACGCTCCAGGCGTGCCCAGGTGATCAGCCGCACCAGGTCCGGGCGGCGCAGGTACTCGTCGTAAAGCCGCACGGCCCAATCGGCCAGATCGTGGCCCTCAATCTGGACGGACTCGGTGAACTCGCGTTGCGCGCGGGCGAACACCGCGTCGAACAGTCCGTCCTTGCTGCCGAAGTAGCTGTACATCTGGGTCTTGTTGGAGTCGGCGGCGGTGATGACCCGGTCGATCCGTGCTCCTGCGATGCCGGAGGCCGCGAACTCGTGGGTGGCGGCGTCCAGGAGGCGGCGGTAGCTCGCGGCTCCGCGGGCGGTGGTGGGCTCATCACTCATCCCATCAGTCTAAGACTGACCAGTCAGTTTGACGAACCTCCAGGTCCAGCGTAGCGTCGATAAAGACTTACCAGTCAGTCTGACTGGTGACTGAGCTTCTTGGAGGAACACATGTCACGAATCACCACCCGGTTCAACGCCACGAGCACCGCCGACGACGTGACCGAGGGCCTCGACCTGAGCGGACGGCGCGCCGTGGTCACCGGCGCCGCCTCCGGCATCGGCCTGGAAACGGCACGATCGCTGGCCCGCGCGGGCGCCGAGGTCACCCTGGCAGTGCGCCGCCCCGACAACGCACAGGAGGCCGCTCGTGACATTCGCGCCACAACCGGCAACGACGCTGTCCACCTCCAGCCTCTCGATCTCGCCGACCAGAAGTCCGTCGCCGCCTTCACCACAGGATGGGCAGGCCCGCTGGACCTGCTGATCAACAACGCCGGAGTCATGGCGCTGCCCGAACTGACCCGCACACCCGAAGGATGGGAGGCGCAGTTCGCGGTCAACCACCTCGGGCACTTCGCCCTCGCACTGGGCCTGCACGAAGCACTGGCATCGGCGCCCGGGGCGCGGATCGTGTCCGTCAGCTCCAGCGGCCACCACGGCAGCCCCGTCATCTTCGAAGACATCCACTACAGCGAGCGCCCCTACGACCCCTGGAGCGCCTACGGCCAGTCCAAGACCGCCAACTCCCTCTTCACCGTCGAGGCGACTCGGCGCTGGGCGGACGACGGGATCATCGCCAATGCCGTGATGCCGGGCGGGATCATGACCGGCCTGCAGCGACACCTGCCCGCGGAACTGCGCGCGCAGTGGGAACAGATCCCCACGAACAAGACACCGCAGCAGGGGGCAGCCACATCGCTGGTGGCCGCTGTCGCGCCCGAGTTCGCCAGCGTCGGTGGTCGCTACCTTGAAGACGGCGGTGAGGCCGCGGTCCTTGAGAACGACGCCGAGACCGACGGCGTCCACGGCGTGCGGCGCTGGGCGCTCGACCCCGAGGCAGCCGAACGCCTGTGGGAGACCTCCGCGCAATCACTGCGAGCAGGTCGCGGCGCCAGCATCTAGAACGGCTGGAGCGGTCGGCCGTCCCTCCCGCCCGTGTGCGGCGCTCCTAGGGTGAGCGCCGCCTTCCTTGACGCCGCGACGACGACGAATGTGCATGGGGCCGCCGCCGCATCACGTCCGAGCCAGGCGGCTGTGGCCTCGACCGGGGCCGACACCATGCCATCAGACGCACGACCACAAGCTCGAACGGATCGGGCACAGGGGAACAACTTCCGACCAGTCCTCGCTCGTACGCGTGCGATCCACGCACCGATCACCCCGGTGGCCTACGACTGCGTGAAACTGATCGTCGTCCGCGCAGGCTCGGCGATACTGCTCAGCGAGTTCGGCGAGGAACCCGTCACGGTTGGCGACGTCGTGGCGCTCGGCGCGAACATCCTGTGCGGGAGCGAACCCGAAGGCTCGATCACCGTCACCACGCTCTACCTCGATCGCGACTATGTGATCGATCAAGTCTTCTGGCAACACGCCACGTTGCTGTCCGACCGGTGGGATGCCCGTGACTTCGCCGACGAACTGTACTCCGAACCGGCCCAAATACTCCACCTCGGCGAGGACCGTGCCGGGATGCTCATGCCGTGGCTGGACGAGATGGTCGCGCTCAGCCTCGACGGACCGTCGCCGAAGAAGTTCTACCGAATGCAGGCGCTGTTGTTCGCGGTGCTGGATGTGATCACCCCCTACGTTAGGACGACTCCGGTTCGACGAACACAGTCCCAGCGGTTGGCGACTTGGCCCGGCTTGCACCACCACCGTCGGTTCGCTCCGTTACGGGCCGAAGTCCGCGAAGCTGCCGCCCTCCTCCACGACACCCCGGCGCAACGGTGGACGCTGCACGAGCTTGCGGCCGCCGTGCACCTCTCGCCATCCCAACTCGGCCGTATCTTCGTCGACGCCTACGGGAAAACACCGATGACGTACCTGTCAACGCTGCGCGCCGAACGGTTGGCGCGTCTGCTGCGGGAAACCGAACTGCCGATCGAGCTCGCAATGCGTGAGGTCGGCTGGCACAGCCGGGGCCACGCCGCCCGGATGTTCCGCCAGGCGATTGGCGTGACGCCGACCCGTTACCGCCAGCTCAGCCGGCATTAAGCCACAGCCTGAAGCCCGCGACACACATGTCCGCATTGGCAATACGCACATCCGCATCTTCACCCACTACCTACGCGCCTGCCATCCCTGCATCACCGCCCAGATGCTCACCCTTGAGCCGTGGCATCACGTCTCACCAGTCCCCCCCGCCAGGGGAGACATCTCTGAGTTACAACAGCGTTCCGATAGCTTGGGAAAGAACCCGGTGGACGTAGTCGATGTCAGCGGGGACGTTGTCGATGAGAATAGCGGTGCACAGGCCGTCGGAGGCGGCGACGAGCGTGGCGATGGCCTGCGGGTCGTCGGTGAGAGTGGAGGCGAGTTCCGCGACGTTCTCGCGCCAGTGCCGGGCCACCGGTGCCAGGGCAGGTCTGCGGGCGGCCAGCGTCGACAGTTCGCGTTCGGCTAAGGCTCGTTCGCGCCCTGGCCCGCCAGAGTTGACGATCAGCTTGGCCAGGCCGTGCAGCTTGTCACCGGGGGCGTCGATGATCTGGCGGATGTGGGCTGTGTAGGCGTCGGCCACGCTGGAAAGGGCAGCGACGAGGAGGTCGTCGAGGGTGGCGAAGTAGTACGTGCTCAGACTGGTGGTGATGCCGGCTTGTTTGGCGACGGTCCGGTGGGTGACGCCTGCCGCGCCGTCACGGGTGACGACAGCGAGGGTGGCATCGATGATCTCGGCGCGGCGCTTGTTGCCTCGGGCACGCCGTCCATCGATGGGGTGTTCATCGCTGTCGCTCATGCTCCCTCCTATGGGTTCCAGGGTAATCGAGTCCGTCACCGAGGGTCGGCTTCGACATCCTGTTCCTCACCGAGCGGACGGACATGCCGCAGGGCCACCAGACACAGGACAGTCGCCACGACGATGGCGCCGCCGGCCACGGCCGAGGCGATGTTCACGCCGGTGGTGAACGCTTCCTGCGCTGCATGCACGACCCCGGCGGGGACCTGGTCGGCGACCGAGAGCGCGCCGGAGAGGCTGCCGGTAAGGCGCTCGGCGATCTCGGGTGAGATGTGCGCGGGAGCTGTCATGCGGGCGGTGTAGAGAGCGGTGCTGAGGCTGCCGAGCAGCGCCACGCCGACGGCGATGCCAAGCTCTTGGACAGTCTCGGACATCGCAGCAGCCGATCCAGACTTCGAGGCCGGTGCGGCGCCGACCACGATGTCGGTGCCCAGCGCGGCGATCGCGCCGAGGCCGAGGTAGACGAACGCGAATCCGACCACCACGGCCACGGTGTCGCCGGTACCGGCCGTTGCCAGCAGCGCATAGCCGATCACCGATAGACCCAGGGTGGCGGACATCATTAGGCCCGGTCGCACACGCCGGGCGACCAAGGGTGCACCGATAGCGGCGGCGAACATTGCCAAGGCCGGTGGTCCCATCCACAGGCCCGCGGTGAACGGGGTGAGGCCCTCGACGAGCTGGAGATACTGGGTGACCAGATACATGGTGCCGCCGACCCCGACGAGCCCGATCAGCAGCACGGCCAGTGCCGCGGAGAAGGCCCGGTTGGTGAACAACGTGACGTCCAACAACGGCGAGGCCAGACGGCGTTGCCGGCGCACAAATAGCACACCCGCGGCCGCACCGACGACGAGGAGGATCGCCGTGCTCGCGTCCACGCCGTAGGAGGCGGCGTGCTTGACGGCGTAGATGCCCGGCAGGATCGCCGCCAGGGACAGGGCGACGCTGGCCAGGTCCAGTCGCCCGGCTTGGGGGCCGGCATATTCGGGCCGGACGGCCTTCGCGCCGACCAGGACGACGATCGCGATGGGGACTGCGAGCAGGAACGCCGCACCCCACCAGAACGCATCGACCAGGGCTCCACCGACCACGGGTCCGGCCGCCATACCCAGGGCGAACATCGTGGCCCATACCCCGATCGCGACCGCGCGTTGACGCACGTCGGCGAACATGTTGGAGATCAACGACAGGGTCGAGGGCATCAGCGTGGCCCCCGCGATCCCGAGCAGGGCGCGTGCCAGGATCAACAGCTCGGCGCTGGGGGCAAAGGCCGCGAAAACCGACGCGATCGCGAACGCCGTCATGCCGATCAGGAGCAGGCGTCGCCGGCCGATGCGGTCGCCCAAGGTCCCCATGGTGATGAGAAACCCGGCGATGAAGAACCCGTAAGCGTCCATGATCCACAGCGTCTGCGTCGCCGATGGGTCGAGCGCTGCGGACATGCTCGGCAGCACCAAATACAGCGCGGTGACGTCCAGGCCCAGTAGCACGGTCGGCAGCGCCAACAGGGCCAGGCCCGCCCACTCGCGCGCTCCCGCCCGTCGGGTTGCAACCTCTGACATGACAGCCTCCTCGAAGTAGGTACTTGAACTATAGTACAAGTAGAACTATCGTTCAAACATGTGGGGAGAGCGGACCCGAGAGCGCTTGCGGACACCTGTGGCCGTGCAGGAGTGAGTCGGTGGGCGGCCGGCGCGTAGTGCGATCGTGTGAGCGGCCGGCTGAGATTTTCTCGCCGATCCTCGCCCGCTCACGCACGATTTCTCGCCCGATCGGTCCGGTCGCGTATGACTGTGTGAAGTCGATCTTCATCCGGCACGGCTCGGCGATCCTGCTCAGCGAGTTCGGCGAGAAGCCCGTCACGGTTGGTGACGTCGTCGCGCTCGGGGCGAACACGCTGTGCGGGAGCGAACCCGAGGGCTCGATCACGGTCACCACGTTGTACCTGGACCGGGACTACGTCGTGGACCAGGTGTTCTGGCAGCATGCCGCATTGCTGGCCGACCGGCTCGATGCCCAGGACTTCGCCGCCGAGTTGTACTCCGAACCGGCCCAGATTCTGCACCTCGGTGAGGACCGTGCCGGGATGCTGATGCCGTGGCTGGACGAGATGGTTGCGCTGAGCATCGACGGACCGTCGCCGAAGAAGTTCTATCGCCTCCAGGCGCTGCTGTTCGTTGTCCTCGATGTGATCACGCCGTACGTCAGGACTACCGAGGCGAGGCGGACGCCGACGCAGCAGCGGGCCACGCTGCCCGGTCTGCCCCTCTGCCGTCATTTCTCACCGCTGCGGGCCGAGGTTCGCGAGGCGGCCGGGATTCTGCGCAGAGCACCCGAACAGCGGTGGACGTTGCACGAGCTTGCCGCCGCGGTGCACTTGTCGCCGTCCCAGCTCGGTCGCGTCTTCGTGGATGCCTATGGGAAGACACCGATGACGTACCTGTCGACGTTGCGTGCCGAACGGTTGGCGCGTCTGCTGCGCGAGACCGACCTGCCCGTGGAGGCAGCGATGCGTCAGGTCGGGTGGCGCAGCCGTGGCCACGCCGCGCGGTTGTTTCGCGAGTGCGTTGGTGTGACTCCGACCCGTTATCGGCAGCTCAGCCGACGGAAGTCAACGGCCTGATGGTCCGATACGCATCTGCGCATCCGAGATACGCACATCCGCATCTTCGCCCGATGCCTCGCCTGGGCGGCTTGTGGGCTGGTAATCCGGTGGGGACACGTTGGGTTCACCACCGCGCCTGACGGTCACATCCGCCCATCCGTTGTCCGTCTCTCGCTCGCTGGTATTCCCGGCGCACCTGATGGTCACCGAGCCCGATCGGCTCGGTGCTCAGGGTAGCGGGAGGAGCCGGCACGATGGTCAGGACACGGGAGCAAGCCCGGGCCGCACGAGAGGCCAAGCTCGATGAGCTGCACGAGCGCCTGACCGGTGCTGTCGAACAGCTCGTCTCCGGTGACGACTGGCGCCGCGCGCTCACCTTCGCTGCACAGTTTAGAGCGAGATCGTTTTCGAACACGCTGCTGATCTGGGCGCAGCATGGGGCAGCCTACGAGGCCGGCCGCGTGTCGGAGCCGATGCCGTCGTATGTGGCCGGCTATCGCCAGTGGCAGGGCCTGGGCCGGCAGGTGCAGAAAGGTCAGCCGGGGTACATGATCTTCGCCCCGGTCACCGGCCGCTTCGCGTCATCGAATCTGACGGATGCCGAATCGTGGCGGCGGCTCGGGAAGGGCGAGAAGCCGCGGCCCGGTGAGGTGGTGCGGTCGAAGATGATCGCCGTTCGCCCCGCCTACGTCTGGGACTCCTCCCAGACCTCAGGTGATCCGATCCCGGAGCCGCCGGCACCGAAACTGCTGGAAGGCGAAGCACCGGCAGGACTCTGGGATGGCCTGTCCGAGCTGGTTGAGGAGCGTGGGTTCGAGGTGCTGCGGGTGCCGCACGAGGGCATGATCCAGGGCGCCAACGGGATGACCGACTACACCGCGAAAACGGTGACAGTGCGTCAGAACATGGACCCCGCCGCCCAGGTCAAGACCCTTGCCCACGAACTCGGCCACGTACTCATGCACGGACCCGACCAGGAGGACGCGCGTCAGCACCGTGGGATCGGGGAGGTTGAGGCCGAATCGGTCGCGCTGATGATTGGCGCCGCCCATCACATGGACACCTCGGGTTACACGATCCCGTATGTCTCGACGTGGGCGGCCAGGGTGGATGGCAAGGAACCGGTCGAGATCGTCAAGGCCACCGGCGAGCGGGTCCGCAAGACCGCCTCGACGATCCTGGACCAGCTCGACACCGCCCAGGTCACTGACGGGACGCCGCCGGGTCTTGACCGTGAGGCACGGCAGCACGACCAGCCGGCCCGCACACAGGTCACCCACGAGCAGAGAACATCCGCACGGCCAGCGGCGGGGCGGGTGGAGCCGCTGCCGGAACCAGAGCCCGCGGCGCTGTCTCCGGGTTTGGTGCGGGGGCTGTGATGTCTGAGCATGGTGCGTTTGCTGCGGCTCTGGTGCGGATGAACGAGTCCTGGCCACTGTCGGTTGCCGCGCGGGAGTTCGCGGCCGCCGGGATTCCGGTGTTCCCGTGCCTGCCGGGCGGGAAGCGCCCGATCGCGGAGCACGGATTGCTCGATGCGACAACTGATCCCGGCCAGGTGGAGGCGTGGTGGAGGCAGACGCCAACGGCGAACATCGGCCTGCCCACCGGTGCCGCCTCGGGTGTCGTGGTCGTCGACGTCGACGTGCACGGCCCGGTCGACGGTTACGAGGCATTTGCTCGCGCGGACAGCGCCGGGATTGTCGACGGGTGGGAGTTCTTGGTGCGGTCGCCGTCGGGCGGGATGCACGCCTACTTCCCGGCCATCCCGGAGGCGGAGCAGCGGTCCTGGCAGGCCGCGCGTGCCGGGATCGACTTCCGCGGCGACGGCGGCTACATCATCGCCCCGCCGTCGCGCCAATTCATCAACGGCAGCACGAGCCGGTACCTGGTGCACAGGATCAACACCGGCCCCGCCGCCAGCCTGGATGCGGACCGGCTGCGGGACTTCCTCGACCCCCGCCCAGCACCTCGTCGCCCGGCGAGCCAGGGTGTGGCGCGGGAGGCGGACGTGGCGCGGCTGGCGGGGTGGGTCGCCGCCCGTGGTGAGGGCGAACGCAACCGCGGCCTGTTCTGGGCCGCATGCCGCCTCGCCGAGAACGGCATCCCCGCCTCCGACGCCCTCGACGCGCTGTCGGCTGCTGCCTCGGGCGCGGGACTGGGTGAGCGGGAGATCACCGCGACCGTGCGCTCCGCCTACCGCACCGCCCAACCCCAAGCCCGCGTGCGGGACTCGTCCTCGTCACCGGTGCAGCACTCCTCGCCACTGGCAGCCGACGGCGGATGGTTCAGCAGGGACACCAGTGGTACGCGGCCGTCGTCGCGGGTGCGGGAGATGTGATGACCACGCACGCCCTCGACCGGCAGACGGGCCAGACCGGCCGGCGCTGGGCCGTGGTCACCGCCGTTGCCGGGACGGTGTTCATCGCCGCCGGAGCCTTCTGGCTGTCTTTCACCGCATTGGCCGATCTGGCCGCGAGGAGCGGCGTGGGTGCGGGGCAGGCGTGGGCGTGGCCGCTGATCGTCGACGGGATCATCGTCGTCGCCACCGTCTCCGTCGTCGCGCTGGCCGGGCACCGGTCGACCTGGTATCCGTGGGGGTTGCTGATCGGTGGCGCCGCGGTCTCGGTGACCGCGAACGCCATCCACGCCGTGGTCGCCGCCGATGCCGACGTCCCCGGTGTGCTGGCCGCCAGTGTGGCGGCGGTGCCGCCGGTGGTGCTGCTGGCGATCACCCACCTGACCGTCGTCCTCACCCGTCCGCTGCCCGCCACCGACGAACCTTCACCAGCAGCAACCGAGCGGCCGGGAGAACCCTCCGCTGGTTCTGCCGAACCGAGACTCATTCCGCTGACGACGCCGCCGTCTGCCGGCGCGCCAGGAGAAGCCTCGCCAGCCATCGAGGCGGCTCCACGCCGTCGGACCGGGACCGCGGGCACGCGTCGGCGAGAACGCGCACGCGAACTGCGGGGCCAGGGCTGGTCGAACAAGAAGATCGCCCGCGAACTCGACGTCCATGCCTCCACGATCGGCCGCTGGTTCGCCAGCGCGCACCTTCGCGACAACACCGAACACACCGATACCGAGGAGGCGAAAGACCCATGAACAGCGACGAGCAGCAGCACGAACTGCGTGAGCGGTCGCGCGAGCCGGACACGAGCCGCACCGCCGCCGAGGCTGCGGAGAAGGGTACAGAGACACCGGAGGCAGTACAGGCCGCAAAGACGGCCCGCCGTCGCAAGAACAGCGAGACGCCTGCTCCGGGCGTAGGGCGGGCGCGGGGTGTGGAGTGGGTGCGGCCCACGGACCTGCTCACCCGCCATGGCGCGGCACTGGCGGGGCGGGGTATCGACTTCGAGGTCGAGCTGGCCCGTCGCACGCGCGCCACCACGGCCACCGGTTTACGCGGTCTCGGGGGTCGGGCGCGCCGGTTGCCGCCGCTGTCGGCCTTCGGACGCAGCCAGACGACTCAGGACGGTCCGTCGCGGCCTGGGGTCGGGATGAACTGAGCGGGTGAAAGGTCATGAGCACCACCAAGGCACGGAGCGCGAACGTCGTTGTTGGGGACGGCGTGTGCACCTGCTTGTCAGGAGGTGCCCTGACCATGACCGAGCACACGCTCACCACCACCACGACCGAGACCGGCGAGGACTTCACGACTAGCGAGGGCCTACGCACGCTCCTGCACCGACTCCACGCCGCAGGGCCGGCCGCGTGGGAGCACGACCCCACCGCGGCAGAACTGATGGCCTTCACCGCGGAGAAGTACGCACCGCTCGCACGCAAGCACGGCCTAGACCCCTGGGAGGCCGCCAGCGCGGCGTTCGACGTGATGCGCACCAAAGCGGCACGGGAAGCTACCGATTCCTGGGCGGTCATCACGCATGCGGTGCGGATCACCTGCATCTTCGAAGAACGCGCCCAGGGGCTGCTGTGCTCCGTTCACCAGGCCAGGCGCCCGCATGTCTCGGCGTTCCATGACCCCGAACGCTTCTCGGATCGCGAGAACCCGCTGACGGATTATCACCCGGCGTTCCAGATCGCCGATAACCCTCCGACCACCCACGACGAGGACGTGGATTCATTGGCATCGGCGCGGGCGTGCACGTCGGCGTCCTCTGCGGTCGAGGACGCGATCGCGTTGTTCATGCTGCTGGGCTGGCCGCCGGCCACGGCACGCGCCGGGGTGGAGCATGTGTGCGGGGCGCTGACGAGGATCGGCACCCGCCAGGCCACCTACGAGGCGTTGCGGCGGGACAAGCACGCCCGCGCGCTCCTCGACATCCCCGGCCGCTCCTGGACCGCGCTGTTGAAGGCGCTGCTCGGGAACCCCCATCCTGCCTACGCTGCCACCACTGCCGGGCGGGGCGTGCTGCTGCGGCTGCTGATCGGCGAGACGCTGCCGGTGCTGCTGCGCGACGACGACCTCATCCTCGCCGTCTCCCTTGCCGCCCCCGGTTGTCGTGACCGGCACGGGGGTGACGGGTCGTGAGCGCGCCAGCGGGATACATCGAGCTGGAGCGCACCGTCGCCTCGATCATGGTGGGCCGGCGGCACCGCACCGAGCTGGGTGACATCGATGAGCTGGCCGCCTCCATCGACCGCGGCGGTCTCCTGCAACCGGTCACTATCACCCCAGATGGTGTGCTCGTCTGTGGTGCGCGCCGGTTGGCGGCAATCAAGCAGCTCGGCTGGAAGACGGTCAACGTCTGGGTCCGCTCGGGCATCTCCGACCGACTCGGACACCTCCTGGCTGAGCAGGACGACAACGTCCTGCACAAGCCGCTGACCCAGACCGAGGCGGCTGCGCTGTACCGGGAACTGAAAGCGCTCATGGCCGAAGACGCCGCCCGCCGGCAGGCTGCGGCCCGGTTCAGCACCGAAAATCAACCGGGAAGTGACGGCGGTGCAAAGTTTGCACCACCGTCAAGCGGTGCACCCGGGAAGAGCCGCGAGCAGGCGGCGGCGATGATTCCCGGCGGCGCGTCCCACACCACGCTGGAGAAGATCGGCTACCTCCAGAAGATCGCCGACGACCCCGCCCAGCCCGCCGACCTACGCGAGCAGGTGAGTGCTGAGCTGGAGCGCATCGATGGCGGCGCCCCGGTGCACCCGATCTACGAGGCTGTCCGCACCGCCGTCGAGACCGCTCAAGAGGATCGCGAGGCCGACCTGCACCAGCTCGCCACCGATGCTCTCGCTCGCGCCAAGAACGCGAAAGCAAAGAAGCACACACCCCGGCCTGTCCCAGCAGTGGCTGACGATGGCGAGCCTGTGCGGTATCCCGTGCGCGCGTTCGTGCTGACCTGGACCGAACTGGCCGACTGGTGGACCCACTACGACATCGACCAGCTCACCGCCGAACTCACCGACGAACAGATCGAATCCTTCCTCGTAGCCGCTGAGGGCACGAGCCGGTTCGCCGAGGAGCTGCGCGCCGCCCGCGACCGACGCAACGACATGGAATCGGTCCCAGCGCGGGGACACCTACGCGCACTCTGAGCCGAGCGTCTGAACGATCGCGGGTGCTGGTGGTGCACCTACCGGCCATGAAGACTCCCGACCTCTCCGACCCCCGTTCCCGACACCGTGTGGTCGCCGTGCTCGCCGCAGGCGTGACGGTCCTCCTGCTGACCGGGATCGGCGTCTACGGCCTGATCACCGGACCACCCACCCGCGACCCAGGCAGCGACGGCGGGACCGAGCCCGGGCCAGTAGTCACCATGCCCAGTGACCCGGTGCCCACCGCGACGCCTCGGCTGCCGACCGTGGCCGCGGCGGATGATCCGGAGACCTTCGCCCGCAATGTCGCCGAGGCGCTGTTCGCTTGGGACACCGCCTCCGGGTTCATGCCTCTGGACTACACCTCAGTCATCCTCGCCGTCGGTGACCCCACGGGCGCCGAGCAGGCTGGGCTCGCCTCCGACATCGCCAGCTACCTCCCGAACCGGGAGGCCTGGATCGAGCTGCGCCAGTACGCCACCGCCCAGCACCTGACCATCGACAACCTGTTCGTTCCCGACGACTGGGACACGGCCGTCGCGCAGGCCCAGCCGAGCCAACTCGCGCCGGGCACGATCGCGTACACGATCGAGGGCACCCGCCACCGCGAAGGTCTCTGGAACGACGAAGAGGTCACCTCCGAGCATTCGGTGGCGTTCACCGTGTTCCTCATCTGCGGCCTGACCTACGACACGTGCCACCTGCTGCGCTTGTCCCAACCCGACAACCCCCTCCAGTAAGCGCGGGGTGATCGCTCGTGATGAAGAAGCTCGTCGTCGTCGCCCTCGCTCTGGTGTTCCTGGCCCCGTCGCTCGTGCTGGTCGGGGTCGGGGTGGTGATGAACCCCGCCGTGACTGCCACCGCATCCTGCACCGCGGCAGGCACGAACGTCACGGTCGGCGACGTGCCCGAAGAACTCACCGTCACAACAGCGAACGGTGAGACCTACACCTTGAACCAGGCGCAGTTGACGCATGCGGCGACGATCATCGAGACCGCCTCTAGCATCGACGGGATCACCCGTGACGGGCTGGTGATCGCGCTGATGGCCGCGCTGACCGAATCCACCCTCAGACAGCTCGCCAACACGAGCGCCTACCCGGAGTCGGCGAACTACCCCAACGACGGCGACGGCTCCGACCACGACTCGTTGGGCTTGTTTCAGATGCGCCCGCAATCCGGGTGGGGCACCGTCGCCGAGCTGATGGACCCGACCTATCAGGCGCGGGCATTCTTCGGCGGACCCGACGGCCCGAACCACCCGAGCCCCAGAGGGCTGCTGGATTTCGCCGGCTGGGAGCAGATGGACAAGGGCGAGGCCGCCCAAGCCGTCGAAGTCTCCGCCTACCCCGACCGGTACCGCAACTACCAGCCGGTCGCCGAGACCATCCTGACCACCCTCACCACCGGTGCACCCGCCAACAGCGCAAACACCGCTGAGACGGCCCCGGTTGCAGCCCCGGTCACGGAGTCCGCCCGGGTGGTGTTTCCCCTACCCGAGGGCAGCTGGGTGATGACCAGCCCCTACGGCATGCGCACCCACCCCATCACCGGAGAACGCACGCTCCACGCCGGCACCGACTTCTCCGCCCCCGACGGTACCCCGATCCTGGCCGCCGCAGACGGCACCGTCACCGTCGCCGACTACTCCGAAGGCAGTGGCGGCATTATCGTCATCGAGCACACCATCGACGGCCAGAGCGTCGCGACCGCCTACATGCACATGTGGCAGCACGGCATCTACGTCTCGGTCGGTGACCGGGTCAGCGCCGGGCAGCACATCGGCGATGTCGGCTCCTCCGGCAACAGCACCGGCCCGCACCTGCACTTCGAAGTCCGCCCAGGCGGCACCAACGCCGACGCCGTGGACGCGGCTGCATGGCTCAACGACCACGACGCCGCCGACCTACCCGAAGCCGAAACCGGCGACCCCGCGAACGATTGCCAGCCCGGCGGCAGCGCCCCTGGCGGACAGCCGGACCCGTTCGAGGGAGACCCGGACCGCATGGTCGACGACCCCACCACAGACGGGCAGATCACCGCCCAGATGCTGCACCTCTACCAGCAGGCCACAGCCGCGTTCCCCGACACCTCCTGGGCCTGCTACTCACCCCGACCCGGCACCGTCTCCGAACACCCCTTGGGCAGGGCATGCGATCTCACGTTCGGCAACGCGATCGGCCAACGCCCCACACCACCGCAGCTCGAAGCCGGGTGGCAGGTCACCAACTGGATGAAAGACCACGCCGAAGTCCTCGGCGTCGACTACCTGATCTGGCAGGACAAGATCTGGTCCCTCGCACGCGACGACGAGGGATGGCGCGATTACACCCGCGGGACGGATATCACGACCAAGCACATCGACCACCTCCACGTCACCGTCCGGCCCGGGAGCTGAGCGGCATGGATGTGTTCCCCGACTTCGACGGCCTGGGCGGGATCGGCGACCTACGCGAGGTGATCGGCGCGCTGCTCACCTTCGTCCTGGTGATCGCCGTGTTGATGCTGATCATCTGCGCGATCGTCTGGGCCATCGCCACCGCCAACGGCAACCACACTGCCGCCACCAAGGCGCGCGTCGGGGCGTGGACGGCCCTCGGCGCTGCGGTCCTGGCCGGCGGCGGGGTCGCCTGGCTGAACTGGCTCATCCGGCTCGGCCAGCAGCTCTGAGGCCCTGCCCGTCCTCGACCTCGTCGCGGCGACGTTGGGTGAAACAGTGCACCTGACCGACGAACCCCTTCCGTGTTCCCCGCCCCTCGGGTGGGTCCGTTCGTCAGGAGACACCATCGTGTTCGATCTCATCACCGTCCTGCCGGCGCTCGTGCCGATGGACATCAACATCGACCCCAACGATTCCGGCCTGCCCGGCATCGCCCAATTGCGCACGATCGTCGGCGCCGTCATGACCATCGGCCTCATCCTGTCCGTGCTGGCGCTGATCATCTCAGCGATCGTGTGGGGCTTCGGCGCCAACTCCTCCAACCCGCACCTGGCGGGCCGGGGCAAGGTCGGCGTCCTCGTCTCCTGTGGTGCCGCGGTGATCTGCGGCGCGAGCGTGACGCTGATCAACTTCTTCTGGAACGTCGGCCAGCAGGTCTGACCCCACCCCCGCCCGACTCGACCTTTGAGGAGTGATTCCGGTGGGTGTGTGCGACGTCCCCATCATCTCGTCCGTGTGCGACACCGCCGGCGAAGCCGCCGCGTCGCTGGTGGCCGCGCCGTTCGACTGGCTCGCCCAAGCCATGGGAGCAGCAGCGGGCTGGTTGTTCGAGGCCGTCTGGGCGGTGTTCGACACCACAACGCTGGTGGATGTCACGTCGCCGGAGTATGTGGCGGTCTACAACATCCTGTTCGGCATCGCGGTGTTCGTGATGCTGATCTTCTTCTGCCTCCAACTCATCACCGGACTCATCCGCCGCGATCCCACCGCACTGTCCCGCGCTGCACTCGGGCTCGCCAAGTCCGTGCTCGGCAGCTTCGTCGTCATCACCCTGACGGCGTTGTTGTTGGAGATCGTCGATCAGCTCTGCATCGGGATCATCCAGGCCGCCGGCGAGACCACCGAATCGATGGGCGACAAGATCACCCGGCTGGCCGCCGGCCTGGTCGGCATCAACATCGCCGCGCCCGGTGTCGGGGCAATCATCACGATCTTCCTCGCCGGCCTCGCCATCAGTGCGGCCGCCATCGTGTGGCTGTCCCTCCTCGTGCGCAAGGCACTGCTGCTGGTCGCGATCGTGCTCGCACCGCTGGCGTTCTCCGGCGCCTCGTGGGATGCCACGCGGGGGTGGATCGGGAAGTGGGCGATGTTCGTCATCGCCCTGATCTGCTCCAAGCTCGTCCTCGTCGTCATGTTCCTGGTCGCCATCACCCAAGTGTCCGCGCCGATCGATGGCGACCTGTCCTCGGTGTCCGACCCGATCGCCGGGATCGTGCTGATGGCGATGGCCGCGTTCGCCCCGTACCTGACTTACAAGTTCCTGTCGTTCGTGGGCTTCGACATGTACCACGCGATCGGTTCAGAGCAGGACGCTAAACAGGCACTCAACCGGCCCATCCCGACACCCACCAAGCCCCAGGGCGGCGGTGAGCCGAAGAAGGTCCTCGACGGTGGTGAGGGCAGCAAGTCCGGTGGCGGGGGTAGCGGTGAAGGCGGTGGTGGGGGTGGGAAGAACCCGCCGCAACCGAAGAACCCCGCATCCCAGGCCTCTGGCGGCACCGCCGGAGCCAGCGGAGGCAAGGCCGCTGCGGGAGCTGGCGGAGGCAAGGCTGCTGCGAGCGGGTCTGCGGGAGCTGGTGCTAGCGGCGGAGCAGGAGCAGGCGCGGGTGCTGGAGCGGGGGCTGCGGCGGCTGGTCCGGCCGCGGCGGCCGTGATCGGCGCCAAGGTCGCCAAGGACGCCGCCACCGCCGGACCCAAGGCCGGCAAAGCCCTCGGCGGTCAGGGCGAGACCGCCGCAGACGCCGCCGGCCAGACCGGAAGCACGCCACCGCCGCCGGCGCAGGCAGGGCCGCCGCCGTCCTCGTCGGCACCCAAGGCTCCACCCGCTGAGGAGCGAAAGACGCCCTCGCCGGGTCCCTCACAACCGCAGCCGCGGCCGCCGAAGCAACCACCCCCACCGGCACCGAAGCCCAACGGCAAGGAGTAAGGGCGGCCATGACCACGAAGAACGAGCGCACGGTGTCCTCGGAGCTGGTTCCGGTGAAGTTCTCCCGCCTCACCCGGCGAGGCGTGCTGCTGGGCCTCTCGCTATCCCAGCTCATCACGCTGGCGATCGGCGTGCTGGCGGTCGTCGGCGCGCTCTACGCCGGTGGCGGCATCCTGCTGGCCTACACCGCACCAATCTGGGTGCTTGCCGCGGCGCTGACCTGGATACCCGTCGCCGGACGCCCGGCTGTGGAGTGGCTGCCAGTGGCGTTCTGGTGGCTCTGGCGCACTACCGCCGGCCAACTCTTGTATCGGCGGCGCGTAGTGACACCGCGTCCGGTCGGCACCCTCGCGCTGCCCGGTGACGTGGCCCGGCTGCGCGAGTACACCGACCCCGAAACGAACGCCGGGATGATCCACGACCCCCACCAGCAGACCCTGACGGTGATCTGCGAGGTGTCGCATCCGGCGTTCGTGCTGCTCGATCCCGGCGAGCAGGAACGCCGCGTCACCTCCTGGGGGCGCGTCCTGGCCACCGCCTGCCGATCCGGTCGTATCGCCACCCTCCAAGTGCTGGAGCGCACGCTGCCGGATTCGGGAACCGGCCTCGCAGAATGGTGGGAGGCTCACGGGACCGACGACGACACCTGGGCAGCCACCACCTACGCCGAACTCATCGACCGTGCTGGCCCTGCTGGGGAGAGGCACGCCACCACGCTGTCGCTGAGCCTGGACCTGAAGAACGCCGCCCGGCAGATCAGGACCGCCGGCGGCGGCATCCGGGGTGCTGCCGCAGTCCTGCGCCAAGAGATGTCGACCCTGGTCGCCGCGCTCCGCTCGGCCGACCTCACCCCATCCGGGTGGCTCACTCCCGGGCAGATCGCGGTCATCCTCCGTGGTGCGTACGACCCGGCGATCGCTGCCACGCTCGCGCGGCACGGCGAACTCGGCCAATCTCTTGCCACCGCCGGCCCCGTCGCGGTCAACGAGTCCTGGACGAGGCTGCGCACCGACTCAGCCCACCACGGCGTGCTGTGGGTCTCGGAGTGGCCACGCTCGATGGTCTACCCCGGATTCCTCTCACCCGTGCTCTTGTCGACTGGCATCCAACGGTCGTTCTCGTTGATCTGCACCCCGATGCGTTCCGACCAGGCCGCCCGGGACATCCGCAAGAAGAAGGTCGAACACATCTCCGACCACGCCCAGCGCGCCAAGATCGGGCAGATCGAAGACGCCGCGCAAACCGCTGAGTACCAGGACGTGCTCCAGCAAGAGGCCGATCTGACCGCGGGCCACGGAGTGCTGCGCTACACCGGACTCATCAGCATCTCCGCACCCACTATCGACGAACTCGACGCGGCCGTGGCTGCGATCGAGCAGGCCGCGATCCAGGCCTCCTGTGAGACCCGGCTGCTCGTCGGGCAGCAGGCCGCCGCCTTCACCGCTGCCGCGCTGCCGCTGTGCCGCCGCATCTGACGCGACGCCTGGGTCGGTCGTGTGGCTGAGCGGGTGCACCTGACCAGCGACCCCGAATCCGGGGAACCTACTCACGTTCATGGGAGCCCGCTCATGCCCACGTTCCACGACCCACTCGCCGATGCCGCCGAAGCATCCGAAGCGCTACGCGGCCTGGCCCACGCCAGCCGGGTCTTCGAGAACCCGGCCGACACCTACACCGTGTTCGGCGACATGGTCGCCGGGATGCGGTCACTGCGCCAAGTGCTTGACCAGCTCGCCAACACGCACCTCACGCACCGCGACCGTGCGTTCGATGACAACGGCAACCACACCGCAGGAGCACAGGACGCCCTGGCCGCAGCCGACGAGCTGCACCAGGCCGGCACCCTCCTGGACCAGGCCTATGACCGACTTGATGCGGCGTTCTCCCATTCAGGACGAATCGCCTGGAACCGCGACCCCACCCTGGCCGATCCCATCGAACACCAGGGAGCCACCGAGGAACCCGTCTCGCGGTGGATCAGCGTCGTGTTCCTCCAAGGCGAGGAGGCCGACGACGTGCTGGAGCTGATCGACCGCGACGGCCCGGACGCGGGCATCGAACATCTGACGGGCTTCGACTACGGGGACGAGACGACCGACGCCGCCCTGGAGAACGGCTACGTCTACGACGAACCCCCAACCGGCCCGCTCGACCGGGTCGTCACCGAGGGCGACTACACCCTCACCTACAACCCGGCGATGGCCCACGTCAGCCTGCTCCGCGCCCATACTGTCCCGCTCGATCCGGCGCTGGACGACGCCGACGTGATCCCGGTGCGCGAGGCCATCGCCGGCAACGGTGCCCACGACCCGAGCGCACCCGCCACGACTCCGGGCGCGGCGCCAGCGCCGGCGGTGGCTGAGACGGACTGGTTCGCCGGCCCGGCCCGGTCGACCACATCTGCGGGCCGGGGGCTGTCCCTGTGACCGGGCAGGAGCCAGAGCGCCTACACACCGCCGTTCTGGTCGCCCCGGCGAGGGAGCGCCGCCGACTGCGCAAGCAGCGGCGCCAGGCGGCCGCGAAGCTCCAAGCCGAGCAGCACCGCACCGAGAAGGCAGCAGCGACAGCCAAAGCCGAAGCAGAGAGCGCCGAACGCAAAGCCACAAAGTATCTACCCGCCGCGGGGGAGCCCGGCCCGGCGGCGCTGCGCACCCCGGGCCGGTTCCGGCTACCACGACATCAGGACACGTCGGCGACGTTGGCTGGGGCGTATCCGTTCGTCGCCGAAGGCGGTCTCGGCGCCGACGGGGTGTTCGTCGGCCAAGACCTCTACTCCGGCGGCAGCTTTGTTTACGACCCGTGGGTGCTCTATGCCCGCGGGATCATCACCGCTCCCAATGTCGTGCTCGCCGGGATCGTGGGCTCCGGCAAATCGTCCCTGGCGAAGTCCCTCTACACCCGCAGCCTGCCGTTCGGGCGGCGCGTGTATGTGCCCGGTGATCCCAAGGGAGAGCACACCGCTGTGGCCGAAGCGGTCGGCGGACGGGCGATCATCCTGGGCCACGGCCTCAACACGAGACTGAATCCCCTTGATGAGGGGCTTCGGCCCTCCGGGTTCTCCGATGAGCAGTGGGCGACCACGGTCGCCTCCCGTCGCCGTGACCTCATCGGGGCACTGGCCGAGACCGTGCTGGCGCGGGGGTTGACGCCATTGGAGCACACCGCGATCGACCTCGCCCTGACCGAAACAGTCCGGGAGAACGATGTTCCGATCCTGCCGATGGTCGTCGACCACATCCTCACCCCCAACGAGGACGCCGACGATGGCAGGTTGGCCGAGGACGGCCGGCTCGTTGGACATGCACTGCGCAGACTCGTGGCCGGCGACCTCCAAGGGCTCTTCGACGGACCGTCCACGGTGGCGTTCGACCCGTCGTTGCCGATGATCTCCCTCGACCTGTCACGCGTGACCGAGAACTCCATGCTCATCAGCGTGCTGATGACGTGCTCCAGCGCGTGGATGGAGTCCGCACTGCTGGACCCTGCCGGTGGGCAGCGGTGGGTGATCTACGACGAAGCCTGGCGCCTCATGTCCCACCCCGCCCTGCTGCGGCGCATGGATGCGCACTGGCGGCTGGCCAGGCATTACGGGATAGCGAACATGCTCATCTTCCACAAGCTGAGCGACCTCGACAACGTCGGCGACGCCGGCTCCGCGATGCGCTCCCTGGCCAACTCGCTGTTGGCCAACGCCGAGACCCGCATCGTCTACCGCCAAGAATCCGATCAGCTCGGACCCACCGCCCACGCGCTGGGCCTCACCGGTACCGAGCAGAAGCTTCTCCCAACCCTTGGCGTCGGGCAGGGCCTGTGGCGGATCAAGGACAGGGCCTTCGTGACCCAGCACCAGCTGCATCCCGCTGAGCTGGAGCTGTTCGACACCAGCTCGCGGCTTACGTCGGGAGTGACGTGATGAACCGCAAATTGCCACGTCGTGCGCCCTGGCCAGAGCCGGAGCAGGCCCCGGTCGTGCTGACACACGTGATCATCAGCGTGACCGAGGCGGGCGCGCTGGACGTCACCGTCGACGGTGCCCCATATCGGCCGCCGCAGGAAGGCGGCATATGGACGCGGAGCACCTTCGGTGCCCTGCTGGATGCCATCACCGCCGACCGCACGATCGCCGTCAGGATTGAGGTGCGCGAGAGCGACGGGAGCGTGTTCACCGACATCATCCGCGCCCGCCGCCGCACCACACCTCCGCCGCCCGAGATCGACCCCGAACAACAGCGCGGCAAGAGCAAGGGCGCGCAGGGACCAGAGCTGGTCGAGGTTACCGCGGACGGGTTCGTGCCCGGTGAGGACGTGGCCGTCGCGGCCATCGTCTCCCACACCGATGCCACCAGCACCGGCTCTGCGCGATCTCTCCTCGACAAGGATCAGCTCGGCTCCCTGGTGCGTGACGGTACGGGCGAGGTCGTGTTGTTCGGCCGGGTCTCTGGCGCCGTCCATGTTCGGCGGTTGCCGTGAGCGCGCCGCAGCAGCGGCAGAGCGGGAGCATGGGCGATGAGCTGACCAACGCCGCCCTCATCGGGCTGGTCGGGATGTTCGGGGTCGCGCTCATCCTCCGCGCCGCAGGCAGTGTGTCGGCGTTCCTCACCGGCGCACCCCAACCCGAAGCGGGACCAGCATCGGGGCTCGGTGTGCTGTTCAACCCCGGCAACCCCGCGGCCACCCTCGACAGCGACGAGCTGAACTCCGTCGCGTACTGGATCACCGCCGCGGTGATGCTCGCCGGCCTCGTCGCCGCCGGGGTATCGGTATGGGTGCGGCTGCGCCGTCACTCCCGGAAGGTCGAGACCGACCCGCGCCGGCTCGTCGGAACCGCCACCAACCATGACGTGGCACAGACCGCCTCGCCGAAAGCGCTGCTGCGCCGGGCCGGGACGCTGCGCCCCTCCCTGAACGACCCCGAGCCGAGGGATGTCGGCTACCGGATCGGCACCTCCAAGGGCCGTGAGGTGTGGGCGAGCGTGGAGGACTCTATCCTGCTCATCGGCCCACCCCGCTCCGGCAAGGGCCTGCACATCGTGATCCCGGCGATCCTCGATGCACCCGGCGCCGTCGTCACCACCAGCACCCGCCCGGACAACCTCACCGCCACCCTGCGCGCCCGGCAGCGCATCGGGCCGGTGGCGGTCTTCGACCCCCAGCACCTCGCCGCAGGCATCCCCGCCGGACTGCGCTGGTCCCCGGTCCGCGGGTGCGAGAACCCGTTGACGGCGATGATCCGCGCCACCGGCCTCGCCGCAGCCACCGGACTGTCCGCGGGTGGTGTGGAGTCCGGCGGCTTCTGGGAAGGCAAAACAAGGACCGCCCTCCAAGCCCTCCTACACGCCGCCGCCCTGGACCACCGGCCACCGGCTGAGCTGTTCCGGTGGACCCTCGACCCCACGGCGGCCGCCGAGGCCGTCGCCATCCTCACCAACTCGCCGGGCGCCGCGACTGGGTGGGCGGACTCGCTCGGGGCGATGATCGACTCCGACCCCAAGACGAGAGATTCCATCTGGCAGGGTGTCGCCCTCGCCCTCGGAGCACTGGCCGACCCCCGGGTTCTCGATGCCGTCACACCACGACCAGGCGAAGACTTCGACCCCGAACGCTTCATCCAAGAACGCGGAACCCTCTACCTCCTCGCGACAGGAGCCGGCGCCGGAGCTTCGGCCGCACTGGTGGCGGCGTTCGTCGAAGACCTCATCGAGACCGCACGAAAGATCGCCGCCCGCTCACCGGGCGCAAGGCTCGACCCGCCACTGCTGCTCGCACTGGACGAGATCGGCAACCTCGCACCCTTGCCGTCGTTGCCGACACTCATGGCTGAAGGTGGCGGCACCGGCATCACCACCCTGCCCGTCCTCCAGTCCCTCGCCCAAGCCCGCGACAAGTGGAATGACAACGCCGCAGGAGCGATCTGGGACGCCTCCATCGTCAAGATCATCCTCGGCGGCACCTCCAACTCCCGAGACCTCCAAGACCTCTCCACGCTGATCGGCGAACGCGACGAATACACCGACTCCGTCACCCTCGGCGACCACGGCACCCGCTCCAACCAACGCTCCGTCCGTCGCGTGTCGATCCTGCCGCCCGATCGGATCAGAACCCTGCCATTCGGCACCGGCGTCACCCTCCTGCGCTCCGCGCCACCGATCGTGACTGACCTGCGCGCCTGGCCATCACGTCCCGACGCCGATCAGCTCCGCGAGGACCGGGCCGTGATCGAAGCGTTGCTACGCCGCCCCACCGACTCCTGACAGCCGTGTCCTGACATGCCGCGTCCACGGGCGCGCGCGTGCACCTGCCTGACACAGCGGCCCGAACGGATGGTCGCCACCGAGAAGTCAGGAAGGCTTTGTCATGGCTATTCAGACGCAGGAGTCGTTGTCGGGCTTCATCGCTTCGGACCCGCAGTTGCGCGAGACGTCCAAGGGCGATGCCCGGTTCTACGCGCGGATAGGAAAGGAGCACTTCCGCCGCGAAGACGACGGGACGTTCACCCAGATCGAGACGACCTATCACCACATGGTGATGTTCGGCCGTTCGGCCGAACACGCCAACGCGAGGCTCGCCAAGGGCGACAACTTCATCGCCGAGGGCTACACCCGCCCCGTCAGCTACGAACGTAACGGGCAGAACGTCGAGGGTGAGGAGTTCGTGGCCAAGAAGATCGGCCACGATGCCGCCCGCACCCGCTACGACGTGGACCGCACGCCGCGTCGGGCCGCGGTGGAGCGGGAGGCGGCCGCGTTCGAGACACCACACCGCCCGGCACCGGCGGGCCAGTCGTCGTCGCTGAGCCTGTGAACCCGGGGGCGGCGACGATGACTGACGACACCCCCGACATCAACCCCGGCGCCGGGACGGACGAATCCGTCCTGGACGAACCGGATGTCTTCGACGATCCGGCGCGGATCAGTGCTGCGGACGTGGCCGAGCCGCCGCACCCGGTGAACTGGAATCTGCTGACCGCGCACGACCTGGAACAGGAATGGCTGGCGCTGAACCAGTGGGTGGATTGGCTGCGGCACACCTACGGGCTGCCCGCCAGCGTGATCCCACCGTTCTGGCATCACCACCCCGAGCTGGTGTGGGAGCTGTCCGCTCTGCATCTGCATTGGCTGTGTGCCTACGACGCCGAGCAGAACGGTTCCGCCCCGAGCGGGTGGCATCGCGACTTCGCCGAGACCCGCAACCGGCTCCGGGACTGGGTGGCCGCCTCCGGCACTCGCCTGGACCGGGACCGGCCCACCCGGCAGACAGTCTGGCCCGGCGAGGACCCCGCACCGCCGGTGGAGGACATCGTCGTCGCGGACCGCGACGAGGAGTTCGTGGACTGGGTCCAAGCCGACGTGCGGCGCCGCCAGCAGGCCGAGGACGAGTTCTACACCCACATCGACCCTGACGTCGATCCCGAGACCGGGGAGGTGCGGGACTGATGGGCTCCTATGCGAAGAAGACGAATCGCCGTCGCTACGAGGACCGGTCGTTCTCCGTCCGCGCGGTCCATCGTGACCGGCCAGACCTCCACAAACTCGCCGAGGTACTGATCCGGCTGACCTTGCAGGAGACCGGCCGCACCCGCGCCGAACACCGGGCAGCCGAACCACCCGACACCTACCGCCCCGCCACCGGCGGCGCCTCGTCGGCTGCGGCTACCGAGCAGTGACGGACCGAGACGGTAGAATGAATGAAGCAAGCCTCGCGCACCGCATGAGGTGTTGTGGTCCTAAACCCCGCCGACTGGCGGGCAACACGCACCGTGACCTCCTCGGGTCTCGTCCTACAGCCTTCGGGCTGCTCTCACGATCAACACCACCGTCCGAGCCTTCACCGGCTCACGGGCGCGAGGGCCGATCCGAGTGAGAGAAGGACCCGATGACCATCGCGTCCACCAACAGCGGCCCCGTCCGCAACGACCCGGTACAGAGCCTCATCGACCCGCCCGACGGTGCCGCCGTAGCAGTGTCGTATCTGCGCGTGTCCACCAAGGAACAAGCGGAGAAGGGCGGCCGCGACGAGGGCTTCTCCATTCCGGCTCAGCGCGAAGCTAACCGGCGCAAGGCCGAACAGCTCGGTGCGGCCATCGTGGAGGAGTTCATCGACGCCGGTGAGTCCGCCCGTAAGGCCGATCGGCCCGAGCTGATGCGGATGATCCGCTACGTCAAGCAGCACAAGGTCGCCTATTGCATCGTCCACAAGGTCGATCGGCTCGCTCGTAACCGCGCCGACGACGTGACCATCCACCTCGCTCTCCAGCAAGCCGGAGTCCTACTCGTCTCAGCGACTGAGAACATCGACGAGACCCCCTCGGGGATGCTGCTGCACGGCATCATGTCCACCATCGCCGAGTTCTACTCCCGCAACCTCGCCACCGAAGTCACCAAAGGCATGACGCAGAAAAGCAGCAGGCGGTGGAACACTCGGCAAGGCGCCCATCGGCTACCTCAACGTCCGCACCCGCGACGAACTCGGCCGCGAGGACCGCACGGTCGAACTCGACCCAGAGCGAGCGCCCCTGGTCGAGTGGGCGTTCAAGACCTACGCCTCGGGGAACTGGACCGTCAGCCAGCTCCACGACGAACTCACCTCGCGCGGTCTGATGAGCCTGCCCACCCCGAAGCGCCCGTCCAAGCCGCTGGCGGTGTCCTCAGTGCACCGGATGCTCACCAACCCCTACTACAAAGGCGACGTGACCTACCGGGGCGTCACCTACAGGGGAGCCCATCAGCCACTCGTGCCCGCCGAAGTCTGGTACCAGGTCCAATCCGTGCTCACCGCGCACAAGTCCGCGGTCGAGGCGACCCAGATTCACGACCACTACCTCAAAGGCACCATCCACTGCGGACAGTGCGGCTCCCGGCTGATCGTGTCCAACGCGAAGAACCGGCACGGCAACGTGTACTGCTACTTCGTCTGCTCCGGCCGACACTCCCGACGCACCACCTGCGACCGCAGTGCCATCCTCATCGCCGATGTCGAAAAGCTGATCGAGGACTACTACCAGCGCATCCAGATCACCCCAGCTCAGCACGAAGGACTCGCCGGGATGCTGCACCACGAGTTCGACCAACTCATGTCCGCCGAAGTCGAGGAACTGGCCCAACTCACCGCCAACCGCGACCGGCTCCAACACGAGCAGGAACGGCTCCTGCAAGCCCACTACGCCGACGCGATTCCGCTCGCCCTCCTGAAGAGAGAGCAGGACCGCATCCTGGGTGAACTCGACCAAGTCAACCGGCGCATCGACGCCCACCACGGCGAGTACGCCGACGCCCGAGCCCACCTCGACGACGCGCTGAACCTGCTGGCCAACTGTGCCGACATCTACAACCGGTGCGACGACGCCAACCGGCGCCTATGCAACCAGGCGTTCTTCACCAAGGTCTACATCGACGAAGACGACGAACTCCGCGTCGAGAACAACCGGCCCTTCGAGATGCTGCTGGACCCCGAAATCAACGCCAACGCCCTCACCTGGGCCGAACACGCAGACAAGGCCCGAACCACCACCAACGATTCTGTTGGCAAGGGTTCGAGCCTTGTGCGTCGGGTGGAGCTAGGGGGATTCGAACCCCCGACCTTCTCATTGCGAACGAGACGCGCTACCAACTGCGCCATAGCCCCATGTCGCGTGGCGACCTCGACAGATTAGCACCGGTGCGCACCGGGTGACGAACCGACGAGGCCGCCTTGACGAGGATCACAGATCCGCGTCGCGGAACTCCTGGACCTGCTCGTGGAGCTGGTCGAGCAGCTCGAGTCGCTCGGGACCCGTGCAGGCGACGTAGGCGGGGTGCAGGAAGGCGGGCAGATCCTTCCTCCCGCGCCCCGGCCAGGTGCGGATCGACCCTCCGGCGCGGTGGACGAGGTGGAAGCCGGCGGCGATGTCCCAGGCGTTGATCGAGGCCAGTGCGGTCGCATCGGCCCAGCCGGCGGCGACGTAGGCGAGTTCCAGGGCCGCCGTCCCGAGGTGACGGACCGCGGAGTGCTCCTGGTGGATCTCCACGTGGGCGCGGGCGGCGAGCTCGGGGAACTCGACGGCGTCCCGCTGTCCGGGGAAGCCGGTCAGCAGCAGGGCGTCGGCCGGACCGTTCGTCGAGCGCGGGGTGAGCGGGACACCGTTCAGCATCGCGGGCCCGTCGGCGGCGGAAAACACCTGGCCGAGGATCGGGGCGTCGATGACGCCGGCGACCAGCTCGTCGTCGACCGCCACGCCGATCGAGATGCAGAACAGGGGCAGTCCCGCGGCGAAGTTGCTGGTGCCGTCGATGGGGTCGACGTAGAAGCTCACCTCCGGTCCGTCGGAGCCCGCGGCCGGGTCGTCGGCGGGGCGCTCCCCGCCTTCCTCGCCGACGATGCGGCAGGTCGGCAGCAGGCGCCGCAGCTCGGCGACGATGATCTCCTCGCTCGCGCGATCGTGCTCGGTGACGATGTCGTGGCTGGAGGTCTTGTACTCACGACCCAGGTCGTCGCGGTCCAGGGAGCGGATGTAGTCGGCTGCGGCACCCGCCGCGGTGGTGGCGATCTCGAGCAGGTGGGAGGGGCTCGGGACAGGCGTGGACGGGGAGCGGGGCGGGGAGGTGTTCATCGCCCTCAGCCTAGGCCGAGCCGGTCATGGGCGTGGAGTGGGCCGCTAGGCGGACCGTCCGATCATCGCAGCAGGTGGTGGAGGTACGGGGTCATGAGCAGCCCGCCCGGATCGGCCTCGGCGCGCACGGCCCGGAAGTCCTCGAAGCGAGGGTAGAGGGCGGCCAGCTCCTTCGCTCCCAGCCAGTGCTGCTTGCCCCAGTGGGGCCGGGCCGCGAAGGGGGCGAGAGTGCGCTGGACCATCAGCAGGTACGGCCCGGGGTCCTCGCGGTGGTAGCGGTGCGCGGCGATGTACACGCTGTCCCGGTCGTAGGCGGTGGACAGCCAGACGTCATCGGGCGCGGCACGGCGCACCTCGAGCGGGAAGGTGACACGCACGTCCTCCTCCTCGAAACGGGCCTGCAGAGCGGCGAAGGCCTCCCCGAGGTGCTCGGCGGGGATCGCCCACTCGGACTCGTGAAATCGCACCCGGCGCGGTGCCACGAACACGGAGCCGGAATCATCCAGCACCCGCGGCCCGGCGAAGGCCCGGGAGGCGAGCTCGGCGGCCGGACGGCTGAGGGAGGGGACGAGAGCGGCACCGCGGCACGCCAGTTCCCAGGCACCGTTGCCGAGCACCTCCTGCTGGAGCGTCATGGCCAGACGGCCGGGGCGGCGGCGCGGCGTCGACGCGGGCACCCGGCGCATGGTGCGCACCGTCGCGCGGTCGGTGCGGGGGAACCAGTACAGCTCGTGGTGGTCGATGATCGAAGTGTCGGCGAGGAACGATCCGAGTGCCTCGTCGAGGTCGACGGTGGACTCGACGAGGTCGAGCCGGTAACGGGGGATGCACGCCAGGGTGACCTCGAGGACCACGCCGAGGGTGCCGAGTCCGAGTCGTGCCGCCTGGAACAGGTCCGGGTCGCGGCTCGGCGAGGTCTCCACGATCGACCCGTCGGCCAGGGCCAGGCGCAGGCCGCGGACCATGCCCGCGAAACCCGTGAAGCGCGCGCCGGTACCGTGCGTGCCGGTCTGGATGGCGCCCGCGAGCGACTGATGGTCGATGTCGCCCATCACCGACAGAGCGAGGTCGTGCGGCGCGAGCAGCTCGGCGATCTCCCACAGACGCGTCCCGCCGCGCACCGTGACCAGCCCCGTGCCCGGGTCGGCGCGCACCAGTCCTCGGTAGTCGTCGAGGGAGACCAGGACGCCGTCGGTCGCCACCAGCGGGGTGAAGGAATGCCCGCCGCCGATCACCCGCAGCGGCAGCCCGGCCCCACGTGCGGTGCGCAGCGCCGTGAGGATCTCGTCCTCGCTGGTCGGGGTGAGGACCTGCTGCGGAGTCCAGCGGACCTTCCCGCTCCAGGTGCGGTGGGTGGGGCTCGAGATCGCCACGGTGGTCTCCTTCCAGGGCGGGGCGGGCGGGACCGGGCCCGACGAGTCGAGGCGGGATGGGCCCTGTCAGAGGAAGAGTGCCCCCTCGCCGCGGTAGGTGAGGGCCGAATCCACCACCTCGTCGCCGGTGACCAGCACATAGGAGGGCAGATGCTCCGCGGGCTCCCCCGCCTTCGCGTGGCGCATCCAGACGGTGTCGCCCACCCGCAGGTCGTCGGCAGCGGGACCGACGACGGGGGTCTGGACCTCGCCAGCCGCCTCCTGGGGCGCGTAGGAGAGGCCGGGCGGACGGGTGAGGGTCGGCAGCCGGTCCTCGCCGGGCACGCCGCTGGCGATCCAGCCGCCACCGAGCACAGTGGCGACCTCGCGCGCGGGACGTCGGACGACGGAGAACCCGAGATGGAGCGCAGGGCGGGGACGGAAGTCGCGATAGCGGTCGAACAGGCCCGGTCCGATCAGTCCGGAGCCGGCCGCGATCTCGGTGACGGCGGCCTCGGCGCCTGTGGACTCGATCGAGCCGGTGCCGCCGCCGTTGACGAACTCGAGGTCAGCGACCTCACGCACGGCGGCGACCGCCTCCTCGCGGCGGGCCGCGATGTCGGGACGCGAGAGCGCCTTCATGGCGCGCACTGCCGCACCGTAGGGGGTGCGGGCCGCATCGGTGACCCCGGCGATGTGCCCCTCATAGGCCATCAGGCCGACGAGCTCGAGTCCCGGACGACGAGCGATCTCCCGGGCGAGCTCACGGGCCTGCTCGGGGTGGCGCACCGGGGAGCGGTGGGCGCCGAAGCGGACACCGGGCAGCGGCGCGAAGGAGACGTCGAGCTCGAGCGCGAGGCGGATCGGCCGCGCAACGTCGCGCAGTCCCGCGGTGGCCTCGAGGAGGAGATCGAGCTGAGCCACCTCGTCCACCATCAGGGTGATCGCCTCGAGCGCGGGAGGATCGAGCATCAGCCGGCGCAGCGCCCCGCGCTCGGCCGTGGGGTAGGCGACGACGAGGTCGTCGAACCCGTGTCCCGACAGCCACAGGGCCTCGGGCAGCGTGTAGGCGAGCACTCCCCGATACCCGGGGTGCGCCAGCGCCCGCTCCAGCAGGGCGCGCACCCGCAGGGACTTCGAGGCGACCCGGATCGGGGTGCCGCCGGCGCGCCCTGCCAGCTCCGAGAGGTTCGCGTCGAAGGCGTCCAGGTCGAGCACGGCCATCGGCCGCTCGACCCAGCCCTCGCGAGCGAGGGTCCGTTCGACAGCCGCCAGGCGGGCCGACTCGCTCATCTCAGGCCCGGCGACGGGCGAGGACCTCGTCGAGCTGCAGGTCCTGTGCGGGAGCGTAGGCCTCGTCGGCCGCCTCGAGCTCCTCGACCCCCTCGCTCTCGAGCGGGACGGGCGTGGGCTGCATGCTCTGGCGGTGGGCGGCGTGACGGGTGGCGAGATCCTCGACCTCGCCGTGCAGGGCGTAGGTGGGGCGCGGGACCGGCCGCGGCATCCACTCGCCGGGCGCGGCGACCTGGTGGGCCGCGCGCTCGGTGGTGGAGTCGAGGGACTCGCGCTGAGCGGGCTCATCCGACGGAGCATGCGCGAGGGGCGGCTCCGCGGCAGGCTCTGCGGCCGTGGTCGCGGTGGCCCGACGGGCGGTCTCCCGCTCGGCCCGCGACCGGCGAGCACGGGTGGCGGCACGAGTGGTGCGTGCCCGACGCTCGAGCTCGGCGCGCCGCAGGCCGACGAGATACACAGACAGGCCGGCGACCGCGATCAGCGGCACCCACCAGGCGATGACCTGGGCGAGCGCAAGGCCGATGAGGGCCACGGTGCCCACGGCCAGCAGCGCCAGGACGGTCCGCATCAGCCGTCGCGAGCGCGCCCTCGCCTCGAGGACGTCGATGCGGGTTCCGGGCACGGCATCGAAGCGGGGACGGCTGGTGGGGTCGGCGGGGCGCAGGAGCAGGCGGTCCTGGGACATGGCGGCATTCACCTCACGGGAGGAGCGGCGGGTGTGGACGGCCTCGGACAGGTCCCGGGCCTCCGAGGTCATCTCGGTGAGCTCGGCGGCACGGGCGCGACCCATCAGGTCGCGCCGGCGCGCGGTGCGCGGCAGGGCGTAAGCCACCCACAGCAGCAGCAGAAGGCCGAAGAGAACGGCTCCGAGGTTGATCGACTCCACACCGATACAGTAATGACACCGATGTGATTTCCCTGGTCACCCCATGGGCGTGTCGGGAGGGAACTCTCGATTCAGCCGCGCGAGCACTCCGTGGCCGTCCGCGCCCGTGACGACTTCCTCGGCCGTGAGCGCGAAGACCAGATGGTCCCGCCATCCACCGTCGACGTGGATCGCCGAGCGCCGCAGGCCCTCGGGACGCAGGTGCAGCTTCTCGACCACGCGCAAGCTCGCCGTGTTCTCCGGCCGCACCGTGACCTCGATCCGGTGGAGCCCCATCTCGGCGAAGAGGTGGTCGATGACCAGCGCCGCCGCTCGCGGGACCAGGCCGGCCCCGGCCCGCTCGTGGTCGACCCAGTAGCCCAGCACCGTCGAGCGCAGCGCCCCGTACTGGATCGGGCCCGCCGTGATCTGCCCCGCCAGTCGACCGCCGACGGTGATCGTGAGCGGCAGGTACCAGCCGTGCCGCGCCTGCTGCTCGTTCCACCGACGCAGGGCGGTGAAGGGCAGCTGACGGGCGTCACGCTCGGGGTCGGTCGCGTCCCACGGGCGCAGCCAGTCCCGGTTCCGCTCGCGCAGGCGCTCGAACTCGGAGCGGTCCCGCAGACGCAGGGGCCGCAGGGTGAGCTCCCCGTCGCGCAGGGTGAGCGGCCAGACGTGAACCATCGCGTCATCGTAGACGGATGCCGATCCCGCGGGTGCGCAGGCGCTCCGCGTGAGAGCCTGGGGTCATGGACACCGCGGCGATGAGGGCTCGCAAGCAGGACCTGCGCGCAGGGCTGAGGGCGCGCCGCGCGCAGACCTACGCGGGCGAGGCGGGCGCCGCGCGCCGGTCCCGGGAAGCGCAGCAGCTCCTCGGTCGCGCCGCGCCGCTCCGGGCGCTCGTGCGCTCCGCCGTCGAGACCGGGGGCGAGGCACCGCTGGTGGCGGCCTACCATCCCACCCCCGTCGAGGCGGACGTCATGCCCCTGGCCCGCGAGCTCGCCGGACTCGGTGCCCGACTGATCTTCCCGGCAGCTGCCGGCCGCCGGCTCGAGTGGATCGCCTGGGACGGCCACTCCCCCTTCGTCGACTCCCCGGGACGCGGCTTCGGCCGGGAGCCCGAGGGGGAGCATCTCGGACCCGACGCGCTCTCGCGGGCCCTCCTGGTGCTCACTCCGGCGGTGGCCGTGGACCGCTCGGGGACCCGGATCGGGCACGGCGCCGGCTATTACGACCGGGCATTGGCCGGGGTGGGCGACGGCACGCGCGTGGTCTCCGTGATCCATCCCGACGAGCTGCTCGAGGTGGGAGCACTGCCCCGCGGCGAGCACGATGTGCCGATCCCCGCCGTCCTCACGGCCGACGCGCTCGTCCGCTTGGTCACGATCGACGTCTCCTGAACCCCGCGCCCGGTGGGAAAGGACGTAGAATCGCTCCGGCCGCGGACGCGACCGCGCTGACAGAAGATCCCGGAGGACGCCTCGTGCCCACCTATGTCTACGCCTGCAAGAGCTGCGGGCATCGGTTCGAGCAGTACCAGAGCTTCAGCGAGGACTCGCTGCTGACCTGCCCCGAGTGCACGCAGGACGCTCTGCGGAAGGTCTTCGACTCCGTGGGCATCGTCTTCAAGGGTTCCGGTTTCTACTCCACCGACTCCGCGAGCTCCGGCGCCTCCTCGTCCTCCACCGCGAACGGCGCCTCCTCGACCGCCGACGGTGCGTCCTCGAGCAGTTCCGACGCGAGCTCCTCACCCTCCGGCGACTCCTCCAGCAGTGGGTCCTCCTCCAGCGATTCCTCCGCCGGCTCCTCCTCGAGCGCGCAGCCGGCGGCCGCGGCGGCCTCCTGACCTCTCCGTCCCCTTCGCCGGCGAGGGTTTGATCCGAGCCGAGTCGATCCCGCCGGGCGCGCTCGAGCCCGGCGAGCACCTTGTGGGCCCGTATCGGCCGGGCGCGCTCCTGGCAGGTGTGACCGGGCGCCCGCGTGTTCACGTCGTGGTGCGTCCTCCACAACAGGCCGTCATCCACATGACCTGTCCGCGGCCGGCGGAGGGGCGGGTCGCCGCCTAGATTCAGGCGCATGCTCTCCCGGATCCGCGCACAGCTCCCCACCTGGCGGCGTGCCCTGCGCCGTCGCCGCCGCACTCTCGTCGTGCTCGCGCTCGCACTGGGCGTCGCCGTGCTCGCGCCCCCTCTGCTGCCCCCGAGCGTCCGGGGCACCACGGTGGTGGCCGCCGCGGTCGACCTGGAGCCCGGAACCGTCCTGGCGGAGCAGCATCTGCGCACGGTGCGGGTCGCCGACGAGCTCGCGCCCCCGGGAGTCGTGAGCTCCCCGGCGCAGCTGGTGGGACGAGAGGTCGCCCTCCGGGTCCCGGCCGGGACACCTCTCCTACCGGGCCTCCTCGTCGCAGCCGGCGCCGCCGCGATCCCCGAGGACTCCGCGTTGATGGCGCTGCCCGTGCCCGCGGCGCTGGTCCCCCGCCTGGCCCCCGGGGCGCATCTCGACCTCCTCACCTCGGGCCTCGACGCCTCCTCCGTCGCCGCGGTCCCTGCCGTCGTCGTGGAGCCCCCGGAGTCGGAGGATGCGGACGCGATGATCGGACAGAGCCCGTCCGGGACGGCGCACGTTCTGGTCTCCGTCGAGCGGTCGCGCACCCGAGAAGTCGCCCACGCTGTGCGGGAGGGCTGGGTCACGGTCTCGATCGTCAGCTACAGTCCCCTGGTGTCGCCTCGGTGACATGATCCCGATCCCAGATCCCAGTAAGGATGACCCATGAAGGGTTTCAAGGACTTCATCATGCAGGGCAACGTCATCGACCTCGCGGTCGGTGTCGTCATCGGCTCCGCTTTCACCGCTCTGATCAGCGCCTTCGTGGACAATCTGATCCAGCCCGTCATCAACATCTTCGGCGGGGGCAATGTCCATGGCCTCGCCTTCCTGATCACCAACGAGTCGACCCGCGTCGATATCGGAGCGATCCTCTCCGCTGTCATCGCCTTCCTCATCACCGCGGCGGTCGTGTACTTCGTCTTCGTCCTGCCGATCTCCCAGGCGCGTAAGGCGGACCGCAGGCGCCGCGGCCTCCCCGAGGAGGAGGAGACCGCCGAGTCCGAGGACATCGTGCTCCTCACCGAGATCCGCGACGCCCTGACGGCGCAGCGCGATCAGACCTCCGACCCCCAGGCAGGGCCGCAGGCCTGAGCGGAATCCGGGGTGCCGCGGCACCCCACCACTGCGACGCGGGGCGGGACCTGAAGGTCCCGTCCCGCGTCGGTCGTGACTGCGCCGCCCCTCGGGAACGAGCGGCTGAGGACGTGGTCGACACGGTGATCGACTGGTTCGCCGTCCAGGGCCGCGACCTGCCGTGGCGCCGTCCGGGCACCTCTGCCTGGGCGATCCTGGTCTCCGAGGTCATGCTCCAGCAGACCCCGGTGGTCCGGGTCCTCCCCCGCTGGCACGACTGGCTGGAGCACTGGCCGACCCCCGCGGATCTCGCGGACGCACCGACCGCCGAGGTGCTGCGCCGCTGGGACCGCCTCGGGTACCCCCGTCGCGCGCTGCGCCTGCAGGAGTGCGCACGCGCCATCGTGCGCGAGCACGGCGGGGAGGTCCCCCGCGGTCTCGACGCGCTGCGTTCCCTGCCCGGCATCGGTGAGTACACGGCCGCCGCCGTCACCGCCTTCGCCCACCACGGCCGCGCCGTGGTGGTCGACACGAACATCCGGCGGGTGCTCGCCCGCAGCGTGCGCGGCCGTGCCCTGCCCGACGCCTCGTATTCCGCGGCTGAGCGCGCCCTGGCCACCCGCAGCCTCCCCACCGACCGCGAGCGCTCCGTCGCCTGGAACCAGGCGGTCATGGAGCTGGGCGCTCTGGTGTGCACGGCCCGCTCCCCGCAGTGCGCCCGATGCCCACTGGCGAAGAGCGGCTGCGCCTGGTTCGCCGCAGGCCGGCCTGCCGCCGCCGAGGGCACCCGCCGCCGGCAGGCCTTCGAGGGCACCGACCGTCAGATGCGCGGGAAGATCATGGCCGTGCTCCGTCGCGACGGCGAGGCGGCCGTCACCGACCTGCTCGCCCTGGATCCCGCGGATCCCGCGCGCGTCGAGCGCTGCACGGCGACGCTGGTCGCGGACGGACTCGCGGTGCACGCAGGAGAGCGGCTGCGCCTGCCCTGAGCCGAACGGGCCGGCAGGGCCCCAGGGCCGACGAGTCGGCCGACCACCTGCTGCGTCCTGCCGTCCGGCCGCTCACCGAGTTCGGCCGCCGACCCCGTCCTCGCGTCCGACCGCCGCGTCCTGGGTGCCGAGCGCTTTGAGCATGCGGGTGTTGCCGAGGGTGTTGGGTTTGACGCGGGCGAGGTCGAGGAACTCGGCGATGCCCTCGTCGGGAGACCGCAGCAGCTGGTTGTAGACCTCGGGATCCACCTCGTCGGCCATCACCTCGAAGCCGTGGCGGGAGAAGAACTCGACCTCGAAGGTCAGGCAGAAGACCCGGCTCAGCCCGAGCTGGACCGCGCGCTCCAGCAGGGCGACCAGCATCTGGTGGCCCAGCCCGCTGCCTCGCTGGTCATCGCCGACGGCGAGGGTGCGCACCTCGGCGAGGTCCTCCCACATGACGTGGAGAGCGCCGCAGCCCACGACGGCTCCGTCGTCCTCGACGGCGACGAGGAACTCCTGCACCGCCTCGTAATAGGAGACCAGGTCCTTGCCCAGCAGGATGCCGGTGTGGGTCATGGGCTCGACGAGCCGATTGATCCCTCGCACATCGGCGGGCACGGCGGGGCGGATGACGATGCTCATGCGGGGCTGTCCTGTCCCTGGGAGGCGAGCGACGTGGAGTCGTCCGCGCTCTCGCCGTCCTCGTCCTCCTGGTCGGTCCCGGGCGCGTCGGCGCGGTGACCCTCGGCGTCGGCCTCCGTGGGGCGGACGGGCGCGTCCTCGCCGTCGCGCTCCTCGTCACCCTCCTCGGAGGATCCGTCGACGCCCAGGCGGTCCGTGACGATCTCGCCACGACGCTCGGCCCGGCGGTCCAGCATCCGGTGCATGGCAGCGATCAGCCGCTCCACGATGAGCGCGAGCACGACGGCCGCGACCAGGGCGACGGTGATCGCGAGCAGGTGGTGCTCGCCGAACCAGGCTCCGGCGACGGCCCCGATCGCGCAGGAGTACACGGCCCACACGAAGGTGGACAGCAGCGAACGCGGCCAGAACTCCTTGTGGGGGTAGTGCACCGCTCCCGCGACCAGGTTCACCGCGGTGCGGCCGAAGGGAATGTAGCGGGCGGTCATCAGGAACAGCAGGGCGCGGCGCTGGAGGCCGCGGTCGGCTGCCTCGACAGCGCGGCGCCCTTTGCCCTCGCGCAAGAACTTGAAGCGCTCCCAGCCGATCTTGCTGCCCAGCCAGTAGCCCATGTTGTCGCCGGTCCAGGCGCCCATCCAGGCGGCGAGGCCGATCAGGAGGATGTAGGGGCGCCCCGAGGAGGACCACAGGGAGGAGAGGGTGACGATGGTCGATTCGCTGGGAACCGTCGGGAAGAAGCCGTCGAAGGCGGCGAAGCCGTAGACGACCAGGTAGATCCACCAGGCATCGGCGACGCCCATGATCCAGCCCTCGATCTGACCGGTCAGGGACAGCAGCCAGTCGATGGATCCGCCCATGCGTCCTCTCCTCCGATTCCTCGGGATAGGGCCCGGCTCCGCCGCCGGGCAGGTGCTGCGTGCCCGATGCCGTCACGGGCATCGTGCCCGGGAGCGTCCCGGCCACGGTCGTTCGCGGGAGCGTCCGGACACCAGCCACGAAGCGGACGAGCCGGCCCCGCCGCTGTGGCGGGACCGGCTCGAATCGCTCAGGAGGCGCTGGCCTCCGCGCTGTCCGTGTCCGGAGCTGACGCGCCGTCGGGGCGGGTCATCTCGTCGGCACGGGCCTGCGTCATCGATTCGACATCGACCGTCTCGGTGATGGTCTCGAGCTCGCCGCTCGCGCCGCGTCGGCTGAAGGTCAGCTCGCCGAGCAGACCCTCACCCTCCGCGTCGACGATGATCGTATCGCCCACGTGGACCTGGCCGAACAGGATCTTCTCAGACAGGACGTCCTCGATGTCGCGCTGGATGGTGCGACGCAGGGGACGTGCGCCGAGGACCGGGTCGTAGCCCTTCTCGGCCAGCAGCGCCCTGGCCTTCTCGGTGAGCTCGATCGTCATGTCCTTCTCGGCCAGACGCCCGGACAGCTTGCCGATCATCAGGTCGACGATCTGCATGATCTCCGTCTGCGACAGCTGCGGGAAGACCACCGTGTCGTCGACACGGTTGAGGAACTCCGGCTTGAAGTGCTGCTTGAGCTCCTCGTGGACCTTCGCCTTCATCCGGTCGTAGTCCGTATTCAGGTCGCCGCCCGCGGTGAAGCCCAGGGAGACGCCCTTGGCGATGTCCCGGGTGCCGAGGTTGGTGGTCATGATGATCACGGTGTTCTTGAAGTCGACGATGCGACCCTGGGAATCCGTGAGCCGGCCGTCCTCGAGGATCTGCAGCAGCGAGTTGAAGATGTCCACGTGGGCCTTCTCCACCTCGTCGAACAGCACCACGGAGAACGGCTTGCGCCGCACCTTCTCGGTGAGCTGGCCGCCCTCGTCGTAGCCGACGTAACCGGGAGGCGAGCCGAACAGGCGGGAGGCCGTGTGCTTCTCGCCGAACTCGGACATGTCCAGCTGGATGAGGGCTTCCTCGTCGCCGAAGAGGAACTCCGCGAGCGCCTTGGCCAGCTCGGTCTTGCCGACGCCGGTGGAGCCGGCGAAGATGAACGAACCACCGGGACGCTTGGGGTCCTTGAGCCCGGCGCGGGTACGACGGATGGCCTGGGACAGCGCCCGGATGGCCTCGTTCTGGCCGATGACGCGCTTGTGCAGCTCGTCCTCCATGTGGAGCAGCCGCGAGGACTCCTCCTCGGTGAGCTTGACGATCGGGATGCCCGTGGAAGCGGCCAGCACCTCGGCGATGACCTCTTCGGAGACCGTGGTCACCGCGTCGGTCTCACCGTGGCGCCAGGCCTTCTCCTTCTCCTCGCGCTCGGACTTGAGCTGCTGCTCCTCGTCGCGCAGGGAAGCGGCGAGCTCGAAGTCCTGCCCGTCGATCGCCTCCTCCTTCTTCATGCGCGCGGTCTCGATGCGGGCGTCGAACTCCTTGAGCTCGGGCGGCGCGGTGAGGCGGCGGATGCGCAGCCGGGCACCGGCCTCGTCGATCAGGTCGATCGCCTTGTCCGGCAGGAAACGGTCGTTGACGTAGCGGTCGGCAAGGTTCGCCGCGGCCACGAGGGCGGAATCGGTGATGGTCACCCGGTGGTGCGCCTCGTACTTGTCGCGCAGGCCCTTGAGGATCTCCACCGTGAGCGTCACCGAGGGCTGATCCACCTGGATCGGCTGGAAGCGGCGCTCGAGAGCGGCGTCCTTCTCGATGTGCTTGCGGTACTCCTCGAGCGTGGTGGCACCGATGGTCTGCAGCTCTCCGCGGGCCAGCATCGGCTTGAGGATGCTGGCGGCGTCGATCGCGCCCTCGGCGGCACCCGCCCCGACGAGGGTGTGGATCTCGTCGATGAACAGGATGATGTCGCCGCGGGTGCGGATCTCCTTGAGCACCTTCTTCAGGCGCTCCTCGAAGTCGCCGCGGTAGCGGGAGCCGGCGACCAGGGAGCCGAGGTCGAGGGTGTAGAGCTGCTTGTCCTTGAGCGTCTCGGGGACGACCTCGGCCACGATGGCCTCGGCCAGTCCCTCGACGACGGCGGTCTTGCCGACGCCGGGCTCGCCGATCAGCACCGGGTTGTTCTTGGTGCGGCGCGAGAGCACCTGCATGACCCGCTCGGCCTCGTGCTCGCGCCCGATGACCGGGTCGAGCTTGCCCTCGCGGGCGGCCTGGGTGAGGTTGCGGCCGAACTGGTCGAGCACGAGCGAGCCGGAGGGCTGACCCTCGGAGGGCCCGCCGGAGGTGGCCGGCTCCTTGCCCTGGTAGCCCGACAGGCGCTCGATGACCTCCTGGCGCACGGCCGACGGCTCGGCCTTGAGGCGGGAGAGCACCTTGACGGCGGTGCCCTCTCCCTCGCGCAGCAGGCCCAGTAGGATGTGCTCGGTGCCGATGTAGTTGTGTCCCAGCTGCAGCGCCTCTCGCAGGCTCAGCTCGAGGACCTTCTTCGCGCGGGGCGTGAAGGGGATGTGGCCGCTGGGGGTCTGATTGCCCTCTCCGATGATGTCGCGCACCTGCTCGCGCACGGCATCGAGGGTCACGCCGAGGGCCTCGAGGGCCTTCGCTCCGACTCCCTCGGCCTCGTGGATGAGCCCCAGCAGAATGTGCTCGGTGCCGATGTAGTTGTGGTTCAGCAGCCGTGCTTCGTCCTGTGCCAGGACGACGACGCGACGGGCGCGATCTGTGAAGCGTTCGAACATGGTCCTCCCCCGTCCGGTGGTGGTGATGGATCGAGACTACGCGCGATCGGCGCGGATTCACCGCCTGTTCGCCGCGGGCGTGACCGGGCGCCCCGCGGTGGGAGCCGGACGGCGCGGACGGGTCGCCGTCGGGGCTCCGTAGTGGCGTGGTGGAGGTTCCAGCGGCTGTGGCTGTGGCACGCGTGTGATGTCTTCCGTCCGCTGCGGCGGGACGCAATGGCCGTCGTACGACGGACCGGCGGGTCCCGCCCCGGTGGGCCGGGGTCGTGAACTAGCATCGATCACGTGATGACCGGCACCTTCGCCGGTCCAGCGAGGAGTGGGACGCCATGCCAGCACCGCATGCCGTGACGGACCGTGCGATCGACGCGATCAAGCAGATGATCATCGACGGCGAGCTCGGCCCCGCCGACCGCCTGCCCCCGGAGAAGGAGTTGGCCGAGCGGATCGGGGTGAGCCGCAACTCATTGCGCGAGGCCGTCAAGGCGCTGTCGGTGATCCGCGTGCTGGACGTGCGCCAGGGCGATGGCACCTATGTCACCTCGCTCGCGCCGAGCCTGCTGGTCGAGTCGCTCGGGTTCATCCTCGATCTGCATCACGGATCCGGTGAGGAGCAGATCCTCGAGGTGCGCCGGCTGCTCGAGCCCACGGCGGTGGAGCAGGCCTGCTCCCATCTGAGCGAGCACGACTTCGCCCGTCTCGAGCAGCTGATGGTCGATCTGTCCGAGCACTCCAGCGTCGAGGAGCTGGTGCAGGCGGACATCGACTTCCATCAGCTGATCACCAGCCGCTGCCCCAACGCCTATCTCTCCTCGATGCTCGAGGGGCTCGCCAGTGCCACGGCGCGGGCCCGGGTGTGGCGCGGACTCACCGAGGACTCCGCCGTGGACTCCACTCTCGCCGAGCACCGCCGGATCCTCGATGCGCTGCGCAGCGGACGCGGGGATCTCGCGCGGGTGCACGCCGCCGCGCACATCGGGGGCGTCGAGAGCTGGGTCCTCAAGAGCGCCGCGCTCGACTGAGCACGGCAGGGATCAGGTGATGAGCCGGCGGTACACGCGCTCGGCGGTGCCGTGCAGGATCTCACCGCGGTCCGCGGCAGGCAGCTCCTCCAGCAGGGTCATCAGGCCGGCGGTTCCGGAGGCGAGATCGAAGGCGGCCGGGGCGATCGGCCAGTCGCTGCCGAACATCAGCCGGCGGGGTCCGAACACCTCCCCGGCCAGTGCAACTGCCCGGCGCAGGTCCGTCGGCGCCGCGTCTCCGGCGCCGCTGGTGGCGAGTCCGGACAGCTTGGCGATGCTGGTCCCCTGACCGGCGAGGGCGCGGAGGGACCGTTCCCAGCGCTCCATCGCCGCGGCATCGCCCAACGGGGGCTTGCCGAGATGGTCCAGCACCACCACCAGGGAGTCGACCTCGCGGCCGACGCGGACTGCCTGGTCGAGGTGACGGGGGAAAGCGTCGGGCACGTCGAGCGGGAGCCCGTGGGCGGCGAGCAGGGCCAGGCTCTCGCGAACCTCCCGACGGTCCAGGAAACCCGGGTCCGGCTCGTCGTGGATCAGGTGGCGCACCCCGACGACGTGCCGCATCGCATGCGCGTCGGCCAGCAGCTCGGCGGTGCGGGCGGGGTCCCCCAGTGGCAGCCAGCCGACCACGTCGGCGCATCGGACAGGTCCGGGACCCGCTTCGATGCGGGCCGCGGCCTCCTGCATCGCACCGGTGTCCTCGAGCGTGTCGTCGGCCTGCACCAGGACCACGCGCCGAACGCCGAGCGCGGCGTGCTGAGGTGCGGCCTCCTCCCAGCGGGCGTCGCGGCGCAGGGCCTCCGCCGCCCCCTCGAGCCATCGATAGCCGCCGCCGCTGCGGTCCCACAGGTGCAGGTGGGTATCGGTGATCGCCTCAGGCATCGATCTGGTCCCAGAGCTCCTCGGGGATCTCGCGGGCTGCCCGCTCGAGGTTCTGGCGCACCTGGTCCGCGGTGCGCATGCCGAGGACCACCGAGGAGACCGCCGGGTGGCGCAGCGGGTAGCCGACGGCGAGGTCCGGGAGCTCGACCCCGTGCTCGGCGGCGAGCGCGGCGAGGGCCCGGGCACGCTCCAGGAGCTCGGACGGTGCGCCGGCGTACTCGTACATCGCGTCCTCGGGCACCTCGGGGCGCGAGAGGATCCCGGAGTTGAACACGGAGACCGCGACCACCTCGACTCCCCGCTCGAGGCAGGCCGGCAGCAGCTGCTCGGCGGCGGGCTGTTCGAGCAGGGTGTACCGCCCGGACAGCATGATCACGTCGAGCTCTCCGGTGCGCACGGCCCGCAGGAGCACGCCGACGTCCTTCGACCCGACGCCGACATGACTGATCAGACCCTCCTCACGCATCGCCGCGAGGGTGGGAAGCGCCTCGGCGAAGGCCTGCTCGGTGGGGCCCTCCTCGGGGTCGTGCAGGTAGAGCACGTCCACCCGGTCCACGCCGAGGCGCTCGAGCGACTCGGCGTGGCTGCGACGGATCCCCTCGGCGCTCATGTCCCACACGCGCCGGCGGGTGTCCGGGACCGAGAACCCGTGGGCCGTGTCATCCCCGCCGCCGGGGCCGGGCACCAGGAGCCTTCCCACCTTCGTCGAGAGCAGGTATTCCTCGCGAGGGTGGGCGGCCAGCAGCGCGCCGAGCCGACGTTCGCTGGTGCCGACCCCGTAGTGCGGGGCGGTGTCGAACAGGCGGATGCCGCCGTCCCAGGCGGCCTCCACGGCCCCGCGCGCCTCCTCGTCGGTGGTGACCCGGTAGAGATTGCCCAGCTGGGCGGCACCGAAGCCGAGAGCGGGAAGGCGCTGAGGGATGCGCCGACGACGGCGGCCGAGAGCGGTCTGCGGATCGTCCCCGGTCGGATCGGACCGTGCCCCGCGCGGCGCCACGGCGCTCAGGATCCCGCCCCCGTCGTCCCGGCGCGCAGGCGCACCTCGAGGACCGGCAGGAGCACGTCGGGGCGGGAGATCGGCAGGGTGAAGGTCACGGTGTCCGCGCTGATCCCGTCGACGGTGGTGTGGCTGCCCTTCCGGCCCGGGTCGAGGGTGGAGAAGGCGATCTCCGACCCGTCGTTCAGCAGGCGGGCGAAACGCACCGACCCGGCGAGGCCACGCACGTGCAGGTGCGTGAGCGGCCACGCGGTCAGGTGGATGTAGAGACGGTCCCCGCGCTGCGTCATCAGCGTCCCGGGCGGCGCCTGGATCCCCGAGGACGGATCGACCGGACCTGCGCCGTGCACGGAGTCGTGATGAAGGTCCATCCAGCGCCCGAGGTCCGCCAGCGAATCCGTGTCCTCCCGCCGCAGGCCGCCCCGTCCGTCGGGGCCGATGTTCAGCAGCATGTTTCCGCCCTTGCCGACGGTGTCCACCAGCATCCGCAGGAGGAGGTCGGAGGATTTGAACTCGAGGTTGTCCCGGTCGTAGCCCCAGGAGCCGTTGGTCGTCTGGCACGCCTCCCAGCGCTCCAGCTCACCCTGATCGTCCCGCATCGGCTCGGCGGGCTGGTACTGCTCCGGGGTGACCAGGTCCGCCGGGATACCGAGTCGATCGTTGACCACGCATCCCGGCTGGAGCTCGCGCACCATGGCCAGCAGACCCTCGGAGTCCCAGTCCTCGGGCCCCTTGCCGTTCTCCCCGGGGTACGTGAAGTCGAAGAACAGGTAGTCGACCTCTCCGTACCCGGTCAGCAGCTCCCGGACCTGGCCGTGCAGGTAGGCACGGTAGCGGGCGATGTCACGGTCGGCGTTCAGCTCCGCGACGTCCTCCCGATCGCGGAGCGGGTGCACCGAGTCGATCGGGAACTGAGGATGATGCCAGTCGATCAGGGAGTGGTAGAAGCCGACCCGCAGCCCTTCCTCGCGCAGCGCCTCGACGAACTCGCGCACCAGATCTCGCCCGCAGGCGTGCACCGAGGTGTATTCGGTCAGCGCGCTGTCGTACAGGCAGAAGCCCTCGTGGTGCTTGGTGGTCAGGACCGCATAGCGCATTCCGGCCGCACGAGCGGTGCGCGCGATCAGACGTGCGTCGAAGCGGTCCGGGTCGAACAGCTCCGCGTAGCGTTCGTAGTCCTCGGGGCTTCGTCGCTCGCGGGTCATGCTCCACTCGTGGCGGGCCGGGATCGCATAGAGCCCGAAATGCACGAACAGGCCGAACCGTGCCTGGTCGAACCAGGCGGACGCACCGGCGCTCGGGGCAGTGGTCTCAGGCGACCGGGACATGGATCTCCTCCGTCCAGACCGGACCGGTGGGGTACAGGTGCGAGTCGACCGTCGAGGGGTGGATGCGGGCGCCGGAGCCTGCCGTCATCGGTGCCTGATAGGCACCGTCGAGGATCGAGACCGGAGTCTCGAAGTGCTCATGGAGGTGGTCGACGTACTCGATGTAGCGACGGGGGTGCTCCGCGCTGACCGCGGCGGCATCGAAGAAGGCGTAGTGCTGGACCAGTTCACACAGGCCGACGCCTCCTGCATGCGGGCACACGGGGATCTCGAACTTCGCGGCCAGCAGCAGGATCGCGATGTTCTCGTTGACCCCTCCCACGCGGGCGGCATCGAGCTGGAACACATCGATCGCCCCGGCCTGCATCAGCTGCTTGGCGATGATCCGATTCTGCACCTGCTCCCCCGTCGCGACCGGCAGCGGCGCGACGGCCTTCCGGATCGCCGCGTGGGCGAGGACGTCGTCGGGGCTCGTCGGCTCCTCGATCCAGGCGGGCCGGTAGGGGGCCAGCCGCTGGAGCCAGGCGATGGCCTCGTCCACGTCCCAGCGCTGGTTCGCGTCCATCGCGATGGGGACGTCCTCCCCCAGCACCCGGCGCGCGATCGCCATGCGCCGCACGTCGTCCTCGACGTCGCCCCCGACCTTGAGCTTGACCATGGCGAATCCTTCCGCGCGGGCCTCCACGAGGAGCTGGGCGAGCTTCTCGTCGCTGTACCCGAGCCAGCCGGGGGTCGTGGTGTAGGCAGGGATCCCGCGAGTGCGCAGGGCCGCGATGCGCTCCGCCTTGCCGGGCTCCGCGCGCCGCAGGATCTCGAGCGCCTCCTGGCGCGTCAGGGCGTCGGTGAGGTACCGAAAGTCGACGAGGTCGACGATCTCCTCCGGCGCGAGCTCCGCCAGCAGCAGCCACAGCGGCTTGTCCTCGCGTCGCGCCCGCAGATCCCAGGCCGCGTTGACCAGCGCGCCGATCGCCATGTGCATCACGCCCTTCTCAGGACCCAGCCAGCGCAGCTGCGAGTCCTCGATCAGGGCCCGGGAGAAAGCGCCGAGGTCACCGAGAACGCCCTCGACGTCTCGGTCCAGCACGTGAGGGGCCAGCGCCTGGATCGCGGCGGCCTGCACGTCATTGCCACGACCGATCGTGAAGACCAGTCCGAAGCCCGCCTCCTCGTCGCTCGTGCGCAGTTCGACGTAGGCGGCTGAGTAGTCGGGATCGGGATTCATCGCGTCCGACCCGTCGAGATCGCGCGAGGTCGGGAACCGGACGTCGCGGACTGCGAGCGAGGTGAACGTGGCCATGGGCACTTTCCTCCTGGAACGGGGCATGCGCCGTGCCGGTCAGGCACGTCGCGCAGACCTCGGATGTTCCGAGGAGATTACGACAGGTCGGATCCTTGAGCAACCTCGAGCCGCAGCCGATCCGCCAGACATCAGACGACGGGACGCCTCCCGGCACGGGCAGCGCGGCGTTCGGAGATGCTCCCGCCGGCCATCGACCCCTCGGATCTCTCGGTGAGAGCCGGCTCTCCGCACTCGCCACCGGACCGACCCTGTCACGTCACGTACCAGTCGGCACGGATGCCGGTTCGGCACGCCCCCCTTGCATCACTGCTGGTCGCACCGAATGTAGTCGCATCTCGCGACTCGAAGGAGCACTCCCTGGCCCGCCACGCGTCCGACGCGCTGTCGATCACGCCACCGCCGAGCATCGTGCCGATTCCTCGCACCTGGGCGCCTGACATCGGATGTGCGGTGTCCAGCAGCGTGCCGACGTAGCACGCCGACCCGGGGCTCCCCTGGCCCGGATGATGAGTTCAGCGCGCCCGAGATGACGCCGAGAGATCGGATCTCTCTCTTGCCCACCCCTCCGATCTATGCCATATTCTCCGCACCAGCATCCTCGGACGAAGGAGTCTTCGTGGACATGGACGATCAGCGTGATGCTCCGCCGGCGTCAACGACCCCTCTGGCACGCCGTACCTTCCTCGGCCGCAGCGCTGCGGCCGGCGCCGCGACCGTCGCGGTTCCCCTTGCCCTGAGCGCCTGCGGCGGTGGCGACGAGGCGACCGATGAGACCACCGGAGGTGACGAGTACGAACCCGGCAGCGCGAGCCTGAAGCACGAACTCGCGCCGGAGATCGAGGGCATCAACTACCCGGAGGACTACGTCGGGCCACGGGCTCGCGAGCTCCAGCCCTTCGGGGACGGTGAGAGAGAGTTCACGATCCTCTCCCAGATCGATCCCGGCATGGATCTCGAGACCAATTCCTACTCCACCCATCTCGAGGAGACCACCGGCGTCTCCGCGAAGTACGTGACCGTTCCCGCCGGTGAAGACGGCAAGACCAAGGTCAACGCGATCGTCGCCGGAGGCGACCTGCCCGACGCCATGATGGTGGGGCAGGACATCTTCACCCTCTCCGAGATCAGCATCTACGGCCAACAGGGCCTCTTCCTGCCGCTGGACAAGCTGATCGACGAGAACGCACCGCACATCCTGGACATGTTCAGCTCCTTCCCGGACATGCGCCCGCAGTACTCCTCGCCCGACGGCCGGCTCTATGCGGTGCCCTCGATGAACGACTGCTACCACTGCAAGGCTGCGAACGTCCGCACCTGGATCAACGCCGACTGGCTCGAGGCGGTCGGGGCCGAGGTGCCCCAGACCCTCGAGGAGTACGAGGCGGTCATGGAGGCCTTCCGTGACTGGTCCGGCCGCCCGCAGGGCTCGGCGCTGACCACCGCCAGTGCCGAGACCATGCTGCAGCTGATGCAGTTCTTCATGGGCTCCTTCCTCGAGATGCCCGACCTGCACCTGCGCCGCGCCGGCGACACCATCGAGTGGCTTCATCGCGATCCCGCCTTCCGCGAGGGCATGATCTGGATCCAGGAGCAGTTCGCGAAGGGGAATCTCGACCGCGGCATCCTCTCGAACACCGCTGAGCAGTACCAGAAGCTGGGTGACGCGGCCGACGGGCCCCTGTTCGGGATGGCCTACGGATACTCGACCTTCCACTTCGCCGCCGCCGCCGACCCGTCGGACCCCCAGGACGTCTCCCGGGTCATGAAGATCATGCCCCCGCTGGAGGGACCGGCGGGCGTGCGCTCGTGCCAGTGGGATCACTTCTCCTACGGCTACCCGAACTTCGTCATCACGCCGCAGTGCCCCGACCCGGTGCAGATGATCCGCTGGGCCGACCATCAGTTCGAGCTGGGGCTGACCATCTCCCTCACCCGTGGCGAGCAGGGCACGGACTGGGACTGGGCGGACCAAGGGCTGCAGGGGATCGACGGCCAGCAGGCCGTGTACCAGATCCTGGATCCCGGCACGGAGCTCACCAACCGCGTCTGGCGCGAGTGGGGGCCCCTGTACAAGTCGATGTCACAGCGGCACTCCGAGGCCGTTCCGGAGAACTCCCCGTCGATCGAGCCGATCCTCTACGCCGGGACCTCGATCAACGAGCCCTTCGCGACCCCGGAGGAGATCGGTGTGCCGCCGTTGATCCATGACATGGAGCAGTCCGCGCAGGTCGGCGAGATCATCACCAATCTCGAGGACCACGTGAAGCAGCTGATGGCCGACGTCGCCACCGGCCGGGCCGACGCCGGGGAGGACGCCGCGTGGAATGCCTACCTCGACGGGGCCGAGGCCATGGGTGTGGACACCTATCTCAGCATCAGCCAGGCCGCCTACGACGAGCAGTACGGCTGAGCGATGGCCGTGATCGAATCCCCTTCGCATCACGAGGAGGCGACGCCGAGCCGGCGGCCCGGAGCCTCCCCCGCCTCCCGGCCCCGCCGGATCAAGGAACCGGCTTCGGACCGGGTCCTGAACGTCGTCATGATCGTCGTGCTGATCATCTTCTGCACGACGATCATCTACCCCTTCGTCTATATCGTCAGCGCGTCACTGTCGGACCCCCGCGCCGTCTCCTCGGGGGAGATGTGGCTGTGGCCGATCGGTGTCAGCCTCGATGCGTACGAGGCGATCTTCGACTACCCCGCGATCCCCCGCGGATTCCTGAACTCTCTGTTCTACTCCGCCGCCGCGATGACGATCGGCACCGCGGTGACGATCACGGGAGGCTATGCGCTCTCCCGCAGCGACCTGGTGGGCCGCAATGCGCTGACGATCCTCTTCGTCCTGACGATGATGTTCTCCGGCGGCATGATCCCCACCTACCTGGTGGTGCAGCAGCTGGGACTGTTGAACACCGTCTGGTCCATCATCCTGCCCACCTGCGTGAGCGTGTGGCAGCTGATCGTCACCCGCACCTTCTTCCAGACCACCATCCCTCACGAGCTGCTGGAGTGCTCACTCATCGACGGAGCGAGCGACCTGCGGTTCTTCGGCCAGATCGTGCTGCCGCTGTCCAAGCCGATCATCGCGGTGAACCTGCTGCTGTACGGCGTGGCGACCTGGAACTCGTACTTCAACGCGCTCATCTACCTCACCGATGAGTCGCTCTATCCGCTGCAGCTGGTCATGCGGAACATCCTGCTGGAGAACAGCTTCGACCCCTCGGAGATGACGAACGCAGATCCCGCCCGTATCGCCGCGATGCAGAAGCTCGCGGACCAGCTGAAGTACGCGCTCATCATCATCGCATCCGTCCCTCCGCTCATCGCCTATCCGTTCGTGCAGAAGCACTTCGTCAAGGGCATGATGATCGGCTCGCTGAAGGGTTGAGGCACCAATGAGCACCGACAACTTCGTCGATCAGCTGAGGGTCGAGGACGTCCCGAAGCGGACACGCAAGCGCAAGGTCGTCCTGCCCGGGCAGCGGAAGATCTCCCTCCGGCACCGCCTGCGGACCTCCTGGCAGCTGTACCTCCTGGTGCTGCCGGCCGTGATCTGGGTCCTGATATTCATGTACTGGCCGATGTACGGGATCCAGATCGCCTTTCGCGACTTCACTCCTGTCGGCGGTCTGACGGGCTCCGAATGGGTGGGGATGAAGCACATCTCCCGCTTCGTGGAGAGCTACAACTTCTGGCCCCTGCTGCGCAACACGCTGGTCCTCGCCTTCTACGAGCTCATCGCGGGATTCCCGATCCCCATCGTCCTCGCCCTCGCGCTGAACGCGGTGCGCCAGAAGTACTTCTCCCGCGTCGTCCAGCTCATCACCTATGCGCCGAACTTCATCTCCGTGGTCGTGGTGGTCGGCATCCTGGTCATGCTGCTCGACCCCTCCACCGGGATCCTGCCCCATGCGCTGAACCTGCTGGAGATCACCCCACCGGCCTTCCTCACCGATCCCGGCTGGTTCCGCCACACCTACGTGTGGTCCGGGATCTGGCAGACCGCAGGATTCAGCGCGATCATCTACCTCGCGGCTCTGACCGCTGTGCCCCCCGAACTGCACGAGGCCGCGAAGGTCGACGGTGCCTCACAGCTGCGTCGCATGTGGCACATCGAGGTGCCGGCGATCCTCCCGATCGCCATCGTGCTGATGATCCTCAGCGTCGGGACGATCATGAGCGTCGGCTTCGAGAAGGTCCTGCTGATGCAGAACCCGCTGAACCTCACGACCTCCCAGGTGATCGACACCTACGTCTACGAGGTCGGTCTGAAGAGCCCGATCCCGCAATACAGCTATGCCACCGCGATCGGTCTGTTCCGCAGCGTCGTCGGGCTGATCCTCCTGGTCGCCGTGAACTCGCTCGCGAAGCGGGTCGCCAAGGCCGGCCTCTTCTGAGGCGCGCGACGGCGCCCGCCCCCGCTTTCCTCCCCCGCACCTCGACGTCAGGAGCACGCGATGACCCCACAGCACTCCCGGATCCCCACCTCGGGCCCGCTCAGCCGCCGCGCCCTGCTGGCAGGCGCCACCGCGCTGCCGGTGGGGGCGGCCATGGCCGGCTGTTCCGGTGACGGCACGTCATCGACAGCAGCACCCCAGGTGGAATACGCGCAGGGCAGTGCCGCCCTCGAGGTCGGGCTGGGCGCCGAGATCGACGGTGTCCCCTATCCCGAGGGATACGTGGGCCCCCGAGCACGGGAGAGCGAGCCCTTCGGGGACGGCAGCACCTCGTTCGCGATCACCACCCGCAGTCTCGCGGGATTCGACCCGAGCACCAATTGGTTCTCGGCATTTCTCGAGCGGGAGACCGGGGTGAAGGTCTCGTACAGCACGGTGCCGCGCGGCGACGAGGGGGCACCGAAGGTCAACGCGATCCTCGCCGGCGGGGAACTCCCCGACGCGCTGATGCTCGGCCCCGAATGGATGGGTGGATTCACCAAGTCGGAGCTGTACGTCTACGGGCAGCAGGGGCTGTTCCTCGCCCTGGACGAGCTGTTCGACCGCTTCGCCCCGCAGCTGCAGGAGGTGTTCTCCCAGAATCCGGAGTTCCGGAAGGCGTGGACGGCGCCCGACGGCGCCATGTACGCCTTCCCGTCGGTCAACCAGTGCTACCACTGCAAGTCCTCCCCCTTCCGCACCTGGGTCCACACTCCGTCGAGGGAAGCCGCCGGGTTCGCCGAACAGCCCGCGACGCTCGAGGAGTTCGAGCAGATGCTGCGCGGGATGAAGGAGGCCGATCCGGAGATCCGCCCGATGTCCGGAGGGAAGGACGATCTTCCGCTCCGACTGATCGGCGCGGCCTTCCTCGACCTGGGGGTGAACCAACTGCGGCGCGATGGCGACGCCATCGTCTTCACACCGACGGATCCGGCGATGCGTGACGTCTTCCGCACCGCTGCACACCTGGTGCGCGAGGGATTGCTGGACCGCAATGCCTTCACCCAGACCACCGATCAGCTGATCCGCCTCGGCATGCACGAGGCGGGCAGCCGCTTCGGCGTCTGCCAGGGCGTCTCGCAGGGAAGCTTCGTGGATGTCGAGTACACGGATCCGGAGGCTCGCTACCGCGAGTTCGAGCCGCTGCAGCCCTTCGCGGGTCCCGGTGGCGACCCCGTCATCGCCTGGGACGACCAGCCCGGAGCAGGGTCGGTGGGTCTGGTGATCCCCGCAGACACCGCCGATCCCGAGACGCTGGTCCGCTGGGCGGACTTCCAGCTGGGGCTGCTGTCCACCCTGTCCATGCGCCTGGGGCCGAAGGGCGACTTCTGGACCTGGGCCGAGGCGGGGGACCTGGGGATCGACGAGGGCCCCGCCCTGTACAAGAAGGTCCCCCAGGAGAAGGAGGCGCAGAACATCGGCTGGGAGGAGCACGGTGTGTTCAACCTGGCGCTGGACGTGCGCCACGGCGAGGCCGTCGACGAGATGACGAGCTTCGAGCCGATGCTCTACCGCGCCGGAAAGATGTACGAGAAGTATGCGGCGGCACCGGAGGCTCTGTTCATCGCCCCGTTCTTCGACCAGGATCAGGCGGCTCAGGTCGGAGAGCTGCGCACGAACATCGATGCCGCCTACGTCCGCGGGGCGACGAGCATGTGCCTGGGAGAACTCGACCCGGAGTCCGACGCGGACTGGGAGTCCTACCTGTCCTCCCTGTCCGACGCGGGCGTCGACCAGTACCTCGAGGTGCTGACGGAGGCGGACACGAACCAGGCCTGACCCCCGGTCAGTCCACCGGGGCGGTCGAGGGCGCCTTGTCCGCCTCGTCGAGCTGCGGGATGGGAGCACCGCCGGCGTCGTGGACGTACGCCGCCTCGAGGACGGCGCCCTCACCGACCACCTCGACGAGGAGGGTCCGGTCGCTGGCCGGCGCCTCCAGCCGATGGATGCGTCGCACCCCCACGGTGCCTCCCTCGGCGATCAGCCGGCCGCTCTCGGTCGTGACCCGGTGCCCCGTGATGCGCTGACCGTCCTCGAGCCACTCCCGCAGCTCGAGATGGTCGAAGCCGGCTCCCGCATCCGCGGGCATCTCGAGGCGCACCCGACCGTCCGGCTCCCGCAGGACGGCCGCTGCGACAGGAGCACCGAACCGGGCATCGAGCGCAGCGCGCAGCTCGCGACAGCGCACCTCATCGTCCTCGCCGATCCGTCCCTCGCGATCCGGGGGGATGTTCAGCAGCAGGTTCGCTCCCAGGCCGATCGATCGGTCGTGGATCCCCAACAGGTGCCCGAGGCTCTTGGGCTGCTCCCCCTCCTGCCAGAACCAGCCGCGGCGCAGGGAGACATCGCATTCGGGAGGCAGGTAGCGGGCCTCCCCATGGTCGACGACGTCGGGATCGTACTGGTTGAGATCGGTGGATCGGGTGACGTACTCGACGGGGTCGGAGGCCAGGCCGTCCTCGTTCCCGATCCAGCGGATCGTGGCCGGTCCCATGTTGAACACCATGGCCTGTGGCTGCAGCTCGGAGATGACCTCCCCGATCCGGTCCCAGGCGTACTCGCGCCCCGCCGAACCGGCACCGTCGAACCACAGTTCGTGCAGCTCGCCGTAGTTCGTGCACAGCTCATGCAGCTGCCCGAGGTAGAACTCGTCGTACTCGGCCGGATCCTCGTACTGCGGTGCATTGCGATCCCACGGAGAGAGGTACAGGCCGAGCTTCATCCCGTGACGCCGACAGGCCTCTGCCAGCTCCCCGACCACGTCCCCGCTCCCCCCGCGCCATGGCGAGGACGCCACGGAGTAGTCGGTGGTGGCCGTCGGCCAGAGGCAGAATCCGTCGTGGTGCTTCGCGGTGAGGATGACGTAGACGGCCCCCAGATCGCGTGCGGTGCGCACCCACTGGTCGGCGTCGAGCGCGACGGGGTCGAAGAGCTCAGCGGGCACGGTGCCGTCGCTCCATTCCTTCCCCGCGAAGGTGTTAATCCCGAAGTGGAAGAAGACGCCGAAGCCGTCGCGCTGCCACTGCAGCTGTTCGGGGGTGGGTCGGAGAGGCATCGGCGGGGCAGCCGGACGTCCGGGGACTGGTTCCATCGCCCAATCCCATCAGACATCGGGCCTCTGGGGAACAGATTCATCGGATGATTCATCGGGGCGGGGTAGCCTGCTCCCATGTCGAGCTCCCGTCCCTCCACCGGCCCCGCCCAGGTCCCCGCCTGGGTGATGCACATGAACGAGGCGATCGAACGCGTCTATCTGGTGCTGCGGGTCACGATCGTGTGGACGCTGCTCAGCCTGCTCGGGCTGCTGGTCATGGGCGTCGCCCCGGCGAGCGTCGCAGCGGCCGATGCCTTCATCGCTGCCCGCCACGGGGCGAAGGTGAAAGTGCTGGGGACGATGTGGGCGAGCTTCCGGATCCATCTGATCAGCGCCTCCGTGCGGATGCTCCCACTGATGATCGTCCAGCTCGGCTCGGCGTCGATGCTCTGGATCATCGTGGGCGGCGGTGCGCCGAGCGGACCGATGTCCATGGTGCTGGCCGGTCTCGCCGTGGTGAGCGGGGCGTGGTCCACCCTCAGCGTCGCCGTGCTGACGACCGTGCCCCGGGTGCGCCGGCAGGACGTCCTCGTCTCCTGGCGGCTCGCGATCCTCCTGCCCGGGGCTCTGCCGATGCGCTTCATCGCCCTGGTCCTGGGGCTCGCCGTGTGGCTCACCCTGTGCTCCTTCCTGTGGCCGCTGGCCGTGCTCGTCGGCGCCGGGACCGCGATCGATCTCGCCACGAGCCTGCTCGGCCGGCGCACGGAGCTGCTGCTGGAGGACCTCGAGCGGTCTCGGGCCGCGACCGTCTGACCGAGGCCCGGCCGTCCAGGGATACCCTGGACGGCACGACCGCCCGGGGCCGCGCGAGGATCTCGCGCCGCACCCCTCGGGCGCGCCCGAGAAAGCTGGAACGGAGAGACATGGCAGACCTGGACGTGACCCGTGCGGATGCGGTGCTGATCGGCGGCGGGATCGCGAGCGCCACGCTGGCCGCGATGCTCGCCGAGCTCGAGCCCGACTGGAACGTCGTGGTGCTCGAGAAGCTCGACCGTCTGGGCCTGGAGTCCAGCGACGGCTGGAACAACGCCGGCACCGGCCACAGCGCCCTGTGCGAGCTGAACTACACCCCCCAGGACGTCGACGGCTCCGTGAGTCCGGCCAAGGCGATCACCATCAACGAACAGTTCCAGGTCTCACGCCAGTTCTGGGCGCACCTGGTGGAGAAGGGCCGCATCGGGGACCCCTCCTCCTTCATCCATTCGGTGCCGCACATGAGCTTCGTGCACGGCATCGAGAACGTCGACTACCTGCGTCGGCGGCATGAGGCGCTGACGGCCAACCCGCTGTTCGACCGCATGGGGTTCACCACCGAGCATGCGCAGCTGACCGAATGGGCACCGCTGGTGACCGAGTCCCGACCGGTCACCGAGACGATCGCCGCGACCCACTCCCCCGACGGCACCGACGTCGACTTCGGGGCGCTGACCAATCAGCTGCTGGACCACGCCGACCGCGTCGGCACCACGGTCTCGACCGGCTCCGAGGTCATCGACCTGCGCCGGATGGGGACCGACTGGGGCGTCATGGTGCGATCCGTCGCGGACGACTCGATCCAGGTGATCCGCACCCCCTTCGTCTTCGTCGGCGCCGGCGGCGCATCCCTGCCGCTGCTGCAGAAGTCGGGCATCGACGAGATCCGTGGCTTCGGCGGCTTCCCGATCTCCGGCCAGTGGCTGCGCTGCACCGACCCGGACGTGATCTCCCGCCACGACGCGAAGGTCTACGGCAAGGCCGCCGTCGGTGCCCCGCCGATGAGCGTCCCCCACCTCGACACCCGATACGTCGGGGGTCGCCGTTCGCTGATGTTCGGTCCCTACGCCGGCTGGTCGCCGAAGTTCCTCAAGTCCGGGCGCTACAGCGATCTGTTCGCCTCGGTGAAGCCCTCGAACCTCACCCAGATGATGGCCGTGGCGCCGCCGAACCTCGACCTCATGGTCTACCTCGGCTCCCAGCTCGCCGCGACCCGGCACCAGCGCTTCGAGGCGCTGCTGGAGTACATGCCCTCGGCGCACCTGGAGGACTGGGAGGAGGTCACCGCAGGCCAGCGCGTCCAGGTGATCGCCCCCGATGCGGACAAGCACGGCGTGCTGCAGTTCGGCACCCAGGTGATCACCGCGGAGGACGGCTCGATCGGCGGCATGCTGGGCGCCTCCCCCGGCGCCTCGACCGCGACCAGCATCATGCTGGGACTGCTCGAGCGCATGTTCCCCGACCGCATCGAGGGCTGGCGCCCGGGCATCGCGGAGATGGTGCCGAGCTGGGGCACGCACCTGTCCGACGACCCCGACGCCGCCCACCGCAGCCTCGCGGCCACCGCCGACGCGCTCGGGCTCGAGCACCACTGACCCCTCGAGCGCTGCGGGACCCGGCGCCGACGGCCCTCCCTCCCGCAGCGGCTCCCGGACAACCAGGAAGAAGGACGTCGGATGCGAATCTCGCTGATGACCACGTGCTTGGTGGATGTGATGGCCCCGGACGTCGCCCGGGCCACCGTGACCGTGCTGGAGCGCCTCGGGCACGAGGTGGTGTTCGACAAGCGGCAGACCTGCTGCGGGCAGATGCACACCAACACCGGCTATTACACCGAGGCGGCTCCGGTGGTGCGCAGCTTCGTGGACACCTTCGAACCGGCCCTGGAGACGGTCGACGCGATCGTGATGCCCTCGGGGTCCTGCGCGGGATGCGTCCGCGATCAGCATCAGCTGGTCGCCCGGCACGAGGGGGACGCGGAGCTCGAGGAGCGGGCCGCGGCGGTGTCGGCGAAGACCTACGAGCTCTCCGAGCTGCTGGTGGACGTGCTCAAGGTGACCGACGTCGGCGCCTACTTCCCCCACAGTGTCACCTACCACCCCACCTGCCACTCGATGCGTGTGCTCAAGGTCGGCCCGCGCCCGGTGAAGCTCCTGCGCGGGGTCGAGGGCATCGAGGTGAAGAAGCTCCCGGAGTCCGATGCCTGCTGCGGGTTCGGCGGCACCTTCTCGGTGAAGAACGACGCCACCTCCGATGCGATGGTCACCGACAAGGCGGACAACGTGGTCTCCACGGGCGCGGAGTACGTGGTCGCCGGCGACGCCTCCTGCCTCATGAACATCGGCGGCAAGCTGCGCCGCACCGACACCTCGGACGCCGGGCCCCGCGTCATCCATCTCGCACAGATCCTCGCCTCCACCCGCGAGGAGCCCTTCGTCCCGTCCGAGACCATCCTGGGGAGGGCCTCATGAGCACCGTCGACCTCGGCATCCCGTCCGTGCGGCCGCAGCACGCCTCGCCGTCCTCGAACCTGCGCGGGTCCCGCTCCTTCCCCGAGGCGGCACGGGAGGAGCTCGGTGACGAGACCCTGCGCGGCAATCTCCGCCACGCCACCTCCACCATCCAGACCAAGCGCGCCTCGGCGGTGCGCGAGGTGCGCGACTGGCAGAAGCTGCGCGACGCCGGCAGCGCCTTGAAATGGCAGGTCACCGATCACCTCCCGGAGCTGCTCGAGCAGCTCGAGGAGTCCGTGACCGCTGCCGGCGGGGTGGTGCACTGGGCCCGCGACGCCGACGAGGCCGGGGAGATCGTCACCCGTCTCGCCCTCGAGCGCGGCGCCGAGGAGGTGCTCAAGGTCAAATCGATGGCCACCCAGGAGATCGGCCTGAACGAGACCCTCGCGCACGCCGGGATCCATGCCCTCGAGTCCGATCTCGCCGAGCTCATCGTGCAGCTCGCCGAGGACACCCCCTCGCACATCCTGGTCCCCGCGATCCACCGCAATCGCGCCCAGATCCGGGAGATCTTCCTGCGGGCGATGCCGGATCTGGACGAGTCGATCACCGACCACCCGGCCGAGCTCGCCGAGGCCGCCCGTCGCTTCCTGCGCGAGAAGTTCCTCGACATGCCCGGCTCGGTCGCGATCTCCGGGGCGAACTTCGCCGTCGCCGAGACCGGCACGATGGTGGTCGTCGAGTCCGAGGGCAACGGGCGGATGTGCCTCACGCTGCCGAAGACCCTCATCTCCGTGGTCGGGATCGAGAAGATCGTCCCGACCTTCCAGGACCTCGAGGTGTTCCTGCAGCTGTTGCCGCGCTCCTCGACCGGGGAGCGGATGAACCCCTACACCACGCTGTTCACCGGCGTGACCGAGGGGGACGGTCCCGAGGAGTTCCACCTCGTCCTGCTCGACAACGGGCGCAGCGCGGTGCTCGAGGACCCCGAGGGGCGCAGCGCCCTGCACTGCATCCGCTGCTCGGCCTGCCTGAACGTGTGCCCCGTGTACTCCCGCGCGGGCGGGCACGCCTACGGCTCCACCTATCCGGGGCCCATCGGCGCGATCCTCTCGCCGCAGATGACGGGGATGAACGGTCCCGACGACCCCAGCACCTCCCTCCCCTACGCCTCCAGCCTCTGCGGCGCCTGCTACGACGTGTGCCCGGTCAAGATCGACATCCCCAAGATCCTGGTTCACCTGCGCGCCGAGGACGTCGACGGGCGACGTGACACGAAGGGACAGTTCCGCGGGACCTGGGACATCGCCATGAAGGGCGCGAGCTCGCTGATGTCCTCCCCGCGCGCCTACGACACGGCGGTGCGCTCGGCGGGTCCGCTGTCCAAGGTGCTGCCCGGGAAGAACATCGGGAAGCTGCCGGGGATCGTCCCGCTGGTGCCCGGATGGACGGATCACCGCGACCTGCCCAAGCCGGGCCGGTCCTTCCGCAGCTGGTGGGACGAGCGCGAGAAGAACGCCGCCGGGGAGGCCGGGGCCACGCCGGGGGACGCGCCGAACGGCTCCGACGAGGACGGCTCGCGGGACGAGGAACGGTCATGAACGACTGGGAGGACCAGCGCCCGGCCCGCACCCCCGGGCTGAGCGCGAAGGACGAGATCCTGGCCCGGGTGCGCACCGCTCTCGCGGCGCCCCGCCGCGACCAGGTCACCGAGGCGGGGGACGTCCCCCGCGCCTACCAGCGCGCCGACGACAAGCAGGAGATCTCCACGGATCCCGCGAAGGTGCGTGACGTGCTCGTCCAGCGCCTGGAGGACTACACCGCCGTCGTGCATCGCACCACGGCCGCGGAGGCCCCGACCGCCGTCGCCACGGCGCTCGCCGATGCCCGCGGCGTCATCGCACCGCCCGGCGTCCCGGAGACCTGGACCGGTGCGCTGGATCTCCCGGTGACCCGCGACGACGGCACCGCCGGGCCGCGGGACCTCGACGCGATCGATGCGGTCCTCACCGGCTGCCACACGGCGATCGCGCTCACCGGCACCCTCGTGCTGCGCGGCGACGAACTCGGCGGGCGACGGGCGATCTCGCTGGTGCCGGACCGGCACGTCGTCGTGGTCGACGCCGAGCAGGTGGTGCTCGGTGTCCCCAAGGCCATCGAGCGCATGGGCACCGACCCGGGCACGCCCTGGACCATGGTCTCCGGCCCGAGCGCCACCAGCGACATCGAGCTCGAACGCGTCGAGGGCGTCCACGGTCCGCGGCGGCTCGAGGTGGTGCTGATCGAGCCCGAGCCCGAGGAGCCCGAGCCGGAGGAGCAGCAACCCGAGCCGGAGCAGAAGACCCCGACCCCCCAGCAGGACCAGGAGAGGACAGCATGAGCCGCAGCGAGATCATCGACGGGACCGACGCCGCCCAGGGGGCCAGGGTCCGCGACCGTGGATCCCTATACACCCTCGCCGCCGGGACCTACCGCGCGGAGGTCTCCTCCCTCGGCGCGATCGTCGAATCCCTCACGGCCGACGGGCGCGACCTGCTGGTGCGCAATCCCGAGCAGGGTCCGATGCAGTTCTACCGCGGCGCGGTCGTGGCCCCGTGGCCCAATCGCATCGGCGACGGGGCCTACACCTGGGGCGGGCAGCAGATCCAGGCGCCCCTCAACGAGCCCGAGCGAAGCAACGCCCTGCACGGACTGATCTCCTTCCAGTCCTTCACGGCGACCTCCGTCGAGGAGAACGCGGTGGAGTTGGGCACGGAGCTGTTCCCCTCCCCCGGCTACCCCTTCCACCTGCTGCTGACCGTCCGCCATGCCCTCGATCCCCAGACCGGGCTCACCACCACGGTGACGGCCCGCAACCTCGGGGAGCAGGTCGCCCCGTACGGCGTCTGCCCGCACCCGTACCTGGTGGCGGGTCCTGAGGCTCTCGACCAGTGGTCGCTGCAGTTCTCCGCCGGCACGGTGCTCACCGTCACCGAGGACCGGCTGCTGCCCACGGGCACCGAGCCCGTGGCTCCCGGCAGCGACTTCGACTTCCACGAGCCGCGGGTGATCGGCGAGACGTTCATCGATCATGCCTTCACCGACCTGGGCCGGGACGAGCACGGCCGACTGTCGGTCACGGTCACCGCCCCCGGCGGCACCGGGGTCGCGCTCACGGCCGGACCGGAGTGCGGGTGGCTGCAGGTGCACACCGGGGATCGCCCGGAGCCGGAGAACGATCGCCTCGGACTCGCGGTCGAGCCGATGACCTGCCCGCCCGACGCCTTCCGCAGCGGCACCGACGTGGTGTCCCTGGCTCCCGGTCAGGAGGCCGCCGCGGCCTGGTCGATCCGGGGCTGGTGAGAGCTCGCCCCCTCCGACCGGCGGCGTCCTCCCTCCGCACGGCCCCGCGCATGACGAGAGCCCGTCGCCGGCAACGGCGACGGGCTCTCGTCGGGTCGGGGACGGATCCCCGCGGGGTGCGCCGCGATCAGTTCGCGTGCGCCTCCTCGTAAGCCTTGCGGATCGTGCCCGAGATGCGGCCGCGGTCGGGGACCTCGTAGCCGGCCTCGCGGGCCCACTCGCGGATCCGTGCGGAGTCGTTCGAGCCGGCCGAGCGGGATCCCGTGCCGCGGCTGCGGCGACCGCCGACGCGGCGGGCCTTCGCGACCCATCCGCCGAGCTCCTCGCGGAACTTCACGGCGTTGTCCTCGGACAGATCGATCTCATAGGCGACGCCGTCGACGGCGAAGCTCACGGTCTCCGCGGCGGTGCCGCCGTCGAGATCGTCCACGAGCTCCACGTAAGTCTTCCGTGCCATAAGGGTGCTCCCTCGCTGATGTGGGTATTCATGTCCGGCGGTGCCATGGGGCACCGCGGGCGTGCTCCAGTATCAAGGGAGAACGGAAGAATATCAATCCGACACACGCACATATTGCGATGTCGTGATCCTATTCATCCGAGGCGTGGAGTTCCCGATAATCCTGTTCCGCCTGGCGCTGGGCCTCACGTTCGCGTCGATCAGCGCGGAGAATGGCACGCATCACGAACCAGAACAGCAGGCCGACACCGATCGACGGGAGCAGGGAACCCGCCTCGTACAAGAATCCGCTGTCCATCTCAGGCCTCCGGCTTCACGAGCGGGAACAGAATGGTCTCGCGGATCCCGAGACCGGTCAGCGCCATGAGCAGGCGGTCGACGCCCATGCCCATGCCGCCCGTCGGCGGCAGTGCGTACTCCATCGCCTCGAGGAAGTCCTCGTCCAGACGCATCGCCTCGTCGTCGCCCTGGGCGGCCAGGGCGGCCTGCTGGGCGAAGCGCTCGCGCTGGATGACCGGGTCGACGAGCTCGGAGTACCCGGTGCCGAGCTCGAAGCCACGCACGTACAGATCCCACTTCTCGACCACACCCGGGCTCGAGCGGTGCTCGCGCACCAGCGGGCTGGTCTCGACGGGGAAGTCCCGCACGAACGTCGGCGCGTGGAGGTGGTCGCCCACGCGGTGCTCGAACAGCTCCTCGACGAGCTTGCCGTGCCCGTACTTGGGATGGTCGAGATCCAGCTCGAAGGACCGGGCGATCTCCCGCAGGCGCTGCGGAGAGGTCTCGGGGGTGACCTCCTCCCCGAGGGAATCCGAGAGGGAGCCGTAGACGGTGATGTTCTCCCATTCCCCGGAGAAGTCGTATTCCGAGCCGTCGGCGAGGGTCACCACCTGGGAGCCGGTGGCCCGCTCGGCCGCCTCCTGGACGAGGGTGCGGGTCAGGTCCCCGATCGAGTCGTAATCCCCGTACGCCTGGTACGCCTCGAGCATCGCGAACTCGGGGGAATGGGTGGAATCAGCACCCTCGTTGCGGAAGTTGCGGTTGATCTCGAAGACGCGCTCGAGACCGCCCACGGCAGCCCTCTTCAGGAAAAGCTCAGGGGCGATTCGCAGGAAAAGGTCCAGGTCGAACGCATTCATGTGCGTCACGAAGGGGCGGGCCGCAGCACCGGAGGGGATGACCTGCAGCATCGGGGTCTCGACCTCGACGAAGTCGCGGTCGTGGAAGGAGGTGCGCAGCGAGTGCATCACCTCGGCGCGCTGCCGCACCGCGTCCCGAGCCTGCTGGCGCACGATGAGATCGACATAGCGGTGGCGGACCTGGGACTCCTCGGACAGCTCCGCGTGCAGCACCGGCAGCGGGCGGACCGCCTTCGCGGCCATCTGCCAGGAGTCCGCGAACACGCTCAGCTCACCACGGCGGGAGGCCCCCACCCGGCCGTGGAAGAAGACGTGGTCCCCGAGGTCGACGTCGGCCTTCAGGTCGGCCAGTCGCTGCTCGCCGATCTCTGCGAGCGAGGCCATGATCTGCAGGCGCAGGCCCTCGCCGTCCTGGACGGTGATGAATGCGAGCTTGCCGGTGTTGCGCTGGAACACGACGCGGCCGGCGACGCCGACGACGTCCTCGGTCTCCTGGCCGGCCTCGAGGTGACCGTAGCCCTCCCGCACCGCGGCGATCGTGGTGGTCACCGGGACCGAGACCGGGTAGGCCTCCTCCCCGCGCTCCAGCAGTCGCTCCCGCTTGGACTTGCGGACCGCGACCTGGTCGGAGGTGTCCGTCGGGTCGGGGGCAGGCGCGTTCTCGTTCATGGGTTCCATTGTCGCATCACTGCCCGGGGAAGGGCCCGTCGGCTCAGGGTGCTGTCGCCACCACCACAGCGGCGTCCAGCAGCCGGGTGCCCTCGACCCGCCCGGCGAGCGCCACCAGCACCTCGCCGCGATGGTCCGGGCCGATCTCCTCGAGGGTGGAGGGGTCCAGGGCGAGGGCGTAGGCCCAGTCGATCTCCGCGCGGGCGAGAGCCTCGGCCAGGGCGGCGCGGATCGCGGCGAGGGAGGGCGCTGCGGCCCGGACCGCCGCGAGGGTCCGCGACAGGGCCAGGGCCTGCTCCCGGCCGGCGTCGCTGAGGTAGCCGTTGCGGCTCGAGCGGGCAAGTCCGGAGGGTTCGCGCTGGATCTCGACCGGTTCGATCCGCACCGGGAGGTCGAGATCGGCGACCAGGCGCTGGATGATCGCGAGCTGCTGGGCGTCCTTGCGGCCGAACACGGTGACGTCCGGGGCGGTCAGCTGCAGCAACTTGGCGACGACGGTGACCACGCCGTCGAAGTGTCCGGGCCGGGCCGCCCCCTCGAGGACGGTGCCGGCGCGGCCCGCGGTCACCGAGACCGTCGGCGGCAGCACCGGGTACATCTCGTGGACCGACGGGGCGAAGACGAGGTCCACCAGGCCGTCGACGAGGTCGAGATCCTGCGCGAGGGGGCGGGGGTAGGCCTCGTAGTCCTCCCCCGGGCCGAACTGGAGGGGATTGACGAAATCGGTGAGGATCACGTGGTCGGCGACCTCCCGAGCCCGCTGGACCAGGGCCAGGTGCCCGGTGTGGAGGGCGCCCATCGTGAACACGGCCGCGACGGAGCCGTCCATCGCCGCCCGTTCCGCGCGCAGCTGCGCCTTGGTGGTGACCAGGCGCGTGCTGCCTGCGGCGCCGGGGTCCCCGGCCGCCTCGTCCTCGTTCATGCATCCTCCGTCGGCGGGTCGTGCGCGAGCAGCTCCCGGATCCGCTCCCGGGTGCCCTCCGGGAGTCTCGCACGGCCGAGGGCGGCCAGGGCGAGAGCGCGGTAGGTGTCGGCCGTGTCACCGCGCACCCCGCCGATCGCGGTCGCGTCGAGGTCGTCGAGCGCCTCGAGGTGCGCGGTCACGGTGCCGGCGTCGCCGCGCATCACGGGGCCGGTGAGCGCCTGCGAGCCGTGCCGCAGGGACTCCTCGAGCGCTGCCTCCAGCAGCGGGCGGAGATAGGCGCCGGGATCCTCGATGCCGAGCCGACCGAGGGCCTCGCGGGCCTGGTCGACGAGGACCACGAGGTGGTTCGCGGCGTGGGCGAGGGAGGCGTGGTAGAGCGGGCGATCGCCCTCGGCCAGCACCACGGCCTCGCCCCCGAGCTCGACGACGAGGGCGCCGGCGACCGGGAGGAAGGTGGGCGACCCGGTGATCGCCATCGGGCAGCCGATGAGCCGGGAGAGGTCCGCGCGGGTGCCGGTGAAGGTCATGGCGGGGTGCAGCGCGAGCGTGGCGCTGCCCGCGGCGGCCAGGGGCTCGAGCACCTGGGTCCCGTAGCGGCCGGAGGTGTGCACGACCAGTTGGCCGCCCGGGGACAGCCCGGTGGCGGCGATGCCGGCGGCCAGCGGGCCCAGCTGATCGTCGGGGACGGCGAGCAGCAGCATCTCGCTACGTTCGACGAGCGCGGGCACGTCGAGCAGCGGCACACCAGGCAACAGCTCCTCGGCGCGGGCGCGGGAGGCGTCGGAGACGGCGTAGGCGCCGGTGAGGGCGTGGCCTTCGGCGCGCAGCGCGGCACCGAGGACGGCGCCCACACGTCCTGCGCCGATCACGCCGATCCCGAGCCGGGGTGCGTTCATCGGCCGTCCTGCCCGGTGGCGGGGGCGGAGGTCGCGGCGGCGGGGACCGACGGGGTGCTGCCCGCCGGGGCCGAGGCCGTGCCCGCCGGCTCGATGCGCCCCAGGGCGGGCCGAGGCCAGTGGTCCCGGTCCCGGTAGCGGCGCAGGGTGCGGGCGTCCCGGGCGAGCACCTGGTGCAGGGCGCGGGCGTCATCGCGGGCGAGATTCTGCAGGTGGAGCGTGTACCCGGCGATGCCGACGTCCAGGTCGAGAGTGCCCAGCCGCCGCCCGAGGGAATCGTCCTGGAACGAGAGCTGCTGGATCCGCTCGCGGGGGACGATCTGCAGGGTGCGGGTGAGGATCCCGCTGCGATGGATGACGGCGCCCGGCAGCAGCACGGTGACCGCCGTGCGCCGGTCGATCCAGAAGGCTCGCACCGGGGTGCGGAGTCCCTCGATCCGTCGGGCCGGGGTCGTCAGCAGATGCTCGAGGGCGGCGAGATCGTCACCTGTTCCCAGTGGTGCGGCGAGGCGGCCCAGCGTGGCGCGCAGCTCCTCCCGGGTGCCGACGGGCAGGGCGTTCTGCGCCCCGTTCTCGCTGTCGTCCTCGATGCCGGCGACGGTCACCGAGACGGCGGTCCAGTCGGGTGCGCGCCACAGCAGCGGTCGACGCAGCTCGAAGCGCTGGATACGACCGGTGGCGATGTTGTCGGTGCGGGTGTTGGCGAGCCCGCGCCGCATCCGCAGCCCGCGGTCGGTGATGCGGGAGACGAAGCCCCAGCCCGACTCGATGCGGCCGAAGACGTACTTGGGGATGGCGATCGCAGTGGGCAGCAGGGCGATGAACACCGCGACGGACACCCCGTCCTGCCAGATCGCGAGGGAGACCGCGACCGCCACGCCGACCGCGCTCATGATCGTGCCGATCAGGAAGCCGAGGTCACGCAGCAGCGACCTCACGAGCCGCTCGGTGGGGATCTGCGCGATCAGCTCGCCGTCGGTGACGCCGTCATGGAGGATGCTCTCGAGGGTGCCGCCCTGCGAGGGGTCGGTGTCCCCGGCCGCCGGTGTCGCGGATCCGGCGGCGGTCGGGGCGCGGCTGCTGTCGGTTCCGCCGCCCTCCTGCTCGGAAGGCACGACCGTGGCGTCGGCCGACTGCTCGGCGGCATCCGGAGGCGCGAGGTCGGCGACCCCGAGGATCTGTCCGCGCAGCTGCTCGGAGTCGACCGAGCGCACGTACTCGATGTCGAGATAGGACTCCCCTCCTCCGGCGACCTCGATCCGCACCTTCGCCAGCCCCAGGAGGCGCGCCAGCAGCGGGCGCTCGACGGAGACGGACTCGATCCGGGCCCGCGGGGCGTACTCGCGGGACCTGCTGATCATCCCCGTGTGCAGGGAGACCCCGTCGTCGTCGACCGCGTAGGTCGTGAACCACCAGGAGACGCCCGACAGGAGGATCGCAATGATGATCGCCGCGACCAGCACGCCCGCCCCGATCAGAGCGCGGGTCACGGTGAAGTCGTCGGCCAGCTGGGCGATGTTCTGGGCGGAGACCACCGCCACGATGCCCACGACGATCTTCCAGCCGGTCACCAGCGGCGTGATGGGATGGGTGCGGCGGCGCGGCGCGGAGGACCGCCCGGCCGCGGGCTGCTCCGCGTCCGTCCGGCCCGGGTCCTCGGGCCCGGCTAGTCCGTCGGGCCGGTCGGGACCGTCGGGAGTGCTCACAGCGCCGCCATGGTCTCGAGGCCGCGGTCGGTCAGCAGTGCGCGCAGCCGCTCCGCCTCCTGCTTGGGCAGTCCCGGCAGGACGACCGTGGAACCGTCGGCCGCGGTGCTCACGGTGAGCTTCGCGAGGCCGTAACGGCGGTCGACGGGACCCTCGTCGATCTTCACCGACTGCACCCGGCCGTAGGGAATCGTGTGGAGCTGGCGGAACATGATGCCCTGGGCGATCGTGAGGTCCTCCTCCGCGTCCAGGTAGCCGATGGCCCGCACCCGGCGCGGGGTCAGGGCGAGGCTCTGGACCAGGATGAGCAGCGGCAGCAGGCCGATCAGGGCGAGCCACCACCACCCCGTCAGAGACGCGGCGACGATCGCGCCGGCGATCATGAGCACCCAGATGACGTAGGCGACGATGCTCGCCACGTAGCGGGCGCGGACCAGGCGCGGGGAGACCGGACGCAGCGCGTCGGCGCCGAGGAGGCCCTCGGGGTCGTCACTCGTCGGCTCGCCCGCGGGGGCGAGGTGGACCGGTGCGGCGGGTCGCTCGGCGGGGTCAGGGGCGGAGGTCATGGGCACCATCGTGTCACCTCACGGCCACGGGTGCTCGTCGACCACGGTGGACACGTCCTCCCCCGGAGGTCGGTGCCGGCGCAGAGCGCCGACGGCGACGTCAGTGCCCGGCGCCGGCGCCCTCCGCCGAGCCCTCGCCGTCCTCCGGAGGCAGGCGGCCCCAGCGCTCCACGAGGACACCGAGCACGCCGAGCACGATGCCGGAGACGGCTGCGGCGCCGGTGGGCAGGGTGGCACGGAGCAGGTCACCGGTGCCCGTCAGGAGCAGGTACAGCGCCTGCCCGGTGAAGATGCCGCCGACGACGGCCCCCGTGTAGGCGCAGGCGCGGGCCAGCAGCACGGTGCGGAACGCGGTGGGCAGGTCGATCTGGTGGCGCCGGGGGGCGAGACTGGGCTGCAGCCGACGCTCCTCGCTCTCGAGCATGTACTGACGCAGCGGGAGGCCGTAGGCCAGCAGCACTCCCACCAGCACGAGCAGCACCACCGTGGTCAGCCAGCCGGCGACCGGCAGCGAGTGGCCGCGCGCGGCGAGGGTCTCCAGCATCTGTGCCCCGAACCCTGCACCGACCACGAGGATCAGCACCAGGAGCGGGATGTTCAGGGGCTTCATGAGTGCTCGAAACCCGTCAGGTGCGGACCCGGCCGCAGCCCGTCCCGGTCCTCGGCTCCCTCCAGCAGTGCCGCCACCGGGCCGTGGCCCGGCAGCTCCGCCTGCGGACGGGCGGCGTGCCAGGGGGCGAGCACGAAGGCGCGCTGGTGCGCGCGCGGGTGCGGGAGGGTGAGCTCCTCGTCGTCGCTGCGGTAGCTGCCGTAGGTGATGACGTCGACGTCCAGCGTGCGCGGGCCCCACCGCACTAGGCGCTCGCGGCGGGCGTCGCGCTCGGCCCGGTGCGCCGTCTCGAGCAGGTCGAACGGCCCCAGCGTGGTGACCACCCCGATCGCCGAGTTGAGGTAGGCGCCCTGACCCTCCGGTCCGCCCACGGGAGCGGTCTCCAGGACCGGGCCGGTCCACTCCACCTCGAGACCCTCGGTGCCCGCGAGCAGCTCGAGAGCGCGGGCCAGGTGCGCCTCGCGGTCCCCGAGATTGGTGCCGAGGGCGAGCACTGCCTGAACCGGCGCGGCGTCGCGCTCGAGGGAGATCACGACGTCGCCGACGGGCAGGCCGACCGGGGCAGCGGGCTTGTGCACCCGGACCCCGACGCGCCGCACCAGTGGATGGCCGGTGTCGGTGAGGATCCGTGCGGCGATGGATTCGGCCAGGGCCTCCACCAGGTCGTGGGGACCGCCGCCGATCTCCTCGGCCACCGCCGCGGCGACCTCGGCGTAGTTCACGGTACGCGCCAGAGTGTCCGTGCGACCGGCCGGAGCGGTCGAGAGGTGCAGCGTCACGTCGACCACGAACTGCTGGCCGAGCTCCTTCTCCGCGGCGAGGACGCCATGGCGCCCCCAGGCCCGGATCCCGGTGACCTCGATGCGGTCCAGGGAGCCGAGCGGCCGTCGTGCCTGCGGGGCGGTCATCGCCGCCGGCTCCGTCGCAGACGATCCCCCACGCGCACCGCCGCCAGCGAGGAGGGGACCTCGTGCACGCGGACGGCCCAGGCGCCGTGCTCCGCGCCGTAGGCGCTGATGGCAGCCGTGGCGGCGTCGCGGTCGACGCCCAGGGAGCTGACGAAGCGCTTGCGCGAGGCGCCGATCAGGATCGGCAGCGCGTGGGAGGCGATCGTCTCCCAGTCCGCGAGCACGTCCCAGTTCTGCTCCCCGGTCTTGGAGAACCCGAGCCCGGGGTCGACCACCAGGAAGCGCTCTTCGACCCCGGCCTCGCGCAGGGCGGTCAGCCGGTCCTCGAGCTCGCGTGCGCTGTCGCGGGCGGCGTCCTCGTAGACGGCCAGCTCGTTCATGACGTCGCTGTGCCCGCGCCAATGCATCGCGATGAACACGGGCGGGGTGCCGCGGCAGGTCCGCAGCCGGGCGGCCTCGGCGCCCATGTCCCCGTCGGCGCGCCCGGCGGAGACGTCGTTGACGATCAGGGCGCCCGCCTCGACGCTCGCGGCGGCCACGGAGGCACGCATGGTGTCCACGCTGATCACGAGCTCCTCGGCGGCCAGGGCCTCAACCACGGGCAGCACCCGGCGCAGCTCCTCGTCCTCGTCGACCCGGGGCGCACCGGGGCGGGTGGACTCCCCGCCGACGTCGACGATCGCGGCGCCCTGGGCCGCGAGCAGCCGCCCGTGCGCGATCGCGTCCGCGCTCGCGAAGTGTGTCCCGCCGTCGGAGAACGAGTCGGGGGTGACGTTCAGGACGCCCATCACCAGGGTGTCGTCACGCCCGAGGGACTCGGGAAGTCCCTCCGGACGGCGCCGCGCCGGGGTGCTCACGCGCTCACCCCCGGTTGATGAGGCTCATGGCCTCGGCCCGGGTGCTCGAGCTCTCGCGCAGCATGCCCCGCACGGCGCTGGTGACGGTGCGGGCGCCCTCGGCCCGCACCCCGCGCATCGACATGCACATGTGCTCGGCCTCGATCACGACGATCGCGCCGCCCGCCCCGAGCTCGCTCACCAGGGCGTCGGCGATCTGGGAGGTGAGGCGCTCCTGCACCTGGGGTCGCCGCGCGTAGACGTTCACCAGGCGGGCGAGCTTGCTCAACCCCGTCACCGCGCCGCCGTCGGGGATGTATCCGACGTGGGCGACGCCGACGAAGGGCAGCAGGTGGTGCTCACACATCGAGTGGAAGCCGATGTCGCGCACCAGCACCAGCTCCTGGTGGTCGATGTCGAAGGTGGTCGACAGCGGCTGGCGGGGATCCTGGTCCAGCCCTTCGAAGACCTCGGCATACATGCGGGCGACCCGGGCGGGGGTCTCCATCAGGCCGTCGCGGTCCGGGTCCTCGCCGATGCCGACGAGGATCTCCCGGACCGCGGCCTCCACGCGGGCGTGGTCGACGGCCATGCTCAGCGACCTGGTCCCTCGTCGTGCGGGGAGCCCTCGCCATGGCGATCGCCGTAGCCGGTGCCCTCGTCCCCGCCGCGGGTGTCGGTGCGCCCGTAGTCGGATCCGTACGGACCGTAGGGGCCAGGTCCCTCGGGGCCCTCGCCGTGCGGTGCACCCGGGATCTCGGGACCCTCGCCGCCCGGGTGCGGGAGCTCCGGCGGATTCGGCTGCAGGGGTTCGCCCGCGTCGTGCGACTCGGTGCCGGTCGCGGTGGTCGTCGAACCCGCCTGCGGCGCATCCAGCGAGGGGCGTTCCTGGCTGGACTGCCAGACCTCGCGTGGCGGCCGCTTGGTGACGTCGGCGAAGACCGCCCCGAGCTCGTGCTCGTTGAGGGTCTCCTTCTCCAGCAGCTCCTCCACCAGGCGGTCGAGCACGTGACGGTTCTCGACGATCACGGACCACGCCTCGTCCAGGGCGTTGTCCAGCAGGGTGCGCACCTCCTGGTCGATCACGCTCGCGGTCTCCGCGCTGAAGCGGGGGCCCTGCCCCTGCTGCATGCCGACGAACACCTCGTCCTGCTCTCCCGAGAGCGCGACCTGGCCCACGGCCTCGCTCATGCCCAGCTGCATGACCATGGTGCGTGCGATCTTGGTGGCGTTCTGCAGATCGGAGCTGGGACCGGTGGTGACGTCGTGGAAGATGCTCTCCTCCACGGCGTAACCGCCCATCGCGTAGGCCAGACGATCCAGCAGCTCGTTGCGCGACTGGTAGTTGCGGTCCTGCGTGGGCACCACCATCGTATAGCCGCCGGCGCGGCCGCGCGGCAGGATCGTCACCTTGGTGACCGGTGCAGAGTTGTTCATCGCAGCGGCGACCAGGGCGTGGCCGCCCTCGTGGTACGCCGTCATCTGGCGCTCGCGGTCCGTCATCACCTTCGAGTACCGCTGCGGCCCCATGGAGACGCGGTCGATGGCCTCGTCCAGGGCACGGTCGTCGATGATCTGATTGCCGCTGCGGGCGGTCAGCAGCGCGGCCTCGTTGAGCACGTTGGCCAGGTCAGCACCGGACATCCCGATGGTGCGCTTGGCGACGGCCTCGAGGTCGACGTCGTGCGCCAGCGGCTTGCCCTTGGCGTGGACGCCGAGGATGTGCAGCCGCCCCTTGAGGTCCGGGGCCTCGACACCGATCTGGCGGTCGAAGCGGCCCGGGCGCAGCAGCGCCGGGTCCAGGATGTCCACCCGGTTGGTGGCGGCGATGAGGATGACGTTCTGGTTCTCCTCGAACCCGTCCATCTCCACCAGCATCTGGTTCAGCGTCTGCTCGCGCTCGTCGTGACCGCCGCCCATGCCGGCGCCGCGGTGGCGGCCGACGGCGTCGATCTCGTCGACGAAGATGATCGCCGGGGCGTTCTCCTTCGCGGTCGAGAACAGGTCGCGCACACGGGAGGCGCCGACGCCGACGAACATCTCCACGAAGTCCGAGCCGGAGATCGAGTAGAAGGGCACATTGGCCTCGCCGGCGACGGCGCGCGCCAGCAGCGTCTTGCCGGTGCCGGGCGGGCCGTACAGCAGCACACCCTTGGGGATCTTGGCGCCGACGGCCTGGTAGCGGGCGGGTTCGACGAGGAACTGCTTGATCTCGTCGAGCTCCTCGACGGCCTCCTCGGCACCGGCGACGTCGGCGAAGGTGACTTTCGGCTGCTCCTTGTTGAACAGCTTGGCCTTGGACTTGCCGAACTGCATGGCCTTGCCGCCGCCGCCCTGCGCGTTCATGATCAGGAACCAGAACAGGCCGATGAAGATCAGCAGCGGCAGGAACGACAGCAGCAGCGTCGACCACCAGGAACTGGTGGCGATCTCGTCCGTGTAGCCGTTCTCGGGTGCGGCCTCGCTGACCGCCTGGACCACCGCGTCCCCGCGGGCGCCGACGTAGGAGAACCGCACCTGGGTGCCCTTGTTCTCGTCGCCGACGACGAAGTCCTCGCTCAGCACCAGTTCGACCCGCTGCTGATTGCCGTCGATGATCTTCGCCTGCTCGACCGTGTCGCCCGCCAGCAGCTCGAGACCCTGTTCGGTGTCGATCTGCTGGTAGCCGTCGCGACCGAACAGGGAGAACAGCGCCATGCCCAGCAGCAGGGCGACGAGGATCCAGATCGCGACCCCGGCGAGCGGGCGACGCTTCTTGTTCTTGGTCTTGTTCTTGGAGGAGGAGTCCGCCATATCAGTCCTCGTAGATCGAGCGCTCGAGCACGCCCACGTAGGGAAGGTTTCGGTAGTTCTCCGCGTAGTCGAGCCCGTAGCCGATGACGAACTCGTTCGGGATGTCGAAGCCGACGTACTTGACGTCGATCTCGACCCGCGCGGCTTCCGGCTTGCGCAGCAGGGTGGCGACCTCGACGCTGCGGGGTCCGCGCGAGCGCAGGTTGGACAGCAGCCACTTCAGGGTGAGGCCGGAGTCGATGATGTCCTCGACGATGAGCACGTTGCGCTCGGAGATGTCGGCGGAGAGATCCTTGAGGATCCGCACGACGCCGGAGGACCTGGTGCCCGAGCCGTAGGAGGAGACGGCCATCCAGTCCATCTCGACCTGCAGGTCGATCTGACGGGCCAGGTCCGCCATCACCATCACCGCCCCCTTGAGCACGCCCACGAGGATCGGCGGCTCGTCCGCGTAGTCCGCGGCGATCCGCTCTCCGAGCTCGGCGAGCCGATCACGGATCTGCTGTTCGTCCAGCAGGACCCGTTCGACATCAGGGTGGGGGTGCGTCTGGGGCACGCGGATCTCCTCCAGGGGACGTGGTGGGGTGCGGTCGCCGCATCTCATGTTCCTGTGCGGCGCCACACCAGCAGGCCGTCGCGACGAGCGATCTCGATCCTACCCGGAACGGCTACAGGTGCCTGACCGTGCCATGAGACGACCAGGGCGTCGATCGCGAGCACCTGTCTGCGCAGCAGGGACTTCGTGGCGCCGGGGGCCCCGTCGGCCCGCGCTGCGCCCTCAGCGGAACGTGAGGCATCGCGCAGGACGCGGGTCCGCAGCGGGGCGGGGGCGGCCGCGAGGGCGTGGACGTCGAGCAGGAGCAGATCCTGCGCCCCGCGATCCGCTCCCCCGTCGCGACGCAGTGCCTCGAACAGGTCACGGGCCTCCGCGTCGAGGTGGTCGACGTCGGGCCGCACCAGGTCGGCGGTGCGGGCGAGGTTCTCGTCGATCTGCTCCCCGAGCAGCTCTCGCAGCAGCGGCAGCGCCCGGTGCCGGACCCGGGCGCGCAGCATCGTCGTGTCCGCGTTCATCGGGTCCTCCCACCACTGAAGGTCGTGCAGGCGGCAGATCTCCTCGGTGTCCCCGCGTCGCAGTGCTGTGGTCTCGTCGCGTCCGCTGCCCAGGAAGGGCCGCAGCAGGGGCCCGCGGGAACGGGGGATCCCGGCCACGGCGCGGGGGCCCGCTCCCCGGGCGAGCCCCATCAGCACCTGCTCGGCCTGGTCGTCGAGGGTGTGGGCCATGAGCAGCGCGAGCCCGCCGAGCTCGGTGAGCAGGTGCTCCAGAGCGTCGTGGCGGGCCCGGCGGGCGGCGTTCTCCAGGCCGCCGGCGCCGGCGGGATCGACGTGGACCTGCAGCACGCGCGCGCTCACACCCAGGCGCTCGGCCTGGGCGCGGGCCCGCTCGGCGACCTGTGCGGAGCCCTCCTGCAGACCGTGGTCGACGATCGCCGCTTCGGTCTCCAGGCCCATCCGGGACCCGACCCAGGCGGTGGTCGCGAGCAGGGCGAGGGAGTCGGCACCGCCGCTGAGGCCGACCAGCAGGCGCGGGGCGAGCTGCCCGGCGGCGGTGTCGTCAGCCAGCCGCTCGAGGCGGGCGGTCACCGCGACACGCACGGCGGTGCGGGCGCGCGCCACGACGGGAGGGGGCCCGGCCATCAGGAGGTCCGCACCATCTCGGCAGCGACCGCGTCGACCGCGGCGCGGGCGGCATCGGCGTCGGATCCGTCGAAGCCGTGCACCACGATCGAGTATCCGGCGGTGCGCCCGTTCGGGAGGAGGACCACGCCGGCCAGGGTGGCGGAGCCGCCCAGGTATCCCGTCTTCCCGCGCACCAGGCCGCGCGCGCTCTCGGTGCCGGCGGTGTCGAACCGGTCGGCGAGGGTCCCGTTCAGGCCCGCGACCGGAACGTCGAAGAGGATCTGCTCGAGCACCGGAGCATTCCCGGAGGCGACCTCGCCGAGCACCGCCGCCAGCAGCGCGGGCGGGACCTGGTCGTTCTCCGAGAGCCCCGAGCCGTCGCGGATGTCGAGGTCCGCGAGCACGTCCTCGGTCAGGCCGAGCTCCGCGGCGAGCTCGCGGATCTCCGCCTCGACCGCGGCGGCGGCCCCCTGCGGCGACGTCTCCTCGCCCCGGGCGTCGGCCACCAGGTGGGCGAGCAGCTCGGACGTGGTGTTGTCGGAGATCAGCAGGGTGTGGCGCACGAGCTCCGAGAGCGGTTCGGAGTGCACCTCGGCGCTCGGCGCCTCGGCGGGGGCCTCACCGGCGGTGACCTCGCCGCGCACGGTCAGGCCCTGCTCCGTCAGCAGCTGGGCGAACAGCTCCGCCGCCTCGCCGGCGGGGTCGGTCGACTTCGGGCCGTACTGCTCGCCGTCGAGCCAGCCCTCGCCCACGGCGAGCGAGGCGGTGGGCGTCACCCAGCCTCCGGCCGGCCCGTTGTCACCCCATGCGGGATTCGAACCGCCGGTGAGATAGGAGTCGTCCAGGGCCAGCGAGACAGTGGAGGTGCCCTGCTGCGCCGCGAGCTCCGCGGTCCGGGCCGCGAGATCGCGCAGCTGCTCCTCGCTGAGAGTCATGTCACCACCTCCCTGCAGGGTGACCACACCGTCCTCCACGGTGGCGCGGGTGGTGAGCACCTCGTCGCCGGTGTAGAGGCGCAGCGCGGCGGCAGCGGTCAGGAGCTTGAGGGTGGAGGCGGGGGTGCGAGCGGTGTCGGCGTCCCTCTCCGCGAGGGTCCCGCCGGTCTCGGCATCGACCACGCTGAACGCCAGGTTCCCGCCGACCACCGGCAGATCAGCGTGTGCGGACATGTGTTCCTCCAGGTCATCGGCCTGCTCGGGGCTCGTCGACGGGGCGGCCTCCGGTCCCGGGGCAGGAGCGGAGGTCCGCTCCCAGTCCTCCGCCTGCGCCCCGGGACCGGCGCCGGGGGACTCCTGCGAGGACCGGATCGTCAGCACGCCGGGGAAGGCATCGGTCAGGTCCCCGAGGAGGTAGAAGCTCGCGGGCACGGCGGCGCACAGCACCATCGCCGTGGTGCGCCAGATCCGTTCGGATGCCCGTGTCGCCATGACCTCACGATAAGGTGTTCGGGTCAGAACCAGTGCCCACTGGAAACAGAGCCCACAGGGCCGGAGCAACGGAGCGGCTGTCGTGGAATTCGACGTGACCATCGAGATCCCTCGCGGGAACCGGAACAAGTACGAGGTGGACCACCACAACGGGCGCATCAGGCTGGACCGGATGCTGTTCACCGCCACGCGCTATCCGGACGACTACGGATTCATCGAGGGCACCCTCGGTGAGGACGGTGACCCGTTGGACTGCCTGGTCCTGCTCGAGGAACCGACGTTCCCGGGGTGTCTGATCCGCTGCCGGGCGCTGGGCATGTTCCGCATGCGCGACGAGGCCGGGGGCGATGACAAGATCATCGCGGTGCCCGTCGGCGACCGCCGCCAGGTGCGTCGACAGGAGCTCACCGATGTCTCGGAGTTCCACCGCCTGGAGATCCAGCACTTCTTCGAGGTCTACAAGGATCTCGAGCCCGGCAAGAGCGTCGAGGGCGCCCACTGGGAGGGCCGCAGCGACGCCGAGGCCGAGATCCGCGAGTCCCACCGTCGCGCCGTGGGCACCGAGCACGCCAACGAGTTCACGCAGGACGTGTGAGCCCCGGCGACCGCTGAGCGGTCGACCGCAGAGGCCACCGGAGGCGCCGGACATGAGGAGAGGGCCGACCCCGCGGGGTCGGCCCTCTCCTCATGTCCGGTCCCGGAGGTCCTCAGTCAGCCCTCCAGTGAGGGCCGGTCGTCCGCGAGCTCCCCGTCGAGGGTGGGGGCCTGGGAGAAGATCTCCAGCATCGCCTCGACGACGGAGCGGGAGACCGCCCGGGCGCCGAAGCCGCCGATCACGGCGCCGATCCCGAAGGGCAGCAGACGGCCGAGCCACAGCTTGGACGTACGGGCTACCACGCGGCGGCGGACGTAGCGCGAGACCTGCTTGCTGACCAGACCCGGGAGGAAGCCGCCGCCCCCGCCGAGGACCGCGTTCCACTGCAGGCCCTGCTTGCCCATGGCCTTGGCGACGATCTCGGCGCCCCGCTCACCGCTGAGCACGCCCATCAGGACCAGGCGGCGGGTGTGTCGATCGCCCATGTCCACGTCGTGGATGTCCGCGGCGGCCAGGGTGAGGAAGGCGCAGGCCTCGGCGAAGGAGACGCCCTCGCCGACGGTGAGGCCGAGGGCCGCGGCCGTGCCCAGCCCCGGCAGGGCGGCCACGCCACCGATACCGGCACCGGTCGCGGTCATCAGCAGGGTGAAGCGGCCGGTGGCCCGCTCCAGCAGCTGGCGCTGCGTCTCCTCGGGGTGCTGGGCGCGCAGACGCTCGACATAGCTGTGGGCGAGAGGCGTCTGCACCTTCAGCGCGGCGTCGATCACGTCCAGCCAGCGCTCGTCGAGCTGTTCGCGGAACTCGCCGCTCTCCTCCTGCTCGGGTCCCGGGGTGTTCGGGTCGCTCGTGCTCACCATCGGCTCCGTTCTGTCTGAGGTCGTGATCAGGGTCAAACTATCGCGCCCGTCCGGGCGGACGAGGGAGGTGAGTGGTCCAGCCCACGAGGCTCAGCGGGCGATGATCTCGCCCGGGCCCAGCTCGGCGATCTCGCCGCGCAGTCCGAGGAGGCGCACGGCCTCGCCGAGGTCGGCGTAGTGGACCGTGTAGCCGGCCTCGACGAGGGAGCGCGGCACCATCAGGTCGTGGCACAGGGTCCCGTCCAGGTGCCCGGTCTCGTGCTGCAGGATCCGCGCGGTCCAGCCCTTGTGCTCCTCGTCGACCTCACGCACGGCCCCGTCGCCCAGCAGCTCGGTCGCGCGCAGGCGCAGCCGTCGGGCCCGCGGGACGATCGACTGCCAGCCGCTGACGGACAGGCATCCCTCCCAGGCGTAGACACGCTCGGTGCCCAGCAGCTCGATCTGCGGATCGAGCAGGACGCGCAGCGGAAGGGGCCGACGCTCGAGCAGGTCATCCTCCTCCTCGCGCCCCAAGTCCTCGACGCCGTCACCGTCCTCGTCCGGGGCGCCCGCGACGCGGTCCTCCGCCACGTACAGCGACAGGGGCAGGCCGATCTGCGGGGCGGCCAGACCCACGCCGGGGGCCTCGCGCATGGTGATCGTCATGGCGTCGACCAGCTCGAGCAGCAGCTCGGTCTCGAGCTTGCCGCGGGCGGCGACGGCGCGACGGCGCAGCGCGGGGTGGCCCGCCTGCACGATCCGCAGCGGGTCCGTCCTCTTCGCGCGGCGGTCGAGGATCTTCCGGGTCAGTTCGCTGGTGTCCACCCCCTCAGTATCCCGCAGCCGTGCACGGGTCCGCGCCCCGGTCCGGCGGGGCCGGACTCGCCGGGCGGACAGCGTTCACCGACGAGATGAGACGTGGGATACACTTCCCTTCGCCGGTGCAAGGGAGCACCTCCTCGCGAGAGCGACCGAGACCGGTGAACATCACTTCACAACGGACCGTCCGGCACGTACCTGCCGGTGAAGGAGTACCACCATGGCAACCGTCACGTTCGACAGTGCCTCGCGCATCTACCCGGGCCAGGAGCGCCCGGCTGTCGACAACCTGAACATCGAGATCGGCGACAGCGAGTTCCTCGTCCTCGTCGGCCCCTCCGGCTGCGGCAAGTCGACCTCGCTGCGCATGCTCGCCGGCCTCGAGGAGATCGACGCCGGTCGCATCCTCATCGGCGATCGCGACGTCACCGACGTCCCGCCGAAGGACCGCGACATCGCGATGGTGTTCCAGAACTACGCGCTGTACCCGCACATGACGGTGGCCGACAACATGGGCTTCGCCCTGAAGATCGCCGGCAACCCGAAGGCCGAGATCCGCAAGCGCGTCGAGGACGCCGCGGAGATCCTGGACCTGACCGAGTACCTCGACCGCAAGCCGAAGGCGCTCTCCGGCGGTCAGCGTCAGCGTGTCGCCATGGGCCGTGCGATCGTCCGCTCGCCCCAGGTGTTCCTGATGGACGAGCCGCTGTCCAACCTCGACGCCAAGCTGCGTGTGGCCACCCGTACCCAGATCGCCTCGCTGCAGCGTCGCCTGGGCGTCACCACCGTCTACGTGACCCACGACCAGACGGAGGCCATGACGATGGGTGACCGCGTGGCGGTGCTCGACCGCGGCGTGCTCCAGCAGATCGACACCCCGCGCCGCATGTACGACCACCCGCAGAACGTGTTCGTGGCCGGCTTCATCGGCTCCCCGGCGATGAACCTGTTCGACTCGAAGCTCACCGATCAGGGCGTCGAGTTCGGCGGCGCCGTGCTGCCCGTGGACCGCGCCACCCTCTCCGGCACCGATCAGAGCACGGTCACCGTCGGCGTGCGCCCCGAGGACCTCGAGCTGGTCGGTGACGAGCAGGGCGTCCCGGTGGAGATCGACCTCGTCGAGGAGCTCGGCGCCGATGCCTTCATCTACGGCCGTCGTGCCGGCGCCGACGAGACGTCCAAGCCGTTCATCGCCCGCGTCGACGCGCGTCGTCCCCCGGCCAAGGGCGAGACGGTCTACTTCCGTCCCGCCGAGGGCCACGTGCACCTCTTCGACGCCGCGAACGGCCAGCGTCTGGGCGACTGACCCTCCCCGCACGACAGCGCGACGGGCGTCCGGCCGAGAGGCCGGGCGCCCGTCGTCGTGCGCGCACCCTCACGCACCCGACGTGAGGTTCGTGGCGCAGTGCGGTCAAAAAGCTTCCAGAGGTGGGCACGTCGGCCCGGTTCAGGAGAGAATGGCGCAATGGCACCCCTGGAGATCACCGCCTCCCGGGCAGATCCCGCGCTGCTGGACCTGCCCTGGGACCAACCGCTCGAGGACTGGCCCGAGGACATCCTCGCCGCCCTCCCCCGCGGCATCTCTCGTCATGTCGTGCGCTTCGTACGCGTCTCCGGGCGGGTCCTGGCGCTGAAGGAGATCAACCATCACCTCGCCCGGCGCGAGTACGAGATGCTGCGCCTGCTGGGTCGCATCGGCGTGCCCTCGGTGGCTCCCTTCGCCGTGATCTCCGGCCGCACCACGCCGAGCGGGGAGCCGCTGGACGCGATGCTCATCACCCGTCACCTGCAGTTCTCCCTGCCCTACCGGGCCGTCTTCAGCCAGGTCTCGCGCGAGGACACCGCGCAGCGGCTGCTCGACGCTCTCGCGGTGCTGCTGGTGCATCTCCATCTCGAGGGCTTCTACTGGGGTGACGTCTCGCTGTCGAACACGCTGTTCCGCCGCGACGCCGGAGCGTTCGCCGCCTACATCGTCGATGTCGAGACCGGCAGCCTGTACGAGACGCTCACCGACGGTCAGCGTCGCTACGACCTCGACCTCGCCCGCACCAACATCATCGGCGAGCTGATGGATCTGCAGGCCGGCGAGATGTTCGACCCCGACTCCGATCCGGTCGAGGTCGGCGACCAGCTCGTCAGCCGCTACGAGAGCCTGTGGTCCGCCCTCACCGAGCGCGAGCTGTTCTCGGCCGACGAGCGGTGGCGGGTCTCCGAGCGCATCGAGAAGCTCAATCGCCTGGGCTTCGATGTGGGCGAGCTCGAGATCACCACCGACCTCGACGGCACCACGCTGTCGATCCGTCCGAAGGTGGTCGACGCCGGTCACCACGCCCGGCGCCTGATGCGTCTGACCGGGATCGACGCGCAGGAGAACCAGGCCCGCCGGCTGCTCAACGACCTCGATCAGTATCGAGCGTCGACGGAGCAGCAGGCTGAGGACGAGGAGTTCGTGGCCCACGAGTGGCTGCAGAACCAGTACGAGCCCGTGGTCCGCGCGATCCCCCGGTCGATGCGTTCCAAGCTCGAGCCGCCGGAGTTCTACCACGAGGTGCTCGAGCACAAGTGGTTCCTGTCCGAGAAGGCCGGGACCGACGCCAGCCTGGACGAGACCGTGCGGCACTACATCCTCAACGTCCTCATCCATCGTCCGGACGAGAAGTCCCTGGTCACGACCGAGACATCGGCGTTGCCGATCGCCGAGAGCTGAGCGAGCCGACCGGGACATGGGCGCGCCCCCCGACCCCCTGCTGGCGAACCTCTCCCTGCGCGCTCAGCTGCGCGTGGACCGGCTGCCACTGCGTCTGGCCCAGATGATGGTGGGCCTGACCGGCTTCGGCTTGTCGCTGGCGATGCTGCTGCGCTCCGGTCTCGGCGGTGCGCCCTGGGACGTGCTGCATGCGGCGCTTGCCGATCGGGCCGGACTGAGCGTGGGCACCCTCAGCATCACCGTGAGCTTCGTGGTGCTGCTGGCCTGGATCCCGCTGCGGGAACAGCCGGGCATCGGCACCTTCGCCAACGCGGTCTGGGTGGGGCTCAGCATGGATCTCGGGATGGCGCTGCTGCCTCCGGCGCCGGGCCCGCTGCCCGCCGCGGTGCTCATGGTCGCCGGCGTGGTGATCAACGGCGTCAGCGCCGCGGTGTACATCGGGGCGCAGCTCGGACCGGGCCCGCGCGACGGCCTGATGACCGGGCTCGGCCGGGTGCTGGCTCGTCCCGTCGGCCCGGTGCGGATCGTGCTGGAGGTGCTGGTGCTGCTCACCGGCTGGGCGCTCGGCGGCCCCGTCGGAGTGGGGACCCTGCTGTACGCGTTCGGCCTGGGCCCCGTGATCCAGCTGACCCTGCCGCACGTGGTCGTCCCCGTGCGCCGCCCGGCCGGCGCGGCGAGGGACGAGAGGCTCGAGGAGATCCCGCCGCCGGATCCGGCCTGACCTGCGGCGCGCCACGGAATCGACGCGCGCGGGCTTCAGGTGGGCCGGGCCGAGCGCTCGAACGGCTCAGGCGCGTCCCTGCTCGGCGCGGACGCCGGAGATCTCGTACAGGGCGATGGCAGCGGCGACCGAGGCGTTCAGCGATTCGGCGCGGCCGGCCATCGGGACCGAGACCACCTGGTCGCTGATCTCGCGGGCAAGGCGCGAGAGCCCCTTGCCCTCCGCGCCGATCACGAGCACGGTCGGCTGCGTGCCGAGCTCGAGCCCGCGGGTGGAGACGTCGCCGTCCGCGTCCAGGCCCAGCACGAAGACACCCTTGTCCTTGAGGGAGGTCAGGGTGCGGTTGAGGTTGGTGACCTGCGCGACGCGGACCCGGCCGGCGGCACCGGCGGCGACCTTCCACACGCTCGCGGTCATCGAGACGCTGCGCCGCTCGGGGAGGATGACGCCGTGCGCCCCGAAGGCGTCGGCGCTGCGCAGGACAGCCCCGAGATTGCGCGGGTCGGTGATCCCGTCCAGGGCGATCAGCAGCGGCGGCTCGAAGGCGTCGGCCGCGATCCGCAGCAGCTCGTCGACCTCCGCGTACTCATAGGGCGGCATGGTCAGCGCCACGCCCTGGTGGACGGCGTGATCGGTCATCCGGTCCAGATCGGTCCGGGAGGCCTCCGTGACCGGCAGGTCCTGCGCCGTCGCCAGCCGCATGATCTCACCCACCCGCTCGTCGGCGTCGAGGCGGACCATGACCGTCAGCTGCGTGGCCGGCACCTGCTCGCGCAGCGCCTCCAGCACCGCATTGCGACCGGCGACCTGGTCGGAGCCGGGCGACTTCCTGGCGCCCTTCCCGCCGGGCCCACCTCGACGGGCGGGGGCACCGGAGGCTCCCGCATACTTCTTGTGCGCGGGGCGGTCCTCGGCCCGGGGAGTCGGCCCCTTGCCCTCGAGGCCGCGGCGGCGCACTCCGCCGGAACCGGCGGTCGCGCCCTTCTTGCCCTTGCGCACCGCGCCGCGGCGCGAGCTGTTGCCTGCCATCAGGTCGGCTCCTCAGTCGTCATCAGTCGTCATCAGTCGTCATCGGTCGGGACACGGTGCGATCAGTCCTGGGTCCCGAGGCTCCAGCGGGCGCCGTCCTGGCCGTCCTCGATGCGGATCCCGGCAGCGCTCAGCGCGTCGCGCAGGGCATCGGCCCGGGCCCAGTCCTTCTCGGCGCGGGCCGCCGCGCGGGCTTCCAGCTGGGTGGTGATCAGGGCGTCCAGAGCCGCGTGCTCGGCACCGTCGGACCCCGCGGTGCTCGCCCACCGGGCCGACAGCGGGTCGAGCCCCAGCAGGTCCAGCATGGCGCGCAGTCGTCCGAGCCCGTCGGCGACGGCGGCACGGTCCCCACCGCCGGCCAGCAGCGTGTTCAGAGCGGACTGCTCGCGGTGGATGACCGCGAGCGCCTCGGGCACCGCGAGGTCGTCGTCCATCGCGGCGGTGAAGTCGGCGGGCAGCTCCACGGCACCGAGTTCCGCGTCGGGCCCGGCGAGCGGGTCCTCGCCGAGCAGCTCGGCGGCGCGCCGGGCGGTCGCGGAGAACCGCTCCCAGACCACCTCGGCCTCGCGCATCGCGGTCGCGTTGTACTCGACGGTCGCGCGGTAATGACCGCTGACCAGCGCGAGTCGCACGGCCGGCGTGGGGTGTTCGGCCAGGGCGCGGGCCGCGGTGACGAAGTTGTCGAGGCTCTTGCCCATCTTCAGGCCGTCCACCGTGAGCACCCCGGCGTGCATCCACTGCCGGGCGAAGCCGTAGCCGGCGGCATGGGACTGGGCCTGCTCGTTCTCGTGGTGCGGGAAGCGCAGGTCCAGACCGCCGGCGTGGATGTCGAAGGTCTCCCCCAGGTACTTGCGGCTCATCGCGGAGCACTCGAGGTGCCAGCCGGGGCGGCCACGCCCGAAAGGGGTGTCCCAGGAGGCGGATTCCGGCTCGCTCGGCTTGGCGGCCTTCCACAGGGCGAAGTCGTGCCGGTCACGCTTGCCCGCCTCGCTCTCCTCGCCGGCGTCCTGCATGTCCTCGAGGCTCTGGCGGGTCAGCGCACCGTAGCCGGGCAGGGAGGCGACGTCGAAGTACACCGAGCCGTTGCCGTCCGCATAGGCATGACCGCGCTCGATCAGCAGCTGCATCAGCTCGATCATCTCGGGCACGTGTCCGGTGGCGCGGGGCTCATAGGTGGGCCGACGGTTCCCGAGGTGATCCAGGACGTCCTGGAACTCGCGCTCGAAGCTCAGCGACCACGCCCACCACTGGGCCCCCACGGCCGCGGACTTCTCGAGGATCTTGTCGTCGATGTCGGTGACGTTGCGGACGTGGGTGACGTCGTACCCGCTGCGCTCCAGCCAGCGCACCAGCACGTCGAAGGCGAGGAAGGTGCGCAGGTGGCCCAGGTGGGGTGCTCCCTGGGTCGTCGGTCCGCACACGTACAGCGACACCGCCCCCTCGCGCACCGTGGTCAGCGGTGCGGTGGTGCGGGTGGCGGTGTCGTGCAGGTGGAGAGTCACGTGGACCAGGGTACTGCCCTGGCCGGGAGCGGAGGTCCGCGGCTCGCTCGGGGATCGCGCGGATCACCCCGAGCTCCCCCGGGCGCGCCTCACTCGACGCGGGCGCTGACCTTCTTGCCGTAGAGCTCCTCGAAGGTGTCGTCGTAGGAGACGGCATTGGCGCGCCGCTTGCCCTGGACGGCATCGACCGCGGACTGCGCGGTCTCGATCGTGGTCTCGGGCGCCTTGATCTTCTTGGAGACGAGGAAGGCGACCAGACCGGCGATCGCTCCGAGCAGGATGAACACGCCGGCGACGATCAAGAACGCGGCCCAGTAGGGCAGGCCGAGGGCCTCCAGTCCCGTGGCCGCGGCGAACAGCAGCATCACCCAGGCCGAGAGCAGGAGGAACAGGAGCACCGCGGCGCAGGCGGCGATGATGCCCGCCTTGATCGCGATCGCGATGATCTCCTTCTTGGCGATGTCGATCTCGTGGTGGACGACGCCGAGGAGCTCGTCCCGGATGGACTGGACGAGTTCACCGATGGACCGCTGGGTGGGCGGCGTGCTCGGATCGTTCGTGGTGTTGATCATGATCGGAGCCTATCGCAGGGGGTCGGGGTCACGGGTCGCGATGTCGTCGGTGCCGGTTCTCAGTCCACCGAGACGCGCTTGCGCTTGGTCGACTCCGGTCGCGGCCCCGCGGAGCTGGAGCGGCGCACCACGACCGACGGGGCGACCGCCACGTCGCGGGGCGGGCTCTCGAACCCGGAGACCCGCTCGACGAGGAACTGCGCGGCCAGCGCGCCCAGACGGTCGGAGTTGGGGTCGACGCTGGTGATCTGGGAGACGCCCGAGGAGGCCAGGGAGGTGTTGCCGTAGCCGGCGACGGCGAGCTCCTCGGGGACCGAGTACCCGGCCTCGCGCGCCGCCGAGAGCACCCCGACCGCGGTGACATCGTTCGCGCAGGTGACCGCCGTGGGGACGCGGCTGCCGCGCAGCAGCATCGAGCCCGCGGTCTGCCCGACCTGCTCGGTGAAGTCGCCGGGCTCGACCCGGGCCTGCTCCTCGAGGCCGTGGCGGGCCATGGCCTTGCGGAAGGCGTCGGCTCGCTCGCGGGCGACGGCTGCGCCGACCCCGCCGACGTGGGCGATCTCGCGGTGCCCCAGGCCGACGAGATGGTCGACCAGCAGTCCCTGCCCCACCTCGTCGTCGATGCGCACGGTGTCGAATCTGCCGCGGAAGTCCTGGGAGCAGCCGATGCCGACGAAGGGGCGGTCGCCGGTGGCCTCGAGCACGCTGTCCATGTCGGCGAGGTCCGAGACCATCAGGAAGCCGTCCACGCCGAGCTGGACCAACGACTCGATCGCGTCGGTGTCCGCGGCGACCGGGTGCTCGGGCACCCGGCGGCGGGTCGGCACGACGATCGCCGACCGACCGGTCGCGGTGAGCTCGATGCGGATGGCCCGGACCAGGTCCGAGATCCAGGTATTGCGCATGGTGTTGACCAGGACGGCGACGATGCCGCGGTGGTCGGTCTCCTCGCTGAGCTCCTCGAGCGGGAAGCGGAGTCGCTCGGCGGCCTCGCGCACCCGGGTGGCCATGAGGGGCTTGATCTCCTCGGCACCGCGCAGGGCCCGCAGGGCGACAGCGCTGGAGATGCCCAGGGAATCCGCGACGTCGCGCAGGGTGCCGCGCTGCTGGCCGCTGGAGTCCAGCTCCTCGGCGGTCTGCTCGACGTTCTCGACGACCTGACCGCTCTCCCCCTCGTCCCCGCGGGGTGCCCCGGAGTCGGAGGCGGGGTCGATGGTGCCATCGGAAGAGGCGCTCGCGTCACTGCTCATGGACCCATTGAACCGCATTTCTCCCCTCCGGCGTGACGCGGCCCGGGGATCGACACGCTCGGGTCCGCGGCGCACCGGGCGGACCGGGGGTTTTCCCCCGCCCGGGAGGCGGGAGGTCCCCGTGGGCGACGGGCACCGGCCCGCCTAGGCTTCTGCACATGGACGACACCACCGCGCCCCCGTCGGCGCCCCGGCGCCCCCGGCTGACCGCCGCGGCGTTCGCCTCCGTGCTGCTCGGAGGTCTGCTCTTCTGCTCCTGGTTCTGGATCAGCCTCACCCTACTGCTGACGGGGGTGGGCTCGCTCCCGGTCCTGGGGTCAGGGCTGTTCCTCCTGGTCCCCTGGCTCCTGCTGATGCAGGGCGCGGTGCGGATAGAGCGCCGCCGGGCGGTGGCCGTGCACGGTGTCCCCGTGATCCTGCCCGCCCGCCGCCGCTCCGGGCGCAGCGGGGCCGCGGGTTGGTTCCACGACCGCTGGCTCGAGCTCGGCACCGGCGCCTTCTGGCGTGGGGTGCTCCACCACCACCTCGCGATGCTCGTGGCCGGGGCGTTCTTCGCCCTCGTGCTGGCGCTGATCTGGTTGGGATGGACCGCGGGCGACATCGCCCTGCGGCACGGGCCGCTGACGCTGGGCTCGATCACCCTGTCGCGGTGGGTGCTCGGCGTCCTCGCCACGGTCTCCGCGGTGCTGGCCGCCGTCACCCTTCTCCTCGGAGCCCTCGCCGACCGGGGGCTGGCCCGGGTGCTGATCTCCGGCTCCGAGGACGATCTGCGCGAGCAGGTCGCCGAGCTCGCCGAGCGCCGGCAGGGCGCGGTCGACGCCGCGGCCCAGGAACGGCTGCGGATCGAGCGCGATCTGCACGACGGCGTCCAGCCGCGCCTGGTGAACCTCGCGATGACGCTCGGGATGGCCAAGAACGCGATCCATGCCGATCCCGACCGGGCGAGCGACCTGGTCGGGCAGGCTCACCTCGAGGCCAAGGCGGTGATGACGGATCTGCGTCAGCTGGCCCGCGGCATCCATCCGGCCGTGCTCACCGACCGAGGGCTGGACGCAGCGCTGTCCGCCCTCGCCGCCCGTTCCACGATCCCCGTCGACCTGCAGGTCGACCTCGACCGCCGCGACCCCTCCCGACTGGGTCGGGAGCGGGAGGCCGTCGCCTACTTCGTGGTCTCCGAGGCGCTGACCAACATCGCCAAGCACTCCGGCGCGAGCGCCGCCTCGGTGATCGTCACCCAGAGCCCCGAGGTGCTGCGGGTCCGGGTCGAGGACGACGGCCGGGGCGGGGCCCGCGTCCGCCGCGACGGGCTCTCCACCGGCCTCGCCGGCCTCACCGACCGCGTCCGCGCGACCGGCGGGCGGCTCGAGGTCGCCAGCCCTGCCGACGGGGGCACGGTCCTGGTCGCCGTGATCCCCCTGACCGCCGGGGCGACCCCGCCCGCACCCGCCCAGGCCGCCGACGCTGCCGCCCCGGACTTCCAGGAGGCCCTCCGATGAGGATCGTGATCGCCGATGACGCCGTGCTGCTGCGCGCCGGGGTGGAGCGTCTGCTCACCGATGCCGGGCACGAGGTGGTCGCCGCCGTGGGCGACGCCACCGCCCTGCTCAGCGCCGTCTCCCACCACCAGCCCGACCTCGCCGTGATCGATGTGCGGATGCCCCCGACCTTCACCGACGAGGGGGTGCGCGCGGCGATGCTGATCCGTCAGCAGGATCCGGACGTCGCCCTCCTGGTGCTCTCGCAGTACGTCGAGGAGCGCTACGCCTCGGACCTGATCGCCGATTCGTCGCACGGCCTGGGCTACGTGCTCAAGGACCGCGTGGCCGACGTCGACGATTTCCTCGGCGTGGTCGCCGACGTCGGGGACGGCGGCACCTGGCTGGACCCGGAGGTGGTCCAGCAGATCTTCGCGCGCTCGCGGCGCCGTCGCACCCTCGAGGAACTGACCCCGCGCGAACGGGAGGTGCTCTCGCTGATGGCCCAGGGTCGCTCCAACCAGGCGATCGCCGACACCCTGTTCGTCTCCGCCGGCAGCGTCGAGAAGCACATCTCCTCGCTGCTGACCAAGCTCGACCTTCCCCCCGTGGACGGGGAGAACCGTCGCGTGATGGCCGTGCTGCGCTTTCTGGAATCCGAGGATCGATCATGACCACCACACAAACCGCTTCGCGCCGGGGCACCGTGGCCGAACCGGGCCGACGGCTCTCCCCCTCCCCGCGCGGGGACCGCACCTGGCGCACCGTCCTCACCCTCCTCGGCGCGGCCGTGCTGGTGCTGATGCTGCTCGCCCTGAGCGCCGTGTCGGTCTCGGGCTGGTGGCTGGGGCGCGGCTTCGACGACGTCCCCGCCTCCACGGAGCTCGGCACCCCGGAGACGCTCACGCTCAGCAGCGGCGTCGGCGACGTGCGCGTCCTGCCCTCGACCGACGTCGAGGTGGTCACCCTCGCCCTGGTCGAGGAGGGAGAGACCGCGCTGCCCGAACCGGGCGAGACGGCCCGTGCCCGCGTCACCCAGCACGGTGACGCCGCCGCCCCGGTGCTCGACATCCGCCAGTCCGAGGGATACGGGCCGGTGCCGTGGCTCGACGAGCACCACGACGTGCTGGTGCTGGTACCGCAAGGTCATCAGCTCGCCCTCGATGTCACCACGGATGTGGGGGAGATCCGGGCCGACGGCGAGTTCACCTCGCTCGCCGCGCGCTCCGCCGTGGGCGACGTGCATCTCGGGCCGGTGACCGCCACGGAGTCGCTGGCGGTGCGGGCAGACGTCGGCACCGTGGAGATCGAGCTGCGAGATCCCGCACCGGCGGCCGTGGAGGTGACCGCCTCGGTCGGCGACGTGGACCTGCAGATGCCGCCGGACGCGGTCTCCGACGTGCGGGTCGACGCCGAGGTCGGCGAGAGCGCGATCGCGCTGCCCGGCACCGGACGCTGGGAGATCGAGGCCCGCACCGAGCTCGGCGAGCGGCGGATCGATCCCGGGGTGACCGGCGCCCCCGGGGCCACGACCGGCACGCTGACGGTCACCTCGGAGCTCGGTGACGTGCTCGTGACGCGCTGAGCAGGTGCTCCGCACGAGGGACGGGGCCCCGGTCCGTGGACCGGGACCCCGTCCCTCGTGCTCGCCTCGGCGAGCTGCTCAGTGCCTGCCGGACAGGCCCTGCTGGATGAGGTCCATGACCGAGGCGTCGGCGAGGGTCTGGGTGTCCCCCACCTGACGATTCTCGGCGACGTCCCGCAGCAGGCGGCGCATGATCTTGCCGGAGCGGGTCTTGGGCAGCTCCGTGACCAGCAGCACCCGCTTGGGCTTGGCGATCGGGCCGATCTCCTTGCCGACATGCCCCCGCAGCAGCTCCGCCACGGCGTCCTCTCCCCCGGCCTCGGCGATCGAGTCCTCGTGACCGGAGCGGAGGATGACGAAGGCGACCGGAGCCTGCCCGGTGGTCTCGTCGTCCGCGCCCACGACCGCGGCCTCGGCCACCCAGTCGTGGCTGACCAGAGCGGATTCGATCTCCATGGTCGACAGGCGGTGCCCGGAGACGTTCATGACGTCGTCCACGCGGCCCAGCAGCCAGATGTCACCGTCCTCGTCGCGCTTGGCGCCGTCCCCGGCGAAGTAGAGACCCTCGAAACGGGACCAGTAGGTCTCCTTGAAGCGCTCCGGGTCGCCCCAGATGCCGCGCAGCATGCTCGGCCACGGCTCGTCGAGGACCAGATAGCCGCCCTGCCCGTTCTCCACGGACTTCCCGGAGTCGCCCACCACGTCGGCCCCGATGCCGGGCAGCGGCACCTGGGCCGATCCGGGCTTGGCGGCGGTGATGCCGGGCAGCGGCGAGATCATGATCGCCCCGGTCTCGGTCTGCCACCAGGTGTCGACGATCGGGCAGCGGTCCGCGCCGATCACCCGGCGGTACCACATCCAGGCCTCGGGGTTGATGGCCTCGCCGACGCTGCCGAGCAGACGCAGCGAGGACAGGTCGAACTTCGCCGGGATCTCTTCGCCCCACTTCATGGCGGTGCGGATCGCGGTGGGCGAGGAGTAGAACTGCGTGACCCCGTACTTCTCGATGATCTCCCACCAGCGGCCCTGGTGCGGGGTGTCCGGGGTGCCCTCGTAGATCACCTGGGTGGTGCGGTTGGCCATCGGGCCGTACACGACGTAGGTGTGCCCGGTGACCCAGCCGACGTCCGCGGTGCACCAGTAGACGTCGCTGGAGGGCTTGAGGTCGAACACGTCACGGTGCGTGTACGCCGACTGGGTGAGGTACCCGCCGGTGGTGTGGACGATGCCCTTGGGCTTCCCCGTGGTGCCGGAGGTGTAGAGGATGTAGAGCGGGTGCTCGGCCTCCACCCACACGGGCTCGTGCTCGGCCGAGGCGCTCTCGCGGGCCTCGTGCCACCAGACGTCGCGTCCCTCGGTCCACTCGACGTCGCCGCCGGTGCGCCGGACCACGAGGACCTTCTCCACGGAGTCGCCGCCGGAGGCGAGGGCCTCGTCGACCGCGGGCTTGAGCGGCAGCTGCTTGCCGCGACGGTTCTGCCCGTCGGCGGTGATGACCACGCGGGCCTCGGCGTCCTCGATCCGTGAACGCAGGGCGTCGGCGCTGAAGCCGCCGAAGACCACGGAGTGGGGCGCCCCGAGGCGGGCGCAGGCCAGCATCGCGAACACGGTCTCGGGGATCATCGGCATGTAGATGGCGACCCGGTCGCCCGTCTTGACGCCGAGGTCGGTCAGGACGTTCGCCATCCGGCTGATCTCGTCCTTGACATCGGCATAGGTGAACGTCGCGTCGGAGCCGTCCTCGTACTCCGCGAACAGGGCGACCTGCTTGCCGTGCCCGGACTCCACGTGGCGGTCCACGCAGTTGTAGGCGGCGTTCAGGGTCCCGTCCGCGAACCATCGGGCGAAGGGGGCGTTCGACCAGTCGAGGGTCTCGGTGAAGGGGGTCTTCCAGCTCAGCAGGCTCGCCCGCGCCCTCCAGAAGGCCAGACGATCACGCTCGGCCTCCTCGTACAGGGAGGGGCGAGCGACCGCGTTCTGGACGAACTCGGAGGACGGGGAGAACGTGCGGGTCTCCTGCGAGAGATTCTCGATCCCGGTGGCGGCGTCGTCGGACATCACTTCTCCTGCTTCGTGGGCCCCAGATCGCTCCGGGGCGTGGCTGACACCTTCACCGTATCGCAGGAGACCCACGTCACGCGCATCGTCCACCGGTCGTCACGACCCGCCGCGCACGCACCCGGGGCGCCGTGCCCGGTACCCCGGGGGACCCGGTCGTCGCCGGCCAGGATCCCGGGACACCCGACCTCTCGCGGCGACGGCCGGAGCGTCCCGTCGGCCCGCTCTCAGCGCCAGGAGCGGGGGTGGATCTCCACGTGCTGGCCGTCGGGATCGATCACGTGCACGCTGCGCACCCCGTCAGCGAGGACCACCCGGGCCGCGTGCCCGGCGGCGTCGAGCCGCTCGGCGAGCGCCTCGAGGTCCTCGGTGGTCTCGAAGCCGAGGCGGACCAGCGAGACCTCCAAGCCCGGATGCCCCGGGTCGCCGCCCGGCCGGTGGGCCGCCTCGCCGTCGGCCGGTTCGTGCAGTCCGATGGTGCCGTGCCCGGGGTTCGCGAGGGCGCGGTACCAGCGGTCACCGTCGTCGACGGGGGTGAAGCCGAGAGCAGCGAAGAACTCGACGTCGCGCTCCCGCTGGGGACCGTCGGCGCTCGCCCGCACGGCGGTGACGGAGAGGCGCTGGTCGGCGTCGGTCCCGTCGTGGGCGAGGTAACCGTAGTGATCCTCCTGGTCCTCGTTGATCCCGACGGCCTCGCCGTGGGGTCCGGTGATGTTCCCCTGGAGGCCGTAGCTCTCGTCCCAGACGACGACCTCGAGGTCCATGCCGCGCAGATGCTCGGCCGCCGCATCGGCTGCGGCCACCGCGGTGCTCAGCTGGGTCTCCCCCGCGGGGGCGCCGGTGGCGGAGGCCGCGCCGGCGGCGTGCACCATCACCCGGCCGCCCCCGCCGGCCACGAGGTCGGCGAAGCCGCCCCTCTCGGTGGTGATCAGCGGTGCCATGCCGAGGGTGCGCAGGAAGGAGATCAGCGCGGCCGGATCGGCGGTGAAGCGCAGGGGGAAGACGGTGAAGGCCACCGGGTCGGCGGCGGGGTGATGGGTGTGCTCTGTCATGACGGACTCCTCAGGCATCGTCGCGGTGGGATTCGGAAGGGGCGAGGTACTGCTCCAGCGCGGTCTCGACGAGGGCGCTGAGGCTGGTGGACCCATCGATCGCGCGGTGTTTGACCGCGACCACGAGATCCTTGGGCAGGTACACGTTGAACTGGACCTTGGGTGAGGGTGCACGAGCACCGGGGGCTTCTACCATGCTCGAATGCTAGCATTCTTGCCGTCGTCGTCACACGGTGATCCTCGGTGCTCGCGTCCGGGCCCCTGCACATGCTGCCGCCACGGCCTTCGATCCGGTCTCGGTCCTCTCCGTGGTCGCTCGCACGCTCGTGCAGGTCGGGCCGCTACTGTGAGTTCCCATGGTCCGAGACTCCGCCACGTCCCAGCCGACGCTCCTCGCCCCGGCCCATCTGCGCGACCTCGAGATCCGCAATCGCATGTGGCTCGCCCCCATGTGCCAGTACATGGTCGAGGCGGAGGACGGCGTCCCCACCGAGTGGCACCTGGTCCATCTCGGCGCCCGCGCCACGGGCGGCTTCGGACTGGTGATCACCGAGGCGACCGCCATCAGCCCCGCCGGGCGCATCAGCCCGCGCGACACCGGCCTGTGGAACGACGAGCAGGCCACGGCCTGGTCGCGGATCGTGGACTTCTGCCACCAGCAGGGGGCGAGCACGGCGGTGCAGCTCGCCCACGCCGGCCGCAAGGCGTCCACCTGGCCCGCCCTGCCCGCCTACTCGGCACGGCGCGGCACCATTCCCGAGTTCGCCTCCGGCTGGCGGACCGTCGGCCCGACCACGGACCCCTTCCCCGGGCTCGATGCACCCGACGCCCTGAGCACCGAGGACATCGCCGCCGTGGTCCAGGAGTTCGTGGACGCCACCCGGCGTGCCGAGCAGGCCGGCTTCGACGCGGTCGAGCTCCACTTCGCCCACGGCTACCTCGTCCACGAGTTCCTCTCCCCGTTGGTCAACACCCGGCAGGACGAGTACGGCGGCGACGGCGCCGGCCGACGACGACTCGCCCGCGAGATCGCCGCGGCCGTCCGCGAGCAGTGGCCTGCCGATCGTCCCGTCATCGTGCGGATCAGCGCCACGGACTGGATCGACGGCGGCTGGGACATCGAGCAGTCCGTCGACCTCGCCCGGGAGCTCGAGGCCGCCGGGGTCGACGCGTTGCACGTCTCGACCGGAGGCGCCGTCATCGCGGACATCGCCGTCGGCACCGAGTACCAGGTGGGCTTCGCCCGGACCCTGCGCGAGGCCGTGTCCCTGCCGGTCGCCGCCGTCGGACTCATCACCGAGCCGCTCGGCGCCCAAGGGGTCCTGGACCGCGGGGACGCCGACTTCGTGGCCCTCGGCCGTGCCGCGCTGCGCGAGCCCGGCTGGCCGCAGCGCGCCGCTCATGAGCTCGGCGTCCGCGATGCCTCGCTCTACCCGGGCGCCTACCACCGCGGCTCCTGGTGACCGAGAAGTGGATCCGACCATGATCGTGCTCACCGGGGCGACAGGCGGTGTCGGCCGCGCCGTCGCGACGGCGCTGGCCGAGCGGGGCGCCCATCTGGTGCTGACCGCCCGGGACGGCGAGGCGCTCGAGGCCGTGGCCACGATGGTGCGCGAGCGCGGGGGCCGGGCGGTCGCGCACCCGTGCGATCTGCGGGACCAGCAGGCCGTCGCCGAACTGGCCGAGCGCATCCTCGCCGAGGACGGCGTCCCCGAGGCGGTGCTCAATCTGGCCGGCCACTGCGTGCACCGGGATCTCGAGGCGACCTTCGGCCGCCCCCACGACCTCGTGCGCCTGACCGGGACGAACCTGCTGGGTCCGGCCGCGCTGATCCTCGCCCTGCTGGCGCCGATGTGCGCGGCCGGACGAGGCCGGATCGTCGCGGTCACCAGCGCCTCCACCCGGATCCCGGCCCCGGGGTGGGCTGCCTACGGCGCCTCGAAGGCCGGCCTGGACTCCTGGTTGCGGGCGATCCGTCCGCAGGCCGAGGCCCAGGGCGTCGGGGTGGCGATCGTCGAGTTGCCGCTGGTCGCGACCTCGATGGCCACGCCGACCTACGGCTCCTCGCCGCGCGGCGCCCTCGAACCCTCGCAGGCCGCCGCCCGGGTGCTGCGAGCCCTGGACTCCCGGCGCACCCTGGTCTCCCCACCCTGGTCCCGGCTCGGTGCGGTCCTCTCCCAGGCCGCTCCCGCCCTCACCGCGCGCGCCGCCGGTGCCGGGTCCCGGGTCGCGCAGCGTCTCTCCCGGCGCGAGACCGGATCCGGAAGCGGGTCCCTGCGATGAGACTGCTGCGGACCTCCACCGCCCTGCGAGCCCGCGTCGCGCTGCGGTCCCGGGGCGTGGTGCTCGTCGACCGTTTCGGGGAGCTGACCGCGGCGGAACTGCTGGATCAGGTCCGACTGCTCGGGCACCGCCCCGGCCGCGCCCCGCATCCTGGTCACGCGCGCGGCCTGGCCACCCTGCCGTCCACCGCCTCGCTGCGACAGGTGCTGGTCACGGCGCTGGCCGGCGACGGCACCCTGGATCTGCGCTCGAGCGGCACCACGGGCGACCCCCGTACCCTGCGGCGCGGCGCGCTCTCACCCGCCCAGCTCACCACCCTCCTGGATCTCGCCCGGCGCATCGGCCTGCGTCCGGGCCGGCGGGTGGCCAGCCTCGCACCGGGGGTGCACGGGCACGGGCTGCTGGTGGCGCTCGGCGCCCTCGCACTGGGTGCCCCGTTGATCGACCTCTCCCACCTGCCGGCGCCGGAGCGCGTCGCTCTGCTGCACCGGGCGCCCCCGGCGCTGCTGACCGGGGTTCCGGTGCACCTGGTGGACCTCCTGCACGCGGATCAGGAGGGCGCCGGCAACCGTCCGCTGCGGATCCCGCGCATCGTCTCCGGCTCCGACCTGCTCGCCGAGCCCCTGCAGGCGGACCTCGCCCGGCACTTCCACGCCCGGGTCCACGACGTCTACGGCACCACCGAGACCGGTCCCCTGGCCGTCGACGGGCGGCCGCTGCGCGGCGTGCGGCTGCGTGAGCGGGACGGCCTGCTGCGCGCCCGGACCTCCTTCACCCGGGGGCGCACCCTGATCACCGATCGGGGTCGGATCGGCCCCGACGGAGGGATCGAGGTGACCGGTCGGGCGGACGGCGCCGTCTCCTCGGGAGGGATGCTCCATGACCCCGGGGCGGTCGCCCACCTGCTGCGCATCCAGCCCGGGATCACCGCGGTGCAGCTGCGGGTGGTGCACGATCCACGGGTCGGCTCCCGCACGATCGCCGAGGTCACGCTCGCCCACGCAGTGACCTCGAACGCCTCCCCGGGGCCCGAGGAGCTGCGGGCGCTGGTACGCGATCGGCTCGGCGCGGCGTCCGTGCCGCGCGAGGTGCGCATCAGCAGTCCGGGACGCTGACCGGGACCGCGGTGACCGCGAGCCCGCCCATCGCGGTCTCCTTGTAGCGCGCGCTCATGTCCGCGCCCGTCTGGCGCATGGTCTCGATGACCGTGTCCAGGGAGACGAAGTGCTCGCCGGTGCCGCGCAGCGCGAAGCGGGCCGCGGTGATCGCCTTGACCGCGGCCATGGCGTTGCGCTCGATGCACGGCACCTGCACCAGGCCCCCCACGGGATCGCAGGTGAGGCCGAGGTTGTGCTCCATCGCGATCTCGGCGGCGTTCTCCACCTGGGCGGGCTTGCCGCCCATCGCCTCGCACAGCGCGGCCGCGGCCATCGAGCAGGCAGAGCCCACCTCACCCTGGCACCCGACCTCAGCGCCGGAGATCGAGGCGTGCTCCTTGTACAGCGAGCCGATCGCCCCGGCCGTGAGCAGGAACCGCACCGCGATCTCGTCGGGGTCGACGCCCTCGATGTAGGTGGTGGCGAAGTGGAGCACGGCGGGGATGATGCCCGCCGCGCCGTTGGTGGGTGCGGTGACGACCCGGCCGCCGGCGGCGTTCTCCTCGTTGACGGCCAGCGCCGCGAGCGAGACCCATTCGAAGGCGTTCATCGGCAAGCGGACGGGATCCTCGGCACTCAGGGCGTCGTACCAGGACGACGCCCGTCGCTTGACCTCCAGCCCGCCGGGGAGCAGGCCGCTGGTGGTGATGCCGCGTTCGATGCTCTCGCGCATGGCGTGCCAGATCGCGAGCACGCCGGCCCGGATCTCCTCGTCGCTGCGCCATTGGCCCTCGCGCAGCAGCATCGCCTCGGAGAGGGAGATGCCGCGGTCCTCGCACACCCGCAGCAGCTCGTCACCCGTGGTGAAGATGGCTCGCCCCTCCCCTTCGGCCGCGACCTCGGCGATCGAGCGGTCCATGTCGGCCTCGTCGACCACGAAGCCGCCGCCGACGGAGAACATCGTTCGACGCTGGACCTCCTGGCCCTGCGCGTCCAGTGCCAGGAAGGTCATGCCGTTGGAGTGCTGGGGCAGGACGGTCAGCGGATGCAGCGTGATCGAGGACGGCCGCAGTCCCACCTCGAGCACCCCGTCCAGGAGCAGCCCGCCCTCGGCCTCGATCCGCGCCACCCGCTCCCGACCCGCCACCGGGTCCACGGTCTCGGGGTCGGCGCCCTCGAGCCCCATCACCACGGCGTCCAGGGTGCCGTGCCCTTCGCCGGTCGCGGCGAGGGAACCGTACAAGTCCACGGCGACGTCGGCGACCCGGGGCCCGAGGTGCTCGTCGGCGAGGAGCTCCCGGGCGAACTGCGCGGCGGCGCGCATGGGACCGACCGTGTGGGAGCTGGAGGGCCCGATCCCGATCTTGAACATGTCGAAGGTGCTGATGCTCACCGGGGGCCGCCTCGACGACGGCCGTCGCTGCGGCCGCCCGCGCCGCCCTTGCCCGAGCTCCCCGTGCCGCCGCCTCCCTTGCCGGAGCCTCTCTTGCCGGCGCCTCCCTTGCCGGAGCCTCTCTTGCCGGCGCCGCCTCGGCCGGAGTTGCCCTTGCCGGCGCCACCTCTGCCGCCGCCCTTCCCGGCGCTGCCCGCGCCGCGGCGCGTGCCCGCGCCCCCGCGGCCCGCACTCCTGCCCCGGCGGGGTTCGGGCTCCTCCTCCCAGGAGGCCCTCCGCTCCTCGTTGGCCCGCCGTTCCTCGGCGCGTCGGGCATCCGCTCCGCCGCGGCGGGAGAGATCGAGCTTGCGCGGGGCACCCTTGTACTTCACCAACGTCGGGTCATCGGCCGGCTCGCCCGCCGGAGTACGGCCGCCGAGCTCCTCGAGCGCGGGATCCGCGGCACTGGCCACCTCGGCCCAGCCCGCTTCGACGTCGGCCTCACCGACGACGCGACGGGTCTTCGAGGTCTGATGCGGCAGGGCCAGGGTGACCACCACGCCGGCGGCGCCGGCCCGGGCGGTGCGGCCGGAGCGGTGCACGTACTCCTTGACGTCGTCGGAGGGGTCGACGTGGACGACCATGCCCACGTCGTCGATGTGCAGCCCGCGCGCCGCGACGTCGGTCGCGACCAGCACCGGGAACGCACCCTCGCGGAAACCGGCCAGCACGTTCGTGCGCAGTCCCTGCTGCTTGTTGCCGTGCAGGGCCGCGGCCGGCACCCCGACCTCCACCAGCTCCTGCGCGACCCGCTCGGCGCCGAGCTGGGTCCGGGTGAACATCAGCGTGCGCCCCGGACGGGCTCCGAGCTGCGCCGTCACCTCCCGCTTCGCGGAGGGCTCGATGGCGAGCACGTGATGGTCCATGGAGGCCACCGCCGCGGCGACGGGCGTGGTCTCGTGGCTGACGGGGTCCACCAGGAAGGCGTCGACGATCTCCTCGACCTGGCCGTCGAGGGTGGCCGAGAACAGCATCTTCTGCGTGCCCATGGGGGTGGCGGCCAGGATGTCGCGCACGTCGGGGAGGAACCCGAGGTCGGCCATGTGATCGGCCTCGTCGACGACGGTGGTCTCCACCAGATCGAGCTGCAGGGCGCCGCGCTCGGCCAGGTCGATCAACCGGCCCGGTGTCGCGACGATGATCCCCACGCCCCGGGCGACGGCGTCGGCCTGCTTCTCGATGTTCATGCCGCCCGAGACCAGCTGCGCCGTGAGTCCGACCGCGCGGGCGAACGGGTGGATGGTGTCGACGACCTGGACCGCGAGCTCACGGGTGGGCACCAGCACCACGCCCAGAGGCCGCTTGCGGTGCACTTTGCGCCCTCGGAAGCGGGAGGTCATCGCCAGGGCGAAGGCGAGGGTCTTGCCGGAACCGGTCTCGGCGCGGGCCAGCACGTCGCGGCCGGCGAGCGCATCGGGCAGGATCGCGGACTGGATCTCGAAGGCATGCGCGAGCCCCTGTTCGGCGAGGACGCCGAGCAGCTCATCGGGCAGCGCCATGTCCTCGAACCGCTCCGAGCGGTGGGCGGAGCGGCGACGGGCCTTGGGCATGGTGATCCTCCTGACGATGCGGACCCGCCCATCATCGCGCATGTGCGGGACATGGGATAATGGCAGGACGATGTTGCGCACTCTCATGACCTCGAAGATCCATCGGGCCACGGTCACGCAGGCGGACCTGCACTACGTGGGCTCGGTGACGATCGACCCCGACCTCACGGAGGCCGCGGGTCTGGTCGAGAACGAGCAGGTCTCGATCGTGGACATCACCAATGGTCATCGCCTCGTCACCTACGTGATCGAGGGCGAGCGCGGAAGCGGGGTGATCGGGATCAACGGTGCGGCCGCCCATCTGGTCACCCCCGGCGACCTCGTGATCGTCATGGCCTACGGGCAGCTCGACGAGAGCGAGATCTCCACCTACCGCCCCCGCGTGGTCCACGTCGACGAGAGCAATCGCATCGTCGCGCTCGGGGCCGACGGCGCCGAGCCGGTGCCCGGCATGCCCGACCAGGTCTGCGGACGCGCCTCGCGCGGCATCCGCTGAGGTCAGCTCCCCCCACCCTCCGGCGCCCCTCGCCGAGTCCCCGGCAGGGCAACCCGTGGACACCGGAAGCCCCTTTCCTGCATGCCCTCTAGGATCGACCGAGTGATACCGCCTCGTCCCCGCCGCCTGCCGTGACCGGGGTCCTGGCCGGCTTCTTCATCGTCTGGTCGCTCATCGCGGTGGGCTGGGTGGCCGGCCGCACCGGCGTCCTCGGCCCGCACGGCCGGTACGTCCTGAACCGGACGACGTTCTTCATCGCCTCTCCTGCGCTCGTCCTCATCGGTCTGCTGGAGGCCGACGTCCGTGAGGTGCTGTCGGTCCCGATGGCCGTGGCCGCGATCTCCGGCCTGACCACCGGGGCCCTGCTGGTGCTCGTGCTGCGGGTGTTCACCGCCCGCCGAGGCACCGAGCTGCTGGTCGCAGCGATCAGCGGCTCCGTCGTCAACGCCGCGAACATGGGCTTCCCGATCGCCGCCTACGTGCTCGGGGACATCTCCCACGCGCTGCCGGTGATCCTGTTCCAGATGGGCGTGTACAACCCCCTGTACCTGTTCGTGCTGCACCAGCGGAGCGAGAAGGAGTCGATGGGACCCGGCGGGGTGTTCCGCAGCATCGCCGCGAACCCGACGATCGTGGCCGCGGCGATCGGCCTGGTCCTCACCCTGGCCGGGGCGCAGATCCCCGAGGTGGTGCTCGAACCGGTCCAGTCGCTGGCCGACATGGCCATCCCCGCCATGCTGCTGGCCTACGGACTCTCCCTGCACGGCTCCCGCCCGCTCGCGAAAGACGACGGGTATCGCGGCCTGATCGCCGTCGCCTCGAGCGCGAAGCTGCTGGCGATGCCGCTGATCGCGCTGGGCGTCGGCCTGCTGTTCGGGCTCTCGGGGCATTCCCTGTACGAGGTGGTGGTGATGGCGGCCCTGCCCACCGCCCAGAACGTGTACGTCGCGGCGGCCCGCTACCGCGCCGCCGAGAACCTCGCGCGCGACACCGTCCTGATCACCACCATCGGCACGGTGTTGGTGCTGCTGCTGATCTCCGGCCTGCTCGGGGTCTGATCCCGGGCGGGCCCGGGGACCGGTCGTGGGTGCGCTGCCCGCGAGGCCCCGACGGGCACCGCTGACCGTCGGCCGCGCCTACGCCGTTCCCGGCGCCACGGTCCCGGGGGCGAGCTCCTGCTCGAGGAAGAGGCTGGCCGCCCCGATGGCGCCGACGTCGTCGCCCAGGTGCGAGGACTCCACCACGCCGCCGCTGCTCGCCAGCCAGTCCCCCAGAGCGTCGCGGACCTCCGCCTCACCGACATCCCGCAGCGCGGGCCAGGTGGGTCCGCCGATGATGATCCGCTGCGGGTCGTGCACCCCGGCGAGGATCCGCATCGCCTCGCCGAGCGCGCCCGCATGGGAGCCGATGATGTCCCGGGCCGGGGCTGAGCCGGCAGCGGCTGCGGCCGAGAGCGCCTCGAGTGCCGCTGTGGTCCCGGAGGACTCGGACACCTCGACCCCTGCGTCATGGGCCGCGCCGACCAGCACGTGCGCATCGGTGTACAGGCACAGGCAGCCGTGGCGGCCGCAGATGCAGTGCTGGTCGGCGCGCCCGATGGGCAGGTGCCCGATCTCCCCGGCCTGGGTCGTGCCCCCGCGGTGGACCCGCCCACCCCCGCTGACCGCCGAGCCCACCCCGTGACCGACGTACATGTACAGCACGGTCTGGGAGGTCTCGAGGTGGCGTGACCAGATCTCCCCGGTCAGTGCGGCGTTGGTGTCCTTGTCCAGCGTCGCGGGCAGTCCGGTCACCGCGCTCAGCGCATCCACCACGGGCACGTCCCGCCAGCCCGGGATCCAGGGCGGGTCCCGCAGGATCCCGGCATCGGCGTCGAGCCCGGCAGGGGCCGCGATCCCGATCCCCAGCAGACGGCGGTGGGTGGAGGGCTCGCCCTCGCCCGGTGCCGGAACGCTCGCCCCCAGCGAGCGGCTCAGCTCGGCGATGGCCGCGGCGACCCGTTCGAGGTCCGCACGGGGATCCTCCGTCGGCGGCGCGAGCGTCGTACGGGCCACCGGGCGCGCCGCCAGGTCGCAGATCACCACCGCGATGTGCGCGGGGTCGAGGTGCACCCCGATCGCCAGCCGGGCGTCCGCGACCACCCGCAGCAGGGTGTGCGGCTTGCCCGGTCCCGAGATCCGCCGGCCCGCCTGCTCCACCAGGCCGTCGGCCATCAGGCGCCGGGTGATCAGCGAGACCGCCTGGCGCGAGAGATGGCTGAGCCGGACCACGTCCGACTGGCCGATCCCCTGCGGGGCGCTGCGGATCGTCTGCAGGACCAGCTTCTCGTTGAACGCGCCGATGTCCGTCATCGATGAGCCGCGCACAGGACCCCCCTCTCCGACCGCCGAGGCGAGTGCTTAAGCGGTTATTGCATTAGTCCATCGGTGTGAGTAACCTACCTCACACGGGACGACGCGGCCCGGATCTCCAGTGCGACCGCGAGGGCACCGACGCCCACTGTTCCCGCATCACCGCACCGATAGCGGTGCGGCGAGTACCGAAGGGAGAGCGATGAGCGTGAGCGACGCCGTCGCGGCGGACACCCCCCCGGGCCGGATCATCCGGTTCCGCCGCTGACCTCACTGCACGGAGCGGGCCAGGGGCCCGCGACGGCACCACGGGAGGGGCCACGGGCAAGCGGAAGCTCACGGGGCGGGAGAAACGGAACCTCCGGACCGGACTGCTGTTCATCTCGCCCTGGATCATCGGGGTCGCGGTCTTCGTCATCTACCCTCTGATCTACTCCTTCGTGATCAGCCTGACCCAGTACTCCGGCATGCAGTCCCCGACGTTCATCGGGTTCCAGAACTACATCGCCGCCTTCGTCGATCCGCTGGTGCACACCGCGGTCGGCAACACCGTGTACTACATGCTCCTCGCCGTGCCGATCGGACTCGTGGTGGCGCTGCTGCTGGCGCTGGCGATGAACCGCAACGTGCGCGAGGTCGCGCTCTACCGCACGCTGCTCTACCTGCCCTCGCTGATCCCGATGTTCGCCCTGTCGTTCATCTTCATCGTGTTCGTGAACCCGAACTTCGGCATCGTCAACCAGTTCCTGGGGCTGTTCGGGATGCCGGCCACAAACCTGCTGGGCGAACCGCGCTACGCGAAGATCGTCATGATCGTGATGGCCCAGCTCGGCGCCGGCAATGCAGCGCTGATCTATCTCGCAGGGCTCCGGAACATCCCCGACACCTTGTACGAGGCCGCTCGCATCGACGGTGCCGGCAGGTTCCGCCAGTTCATGTCGATCACAGTCCCCCTGCTGACCCCGACGATCCTGTTCAACCTGATCACCGGTGTCTCCGGCGCGATGATGGTGTTCACCGAGGCCTTCATCATGACCGACGGCGGCCCGGACAACTCCACGCTGTTCTACATGCTGTACCTCTGGCGCAACGCCTTCTCCTACGGGCAGTTGGGCTTCGCCTCCGCCCTGGCCGTGCTGCTGTTCCTGTTCGGCATGCTGCTCGCCGGACTCATCTACTGGCTCTCACGCCGGTTCGTGAACTACGACGTGTCGGCCGGCTGAGGAACTGAGGTATATCGATATGGCTCTCAACACTCTCGACTCCGGGACCAAGGACCTCGGCAGCGCCCCGAAGCTCAAGTCTCGCTCGAACTACGGGCGCAATGCCGACGGCTCCCGCCCCACTGGCGTCAGTGCCTGGATCTCACGCCTGGTCATGCTTGCGGTGCTGCTGCTGTTCTCCCTGCCCCTGTATTGGATGCTCATCTCGGCGCTGAAGACACCGGAGGAGCTGGCCCAGTTCCCGCCGACCCTGTTCCCCACCGAGTTCAGGTGGGAGAACTTCTCCGACGCGGTCACGGTGATGCCGTTCTGGACCTTCTTCCGCAACAGCGCGATCATCACGATCAGCGTCGTCGTCTTCAGCGTGGTCTCGAACTTCGTCGTCGCCTACGGTTTCGCGTGCGTCGACTGGCCGGGGCGCAACAAGGTGTTCTTCGTCGTGCTGGCCACGCTGTTCCTGCCCTTCCCGGTGACCCTGATCCCCATGTTCGACATGTGGGCGGCGCTCGGGTTCGTCAACACCTGGGTCCCGCTGATCGCCCCGGCGCTGTTCGCCGGAGGATTCTTCACCTTCCTGCTGCGCCAGTTCATGCTGCAGACCCCGAAAGACATGCTCGACGCCGCGCGGGTCGACGGAGCCAGCGAGTGGACGATCGCCTGGCGCATCGTGTTCCCCACGGCACGTCCGGCCGTCACCGTGATCGCGATCTTCTCCGCGGTGGGCACCTGGAACGACTTCATGGGCCCGTTGATCTACCTGCAGGACCAGAGCAAGCAGACGCTCTCCATCGGTATGGAGGTCTTCCGCTCCGTGAACTCACAAGACGTCCAGTTCAACCTGCTCATGGCCGCCTCGTTCCTGGTCCTGCTGCCGTTGGTGATCCTGTTCTTCATCTTCCAGCGCTACTTCGTCAGCGGCATCACCCTCGGAGGTTTCAAGTGATCGATCGTCGAACTCTGCTGCGCGCCCTCGGCGCCGGCGCCAGCGTCACCGTCGCGGGCGGCTCGATCGTCGGCTGCACGAGCCGTCCTGTTGGCGATGACCGGGATCCCAACACCGTGCGCGTCTGGGGCATTTGGGCCTCCGACGCCGAGAAAGAGGCCCAGGTCGTCGAGGCATTCACCGAGCAGAACCCCGATGTGAAGATCGAAATCTCCCAGGTGCCCTCGAATGGCCAGGGCGACGCCTCCAGCGCGATCACCGCCGTGCGCGGCCGCACCGGTCCGGACGTCTACTTCATGGACCGGTTCAATGGAGCTCAGTTCGCCTCCCTTGGTCTGCTCGAGCCCCTCGACGGCCTCATCGAGGAGCACGAGGACGTCAGCGTCGAGGAATTCATGGCCGGTTGGGTCAAGTTCGCCACCGACGAGCTGTACTACGACGGCCAGTACTACGGGCTTCCGATGGATACCGACACCCGCGGGATGTACGTGAATCTGGGACTGGCCGACGAGGCAGGCATCGACCGGTCGCTGCTCGACCCGGCCAACGGCCCTATGTCCTACGAACAGCTGTGGGAGATCAACGATGCCTTCAACGTGCAGGACGAGCGTGGCACCTATGAGCGGGTGACTTGGGTCCCCTGGGACGATCAGGCCTCTCTGCTGATGTGGGCCATGGCCAATGACGTCACCTTCTTCTCCAACGAGACCTGCCATACGCTGCTGGACTCCCCGGAGATGCTGGGCGTGGCAGAGATGTACGCCGGCTGGATCGAGCGACTGGACTTCCCGCGGCTGGATGCGTTCAAAGCGACGTACCAACCGGAGAACGCCCCGCCGACGCAGACCTCCTTCTTCTCGGACCGTCAGCTGTTCCAGATCACCGGCCCCTGGGGCGTGCAAGGGCAGGCTGACTACAAGCCGGACATGGAGTACACGGTCACCCACCTGCCGGTTCCGAATGAGGGCGACGAGCCCTTCACCTGGGCGGGCGGCTTCGCCCTGACGATGCCCAAGGGGGCGAGCATGTCCAAGGCCGCCTGGGACTTCTTCAAGTTCTACGCCGGCTATGAGGGCCAGAAGATCCTCATGCCGCAGATCAGCCGCATCCCCACGAACATCGAGACCGTCAAGGATCCGGAGGGCTGGAACCGGGACATCAAGTTCTTCGTGGAGCTGCTGGGCGTGGCCAGGTCGCGGCCGCCGTTGCCAGTGGGGACGAAGCTGTGGGACGCCATGATGACAATGCAGGGCAGCCTCAACCAGGCCTCGGACACTCCGGAGAACCTGGTGAAGGAAGCTCAGCAGTACGTTGACCCGACAATGCAGCAGTTCTGTCCGATCACGCTCCCCGAGGGCTTCGGGGAGCCGGACCCGAATTTCCCGGTCGAAGAGGTACCAGGCTCCTGATCGTCCGTCCGCCCGCCTGGTCTTGGCCTCTCAGCAGGATCCGGACCGCCGCCCCGCCGACGGGTTGTTTCAGACGCGATCCGAAGTGCGACCGGAGGAGAGGCCCGTTGCCGCCTTCGCACGCGTCGTCGGCGACTCACTTCCTCATCAGCGACATCAGACTTGGAGAGTAAGAGTGATCGATCGTCGATCCCTGCTGCGCGCCATCGGCGCCGGCGCCGGTGTCACCATCGCGGGCGGCTCGATCGTCGGGTGCAGTAATCCCGTCGGTGAGGACCGCGACCCTAACACCGTGCGACTTTGGGGCATTGGAGCTGCAGATTCGGACAAAGAAGCTAAGGTCATCGAGGCTTTCACCGAACAACATCCGGACGTGAAGATCGAGGTGTCCCAGGTGCCGTCCAACGGCGAGGGTGACGCCTCCGGAGCAATCACTGCTGTGCGCGGCAGAACTGGTCCGGACATCTACTGGATGGATCGCTTCAACAGTCCACAATTTGCCTCCCTCGGACTCCTCGAACCCATCGACGGCCTCATCGAGGAGTACGAGGGAGTCAGTGCCGAGGAGTTCATGTCCGGGTGGATCAAATTCGCCGCCGACGAACTGTACTACGACGGCCAGTACTACGGGCTGCCAGTAAGTACCGACACTCGTGCCGTGTACGTGAACATGGATCTAGTGAATGACGCCGGCCTCGACCCCGTACTCTTCGACCCGAAGAACGGACCGTTGTCCTATGAGCAGGTGTGGGAGATCAACGACTCCTTCAACGTGCAGGACAAGAACGGAACCTACGAACGGGTGACCTGGATCCCTTGGGACGATCAGGCGAAGCTGATCGTCTGGGCGATGGCCGCTGACGTCCCCTTCTTCTCCAACGAGACCTGCCGCATGCTGCTGGACTCGCCCGAGATGCTGGCCGTGGCAGAGATGTACGCCGGCTGGATCGAGCGACTGGACTTCCCGCGGCTGGATGCGTTCAAAGCGACGTACCAACCGGAGAACGCCCCGCCGACGCAGACCTCCTTCTTCTCGGGCCGCCAGTTGCTCCAGATCACCAATCCATCGGGTGTCCAGGCTCTCGCGGATTACAAGCCCGACATGAATTATGCCGTCACTTACCTCCCCGTCCCCGACGAGGGAACCGACCCCTACAGCTGGTCGGGCGGATTTGCTCTTTCCATGCCCAAGGGATCCAGTATGTCCAGGGCCGCCTGGGAATTTCTCAAGTTCTACGCAGGACCAGAGGGACAGAAGATCCTCACTCCACAATTGGCCAGCATACCCACCCATCTTGAAACAATCGCCGATCCCGCGGGGTGGAATCCTGACATAGCGTTCTTCGTAGAACTCTTGGACGTCACCAGATCCAGGCCCCCACTGCCAGTCGGTACGAAGCTCTGGGACGCGATGGAGACGATGCAGGGCAGCCTCACCCAGGCCTCGGACACTCCCGAGCACCTGGTGAAGGAGGCCCAGCAGTACGTGGACCCGACGATGCAGCAGTTCTGCCCGTTCCGGCTCCCGGACGGTTTCGGCGAACCTGACCCGAACCTACGGATGCCCAAGCGCTGAATCCTCTGTGGAGGCAACGAGCCCCTCCGACGAGCCGGTGTCCCCGCACCCCTGCCGAGACCCTTCCTCGGGTCGCGGCAGGGGCACGGTAGGATGCAGGCGTGACTCGACGGCTCCTGCTTAGGCAGCCGCATCGGACAAGGCCCGCGCCGGCCCTGCGCACCTGAAGCGCCTGCGGTGCGCACCTGTGGGCACCGGTGCGGCTCCCCTCGCCTGCGCGGGGGTTTTTTCATGTCACGAGACGCCTGGCGGCACCTGCCGCACTGATCCTCCGGAGGACGATTCACTCATGAGCGAGGCCCCGCACCGTTACACCGCCTCGGTGGCCGACGAGATCGAGCGGCGCTGGCAGCGGCGCTGGGACGAGGACGGCACCTTCCACGCCGACAACCCGGTGGGGTCCCTGCGCGGCAGCGCCGAGACGCTCGAGCAGGCCGCGAGCGCTGCCTCCGGTGGCCATGCCGAGAAGATGTACATCATGGACATGTTCCCGTATCCCTCGGGGGCGGGGTTGCACGTGGGCCATCCGCTGGGATACATCGCGACCGACGTGATCGCCCGCCACCAGCGCATGCTGGGCAAGAACGTGCTGTACACGATGGGCTACGACGCCTTCGGGCTGCCGGCCGAGCAGTACGCGGTCCAGACCGGGACGCATCCACGCACCACGACCGAAGCGAACGTGGCGACCATGCGCCGCCAGCTGCACCGCCTGGGGCTGTCCCATGACTCGCGGCGCTCCCTGGCCACGACCGATCCGGAGTTCGTGAAGTGGACGCAGTGGATCTTCCTGCAGATCTTCGACTCCTGGTACGACCCTTCGGCCCCGAACGCCGACGGCATCACCGGGAAGGCGCGTCCCATCGCGGAGCTGCGCGACGAGCTGCGCGCGGGGCGCGTCGACCCCTTCGCGCTAGCCGACCGCCAGGGCGTCGAGCTGCCCGCGGCCTGGGCGGGGCGTGCGGCCGCGGACGTGCCCGGCGCCACCGAGGCGGAGATCGCGGACCTGGCCCATGCTTTCCGCCTGGCGTACATCTCCGAGACGCCGGTGAACTGGTGCCCGGGCCTGGGCACCGTGCTGGCCAACGAGGAGGTCACCGCCGAGGGACGCTCCGAGCGCGGCAACTTCCCCGTCTTCCGCAGCCGCCTGCGCCAGTGGAACATGCGCATCACCGCCTACGGCGACCGTCTGATCGATGACCTGGAGCGGGTGGACTGGCCGGAGTCGATCCGCACGATGCAGCGCAACTGGATCGGTCGCAGTCACGGTGCGCAGATCACCTTCCCCGTCCCCGCTCTGGAGGACGCGACCTTCGACGTCTTCACCACCCGCGCGGACACCCTGTTCGGGGCCACCTTCTGTGTGCTCTCGCCGGAGCACCCGCTGCTGGCGGACCCGTCGGCGCTGCCGGCGCAGTGGCCCGAGGGCACCCACGAGGCCTGGACCGCGGGCGCCGCCGGTCCGCGCGAGGCCGTCGAGGCCTACCGGGTGCGCGCCGCGGCTCTGGGCGAGGAGGAGCGCACGGCCGAGGGCCGGGAGAAGACCGGGGTGTTCACCGGCGTGTTCGCCACCAACCCGATGGACGGGCGGGAGCTGCCGGTGTTCACCGCGGACTACGTGCTGACCGGCTACGGGACCGGCGCCATCATGGCGGTCCCCGCCGAGGACGAGCGCGACTTCGAGTTCGCGACCAGGTTCGAGCTGCCGGTGATCCGCACAGTGCGCCCGCCCGAGGACTTCACCGGCGGCGCCTGGACCGGGGACGGCGTGAAGATCAACTCCGCCAGCGCCGGCCTGGACCTCAACGGCCTGGACAAGGACGAGGCGAAGGACCGCGCCACCGAGTACGCCCGGAGCGAGGGCTTCGGTCGCGCCCGCACCACCTACCGGCTGCGGGACTGGTTGTTCTCCCGGCAGCGGTACTGGGGTGAGCCGTTCCCGATCGTCTACGACCCCGAGCGCCCCGAGGTGCCGATCGCGCTGCCGGAGTCGATGCTGCCGGTGGACCTGCCGGAGGTCCCCGACTTCTCCCCCAAGACCTTCGATCCGATGGATGCGGACACCGAACCCCAGACCCCGCTGTCGCGGGCCACCGAGTGGGCCGAGGTCGAGCTGGACCTGGGAGAGGGGACCAAGCGCTACCTGCGCGAGACGAACACGATGCCGCAGTGGGCGGGATCGTCCTGGTACCACCTGCGCTACATCGACCCCACCGAGGACGACGTCCTGGTGCGGCCGGAGAACGAGGAGTACTGGCTGGGCCCGCGCACCTCCGGCGGCGTCGGCGGCGTGGATCTGTACGTCGGCGGGCAGGAGCATGCGGTGCTGCACCTGCTGTACGCGCGCTTCTGGCACAAGGTGCTGTTCGACCGCGGCATCGTCTCCAGCCAGGAGCCGTACCACCGCCTGTTCAACCAGGGCTACATCCAGGCCTACGCCTACACCGACTCCCGCGGTGTCTACGTCCCGGCGGAGGAGGTCGTCGTGGGCGAGGACGGCACCTACACCTACCAGGGCGAGCCCGTCACCCAGGAGTACGGGAAGATGGGCAAGTCGCTGAAGAACGCGGTGGCCCCGGACGACATGTACGAGGAGTACGGCGCGGACACCCTGCGGGTGTACGAGATGTCGATGGGCCCCCTGGACCTGTCGCGGCCCTGGGAGACCCGGGCCGTGGTCGGCTCGCAGCGGTTCCTGCAGCGGCTGTGGCGCCTGGTGGTCGATGAGGAGACCGGTGAGCTGTCGGCCTCGGACCAGCCGGCGGACCTGGCCACGAAGCAGGCCACGCATCGCACGATCGACGGCGTGGCCCGGGACATGTCCCAGATGCATTTCAACACCGCGATCGCGAAGCTGATCGAGCTGGTCAATCACCTGACCAAACTCGGTGCGTCTCCGCGCGAGGCCGTCGAACCCCTGGTGCTGATGGTCTCGCCGATGGCTCCGCACCTGGCCGAGGAGCTGTGGTCGCGACTGGGCCACGAGGGCTCGATCTCTCGGGCCGCCTACCCGGTCGCCGATCCCGAGCTGGTCAAGGCCGACGCCGTCACCTGCGTCATCCAGGTCAAGGGCAAGGTGCGCCACCGGATCGAGGTCGACCCGGAAATCTCCGAGGCCGATCTGGAGGCCCGGGTCATGGCCGAGGAGCGGGTCCAGGAGCTGCTCGAGGGACAGAGCATCCGCAAGGTCATCGTGCGCGCCCCGAAGATCGTGAACATCGTGGTCTGAGACGACGCCCGCGCCGCGCCCGACGGCTCCGGTCCCTGCGGGATCGGGGCCGTCGTGCTGCCGGGGCGCTGAATCGCGAGGCGCCACGGGCCGCCGACCGTGATCCTTCCTCCCCACACCGCGTTCATCCACAATCCGGGGCCGGCCCCGGCGCTGGGCATCCGGCTCTGTCTACGGTCACCGCATGAACACCTTCTGCGGATGCGACACCGAGAGCCTGGACGCGCTGGCCGAGCGCCTCCTGGCCGGGGCCGAGCGGATCGGCGGAGCGATCGAGCGGATACGTGCGACCTCCGCGGCGGTCGCCTGGTTCGGGCCGGATGCCATGGTGCATCAGCAGGCCACCGGTGCCGTCGCCGGCGAGGCCGCAGACCTCTGCATCGAACTGCGGGGCCGCGCGAAGCAGCTGCAGGAGGAATCTGCCCAGCAGACCGTCGCCTCACAGAGTGAGGGCGGTGCAGGTGAGGACCCTGTCGCGGCGGCGCAGGCCACGTGGCTCGCGCTGCTCACGGGCCCCCTCCGCCCCACGGGACCTCAGGACGGGCCCGAGATCGGTTTCCGGGCGCCGTTCGACGTCGAGGACATGCCCACCGTCACCTGGCCGGAGGGCCTGGGCGCCCCCGGGCCGTGGATGGGCGGGCCCTTCTCTCGTCAGGAACCGATCGATCCGTCCCGCTCGCTGCCCGAGGGCGAGGAGTTCGGCTTCACCGAGGAGGCTCTCGCCCACGGCCACGACTGGCGCCGCACGTTCTACAACACCAACCGGTACACGGCAGCGGCGCAGACCTTGATGGACGGTCACGACCTGATCGGCGAAGGACTGGATCGAGCCGAGTCCGCTCTGGTGGACGACGGCCACGAGGAGTTCGTGCCGCTGGTCGACCTGGCGCGGGTCCCCCACGACGTCTCCTCGCTGGTCGCCGGGGAGAACTCCCTGGTCGGCGACGTCACCGAGGGCATCGAGCACGTACTGGCGAACGGACATCAGACCAGCACCGAGGTGGCCGACGCCCTCGGGCACGGGGATGTCCTGGGCGCCGTGCGGGCCGGCGAGCGCGGCATCTACCGCCACCGGGGCGCCGTCACGGAGATCGCCCTGGCCGGCCAGGGCCCGCACATCCCCGCGGTCCTGGCCGACACGACCGGGCACACCGCCGATGCGATCGCTCCGATCAGCCCGGAAACCGCGGAAGGGCTGCGAACGGTGCAGGAGCGCAGCGAGGCCGTGAGCACCCGGCTCGAAGGGCGCCTCGAGGCCGCCACCGATACGGAGCAGTGGTACGACGCCCGCCGCCGCTACATGCCCATGCCGTGGGACCCGCAGGGGTGAGGCCCGCGCCCCGTGCCCCGCGGCGGTCTCACGCCTCCTCGGCGTACTCCGCCCCGCCCTCGGCATCCGCCGGCTCACTGTCCTCCTCGAGGACGGTGAGCTCGAGACCGCGACCGTCCGCGTCCGCGTCGACCACGACACTCTGGCCGTCGTGGACCTCACCCTTCAGGATCAGACGTGCCAGGGCGTCGCCGATCTCCTTCTGGACCAGCCGCTTCAGCGGGCGCGCCCCGTACATCGGGTCGAAGCCCTCGGCGGCGAGCCAGCGGGTGGCCGGTTCCTCGACGTCCAGGCTGATCCGCCGGTCCCTCAGACGCGCCGCGACCTCGGCGACCTGCAGGGTGACGATCCGCGAGAGCTGCTCGCGCGAGAGCGCATCGAACATCACGACGTCATCCAGGCGGTTGAGGAACTCGGGCTTGAACGACGCCCGCACCACCTGCATCACGCGCTCCTGCTTCTCGGCCGTCCCGAGCGTCGCATCCTGCAGCACGTGCGCCCCGAGATTCGAGGTGAGGATCAGGATCGTGTTGCGGAAGTCCACGGTGCGGCCCTGACCGTCGGTCAGGCGCCCGTCGTCGAGCACCTGCAGCAGCACGTCGAACACATCGGGGTGGGCCTTCTCGATCTCGTCGAGCAGCACCACCGAATAGGGACGTCGTCGCACGGCTTCGGTGAGCTGACCGCCCTCGTCGTAGCCGACGTACCCGGGAGGTGCACCGACCAGCCGGGAAACGGTGTGCTTCTCCCCGTACTCCGACATGTCGATGCGGATCATGGACCGCTCGTCGTCGAAGAGGAAGTCCGCCAGCGCCTTGGCGAGCTCGGTCTTGCCCACGCCCGTCGGACCGAGGAACAGGAACGAGCCGGTGGGACGGTTCGGGTCGGCGATCCCGGCGCGGGAGCGGCGCACCGCGTCGGAGACCTCCGCGACCGCACGCGTCTGCCCGATCAGCCGCCGGCCGATGATGTCCTCCATCTCCAGCAGCTTCTCGCTCTCGGCCTGCAGCAGGCGGCCGGCGGGGATGCCGGTCCAGCTGCCCACCACGTCGGCGATGTCATCCGGCCCGACGTGATCGGAGACCAGCGGCCGATCGCCGTCGAGGCCGCCGGCTGCCTCCTTCTCCTCGGCGTCCACGAGCTGCATCTTCAGTTCGGGGATGTCGCCGTAGAGGATCTTGGAGGCGGCCGTCAGATCGCCCTCGCGCTGGGCGCGATCAGCCTGCATGCGCAGCTTCTCGAGCCGGGCCTTGAGGTCGCCGACCAGGTTCAGTCCCGCCTTCTCCCGTTCCCAGCGGGCCGACAGCGTCGTCATCTGCTCGGTGCGGTCGGCGAGCTGGGAGCGCACCGACTCGAGCTGGGCGATGCTGCCGGCGTCCTCGCTGCCTTCCAGCGCCAGCTCCTCCATCTTCAGCCGGTCCACCTGCCGGCGCAGGATGTCCAGCTGCTCCGGCGAGGAGTCCAGCTCCATGCGCTGGCGAGAGGCGGCCTCGTCGACCAGGTCGATGGCCTTGTCCGGCAGCTGACGCCCGGAGATGTACCGATCCGAGAGCGTCGCCGCGGCCACCAGCGCGGCATCGGTGATCGAGACCTTGTGGTGGGCCTCGTACTTGTCCTTGAGGCCGCGCAGGATCGTGATGGAGTCCTCGACGCTGGGCTCGCCGACGAGGACCTGCTGGAACCGTCGCTCCAGGGCCGGGTCCTTCTCGATGTTCTCGCGGTACTCGTCCAGGGTGGTGGCTCCGACCATCCGCAGTTCGCCGCGGGCCAGCATCGGCTTGAGCATGTTGCCGGCATCCATCGAGCCGTCGCCGGTGCCCCCGGCACCGACCACCGTGTGGAGCTCGTCGATGAAGGTGATGATCTGCCCGTTGCTGGTACGGATCTCGTCGAGCACGGCCTTCATCCGCTCCTCGAACTCGCCGCGGTACTTCGATCCCGCCACCATCGAGGAGAGATCCAGGGAGATCAGGCGCTTGCCGCGCAACGAATCGGGGACGTCCCCGGCGACGATGCGCTGGGCGAGGCCCTCGACGACGGACGTCTTGCCCACGCCGGGTTCACCGATCAGCACGGGGTTGTTCTTGGTGCGGCGGCTCAGCACCTGGACGACACGGCGGATCTCGGCGTCGCGGCCGATCACCGGGTCCAGCCGGCCCTCCCGGGCCTGCTCGGTGAGGTCCACGCCGAACTTCTCCAGGCTCTGGAAGGTGCCTTCGGGGTTCTGGGAATCCATCTGGTTCATACGCTCATCTCCTGGGGTCAGTCGGGTCACGGCATCGCGGAGGGCGGACGGCGTCGCGCCGAGGTCGGCCAGCAGGCGTGCGGCCTCGTCCTTGCCGAGCGCGATGCCGATCATCAGGTGCTCGGTGGACAGGTAGGTCCGGTGCTGGGAGTCGGCCTCGTGCCGTGCCGCCTCGAGGGCGTCGAAGCCGGTGCCGACGAAGGTGGGTGTGGAGCTCGCTCCGGCCCCGCTGACCTGCGGGAGGGCGTGGACGGCCTGCTCGGCGCGAGCGGCGACGTCCTGGGGGTCCGCACCGACCTCGGCGAGCACCGAGCGACCGATGCCGTCGGGCTGGGTCGCCAGCACCCACAGCAGGTGCATCGAGCTGATCTGAGGGTTGCTGAGCTGGGCGGCCTTCTCCGCCGCCGCGGTCACGGCCTCCTGCGAGCGGGTGGTGAACTGGAACTCCACGATGCTCCTTCCCTGGGTCTGTGTGGTCTCGTCGGATGCAACGAAGCCAAGGTTGAGTCTATTCCGCTCAACTCTGTGCACGTCGGGCGGCCGTCCACATCCGCGCCGAGGCCCTCCCCGGATCGGCGATGATGAGGATGCGCCCCTGTAGCATCGCAGGGGACCAGGGCGCCGTCGCGTGTGGGGGCAAAGACGTCGGCGCGCCCCGGGCTCCCTCCCTGACCCCCGTCTCCCGCAGCCGAATCCGAGGCCCTCATGTCACAGACCCCGTACCAGCCGCCCGGTGGCCAGTACATGCCCAACGGGCGACCACGTCCCGGCGCCCCCTCCTCCGCCCCGGCCTCCCCGTCCTTCCAGTCCGACCCCCGGTACGTCGACTACGGCAACCCGCGCGCCTACGACACCTCCGTGCGCCCGGCCTCCGGGCTCACCGCGGCCCGCTACGCCCCCGCGCAGATCCAGCGGCCGGAGCAGGCGCAGCCGCAGTCGGCCTGGTCCACGCAGATGCGTCGGGTCCAGGAGGTCGCCCAGCACGGCTCCAAGCTCCCGACGGTGAGCATCCTGGTCTGGATCGCGGCCGTGGTCCTGGGCATCGCCCTGCTGCTGGTGCTGGGCTTCTTCTTCCTGCTGTTCGTCACCACCTCCAGCGCCAACCCCGTCTGGTGGCCGGTCACCGCCTTCATCGCCTCGTTCTCGCTGGTCGTGATCGCGCTGGTGATGACACTGGCGGACCGGTGGGATCCGCAGCCGTTCCCGCTGTTGGTCATCGCCGTGTTCTGGGGCGCCGCCATCGCCGCCTTCTCCAGTTACTGGATCAACTCCTTCAACTCCTGGCTGACGTGGATCGTCACCGGGAGCGAGGTCGCGGTGGCCTTCGTCGGGCCGGTGATCAGTGCTCCGCTGGTCGAGGAGACCACCAAGGGCCTGGGCCTGCTGCTGCTGATGGTGTTGGCCCGGCGGTACTTCAACGGACCGCTGGACGGGCTGATCTACGGCTCCTTGATCGGCGGAGGATTCGCCTTCACCGAGAACATCATCTACTACACCCGCGGGCTCGAGGAGGCCGGGGGTGCCGGCGTGCTGGTCATGTTCATCATGCGCGGTGTGCTGAACATCTTCGGCCACGCGATCTACACCTCCGCCACCGGCATCCTGGTCGGCTTCGTGGCCCGCAAGTGGGGCACCGCCATGGGCTTCCTGGTGTTCATCCCCGCACTGATCCCCGGCATGCTGCTGCACGGGATGTGGAACCTGGGCGCCACTGTCGGGGGCGGTCTGCTGTTCACGATCGTGCTCTTCGGCCTCGAGGCGGTCCTCTCCCTGCTGTGGATGGGCGTGATCGTCGCACTGATCTGGGACGAGTCACGACTGACCCGAGTGCGGCTGGGCGATTACGCCAATCAGGGCTGGCTCACCCACGAGGAGGTCGACATGCTCGCGACCTGGAAGGGACGGCGCGAGGGCAAGCGCTGGGCGAACCAGATCGGCGCCAAACCCGTGATGAAGAGATTCATCCGCGAGAGCGCGGATCTCGCCTCGATCCGCCAGAGACTGCTGGCCGACGGTGCGAATCCCAAGGTCACCTCCACCGAGACGCATCTGCTGGGGCGACTGACCAGCAACCGTCAGGAGCTGCTCTCCCACACCCGCTGAGCGGCGGCTCGGCACGACGGCCCGGGGTAGCGGCCCCGGGCCGTCGTGCGTTCTCGACGCCCTGGGACCTCGCGGCCGCGCTCAGTGGCGCGGGTCCTCATCCCGTCCTCGCAAGCGGTCGAAGGCCCGCCGCTCCCGCTTGGTGGGGCGCCCGGTGCCGCGCTCACGGCGCGGGGGCGCGGCGGCGAGCTGCAGCGGTGGCTCCGGGCTGTGGTCCTCGTAGGCCTCCCGCGCGACCGGGTATCCCACCCGGGTGGTGAGGATCCTGGTGACGACCACGATCCGTTCGCGACCCGGCGAGCGCAGGCGCAGCTCGTCGCCGACGACGATCCGCTGCGCTGCCTTGGTCGGCTCCCCGTTACGCCGCACGTGGCCGGCACGGCAGGCGGCGGTGGCCGCGGAGCGGGTGGGCTGCAGCCGCGCACTCCACAGCCACACGTCCAGCCGCACGGACTGCGGGCCGGCGGTCTCGGGCGCCACGGCGGGCGGGGTCATAGGGCCGGCTCACGCACCAGCGGCCAGGGGTCGTGCTGCTCGAGCTGGGCGGCCAGCTGCAGCAGCAGCGCCTCGTCGCCGCGGCGGGTCGCTCCCAGCTGCACGCCGAAGGGCAGTTCGATCCCGTCGACCTGCTCGCGATGGATCGGCACGGACAGCGCGGCGTCGCCGGTCATGTTCCACGTGCTGGTCCATGGGGTGAACTCCCGCTGGGCATCGAAGTCGGCGGCGCCGTCGGCCAGCTGCAGCTGCCCGGGGAGGGCCGGCGGGCCGGACAGGGCGGGGGTGAGCACCGCGTCGAAGGGGGCGAAGGCCTCCGCGGTGCGGCGGGCCAGGGTCTGCACCCCGCCCAGGGCCAGGGCGAGGTCGACGCCGCTGTAGGTGCGGCCTCGCTCCCGCAGCCAGCGGGTGAGCTCGAGCAGCTGCTCCTCCTGCGGCCCGCTGAGCTCGAGGGTGGCGGCGCCGACGGTCCACAGCGGCATGAAGGCCGTCCAGTCCTCGGCGGTGAAGGGGGCGGGGATCGCCTCAGCGCTGTGGCCCAGTCCGGTCAGCGTCTCCACGGCGCGCTCGAGTCCGCGCAGGGCGGCGGGGTGGACCGTGGTCTCCGCCGCGAGCGGTTCCTCGAGCACGCCGATCCGCAGGGGCCCCGAGGGCTGCTCGATGGCGTCGAGGTAGCGGGAGGCACGGCGCGGCAGGGGCATGAAGTCCCCGGGCCGACCACCGGCCAGCAGATCGAGGCCCACGGCGACGTCGCGCACGCTGCGAGCGAGCACGCCGTCGGTCACCAGGCCCATCCCCTCGGTGGAGTACGGACCGACCGAGACCAGTCCGCGGGAGGGCTTCAGCCCGAGGACCCCGCAGCAGGCCGCGGGGATCCGGACCGACCCTCCCCCGTCGGAACCGTGCGCGAGGGGCACGATGCCCCGCGAGACCGCCGCCCCGGCGCCCCCGCTGGACCCGCCGGCGGTGCGCCGCAGATCCCAGGGAGTACGGGCCGGAGCACCGGTAGCGGGCTCGGTGTAGCAGGGCATGCCGAACTCGGGGGTGGTGGTCTTGCCGATGGTCACGGTGCCGGCCTCCAGGATCCGCTGGGCCACGCCATCGGTGACCTGCGCGATGTTCCCCCGCAGCGCGAGACTTCCGGCTTCAATGGGCTGCCCGGCGATCTGGGTGAGGTCCTTGATCGGCATCGGCACCCCCAGCAGCGGGGAGCGGGCGGCGAGCGCCTCGAGCTCCCCCGCGCGCCGGGCCGCGGTCAGGGACTCGGCGGCGTGGTGCGCTTGCTGACCGGAGAGCTCCTCGAGGAGGTGGGCGAAGGCGCCGACCTCGGCGCCCGCGATGCGGGCCGCCTCGAGGGTCCGCTCGGTGAGGTCGAGGGCATCGATCTCTCCGGTGCGGAGGGCGGCGGCGGTCGCCAGGGCGCCGCGGTCCCCGGGAGTCGTCGGCCCGGTCATGGACGTGCCCCGGCCCGTCCGCGGCTCTCCAGCGCGGCGCGTACGTGCTGGATGATCCCGGGGACGGCCTCGCTGATCTGGTCCCAGGCCAGATCGAAGCCGCTCTCGTCACCCCACCAGGGATCGCGGATACCGGTGTCCTCGACCGGTTCGGGGGCGAAGTCTCGCACCATGTGCAGCCGGCCGGCGAGCTCCCGTCCGCCGAGGCGGTGCAGCGGGCGGACGTGGTCGTGGTCCAGGGCGAGCACGAGATCGGCCTCGTGCAGGTCGGCGGCGCTCAGGTGCCGGGCACGATGCGCGGAGGGGTCGAGACCATGGGAGCGCAGGAGCGCCCCGGCGCGCGGGTCGATCGGATTGCCGACCTCCTCGCGGGTGGTGCCGACGGACGCGACCTCGACCTGTTCGCCGAGCCCGGCGCGCTCCAGGGCCTCGCGCAGGATGTACTCGGCCATCGGCGAGCGGCAGATGTTCCCGGTGCAGACCGTGAGGATGCGATAGGTCATCGGGTCGCCCTCCCCTCGTCCTCGGCGGGATCCTCGCGCAGGTCGGCGTGCTCGGGACGCTCGAGGATGCCCCGGGCGAACCAGCAGGTGGCCCGCACCCGGAGGCCGCGGTCGCGGGCGTCCTCCAGGGCGAAGCGGACCAGTGCGGTGCCGACACCGCGGCCCGAGCGCTCCGGCGCCACCACGGTCGAGCGGAGGTCGCGCACCGTGGTGCTCGCCACGCCGGCCCCGGCCGCCGGCGTCTCGTCGCCGTAGTAGAGGACACCGACCACCTCGGCGCCCTCGAGGGCCTCGTAGCGTTCACGGTCGTCGTCGTGGACCAGGCGCACCGCGCCCGGCCCGGCGGAGCTCTCATCCATGCCGGTCACGGTACACTGCCGCTCATGCCCGCGCCCCTGATCTGGCACATCACCGAACTGTCCGCCTGGGAGGCGGCGGTCCGGGAGGGCTCCTACACCCGGGCCACCCGGGATCGGGAGCTCGCCGACGTGGGATACATCCACGCCTCCTGGCCCGAGCAGGTCTCGATGGTCGCCAAACGCGTCTACCCCGACCGGCCGGCGGACCTCGTCATCCTCGAGATCGACGTGGCCCGGGTCGAGGCGGCCGGGGTCGCGGTGGACATCGAGGCCGACTCCGACGGTGCGGGGCGCGGTTATCCGCACATCAAGGGACCGCTGCCCGTCTCCGCCGTGCTGCGGCTGCGTCGCACCAAGTGGATCGGCCGCGAGTTCGTCGTCGTCGCCTGAGAGGCCGGCGCCCTCATGGCGTCCACAGCATCCCGAGACGTAGCATCGAGCATGGCCAGATCCTCACCGCGTGCCCGCTACCTCGACATCCACCCTGTCGACCCGCAGCAGCGTCTCGTCGACCAGGCCGTCGACGTGCTCCGTGACGGCGGTCTGATCGCGTACCCGACCGACTCCTGCTACGCCCTGGGCTGCTCCCTGGGAGCCGCCGAGGGGCTCGAGCGGATCCGTCGCATCCGCCAGGTCGACAAGAACCATCACTTCACCCTGGTGTGCGCGGACTTCGCCCAGCTGGGACAGTTCGTGATCGTCTCGAATCCGACGTTCCGCCTGGTCAAGAGCGCCACCCCGGGGCCGTACACGTTCATCCTGCCGGCCACCAAGGAGGTACCGCGCAGGATGGCGCACCCCAAGAAGCACACCGTGGGCGTGCGGATCCCCGACCATCGGGTCGCCCACGCGCTGGTGGAGACCCTCGGCGAGCCGATCGTCTCCTCGACGCTGCTGCTGCCCGGTCAGGAGGACCCGCCCTCGGAGGGCTGGGTGGTCCAGGACCTCCTCGGCGAGCAGGTCGACGTGATCATCGATTCCGGGGAGGTCGGCATCGAGCCGACGACGGTCGTGGATCTCTCGACCGGGGAGCTGGAGATCGCCCGCGAGGGCGCCGGGGACATCACCCGCTTCTGACCCTGCTTCCGGCACCCGCCCCGCCTCCGCGCGACCCGCTGCTGCGCGATCGGCTTCGTCTCAGCGCGCCTGCCCGGCCGGGTCGCCGCCTGCCGTCGGGCTCCTCCGCCGCCACCGGGTCTCCAGGACCCCGGAGAACAGCAGGATGCCGACCATGTATACAGGCACGATCCACAGGGCATAGCGCAGCGTGACCGCATCGCCCAGCGCCCCGACGATCGGCGGGGTGACGAAGAAGCCCAGCCGCGCGAACCAGCCCACGACGGTGATCCCGACCCCGTGCGGCACGCCCGGCATGTCGTCCGCCGCGCGGAAGGCGGAGGGGAACAGGGTCGCCACGCCCCACCCGGCGGCGGCGAAGCCGATCAGCGCGGTGGCCGGGTGGGGCAGCAGCAGGGCGAATCCCATGCCGAGGGCGCCGATCAGGGCGCCCAGGCGGGCGGTGGCGCGGTCCCCGATCCGGTCGACGACGGCGTCCCCGGTGAAGCGGCCGATCGTCTGTGCGCCCTGCAGGGCGACGAAGGCCATGCCGGCGAAGAAGGGCGTGGCCTCGAAGGTGGAGGTCATGAACAGCGCGCCCCAGGTGTTGCCGGCGTCCTCGGTGGAGCCGGCGAACACGAGCACCATGCCGAGCGCGGCGACGAGGCCGAGGGCGCGCAGACTCATCCCTGCGATCCGCAGGCCGCTCGGGGCGATCTGGGCGGGCACCTCCGCGCCGGAGCCGGCCGAGGGGCCCGCGGCCGCGGGCGCGCGCTCGGTGGCGTCGTGCCCGGGGAGCATGGAGCGCAGCGAGACCGCCGCGAGGACGCCGAAGACGACGAGCCCGAGCACACCCTGGACCCACAGGGGCAGGCCGATCTGCGCGAACGTCGAGCCGATCAGGCCGCCGGCGACCGCGCCGAGCGACCACCAACCGTGATAGCTGTTCATGATCGAGCGCCGGTAGCGCCGCTCTACCCGCATGCCGTGGGCGTTCATCGAGATGTCGGTGATGGAGTCGGCGGCCATGGCCAGCACGAGCGCGGCCGCGAGCCAGAGCCAGGAGCCGGAGAGGTACACGGCCAGGTGCGTGGTCGAGGCGACGAGCTGGGCGAGGACGGCGACCCGGGCCGAGCCGAAGCGCCGCATCAGCCCCGCAGCGCCGAGTCCGGCGATCAGTCCGCCGACCGGGCCGATGCCCACCGCGAGCCCGAAGGCGGTGTTGGACAGCCCGATGCTCTCGACCAGCTCAGGGTACCGCGGCATGATCGCGCAGAAGGAGGCGCCGTTGAGGAAGAACAGCAGGGAGATCGCCCACCGGGCCCGGCGCGCGTCGAGGGCGACGGCGGGGGTCTGCGGGCCACCGGTGGAGTGAACGTTCACGGGCACCTATTGTCCGGCAGCGGGCCCTGGATGCCAACCACCCGGGCCCGTCTGCGCGCCGCGCATCGTGGGCGGACGTACGCTGACGCCATGTCGACGCATATCGGTGCCTACTCCGACCAGATCGCCCCCTACGTGCTCATGCCCGGCGACCCGTACCGCGCCCGATGGATCGCCGAGACCTTCCTCGAGGACCCCGTCCAGTTCAACGATGTGCGCGGGATGCTCGGGTACACCGGCACCTACGCGGGCGTGCGCGTGTCCGTCCAGGGCTCCGGGATGGGACAACCCTCCCTGGCCATTTACGCCCAGGAGCTGTTCGCCGACCACGACGTGCAGGCCATCATCCGGGTGGGCACCTGCGGCGCGCTCTCCGAGCGGGTCTCGGTGCGCGATGTGATCCTCGGGGTGGCCGCTTCGACCGATTCCGCGATGAACGTCCCGCGGTTCCGCCACGTCTCCTACGCGCCGGCCGCCGATTTCGACCTGCTGCGGATCGCGTCCGACGTGGCCGAGGAGAAGCTGCTGCCCCTCGTCCCCGGGGGCCTGTTCTCCACCGATCAGTTCTACGACCCCGATCCCGCGGTCACCTCGACCCTCGCCGAGTACGGGGTGCTGGGCGTGGACATGGAGGCCGCCGCCCTCTACACCCTCGCCGCGCAGTTCTCCCGGAGGGCGCTGGCGCTGTGCACCGTCTCCGACCACCTGGTGACCGGGCAGGAGACCAGCGCGCACGAGCGTCAGGAGACCTTCGAGGACATGATCGTGGTGGCGCTGGAGTCGGTGGTCCGCTTGGAGGGAGCTCCCCGGAGCTGAGCGCGGACCCCTCGCGCGATCCGGCGGTCCTGCCGCTCCTGGAACGACTCGTGCCCGGCCGCCGTTCGGCGACCGGGCACGAGTCATGTCCAGGGGCGGATCAGGTGAGGAAGCGCGGCACCAGGTCGAAGGTGAGGTACAGCGCGAACAGGCACATGCCCAGCCCGACGACGAAGGTCACGGTCGTGAACAGGCTCATGACGTAGAGCCCGCCCGCGAAGAGCCCGAACAGCACGAGGAACAGCACGATGCTGAGCAGCAGGTTGTTACCGTGCGAGGTCTGGTTCTCCTCACGGCGCTCCGTGGTCTCGACGGTGCTCGTGACCTGCTCGTTGCTCATGGTGGTTCTTCCTCCGTGTCACCTGATCGTTCCGCCCGGTCCAGGTCTCGGACCGGGACGCGGACGGCCGATGCCATCTTAGACCAGTGAGGGGCGAGGTGCCGACTCGGCGCGGTGGCGGATCGCCGTCAGCAGGGACGCGAAGACCGCGTCGCCGTCGGCCCCGTCGATCTCGGGGTGCCACTGCACGGCGAGCACGCTGGACCCGGTCGAGGCCTCGACCGCCAGCGGCAGGGAGCTCTCGTGGCGGGCGACGACCCGCAGGTCGCCGGCCACAGCGGCGACGCCCTGGTGGTGGAAGGCGGTGACCTCGGCGCGGGTGCCGAGCGCGAGGGCGAGGTCGCTGTCCGCGTCGACGGAGGCCTCCACCCGGGTGGGCCGCTCCCCCGTCGCGGGATGCGCGGGAAGATCCACGGGCAGGTGGCGGTGGAGCTCGCCGCCCTCGGCGATCACGATGATCTGCAGACCGCGGCAGATGCCCAGCACCGGGACGTCGGCACGCCGGGCGGCGCGGTACAGGGCGGTCTCGAAGGCATCGCGCTGGGGGTCCGGGGTCATGTCGGTGGGCAGGGCGTTCCCGTCCCAGGCGGCGGGGTCGAGATCGGTGCCGCCGGTGAGGACCAGGCCGTCGAGCTCGGCGATCTCCTCGTCGCTCCACTCGTCCTGCGGGGCGAGGAGGACGGGGCGGGCGCCGGCCTCGCGGACCGCGCGGACGTAGTGCTCGGTGACCACCACGGCGTCATGGCCCGCCCAGGCGCCGGTCATCATGGTGCGCGTCCCTGCGGTCACGCCGATGAGCGGGCGACGGGTGGTGCGCTGCGCCATGATGGTGGTCCTTTCCGCGGGAATCCGTGCCGCCGGAGCCGGCGACAGGACACAGTCCATCCCGCGGAGAGGGGGCGTGACGAGCTATGTGGCTGAATATGACGGGAGCCGCGAACAACCACGGGGAGCCGCGAACAGCCGGAGAAAGCCAGGGGCGGCCGGCCCTGCGGCCGCAGCGCCCGGCAGCGCTCAGTGAGCCCCGAGGGGCGTCCGGTGGCGCTCCATGGCGGAGAGGTAGTACGCGCGCAGCTGCTCGGCGAGCACCGGCCAGGTGCGCTTGTGCACGCTCTCCAGCGCCGCCCGCCCGAAGGCTCGCCGCTTGGAGTCGTCGAACAGGAGGTCACCGGCCTGCTCCCGCAGCTCATCGAGCATCCCCGGGGTGTAGAGCCAGCCCGTGCGGCTGGGGGCGATGAGGTCGACGGGCCCGCCGCGGCGGGGAGCGATCACCGGCAGACCGGAGGCCATGGCCTCCTGGATGGTCTGCCCGAAGGTTTCGAGCTCACCGGGATGGATGAACAGGTCGGCGCTGGCGAGGTGGGCCGCGAGATCCGTCCCGGAGCGGAAGCCGGCGAAGCGGGCCCGGGGCATCCGGCGGCGCAGCGCCTCGCGATCGGGGCCGTCGCCGACGATCAGCAGCCGCACCCCCGGCATGTCGTGGATGACCTCGAGGTCCGCGACCTGCTTCTCCGGGGCGAGGCGGCCCATGTAGACCACGAGCTTCTCGTCGGGGTCCGCGTACCGTGCACGCAGCTCCGGATCGTGCAGGGAGGGCGAGAACAGCGAGGTGTCCACGCCGCGTCGCCACAGGTCCACCCGTTCGATGTCGTGCTCGATCAGCTCGTCACGGGTCCGGGTGGAGGGGGCGAGGGTGAGTGTGGCGCGATTGTGGACGTCGCGCAGGGCCCGCCAGGAGGCGCTCTCGAGGAACGGCATCCCGTAGCGGGCGGTGTACCCGGGGATGTCTGTCTGGAAGACCGCGACGGTGGGCACTCCCGCCTTCTGCGCGGCGACCACGGCCCGTCCGCCGAGGATGGTGGGCGAGGCGAGGTGGACGACGTCCGGCCGGAACTCCTCGATCCGGCGCCTCAGCGCGGCGGCGCTGGTGGCGGCGATCCGCACGGCGGAGTACCCGGGCAGCGGGGCCGACGGGACGCGATGCACCGGGACGACGCGGCCGCAGGCGGTGCGCACCGAGGTCTCGGCGCGCGGCCACTGCGGCGCGATGATCGCGAGCTCGTCGCCGGTGGCGGCGAAGTGATCGACGACGCGGAGCACCGAGTTGGTGACTCCGTTCATGTGGGGCAGGAACGATTCGGCTACGACGAGGATCCTCACGCCCTCGATCATCGTCCCCGCGAGCGGACTCGGTGCCACACCCGCGTGACAACTTCGCGACGTCGAGGTGAACACTTCGACGCCCCGGCGCTCCGAGGGTCGCGCTCAGAGCCGGCTGGAGGCGATCGCGGCGCCCTCGACCAGGGAGGAGAGCTTCGCCCAGGCGATCTGCGGGTGGATGCGTCCGCCCAGGCCGCAGTCGGTGGAGCCGATGACCCGCTCCGGGCCCACCGCCCGTGCGAAGCGCTCGAGGCGCTGGGCGACCAGCTCGGGATGCTCGACCACGTTGGTCGCGTGGGAGACGATGCCCGGCACGAGCACCTTGTCTTCGGGCAGCGCGAGGTCCTCCCACACGGTCCACTCGTGCTCATGGCGCACGTTGGCAGCCTCGAAGCTGTAGTACTTCGCGTCGATCTCGAGCAGCAGCGGCGCCAGATGGCGGAATTCGATGTCGGTGGTGTGGGGCCCGTGCCAGGAGCCCCAGCACAGGTGGAAGCGGGTCTGCTCGGTCGGGACGCCGGCCAGCGCGCGGTTCACCGCGTCGACCCGCTTGCGGGTGAAGGCGAGATAGTCCTCGACGCTCGGCTCGGGGTTGATCTGATCCCAGTTCTCGGCGATCGACGGGTCGTCGACCTGCACCGTGAGCCCGGCTGCGGCGATCGCCTCGTACTCGGGGCGCATCACCTCGACCCAGGCGTCGAGGAAGGCGTCGACGTCGCCGTAGTGGCCGTCGACGATGCGGCTGCCTGAGCCGGGCGAGAGGGAGTTGAGGAAGCCCTGCTCGTAGCCGGCGGATCCGAGGGCTGCCTGCACGTTCGTCACGTCCTGGGCGACCAGCTCGCGCCCGGTGTCCGAGTAGGCGATCTCGCCGGTCGCGACCGGGAAGGTGGGCTGGGAGCCGACGGTGACACCCGAGTTCGGGTCCTGGTAGGCCTCGGCGAAGATCGTCCAGTCGCGGCGGTCGGGGAAGGTGGTCAGGCGCACGTCGCCCGGGCCGGAGCGCACCGGCTCTCCGGAGAAGTGGTCGTCGCCGGTCAGCTCCAGGCCGCTGACGCGGTCGAAGATGTAGGACCACCACGAGCCGTAATTCACGGCCGAGCCCATCAGGTGCCCGTACTCCCCGTCGTTGGGGATCGAGATGCCGATCTCACGCTGCCTGGCGACCACGTCGACGACCGCCTGGCGCAGCACCTCGCGGAACTCGTCAGTGGGCGCGGGGGTCAGCCCGTCCTCGCCGACGGGGCGTGCCGCATTGGCGGCGATCAGCTCGGCGCTGCGAGGGAGGGAACCGGCATGGGTGGTGAGGATCTCGGTCATGGTACGAGGGTAGGAGCAGCGACGCCCCGGTTTGAAACCGGGGCGTCACAGCTGTTCACACGACTCGCGGGCTCAGTCCACCGGCCAGGTCGGCACCAGGTTCCGATCGCCGTGGGCCTGATCGATGCGACGCACCGGCGGCCAGTACTTCGACTGGATCCGCATCTGGGCGCTGTCGTGCGTCGACAGGTCCTCGGGGGTGGTCCAGCTGCCCGGATAGACGGCGACCTCCCGCGAGTAGGGGTGGGTCCACTCCCCCGTCGCGATCGACGCCGCGGTGTGCGGGGCGTTCACCAGCGGGTTGTCGTCCTTCGGCCAGGCGCCCTCGACGACCTCCTCGGCCTCCGCGGCGATCATCAGCATCGCGTCGACGAAGCGGTCGATCTCGGCGAGGTCCTCCGACTCCGTCGGCTCGATCATGAAGGTCCCGGCCACCGGGAACGACATGGTCGGGGCGTGGAACCCGTAGTCGATCAGGCGCTTGGCGACGTCATCGACGGTGATCCCGGTGCGCGCGGTGAAGGGGCGCAGGTCGACGATGCACTCGTGGGCGACCAGATCGTTCTCCCCGGTGTAGAGGATCTCGTAGGACTCGGCCAGTCGCCTGGCCATGTAGTTGGCGGCCAGCACCGCCGAGGCGGTCGCGTGCCGCAGCCCCTCAGGGCCCATCAGGCGGATGTAGGTCCACGAGATCGGCAGGATCGACGGGGAGCCGTACGGGGCCTGCGCGACCGGGGCGCCGCCGTGGGGCTGCGCCTGCTGGCCGAGAACCGGGTGCTCGACCTGCTGGATGGCGGGGTGGCCGGGCAGGAACGGGGCCAGATGGGCCTTGGCCGCCACCGGACCGACGCCCGGGCCACCACCGCCGTGGGGGATGCAGAACGTCTTGTGCAGGTTCAGGTGGGAGACGTCGCCGCCGAACTCGCCGGGGCGGGCGACCTGCAGCAGGGCGTTGAGGTTCGCGCCGTCGACGTAGACCTGACCGCCGGCGTCATGGACCAGCTGGCACACGGTGCGCACCTCCTCCTCGTACACGCCGTGCGTGGAGGGATAGGTGATCATCAGCGCGGCGAGCTCGTCGCCGTGGTCCTTGATCTTCTGCTTCAGGTCGTCGAGGTCGATGTTGCCCCGCGCGTCGGAGTCGACGACCACCACGCGCAGTCCGGCATTGACCGCTGACGCGGCGTTGGTGCCGTGGGCGGAGCTCGGCACCAGGCACACCTGGCGTCCGCTCTCGCCCCGGGAGGAGTGGTACGCCCGGATCGCGAGCAGTCCTGCGAACTCCCCCTGGGATCCGGCGTTGGGCTGCAGGGAGACGGTGTCGTAGCCGGTGAGGTCGGCCAGCCAGGTCTCCAGCTGGGTGATGAGCTCGAGGTAGCCGGTCACGTCCTCTCGCGGCGCGAAGGGGTGGACGGCGTTGAACCCGGCCCAGGAGATGCCGGCCATCTCGGTGGCGGCGTTGAGCTTCATGGTGCACGAGCCCAGCGGGATCATGCCGCGGTCCAGGGCGAAGTCGCGGTCCGCGAGCCGGCGCAGGTAGCGCATCATCGCGGTCTCGGAGCGGAAGGAGGAGAACACCGGATGGCGCAGGAACGGATCCTGGCGCGCCAGGGTCCCCCACTGCGCGCCGGAGGGCACTGCGGCGAGCTCGTGCCCGGGGTCCGGGGCGAAGCCGTCCAGGACCGCGGCGATCGCCCGCAGGTCTGAGTCGGTGACGGTCTCGTCGAGCGAGAGGTGGACGAGGTCGTCGCCGACGGTGTGCACGAGGTACCCGGCCTCGGCCGCCGCGGCGGCGATGTCCTGGGCGAGTCCGGTGGCCCGGATCTCGAGGGTGTCGAAGAAGGACTCCCCGGCCAGTTCGAAGCCGCTGCGCACGAGGTGGTCGGCCAGGGACGCGGTGCGGTCGGCGACGCGGCGTCCGATCCGCGTCAGCCCCTCGGGCCCGTGGTAGACGGCGTACATCGCGGCCATCACGGCGAGCAGCACCTGGGCGGTGGTGATGGAGCTGGTCGCCTTCTCGCGGCGGATGTGCTGCTCGCGGGTCTGCAGCGAGAGGCGGTAGGCGGAGTTGCCGTCGGCGTCGACCGAGACGCCCACCAGGCGGCCCGGCAGCTGCCGTTCGAGGCCCTTGCACACGGCGACGAAGCCGGCGTGGGGGCCGCCGAAGCCCAGCGGGATGCCGAAGCGCTGGGAGCTGCCGATCGTGACGTCCGCGCCGAGGGTGCCCGGGGAGGAGAGCATCGTCAGCGACAGCAGGTCGGTGGCGACGATCGCGACGGCCTTGGTGGCCCTGACCTCGGCGATCACTTCACTGGGGTCCCAGACGCGACCGGAGGCACCGGGGTATTGGATGAGCGCGCCGAAGTACTCGCCCTCGCCGACGCCGTCGGGGACGCCCTCGGTGGCGAAGTCGACCTCGCGCAGTTCGATGCCGAGCCCGTCGGTGCGACCGCGCAGCACGGCCTTGGTGGCGGGCAGGGCATCGGCGTCGACGAGGAAGACGTCGCCGTGGCGCTTGGCCGTGCGGCGGGCGAGCATCAGCGCCTCGGCGGCGGAGCTGGCCTCGTCGAGGGTGGAGGCGTTCGAGACGTCCATCCCGGTGAGATCGCAGATCATGGTCTGGAAGGTGAGCAGGGCCTCGAGGCGGCCCTGGGAGATCTCCGGCTGGTACGGGGTGTAGGCGGTGTACCAGGCGGGGTTCTCCAGCACGTTGCGCTGGATCACCGCAGGGGTGTGGGTGCCGTGGTACCCCAGGCCGATCAGGGAGCGGCGCACCGTGTTGCGATCGGCCAGCTGCTCCAGCTCGGCCAGGGCCGCGGGCTCGGTGACCCCCGCCGGGACCTCCGAGGCGGCGTCCCTCCCTTCGCTCTCCAGCAGGATCGCGCGGGGCACGGCCGCTTCCAGCATCTCGTCCAGGGTCTCGTAACCGAGGAGCTCGAGCATGCGGCGCTGCGCATCGGTGTCGGTGCCGACGTGGCGGCGGACGAAGGAGTCGTGCTCGTGCACGGGCGAATCGGTGGAGTCGGTCGGGTCGATCGCATCGGTCATGGTGGAGGGGTGCCCCTGGTCTCGCGGTTCTGGGTGGGTGCGTGCGCCCTGCGGCGGAGGTCAGGACTCGGTGAAGGCCTTGTAGTCCGCGGCGCTGAGCAGGTCCTCGGGCAGCGTCTCGAAGCTCGCCGTCAGCAGCCAGCCCTCGTCGAAGGGGGACGAGTTGACCAGCTCCGGGGTGTCGACGACGGCCTGGTTGATCTCGGTGACGGTGCCGGTGAGCGGGGAGAACAGGTCGGAGACGGACTTGGTGGACTCGATCTCGCCCATCTCGGAGCCGGCGATGAGGGCGTCATCGGTCTCGGGCAGATCGACGTAGACGACGTCGCCGAGCTGCTCGGCGGCATAGTCGGTCACGCCGATCACGGCCACGCCGTCGGAGACGACGCGGACCCACTCGTGGTCCTTGCTGTAGAGGAGCTCTGCGGTCATGGGGGTGGTCCTTCCTGGAGGGAGGTCGGGGTGGGGGGGTGTGCGGGGCGGACGAGCGGGTCAGGCGCGGGAGTAGAACGGCAGTGCCACGACCCGGACCGGGAGGTCCTTGCCGCGCACGTCGACGACGAGCTCGGTGCCCGCCTCGGAGAGATCGGGCCGCACGAAGGCCATCGCGATGGGGTGGCCGAGGGTCGGGGACAGCGCGCCGGAGCTCACGGTCCCGACGTCGGCGCCGTCGGGCCCGCGCACCGCGGAGCCGGCGCGGGCGGCGCGCCGCCCCTCGGCCACCAGGCCCACCAGCACCGGACGGTCCTCGACCTCGGCGTTCTCGATCGCTGCGCGGCCGACGAAGTCCCCCTTGGTCCTCAGCGCGGGGAGCCGGCCCATGCCCGACTGCGCCGGGTGCAGATCGCGGCCGAGCTCGTGGCCGTACAGCGGCATGCCCGCTTCGAGGCGGAGGGTGTCGCGGCAGGCCAGGCCGCAGGGGGTGAGATCGTCGCCGCCCGCAGCGGTCAGCTGTTCCCACAGGGAGGGAGCCAGGTCGGCGGGGACGTACAGCTCGAAGCCGTCCTCGCCGGTGTACCCGGTGCGGGCGATCAGGAGCTCCTGGCCCCGATAGGTGCCCGCGGCGAAGCGGTAGTTCCTCATCCCCGTGAGGTCCTCCGCGAGAAGTCCCTCGACTCCCGGATCCGTCCCCTCGAACCACCGCAGCAGGATCGCCTCGCTGCGCGGGCCCTGGACGGCGATCAGGGCGGTGCGCGCCGAGGCGTCCTCGACCTCCACGTCGAACCCGGCGGCGCGGGCGGTCAGCTCCTGGGCGTCGATCTCGGCGTTGGCGGCATTGGCGACCGTCAGGAAGTGGTCCTCGGCCAGGCGGTAGGTGATGACGTCATCGATCACACCGCCGTCCTCGGTCAGCAGCAGCGAGTACTTCGCGCGGCCGACGGACAGGGCGGACAGCTTCCCGGCGAGCGCATTGTCGAGGGCGTCGCCCGCCTGGGGGCCCCGCAGGTGGATCTCTCCCATGTGGCTGAGGTCGAACAGTCCCGCGCGCTCGCGGACCGCAGCGTGCTCGGCCAGGTCCGAGGCGTAGCGCACCGGCATCCGCCAGCCCGCGAAATCGGTGAAGGTCGCTCCCAGCGACTCGTGCGTCGCTTCCAGTGCCGTGCTGCGCAGGGCCTGCTCGACCATGGTGCTCCTTCTCGTCACGGGGCGGGATCGCCGCCCCTCGGCATCCGCGGCACGTTCCCGTGAGCCGGCAGTTCGCGGCACCTCGGCGTGCCGCAGGCCTCACCATACCGTCCGTCCCCGCCGCAGGAGGCACTCGGGCGCCGCGCCGTGGAAACCGCAGGCAACCGCCGGGGAGCCCGTGCGTGATCGCGCGCCGGCGGCCGGGAGCACCGGTGCGCACCTTGTACGGTGTAGCCGTGACGAAGGAAGGCACGAGCGACTGGCCGGTGCGCATACGCAGCCCACGGCTGGTGATCCGTCCGCCGGGCGACGAGGACCGAGCGGCGATGATCCGGCTGATGACCGATCCCGTCACCCGTGAGTACCTGGGCGGGTCGGTGGACTACGCCTCCCGCCAGGCCCTGGAGCTCTCCCCGCTGGGACTGAGCTGGGGCCGCTGGGCGCTCGCCCTGGCAGGCGACGACACCATGATCGGCTCGATCACGCTGGACTACGACCGCGATGAGCTCGAGCTGTCCTATGCGCTGCTGCCGGAGTGGACCGGGCAGGGCTTCGCCGCGGAGTCGTGCATCGCTCTGCTGTCCTGGGCGCGGTCCGAGCTCGAGGACGAGCACGTGATCGCGGTCAGCCAGACCCGCAACAAGCGCAGCGTCGCCCTGCTGCGCAAGCTCGGCTTCACCGTGCGCAAGGGGCTGGAGGAGTTCGGCGCCCAGCAGCTGCTGCTCGAGCGCTCGCTGACCGAGCCGCTTCCGCAGCAGGCGCGAGCGCTGCAGACGGAAGCCGATCCGCCGCCACCCACCCGGCGCTGAACGGCTCGGGTCCCGGGCCAGCCTTCAGCCGCGGGCGACGGGACAGCTCATGCAGCGCGGTCCGCCGCGGCCCCGGCCGAGCTCGTCCCCGGCGAACTCCAGCACCTCCACGCCCTGCGAGCGCAGGTACTCGTTGGTCGCCGCCGCCCGCTCGTAGGCCACCACGCGACCCGGGGAGATCGCCAGCACGTTGCAGCCGTCGTCCCACTGCTCGCGGGCTGCGGTGTACGGGTCCAGCGGAGGGCTGAGCACCCTCAGGCGGTCGACTCCGAGCCCCCGCGCGAGCACGGCGTCCATCTCGTCGGCCGCCCGGGCGCGCGAGACGAGCCGGCCGGCGGGGCGCCGGATCTCGAAGGTCTCGAGCGACCCCAGCGGGCCGTAGCGCAGCATCGACTCCTGGTCGACGACGCTGGTGACGGTGTCCAGGTGCATCATCGAACGCCGGTGCGGCAGGGCGATCGCTATCACCCGCTCGACGGGGCCGTGCTCGAGCAGGTCGGCGGCGAGCCGCTCGACTCCCACGGCGCTGGTCCGTTCCGAGAGTCCCACGGCCACCACCTGCGGCGACAGCACCATCACGTCTCCACCCTCGACGGTGGCGGCCCCGGCTCCGTCCCGGCCCAGCAGGCGTCGTGGGGCGGCGGGCCCGGCGAAGGAGGGGTGGTGGCGGTAGATCGCCTCCAGATGCAGGCTCTCGCGGCGCCGGGCGCCGTGACGCATGGGGCTGACCGAGACCATGTCGCCGATCCAGGCCGAGGGGTCGCGGGTGAACAGGTGGTTGGGCAGCGGATCCAGCACGAGGTGCTCCTCGGCCACCCGCTGCAGCGCGATCGAGCGGGGACTGACCCCCAGCCCGCGCACCTCCGCGACCGTGATCCCCGCGATCATCACCTCCGCCAGCCGCGTCGAGGGCATCTCGCCGAGCGCCTCGGTGAGGTCCTGCACGGCGATGTCGCCGAGCACCGCAGGATCCAGCGCCCGCTCCAGCAGCTCGCCGCGCACGTGCGGGATCTCCAGGAGATCGGTGAGCAGCTCCGTCAGCTCGAGCACCTCGACGCCCTCGGCCCGCAGCAGGTCGGAGAACTCCTGGTGCTGGGCCTCGGCACGCCCGCGCCAGAGCACCTCGTCGAAGAGGAACTCCTCCCGCGAGTCCGGGGTGAGGCGTTCGAGCTCCGGGCCGGGCCGATGGACGATCACCCGGCGCAGATCAGAGATCTCGTCGTGCACTCCGGAGGGCGCGGTGGGCGCAGCGGACATAGAAGACTCTCCTCCTCGAGACGTCTGGGGGGTCCGCACGCTAACAGAGACCACCACCTGCTCCTCCCCCGGCTCTGATCGCTACGCTGGTGGTGTCCGCTCCCGACCTTCGCAGGAGGCCTCCATGAGCCCGCAGTCCGTTCCCGCTCTGTCCATCCCCACCACGTCTCTGGCCGACGGCTCCTCGTTCCCGCTGATCGGCTTCGGCACCAGCAGCATGAAGGGCCGCGGCGCGGTCGACGGGATCGCTGCGGCGCTGGGGGCGGGCTACCGCCTGCTCGACACCGCCGCGCAGTACGGCAACGAGGCGTCCGTCGGCGAGGCCGTGCGCGTCAGCGGCGTCGATCCCGACGAGGTGCTCGTGACCACCAAGATCGCCGGCGGGGACCAGGGTCGCGAGGCCGCCCGCACCGGGTACCTCGAGTCCCTGCGCCGCCTCGGGCTCGAGCGCGCCGCCCTGGTGCTGATCCACTGGCCCAATCCCTCGCGCGGACTGGCCCTGGAGACCTGGCGGACGCTGATCGACCTCAAGGAGGAGGGAAGGGCCCTGCACATCGGGGTCTCGAACTTCCGTCCCGAGCAGCTCCAGGAGCTGTTCGACGCCACCGGCATGTGGCCCGAGGTGAATCAGGTCCAGCTCTCCCCCGCGCTGCAGCGTCCCGAGGCGGTGGACTTCCACCGCGAGCACGGGATCCTCACCGAGGCCTGGGGCCCGCTCGGAGGCCGGGAGGGCCTGGATGCGCAGTTCGCGCTGCGTCGGGTCGCCGAGAAGCACGGCGCGAGCGCCTCCCAGATCTCGCTGCGCTGGGCGGTGGACCAGGGCATCGTGGTGATCCCGAAGTCCTCGGACCCGCAGCGTCAGCGGGACAATGCGACCCTGGACCACGTGCGTCTCGACGATGCCGACCGTGAACTGCTGGCCACGCTCGACCTCGGCGAGGACGCGGCCTGGGACTCGCGCGAGCACGAGGAGTGGTGAGGCCGACGGGCCGCTTCTCCCCCGGCCCGGAGCACCAGGAGATCGTCTTCCTCACCGGCTCGGGGATCAGCGCCCGCACCGGGCTGGGGACCTTCCGCGGGCCCGACGGGCTGTGGGCCCTGGAACCCGAGACGGAAGAGGCGATGCACGCCGAGCTGCTGCCGGGGTCGCTGCCGCAGCTGTGGAGTGTCTGGGGCCGGATGGCGCAGATCGCCGCGGAGCACGGCCCCACCCCGGGGCACCGGGCGATCGCCCGCCTGGGCGCGCCGGTGATCACGCAGAACATCGATGGTCTGCACCAGGCGGCCGGCAGCGAGGTCGTCGCCGAGCTGCACGGCAGTGCCCTGCACGCGGTGTGCCTCGACCCGGACTGCCGCTGGCGGGATCATCTGGTGCCGGGCACCGGGCCCCGCCCGGAGGATCACGGGGTGCCCGCTGCCTGCCCCAGGTGCGGCGCGCCCACCCGGCCGGACGTGGTGCTGTTCGACGAGATGCTGCCCCCGGACGCCCTCGAGCTGGGGATGCGCCTGGCGCAGCGGGCGGACCTGTTCGTCGCCGTCGGCACCAGCGGGACGGTCTTCCCGGCGGCGCAGCTGGCGCCCCTGGCCAAGGCCCACGGGGCGACGACCGTGCTGGTGGACGTCGCGCCGCCGCTCGATCCCTCCCTGCGCGCGGCCTTCGACCACGTGATCGCCGAGGACGCCCACGAGGTGCTGCCCGACTGGGAGCGCAGCCTGCACCACGTCGGCGGGACCTCCTTCCTCGACCCCTTCTGAGGGACTCAGATCCAGATCGCAGGATCCATCTGCTCCTCGGGATGGGCGGCCTCGATACGCACCGTCGCCGGGATCCCGACCGCGGTGGCGAGCGCCGGGACGTCCTTGACGACCACGGCATTGGCACCGATCTGGGCGCCCTGGCCGATCACGACGGGTCCGATCACGCGCGCGCCGGCACCGATCGTCGCCCCGTCCTCGACCGTGGGGTGGCGTTTGGTGCGCTCCATGGAACGGCCCCCGAGGGTCACGCCGTGGTACAGCATCACGTCGTCACCGATCTCGGCGGTCTCGCCGATCACCACGCCCATGCCGTGATCGATGAAGAAGCGGCGTCCGATGGTGGCGCCGGGGTGGATCTCGACCCCGGTGATCGACCGTGCCCCCTGCGCGATGACCAGCGCAGGGCGGGTCGCTCCACGCGCCCAGAGCCGGTGGGCGAGGCGGTAGGTCCAGATCGCGTGCATCCCCGGCGAGGTCAGCAGCAGCGCGAGGTCATCGGTGGCTGCCGGGTCGCGTCTGTGGGCCGCCGCGACGTCCTCCCGGAGCGTCGCGACGGTGCCCAGCACACGATCGGCGAGCGCGCCGATCAGCCCGCTCATCGCCGCGTTCAGTCCGCGTACTCGGCGAACAGCGGGGTGGAGAGGTAACGCTCGCCGAAGTCCGGCAGCACCACCACGATGGTCTTGCCGGCGAACTCCTCCCGGGCGCCGACCCGGGCGGCGGCCTCGATCGCGGCGCCGGAGGAGATCCCCACCAGCAGGCCCTCGCTGCGGGCCACGGAGCGGGCCCGCTCCATCGAGGTCTCGGCGTCGATGTCGACGACCTCGTCATAGATCTCGCGGTCCAGGATGGAGGGCACGAAGTTCGCGCCCAGGCCCTGGATCTTGTGCGGGCCCGGAGCCCCGCCGGTCAGGATCGCGGACTCCTCGGGCTCGACCGCGATGATCTTCACCTCGCCCTTGCGCTCCTTGAGCACCTGGCCGACGCCGGAAATGGTGCCGCCGGTGCCGATGCCGGCGACCACGACGTCTACCGCGCCTTCGGTGTCGTTCCAGATCTCCTCGGCGGTGGTGCGGCGGTGCACGTCCACATTGGCCGGGTTGTCGAACTGCTTGACCTGGACCGCTCCGGTCTCGGCGGCGATCTCCTCGGCCTTCTCGACCGCACCCTTCATGCCCTGGGCGGGCTCGGTGAGGACCAGTTCGGCACCGAAGGCGCGCAGCAGCATGCGGCGCTCCTTCGACATCGAGGAGGGCATCGCGAGGACGACCTTGTACCCACGGGAACTGCCGATCATGGCCAGGGCGATCCCGGTGTTGCCGCTGGTGGCCTCGACGATGGTGCCGCCCGGCTGCAGCTGCCCGGACTCCTCGGCGGCGTCGATCATCGCCGCGCCGATGCGGTCCTTGACGGAGTTGGCGGGGTTGTAGAACTCGAGCTTGGCCAGCACCGTGGCCTTGACCTCGTCGCCCAGCCGGTTGAGTCGGACCAGCGGGGTGCCGCCGACCAGCTCGGAGACGTTCTCGTACACAGGCATGCTTCCTCCTCGAAGGGCGGATCACGATCGGCGTGACCCAAAAGGTGCGCTTGGGATGATCATAACCGGCCCGGTCCGAGGGTCGTCCAATCGGGGTTCTCCCCCCGGACACCCGCCGACACGCCACCCAACTCTCGACGGAGGTCGAAGGGCTCCGGGCCACCTCCACCCTAGTCTCGGGGGTATGGCGTCCTCCCTCGTGACCCGCACCCCGCCGCTCGATCGGCTCCTCCAGCGATCGGGCGCGCTGCTCGCGCTGATCCTGGCCCTGGTGCTCGCGCTGCAGGTGATGCCGCCGCAGCCGGCGCACGCCGTCCCGCCGAGCTCGGTGACCGTCACCGACACCACCGGCGAGGTCGACCCCGAACTGCTCCAGGCACGCCTGAAGGAGATCGACTTCCGTGAGGACGTGCAGCTCGCGGTCGTGGTGCTCGACGTCACCGAGTACGACTCGGATCCCGCCCAGGACACCGCGCTGAACGATGCGGTGCTGGCCCATGCCCGTGACACCGCCCCCGAGCTGCTCTCCGAGGACGGCGAGCACTGGGCGGAGGGGACCGTGCTCCTCGCCCTGGATCCGACGCATCGGTTCCTGGGCACCTACGGCGGCGAGGAAGTGGCCCTCGACGAGGGTGGGTTCGAAGCCGTCCAGGATGCCATGCGCGACGACGCGGCCGACGGGAGATGGGCCGACGCCCTCGAGGCGGGGACCCAGAAGTACGCCGGTCTGCTGGATCGGCCGTGGTGGCGGCATCCCGCCGTGATGACGGTCGCCGCCGTGGTGGTCGGGGTCGTCCTGGTCCTCGGCGGCGGCGCCCTGGCCGGTCGGCGCACGGCCCGGCGCCGGGCCGACTCCGCGCTGGCCCGCTACGAGGACGTCCAGCAGCGGCGCGTGCAGACCGATGCCGCCGCCCGGTCGCTGCCGACGACCTCTCCCTATGCCCACGCGGTGCTGGTGGCCCACCAGGACTTCCAGCAGCGCCTGGAGAAGGTCGAGGAGATGCACGACCACCTCCCCGCACCTCAGCAGCGCGGATGGGCCTGGGGACTGGCAGGGACGGAGCGGAAGCTGGCCCGCAGCTTCGAGGGGACGGTCCGCCATCTCGATGAGGCCGACGACGACATCATCGCCACCAGCGACCTGCTGCGGCGCAGCGGTGGCTGGCGCACGGCCTGGGAGCGCGAGCTGCGCCCGCTGCGGGACTCCCTCAGCGCCCTCGATGGCGCGCTAGCCGGCGAACTGGCCGGGGAAGAGGTCACGGAGGACGAAGGGGGCGTCTCCGAGCAGGAGGCCGCTGCCGCCTCCGAGGTGCGCGAGCTCGGCGGGGACATCGCCGTCGAACTGGACTCGCTGACCGGCCAGCTGGAGGCGGACCGGATCGACCCCGACTCCGCCCTGGAGCGCCTCGACACCCTGACCCGGGAGCTCTCGGCGGCCGTCACCCGCCTGCGCAGCGGGCGCATCTCCCGGATGGCGTCCGACGACGAGGAGCGGGAGCTGCTGGAGGGGGCCGCGGCGGACGTCGAGGAGCGCGGCTACCGCTCGGTGCGCGGGCGGCGCCATGCGCTCGAGCACGAGGCGAGCGATTCCGCGGACGTCTTCTGGACCCTCAGCCCGCTGCTGTGGTATTCGAACTGGTCCACGCAGTCCGCGACGGCGCTGGAGACGCACCGCAATCCGTCGGCCGCGAGCGGCGGCGGCAGCACCGCGGGCTACTCGGCCGCCGCCGGCGGCTTCTCGGGGGCCGGCAGCTCGAGCCGGTTCTGAGGCCTGTCCCTGCCCGCCCCGCCGCACGGTCGGCACGCGTCAGCGGGTCAGTAGACCATCCCCATCACCTCGCGCACCCGTGCGAGCGTGGCATCGGCGACCTCGTTGGCCCGCTCGTTGCCCGCCCGCAGCACGGAGAACAGGTACCCGGGGTCCTGCTCGAGCTCGCGGCGACGCGCGCGGATCGGTGCCAGATGCTCGTTGAGCACCTCGGCCGTCATCACCTTCAAGGTGCCCGAACCCTTGTCGCCGATCTCCTCGGCGATCTCCTCGGGTGAGCGGCCCCGGCACTGGGCGGCGATGGTCAGCAGGTTCGCGACCTCCGGACGACCCTCCGGGTCGTAGGTGATCACGCGCTCGGAGTCCGTCTTGGCCTTCTTGATCTTCTTGGCGGTCTCCGCCTCGTCCATCCGCAGCATCACGGTGTTGCCACGGGACTTGCTCATCTTGCTCTCGCCGTCCAGGCCCAGGATCGTCGGGGCGTCGGACAGCAGCGCGTCGGGCTCGGCGAAGACCTCCTCGCCGCCCCCGTAGCGCTCGTTGAAGCGCCGGGCGATGACTCGCGTCTGCTCGAGGTGGGGCAGCTGGTCCCGTCCCACCGGCACCACATTGCCCCCGCAGAACAGGATGTCGGCGGCCTGGTGGACGGGATAGGTCAGCAGCAGCCCGCCCATGGCGGACTTCCCGGCCGCGGCGAGCTCCGCCTTCACGGTGGGGTTGCGCTCCAGCTCGGGCTGGGTGACCAGCGAGAGGAAGGGCAGCATCAGCTGGTTCAGCGCGGGCACCGCGGAGTGCGCGAAGAAGGTGGACCGCTCGGGGTCGAGGCCCACGGCGAGATAGTCGGTCAGCAGCTCGCGCACGGAGCCCGTGATGTCCCCGACCACCTCACGGTCGGTGATGACCTGGTAGTCGGCGACCAGCACCCAGGTCTCGATGCCGGCGTCCTGGAGGTGGACCCGGTTGCGCAGCGAGCCGAAGTAGTGCCCGATGTGCAGCGCGCCGGTGGGACGGTCGCCGGTGAGCATGCGCAGACCCGAGGGGTCGGAGGCGATCTTCGCCCAGACCGCGTCGCTGCGGGTCCTGGCGGTGTCATAGCTGCTGCGGGAGATGATCGGTTCGCTCACCCGTCCATGCTAGCGGCCGCGCGTCAGCGCTCGGCCGTCCGCGGCGTCGGACCGGTCACGCCGGAGCGCGGAGGGCGGGCTTCCTCTGCGGCCTCGCCGGGTCGCGCCGCTAGGATCTCGACCATGCGCTCGCCCTCCTCACCGGTCGACCCGGGGTTCGACGTCGTCGTCCTCGGTGCCGGGCTGAACTCCCTGAACCTCACCATCGCCTTCCACCAGCAGTACGGCATGCGGTGCACCACGGTGGTGCGGGTCCCGGTGGCGATGAACGAGCACACGGTCACCAGCGATCAGCTGGTGCTCGGGGCGGAGGCCTCCGACGAGGAGATGCGCGACGCCCTGCTGACGCTGGCGGCCCAGCGTCCCGCGGGACGGCCGGCACTGCTGCTGACCAATGCCGATTCCCTGATCGAGTTCATCGACCGTTTCCGCGGCGAGCTCGAGGAGCACTACGTGCTCGCTCAGGTGGACGGTGCGCTCCTCGCCCGCCTCGCCGACAAGGCGGACTTCGCGCAGCTCTGCGAGGAGCTGGGAATCGGCACGGTGCCCACCGTGACCGTCGACTTCTCCCGGGCCGAGGAGCCGGACTGGAACGGGGAGCGGGAGCTGCCCTGGTCCTATCCGGTGGTCGGCAAGGCCGCGAACACCGCCGAGTACCACCACGTGCATTTCGACGGCAAGCGCAAGGTGTTCTTTCTGGAGACCCCCGAGGAGCACCTCGACCTGGTGCGTCGCCTGCACGGGGCCGGCTTCACCGGCCGGTTCTTGTTCCAGGAGCTGATCCCGGGCGACGACACCGCCGAACGCTCGATCACCGCCTACCGCTCCTCGCGGGGGAAAGTCACCCTGCTGTGCGCCGCACAGGTGCTGCTGGGCGAGCACACGCCCGATGCGCTGGGGCGGCCCGCCGCGATGGTCACCGGTGATTTCCCGAGCCTCACCGCGGCCGCGGAACGGTTCCTGGACGCCGTGGACTACGTCGGCTTCGCCAACTTCGACGTGAAGGTCGACCCCCGCACCGGCCGGGAGTGCTTCTTCGAGATCAACCCGCGGATCGGCCGCAACAACTACTACGTGACGGCGGCCGGGGAGAGCGTGGCCCGTCATGTCGTCGCCGACCGCCTGGAGGAGCGGGACCTCGACCAGGTGGTGGTCACTCGTGAGATCCTCTACTCGATCCTGCCGGTGCGCCTGGTGCTGCGGTATCTGCGCGATCCCGCCCTGCGCGAGCACATCCGCCGCGTGGCGCGCACGGGGCTGCGCAACCCCTTCCGGTACCGTCCGGAGGGACTGTGGATGCGCGCGTACTCCGTCGTCTCCGGGGTGAATTTCGTGCGCAAGTACCGCACCGTCTATCCCCGCCCCACCGATACCGGCTTCTGAGCCCGGGAAGGATCCTGCCCGATGCCCGACACCCCCTCCCACCCCTTCGCCGCCGTCCCCACCCCGGGGGTGGACCTGGTGCTGCTCGGCGGGGACATCGGGATCTACGCCCTCGCCCGTGCCTTCCACGAGAAGTACGGCACGACTGCCACGGTCGTGACCCGCAAGGTCGCCGGCCCCGTCGCCCACTCCACGATCCTGCGCACCCACGAGCTCGGCATGGCCGCCACCGAGGGGCAGATGATCGAGGCGCTCGTGCAGATCGGGGCCGACAAGGCCTCCCGGCCCGGCGGCGCCCGCCCGGTGCTGCTGGCCAACGCCGACTTCCTGGTCGCCCTGCTGGCCGCGCACCGCGAGCGCCTCGGCGAGTACTACCACCTGCCCCTGCTCGGCGATGACGTGCTGCGCGCAGTCGCCGACAAGGCGATCTTCTCCGAGCGGTGCACCGAGATCGGCGTGCCCACCCCGCGCACCGTCGTGCTCGACTTCGGCGACGGCTCCGCACCGGAGGTCCCGGAGCTGGACCTGGGCTGGCCGCTGGTCGCGAAGGCCTCCCGCTCCTCGGCGTACAACGCGGTCTCCTTCCCGGGCAAGCGCAAGGTCTTCGAGATCGCGGACCGACCCCAGCTGGTGGACCTGATCGAGCGGCTGACCGCGGCCGGGTACCGCGACCGCTTCGTGCTCCAGGAGATGATCCCGGGGGATGACACGGCGATGCTGTCGGTGACCGCGTACGTGGACACCCGTGGCGAGGTGACCCTGCTGGGCGGGGCGCAGGTGCTGCTCGAGGAGCACACCCCCGGAGCCCTCGGGAACCCGGCCGCGATGTACACCACCGATCTGCCCGAGGTGTTCGAGCAGTCGGTGCGCTTCCTCGAGCACACGGGGTACCGGGGCTACGCGAACTTCGACGTGAAGATCGACCCGCGCGACGGCACGGCGAAGTTCTTCGAGGTCAACCCCCGCATCGGTCGTAACAACCACTACATGACCGCGGCCGGCGCGAACGTCGCCGAGCCCGTGGTCGCCGATCTCGTCGAGGACCGCGGGATCACCCGGATGGTGCCGCGCGAGGAGGTCCTCTACTCGATCGTGCCGTGGTTCCTGCTGCGCCGTTATCTCATCGACCCGGACCTGCGCGCGCGGGTCCGGGAGATCGGTCGTCGCCGTACCGTCAACCCGCTCGCCTATTCCGTCGAGGGGATCAGGCGCCGTCTCTACGTGCTCGCGGCGAAGGCCAACCAGGTCAAGAAGTTCCTGCAGCACTACCCGCGGCCGTCGGCCGACGGCTTCTGAGCCGCCGCACCCGGACCGTGCCGATCCCCGCGGCGGTCGACATCCTCCGGTGACGTCCCTACCCTGACCGGTATGAGCACAGCGACGTTCACCCTGACCTCGTCCGCGACCCCCGACGGCAGCGTGGTCGCTCCCCAGCAGCTGGTGGAGAACCTCGGCGGCGAGAACCTCTCCCCCGACCTCACCTGGTCCGGCGCCCCGGAGGGCACGCGCTCCTACGCGCTCACGCTCTTCGACCCGGACGCCCCCACCGGCTCCGGGTTCTGGCACTGGATCGCCTGGGACCTCCCCGCGGACACCACCTCCCTGCCGCTGGGGGTGGACCGCGACGAACCCGGCCTCCAGCAGGCCGTCAACGACTTCGGGAAGGTCGGCTACGACGGCCCCGAGCCGCCCGCCGGCCCCTCGCACCGCTACGTGTTCACCGTGCACGCCCTGCCGGTCGAGAGCCTCGGCGCCGACCCGGAGGCCCCGCACGTCGGCACCCGCTTCGCCCTGTTCACCCAGCAGCTGGCCTCCGCGTCGCTCACAGCCCATTACCAGGTGAAGGGCTGAAACACCAGGGGGGAACACTCCGCGACCTGTCGGGCGCGCCCCGTCGCCCCGCCCGACCTGCAGTCGTAATCTCGAACCATGAGGTCGACGACAATCCGCACGGAGTGCGTGGAGCGAGGATCAGACCGGAGGCTGACCCCGTTCATCCGCTCGGAGGACGCCGTGAGCGTCCACGGGTGCGAGTCTTCAGGGGTGAACCTGACCAGGATGCGCCCCGCCGAGCGGACCGGCACCCCGCAGCGCCCCGTGCGCGTGCTGCTGACCACCGATTGGTGGGAACCCGTCGTCAACGGCGTCGTGGCCTCCGTGGCGACGCTGCGGCGTGAGCTGCTCGCCCTCGGCTGCGACGTCCGTGTGCTGACCCTCTCGCAGGGGATGCGCACCCGCAGCGAGGAGGGCGTCTACCGGATCGGCTCCGTCTCGGCGGGGCTGTTCTACGACCGGGCGCGCATCGGGATGCCGGGCAGCCGCCGGGTGCTGCGCGAGATCGTGCGCTGGGGACCGGACGTCATCCATTCCCAGTGCGAGTTCTCCACGCACGTGTGGGCACGGCGGATCGCCAGGACCCTCGGGGCGCCGCTGGTGCACACGTACCACACGATCTACGAGGACTACACCCATTACTACTCCCCCAGCCGCACCGTCGGCCGGAAGGTCGTCGCGACCTTCTCGCGCCGCGTGCTGGCGGGGACCGACGCCGTCATCGCGCCGACCGCGAAGGTGGCGCGACTGCTGGACGGGTACGGGGTGCATCGTCCCCTCCACGTCGTCCCCACCGGGCTCGACCTGCAGCGCTTCCGCCCCGCCCGCTCCGCGGCCGAGCGCGCCGACGTCGCCGCGCTGCGCGAGCGCCTCTGCATCACCGCCGAGCAGAAGGTGCTGGTCTCCGTGTGCCGCCTGGCCAAGGAGAAGAACCTCGACGAGGTGCTGGACCTGGTCGCGGCCGCCGACCGTGAGGACACCGTGCTGGTGCTGGTGGGCGAGGGGCCGTATCGCGAGGAGCTCGAGGCCCACGCCGAGGCGCTCGGGATCGCCGATCGCGTCCGCTTCGCCGGGGTGGTCGATCCCGCCGAGGTGCAGCGCTGGTACCGCATCGGCGACGCCTTCGTCAGCGCCTCGCGCAGCGAGACCCAGGGCCTGACCTTCATCGAGGCCCTGGCCAGCGGCCTGCCGCTGCTGTGCCGTCGGGATCCCTCCCTGGCCAGCGTCGTGATCGCGGGACGCACCGGCTGGCAGTACGAGACCTCGGCCGAGTTCTCGGCCCGGCTCGAGACCTTGCTGGATGATCCGGCCCTGCGGCGCACGATGTCCGCGGAGGCCGCCGAGCACGCACGTGCCACCTGCGGCGCCTCGGAGTTCGGGCGCGCCGTGCTCGCGGTGTACCAGCAGGTCCTGCGGCGCCGCTCGCCGCAGATCATCGCCACGAAGGCCGTGGCGGCATGAGCACCCTGACCGGCTCCGTGCCCGTCGTGTCCGCTCCGCACCGCTCGGTGCAGGAGGCGCCCACCCGCACCACGCCGCGCGTCCCCGCGGAGCACGCTGCGCCGCCGCGTCGCGACCCCCTGCGCTTCGCGGCCAAGCTGTCGCCGCTGCTGGGCCTCGCCGTCAGCATCGGCCTGGTGGCCTGGGGTCTGCAGACCGGGGTGCTGCAATCGCTGGAGAACCTGCAGGCGTTCATCGATTCGCTGGGTGCCTGGGGCCCGATCGTCTTCCTCGTCGTCTCCGCCGCCTCGGTGGTGTTCCCCATCGTCCCCGGCGGCCTGCTGGTCATCGCCGGTCCCGTCCTGTTCGGCGCGGTCGAGGGGACGCTGTACAACTATCTCGCCGTGTGCGCCGGCTCCCTGCTGAACTTCCTCATCGCCCGCCACGTCGGGCTCGCCCTGATCGAGCGGATCTTCCCCACCAGGACGGTCGAGAAGTTCCTGGGCTGGACCCGCAACGCCCACTTCACGCGGGCCTTCGCGCTCGCGATCGCCCTGCCGATCGCCCCGGACGACCTGCTCTGCTACATCGCTGGCACCACCCGTATGCGCTGGCGCACCTATGCCCTGATCATCCTGCTGTGCAAGCCGTGGGCCCTGATCGCGTACGGCCTCGGGGTCAGCGCAGTCATCCTGCGCTTCCTGCCCTGGTGAACGGAGAACCACCATGTACATGAAGACCCGCGCCGTCAGGCGCCCCCGTCGGCCCTGGGAGCGTGCCGCGCGCCGGCTCGAGAAGACGCTCCATTCGGTGCTGCCGGGCCGCCAGCCGCGCCGCAACGTGCGCGCCGGCGAGCCGCTGCGGGTGCTGATGCCCCGCGGCCTGTCGAGCCTCGCCCGCGAGTCCGGCATCGGTGCCGCGATGCGCCATCAGGAGACCGCGGTGCTCTCCCTGGGGCACCGAGTGGTCACCAACCCCCTGCGCCCCTTCGACGTCGTACACCTGAACACCCCGTTCCCGGACACGCCGCTGATCGCGCGGTGGGCCCGAGTGTGGCGTCGCCCGGTGCTGATGTGGGCGCACTCGACCGAGGACGACTTCCGCGACTCCTTCCCGGGCGCCAATGCCCTCGCCCCCACCTTCCGCCGCTGGATCGCGCATCTGTACCGCCGAGGGGACGCCGTGGTGACCCCCAGCGAGTACTCCCGCGAGCTGATCGCGGCGCCGAAGTACGGCATCTCCGCGCCGGTCCACGTGCTCTCCAACGGGGTCGACACCACGTTCTTCCGCCCCGATCCCTCCGCCCGCGCGAGGCTGCGGGAGTCCCTGGGCCTCCCCGAGGACGCCACGGTGGTGCTCAGCGTGGGCATGCAGCTGGTGCGCAAGGGGATCCTGGACTGGGTGGAGGTCGCCCGCCGACTGCCCGAGGTGACCTTCGTCTGGTACGGGCGCACCGATGAACGGCTGCTGACGGCCGACGTCCAGCGCGCGCTGGCCACCGCGCCCGCCAACGCCCTGTTCCCCGGGTACGTCAGCGCGGAGCAACTGCGGGAGTCCTACTGCGGCGCCGACGCCTTCTGCTTCCTGACCAAGGAGGAGACCGAGGGGATCGTGCTGTGGGAGGCGCTGGCCTGCGAGGTGCCCGCGCTGGTGCGCGCGATCCCCCTGTACCGCGACCGGATGCCCGACGGGGTGCTCACGCACCAGGTCGCCGGGGACGGCCCGGGATTCGCCGGGGACGTCGCCGCCCACCTGTCGGCGCTGCTGGCCGGTGAGCTGAAGGATCTCACCGCCGCGGGGCGCCGGGCCGCCCAGGACGTGGACCTCGGTCAGGTCGCCCGGGATCTGCAGGAGATCTACCGGGTCACGGGAGTGCGCCCGCACCGGCGGACGCGGACCCTCAGCGCCGACGCTGGGGGCGCCACAGCACGAGCGCTCCCGCCTCGCGCCGCCGGGGACGCTCGCCCCGACGCAGTGCGCTGATCTCCCCGTCGCGGTCCGCGGCGAAGACGCGCCGTTGGGCGGGGGTCAGGGAGTCGAGGGACTCCTGGACGCTCTCGAGCTGCTCGGCGAGGTCGCTGACCTCGTCCTGCAGCTCGAGGATCCGCTTGATCCCGGCGAGGTTGATGCCCTCGTCCTGGGAGAGCCGCTGCACCTCGCGCAGTGCGGCCACGTCGCGCGCGCTGTAGCGGCGACCGCGGCCACGGGTGCGCTGCGGGGAGACCAGTCCGATGCGGTCGTACTGGCGCAGGGTCTGGGGGTGCATCCCCGAGAGCTCGGCCGCCACGGAGATGACGAACACGGGAGCTCGCTCGTCGATGCGGTGCTGGGCTGCCATGTCCGGTGCTCCTTCCTGCGTGTCGTGCGACCGCTGCCTGCGCCTTCCACTCTCCCACGTCGCGGGCCGCGGCCCGGTGAGATGACCGGGCCGCGCGTTGCGGAGCTCAGTGCGCCGCGGCCTCGGCGAGCCCGGCGCGCGGGTCCTCGTCGGCCAGCGCCTCGCGCAGGTCCTCGACGGCCTGCTTGGCCTTGCCCTCGACGTGTGTGGGGACGGCGACCTGCACGGTGACCAGGAGGTCGCCGGTGGTCTTCTTGGTGACCAGTCCCTTCCCGCGCACCCGCAGGGTGCGGCCGGAGGGGGTGCCCGCCGGCACCTTGAGGGTCACGGTGCCTCCGTCGAGCAGGGGCACGGAGACCTTCGTGCCGAGCACCGCCTCGTCGAAGGAGACCGGCAGCGTCAGGTGCAGGTTCGCACCCTCGCTGCTGAACACGGGATGCTCGTCGACGTCGAGGGTCAGCAGCAGGTCGCCCGCGGGGGCGCCACCCGGTCCGGGGCGGCCCTTGCCGCGCAGGCGGATCTTCTGCCCGTCGTGCACGCCGGCGGGGATCCGGGTGGTCACGGAGCGTCCGTCGACGTTCAGCCGGATCTCGGTGCCCAGCGCGGCGTCGCGGAAGCTGATGCGGGTGCGGGCCGAGAGGTCGGAACCCTTCGCGGGGGCGCCGCCGGAGCCGCCCGGGAAGCCGCCGCCCGCGAAACCGGCCGTGCCGCCGCCCTGGCCGAACATGCGCAGGATGTCGTCCAGGTCCGGGTTCGCCGCGCCGCCGGCCCCTCCGGGACCGGGCCGCGCGCCGCCCGGGAAACCTCCGCCCTGGCCTCCGAACATGGAGGAGAAGACGTCTTCGAAGCCGGCGCCGCCGGGGCCTCCCTGGCCCGCGGAGAAGCGGGCGCCGCCGGAGCCCATGGCGCGGATGGCGTCGTACTGCTCGCGCTGCTCGGCGTCGTTGAGCACCGAGTACGCCTCGCCGATCTCCTTGAACTTCTCCTCGGCCTTCGGGTCGTCGGCGTGATGGTCGGGGTGGTACTTCCTGGCCTGTGTGCGGTAGGCCTTCTTGATCTCCTGCGCGCTCGCGTCCTTCGAGACGCCGAGGACCGCGTAGAAGTCCTTGTCGAGCCAGTCCTGTGAGGACATGCGCGTCTCCTTCCGGGAGCGTCAGGTACTTCGTGGGGTCGTGGGGTTCAGCGGGTGCGGGGCCTGCCGGCCGGTCATCGGCCGGCAGGCCCCGCACCGCCTTGAGGGTGGTCGCGCTCGGACCGGGTGGATCAGGCGGGGCCGCGGGTCCCGACGCGGGCCGGGCGCAGCACCCGGTCGTTCATCGAGTATCCCGGCTGGATGACCAGCGAGATGGTCGCCGTCTCGACGTCCTCGGCCTCCTCGTGCATGAGCGCCTCGTGGAGGTTCGGATCGAACTCCTCCCCGACGGCGCCGAAGCGCTTGAGACCGTGGGTGGCGAGGGTGTCCTCGAGCTTCTGGGCGATCGCCTGGAAGGGGGTGCCCTCGGCGATGTCGCCGTGCTGGCGGCCCGCCTCGACGTCGTCCAGGACGCTGATGAGCGAGGTCAGGACACGGCCGACGGCCGCCTCCTTGCCGGACTCCGCCTGGGCCTCGATACGTCGACGGGAGTTGACGTACTCGGCCTGCTCGCGCTTGAGCTCCTCGGAGAGCTCGGTGACCTTGCCCTCCAGCTCGGCGACGCGCCCGGCATCGGCCGGGACGGGGTCCTGGCCGCCCTCGGCCGCCTGCTCGTAGAGCGATGCGGCCTCGGCGTCGATCGGATCCACCGGCTGCGCCGGATCGGCGGGGGTGTCCCCGGAGGGACGGACGGTGCCGTCCTCCGGGTTCACCTTCCGCTTGTCGGTGAAGGAGAACCTCGGCTCGTCCTCGGGGCGCTCGGCGTCATCCGGGGTGCTTCGGTCCTCGGTCATCACTTCTTCTCCTCGTCCTCGTCCACGATCTCCGCGTCGACCACGTCATCGTCGTCCGACGACGCGCCGGCCTCGCCCTCGGGAGCACCCTCGGCGCCCTCGGCACCGTCCTCGGCCTGCGAGTAGATCGCGGTGCCGACGGCCTGCAGGGCCTCGTTCAGGGTGTCGCGCTTGGCCTCGAGGTCGCTGGTCTCGGACTCCTCCTTGGCCAGCTCGTCCTTGGCCTCCTTGATCGCGTCCTCGGCCTTCGTCCTGTCGGCGTCGGCGATCTTGTCCTCGTTGTCCTTGAGCAGCTTCTCGCCCTGGTAGACCAGCTGCTCGAGGGTGTTGCGGGCGTCGGCGTTCTTGCGGCGCTCCTCGTCCTCGGCGGCGTGGGCCTCGGCGTCCTTCACCATGCGGTCGATGTCCTCGTCGGACAGGGCGGAGCCGCCGGTGATCTGGATGGACTGCTCGTTGTTCGTGCCGCGGTCCTTCGCGGTCACGTGCACGATGCCGTTGGAGTCGATGTCGAAGGTGACCTCGACCTGCGGGATGCCGCGCGGGGCCGGGGCGATGCCGGTCAGCTCGAAGGTGCCGAGCATCTTGTTGTCCCGGGTGAACTGACGCTCGCCCTGGAACACCTGGATCGCCACGGAGGGCTGGTTGTCCTCGGCGGTGGAGAAGACCTCGGAGGTCTTGGTCGGGATGGCCGCGTTGCGCTCGATGAGCTTGGTCATCACGCCACCCTTGGTCTCGATGCCGAGGGACAGCGGGGTGACGTCCATGAGCAGGACGTCCTTGCGCTCGCCCTTGATGACGGCGGCCTGCAGCGCGGCGCCGACGGCGACGACCTCATCGGGGTTGACCGACTTGTTCGGCTCCTTGCCGCCGGTCAGCGACTTCACGACCTCGGTGACGGCCGGCATGCGGGTCGAGCCGCCCACCAGGACCACGTGGTCGATGTCGGCGACCTTGATGCCGGCGTCCTTGATCACCTGGTGGAAGGGCGCCTTGGTGCGCTCGAGCAGATCCGAGGTCATGTCCTCGAACTGGGCGCGCGAGAGCTTCTCGTCCAGGTGCAGCGGGCCGTTCTCGGTCATCGACAGGTACTGCAGCGAGATGCTGGTGGAGGTCGAGGAGCTCAGCTCCTTCTTGGCCTGCTCGGCGGCCTCCTTGAGGCGCTGCAGAGCGATGCGGTCCTTGGACAGGTCCACACCCTCCTTGTTCTTGACCTGGGAGATCAGCCAGTCGACGACCTTCTGGTCCCAGTCGTCGCCGCCGAGACGGTTGTCGCCGGCGGTGGCCTGGACCTGGACGGTCGAGCCCTCGTCGTCCTTGCTCACCTCGAGCAGGGAGACGTCGAAGGTGCCGCCGCCGAGGTCGAAGACCAGGATCTGCTCGTCGTCGTTGCCCTTCTCGAGGCCGTAGGCGAGAGCCGCGGCGGTGGGCTCGTTGATGATGCGCAGCACGTTGAGGCCGGCGATGGTGCCGGCGTCCTTCGTGGCCTGGCGCTCGGAGTCGGAGAAGTACGCGGGGACCGTGACGACCGCGTCGGTCACGGACTCACCCAGGTAGGACTCGGCGTCCTTCTTGAGCTTGCCGAGGATGCGCGCGGAGACCTCCTGCGCGGTGTACTTCTTGTCGTCGATCTCCGTGCTCCAGTCCGTGCCCATGTGGCGCTTGACGGAGGCGATCGTGCGATCGACGTTGGTGACGGCCTGACGCTTGGCGACCTCACCGACCAGGACCTCGCCCTGCTTGGAGAAGGCGACGACCGACGGCGTGGTGCGCGAGCCCTCGGCGTTGGCGATCACCGTGGGCTGGCCGCCCTCGAGGACGGAGACGGCGGAGTTGGTGGTACCGAGGTCGATTCCGACGACACGGGACATGGGTGCCTGCCTTTCTGCGACTCAGGGGCCGCACGGTTTCCTGCGATGCCCGCCGACCCGGAGGCCGACGGCAAGACTTGAGCTGTACGCACTCAAGTAGAGAACTCGCGGCGAGCGTTGTCAATCCGAGGGCCCTCGAACTTGAGTACACCAGACTCAACCTTGCCGGGGCCAGGTTCATTCCCGGCCTCGCGCCGTGTGAGCGACGCCACGTGTACGCGTGTGGGTTCCGACCCCCGGACGGCCCCGCCCCGTCGTCGACCACGCACCCCGAGCCCTCCTGACTCGCCCCGATATCTTCCCGGTGGGTGTCTCCGGGCGACCACACCTCCGAGGATCGAGACCGCCCGCACGGCGGTGGGTGCTGAATCACAGAGCATCGTGCTCCTCGCGCTTGACCCCGACGTGACGTCAGGGCCTTCGCTGAACGCATGCCACTCGTCGCACTCGCCTATTACGCCTCTCATCTGCTGAGCCTGCTCGGCAACGGCATCGCCTCCGTGGCGCTGCCGCTGATCGTCCTGCAGACCACGGGCAGCCCGCTGGGCATGTCCGCCCTGGCCACCGCGACCGCGATCCCCTCCGTCGTGGTCGGCCTCCTCAGCGGGGTGATCATCGACCGGATCAACAGGCGCACGGCCTCGGTGGTCTCGGACGTCATCTCCGCCGTGGCGATCGCGGCGCTGCCGCTCGTGGACATGCTGTGGGGACTCGACCTGGTGTGGTTCATCCTGCTCGGCATCCTGGGCGCGTTCGGTGACGTGCCCGGCATGACCGCCCGTGAGGTCCTCGCTCCCATGGTGGCCCGGCACACCGGTCTGGATCTGCGGCGCGTGGTGGGCATGCGGCAGACCCTGACCTCCGTCGCCTTGGTGATCGGCCCCGCTGCCGCCGGCGTGCTGCTGGCCGCCGTCGACGCCATGGCCGTTCTGTGGATCACGGCGGCGACCTCCGCCCTCGCCGCGCTGCTGACCCGGATGCTGCCGCGTCGCCTCGGGAAGGTCGACTCCTCCCGCGGCGTGCGTCGGCCCCTGATGCGGGAGCTCGTCGATGGCCTGCTGTTCGTGGGCAGGAGCCGCTTCCTGCTGGGCACGACAGTCCTGGTCCTGGGTCTGGCCGTCGCTCTCGGAGGACTGCAGGGACTGGTGATGCCGGTGTACTTCGACCTCATCTCCCGCCCCGACCTGCTGGGCCTCGTCCTCACCGCCCTCGCAGCCGGGATGCTGCTCGGAGCAACGGTCTACAGCGCCCTCGGAGCCCGGTTGTCGTCGCGGGCATGGCTGTCGGCGGGTTTCGTCGTCACCTCCGTGGGGTTCGCGCTGATGGCCTCGCTCCTCTCCCCGGCGGTAGTGTTCGCCGGGGCGGCGGCCCTGGGGCTCGGCAATGCCGTGGTCGGTGCGGTCACCGGTGTCCTGCAGGTCCAGCACACCCCTGCTGCTCTCCTCGGACGGGTGCTCAGCGTCAAGACGGCACTGCTGACGGTTGCCGCGCCGGCGGGGATCGCTCTGGCGGGTGTGCTCGCCGAGCTCGGCTCGCCGCTGCTGGCCGGGGTCGGTGTGACCGGGGTGTGGATCGTGGTCCTGCTGGCCGTGATCGGTTCGCGTACCCTGCACGATCTGGATCCGAAGGAGATGGCCGATGCTCAGCAGTGAACTCGCCGACCTGGCCGGCGTCACCGTGCGCACGCTGCGCCACTATCACCAGATCGGGCTGCTGCCCGAGCCGCCGCGAACATCCGGGGACTACCGGCAGTACGACGTCGGCCATCTCGTGCGCGTCCTGCGCATCACACGGCTGACGGCTCTGGGCGTCCCCCTGTCCGCTCTCCCCGAGGTGCTGGACGATCCCACGACAGCCGAGACGCTGCTCGAGCAGCTCGATCGCCAGGCCGCGGCCGAGATCGAACGCCTCACCGCCCGCCGAGCCAGCATCGGCGTGCTGCGCAGCACCGGGGCCCCTCCAGACCTGCCGCCGGAGCTCTCCGCCTCGCAGGCGGCACCCGGTCCGGGCGTGCCCGATCACATGGTCAGGTACGAGCGTGAGCAGCTCATCCTGATCGCTCATCTGCTCGGGGAGAAGGGGACAGCAGGTCTGGCCGCCCTGCTCGATGTCCCGGACGACTCCAGAGCGGCCTTGGCCGCGCTGACCGAGCGTTTCTACGCCCTCGATGCGGACACCTCGGACCACGAGGTCGAGGCACTGATCGAGGAATGGGTCGAGCAGATCCGGCCGCTCCTGGAGACCGCAAAGGACTTGTCGTCCCCCGACCCTCTCGCCACCGAGCTGCTCGACCAGCTGGGCGCCCGCGACCTCCGCCCGGTGCAGCACCGCGCAGTGCGCGCCCTCCAGCAACGTCTGGCACCGGAACAGCCCCGCGCACAGGGGCTGCCGCGTCCATAGGCGAGGTCTGACTGGAAACCAGGCCATAGGTCAGGTCAAGCCGTCTCCGACCCGTGCGGCAGTCCCGCCCTCGAACTTCACCAGTCCCCGGATAACGTGTGGCCATGGGACGGAAGCAGTCGAATCCAGCCGAATTGCACGTATACGACCCCGAGTGGCCACGCCAGGCTCAACGTCGTCTCGACGTAGTACGCGAACGACTGGCAGACATTCCGGGCGCCGCCGACGCGCGCTACGACCACATCGGTTCCACCGCCGTGCCTGGACTTGCAGCCAAGCCGAACCTTGATCTCCAGATCCGCATCCTTCCATTGCCCGCGGACGACGCCTTGTCCGAACGTCTCGGAGACCTGGGATACGTGCGGGCTCGAGGGGCGCGCCCGGACTCCCCGGGCGTCTACCGCGACATCCCGCGCGGATCGGAGGTCGTAGACGATGCTGTCTGGGAGAAATCGATCTTCGTGCACCGGCCCGACCGAGTCATCGTGCACGTGCGGCGCTCTGATTCTCCCTGGGGGCGATACGCCGTCTGGTTCCGGGACTGGCTACGGGCACATCCCGGCCAGCGCGACAGGTACGAAGCGACGAAGAGACGTCTCAGCGAAGAGAATGCCGGCAAAGACGACTACGACGTTTACACCCGTGCGAAGACTGAGTTCTTCGACGAGGTCCAAGCAGAGTTCGAGCGTTGGGCACACCGTACTCGGGACGCCGAGGGATGAACAGAGGAGCGGCCCGGAACGGCGAAGTGACACGCTGGGCCGGTATGGACGGCATCGCACTGCAGGACATCGCCCGCACGCGCGCCGAGGAGCTGCCTGCCGCCGAGATCAGCCAACCCTTCGGGCCGGAGTACGACGTGGCGAAGGTGGTCGGCCGGATGTTCCTGCTGCTCACCGAGGTGCGAGGAGTCCCGGTGGTGGTGCTGAAAGCGGAACCGCGAGACTCCGAGGCGCTGCGCCAGAACCATCCGGACATCACTCCCGGCTATCACATGAACAAGCGCCACTGGATCACCCTCGAACCTGGCGGAGGCCTCGACGCGGAGTTCGTGCGGGAGCTCGTCACCGACTCATACCTGCTCGTCGTCGACGGCCTGCCCCGTGCGAAGCGACCCGTGGATCCGGACGCCTTCCTCGCCTCGGGTAGCGGCCCCGGATGACCTGACGAGACCGTCGTCGTGATCGCGTGCGCGATTCCGATCGTGCTGATCCCGAGAGAGCGTAGGTCCTGGCTGAAGAGGCCGTTATCGACTTCTCCGCCGCGCTCCCGGATCTCGTTCGTCCTGACGAGCGGCACTCACCGACCAGCAGGCGTCGTCCCCTCGGACATCGCCCGTGACCGGGCCCGTTCGAACAGCTGGTTCAGATCATGCTGATACCGGGCGATCAGATCCGGATCAGCCGCTTCGACCTGCTGACCGATCCGGTCCAGCGCCTCATCCAGCTCTTGCGAAAGTCCGTCGTGCCCGTGCGGAAAGATGGAGCCGACGGCCCGGTAGGCGGGCTCGGTGGCAGATGCTCCGTCCCAGTGGCCCACTGTGAGGCCGAGGGCCGCGAGTGCCGGGTCGTGGGTCGCATCGACCAGGAGCCATTGGCCCCCGAGAAGCACCTGGACGGCCGTGTGGACATCGGAATCGACGGACAGATCATGCTGCACTGCCACCAGGACGGGCAGTTCGTACTCCCAGGAAACCAGCCGGCACTCGATGCCGACATCGCTCAGCTCCTCGGCGAGCAAGTCAGCCTTGGCGACGCAGTTCCCTCTCCCCCGCTCGCGCAAGCTGGCTGCGTCGTGCGCGGCGGCCGTGTCATACGGCAAGTTGCGCACGGTCTCGTAGATCTCGACACGCTGAGCTTCATTGGTCACCACGCCATCCTGCCTCGCCTGCCCGGCGCCCGTGGGAAGCACTGTGATGCCTCGGGATACAGGCGACATGCAGCCCGATCGGATCCCGTCGTGTGAGCCTCCGACCAGCCGCAGTAGGGTGGCGCGATGACTCGGCTGCTCGCAGTGACCGCCTCCTCTCCCGGTGCGGGGAAATCCACCCTGTGCGACGGCCTGGTCGCTTGGCTGCGGGCGCAGGGCCTTCGCGTGGACCATTTCCGAGAGGAGGAGGTCCTCACGCGGGAGGCTTTCGCGCCCTTGGCGCAGGAGTTCAGTGCCGGTGGCGAGGTGCAGCTGTCCACGCTCCTCGACACCACGGAAGACTATTTGGGCCGACTCGATGCCCAAGGGGTCGATGTCGCGGTCACCGACGCGCTCGTGCCGTTCATCCCCTCACTGCGAGGGTGGGGCCACGACGAATCGGGGATCGCGGATTTCCTCCGTGACCTGGAGGCTCGCCTGATGGGATCAGATCCGATCGTGGTGTATCTCGACGAGGAACCGCCCCGTGCCCTGGCCCGCGCGATCGAGCGCGAAGGGCCTGCCTGGCAGGACTGGTTCCTGACCAAGCTCGGCTCCTATCCCGTCGAACCGCCGGTACGTGACCTCGAGGGCGCCCACGCCTACTTCCGGTACGAACGCACGGTGACACTGCGACTGCTGGAGGATCTCCCGTGGCAGGTGATCGTGGTCCCACAGTCGGATCCGCCGTCGGCGGCCGACGTGCTGCACACCGCCCGCCGACAGCTCGAGCCCCTTCTCGTGCCGCCGGCGAACCCTGGACCGTGATCCACGCGGCGCCGCTCTCCGACCGGCTCCGTCGGGAAGTCGCCGCCCGGGTCGGCCCGGACGGTCACGTGCTGGTGCTGGATCGTTCCGAGGTCGGGATCCGGCGGACTCGAGCCACCTGCGACGACGAGATCGCCGCCGGGATGCTCTCCACCTTGTGCGCTCCCGTCGAGGATTTCGAGCTCGACGCGTCCACTGCATCATTCGATCTCGCCTTCGCCTGTCGGGTCGGCGCGCTCGACGGTCGCCATCCGCATCTGCGTGCCCGTGCTCTCGCGAACATCGCACGTGCCCTCGTCCCAGGTGGCAGCTTGTATCTCGACACCGGGTCTCCGCTGAGGGCGATCACGCTCGGCTGAGTCGCACCGTCCGTCGCCCGGCGACGGCGTCTCCGCCGGCGCGCCCCCGGCGGACCATCTCGTCGATCCACAGCGGAGCGAACGGTGAGGTGCAGTTCGGCGGTGTCGGGTAGTCCTTGAGCACCTCGAGCCGTTCGCCGATGCCGCGGGCCCGCTCCCGCAGCTCGGGGTTCGTGATCCCGATCTGGGCGAGGCAGGTGTTCATCGCCCACTGCAACCGCTCGGGGGCGTCCTTCATCCTGGCCTCGATGAGGTCGAGCAGAGCGGACTGGTCGATGCCCTCGGGATTCTTCACCACGCGGTCGCTCGTCAGCGCCCAGCCGGCACTGGCCACCACGGGGTGGTCGTCGGCGAACCAGGCCTCGCGCAGCTCCTCGCGGTGAGGGCCCTTCAGGACGAGATAGTTGACGAGCTAGTCGTGCACCTTGGGGGACCCAGCGTCGCGGAGCATCCCATCGAGCTCGTCGCGGTCGTAATGCTTCGGGCGGGAGATCAGGATCGCAAGCAGCTTCGCCGCCGTGTCCTCGGTCGCCCACAGCTCGCGCGCCAGGTCTGGCCGGGCCTTCAGCCGCTTGGCCACGGCACGGAGCTTCGTGAGATTCACGCCGTGATCCTCGCCGTGCCGCTCGTTGACCGCGCGGACCTTCGGGTCCTCGAGCGCGGCCAGCTCTGCCATCACCCCGTCCCGTGACGTGGTGACGTCGGTGGTCTCCTGCGTCGTCGGCGCCATCGGGGCTCCTCCCCCTGGGTGTTTCCCAGTGTAGGCCGCCGGCTGCCTCCGGGCCCGGGAGGCGCTCCGCGCCGACGCGCCCCCGCGTGCCCTCAGCTCCACCCGGTGAGCTGGGCGAACATCAGGAAGCCGAGCGAGATCAGCACCCAGAGGCCCAGCAGCGGCGCGTAGAACCGCACCCAGCGGTTCCACGGCACCCGACCCACGGCGAGCGCCGCCATGAAGTACCCGGAGGTGGGGTAGATCAGGTTCGTCATGCCGTCGCCGGTCTGGTAGGCGAGCACGGCGCTCTGCCGCGTCACGCCCAGGAGGTCGGACAGCGGCGCGAGCACCGGGAGGGTCACCAGCGCCTGCCCCGAGCCGGAAGGGACGATCAGGTTGAAGACCGCCTGCACGAGGAACATCCCGACGACGAACAGCACCGGCGGCAGGAACCCGACCGATTCGCCGAGCCCGAACACGAGGGTGTCGAGGATGTTGCCGTCCTCGAGGACGATCGCGACGCCGCGGGCGACACCGACGATGATCGCCCCGGCGAGGACGTCGCGCAGGCCCTGGTCGAAGGCCTCGGCCATGTCGCTGGTTCTCATGCCGGCGACCAGGCCCACGACGATGGCGATCAGGATGAACATCCCCGCGAACTCGGGGAAGAACCATCCCTGGGTGATGATGCCCCACACCAGCACGCCCGCGAGCAGGAGCAGGGCGATGCCGGCGGCCTTCTGCCGGGTGGAGAACTGCGGGACGGCGTCGAGATCGAGCCGGTCCCGCTCCCGCACGGTGGTGTCGGCATGGCCGTGCAGCACGGATCGCGTCGGATCCGCGGCGACTCGCCGCGCATACCAGATGATGTAGCCGACGGCGGTGGCGAGATAGGCGAGGTACAGCGCGATGCGCAGGCCGATGCCGGAGAACGGCTCGAGACCGGCGATCTGCTGGCCCAGCCCGGTGTTGATGGGGTTGAGGAAGCCCGCTGCGAAACCGGCGCCGGTGCCGAGCAGCGCGACGGCGACCGCGACCACCCGGTCGTAGCCGAGGCTGAGGATCAGCGGCAGGATCGCCGGGATGTACACGAGCGAGAGCTCGGGCACCCCGATGAAGCTCGCGATCAGCGAGAAGACGACCATCAGCGCGGGAATGACCGCCACGCCGCGGCCGGCGAAGAGGCGGGCGACGGCCGCGAGGGCGACGTCGATCAGGCCGGTGCGCCGCACCACCTCGAACATGCCGCCGATGGTGAAGACGAAGAAGACGATCGCCCCGGCGTCGACGAGCCCGCGCGGGATCGCGGTGAGCAGCTCGATCGCGCTCACAGGTGACTGTTCGACGAAGGAGAAGCTGTCGGGATCGACCACCTCTTGGCCGTCCGGACCGGGGACGCGCTCGTACAGACCTGCCGGGACGATCCAGCTCAGCACCGCGGCGAGCAGGGCGAACAGGACGAGGATGACGTAGACGTGGGGGAAGCGATCCTTCGGCGCGGTCTCGTCGGTGACGGGCGCGTCGGCTGCGGGGGTGCTCATGATGCTCCGGTGGTGATCGACGTCGGTCAGGCGCTGGAGGGGTCGCCCGGCACGGTGCCCACAGCCCTCACCCATAAGGTGCGATACATGCTCACACAAGCACGAATGAGGGGTCAGGACACATGCTCCGCCGGCGACCGGATCACAGCGGGAGCTTGAACCCCACGTGGCTCGCGCGATAGCCGAGCCGTTCGTAGAAGCGGTGCGCATCAGCGCGCGACGTGTCGGTGGTCAATTGCGCGAGGGCCGCTCCGTGCTCCCGGCCCCAGTCGTGCGCCCAGGCGAACAGGGCGGCACCCAGTCCCTCACCGCGCATCGAGGCGTCGACCCGCACGGCCTCGATCTGGAGTCGGGTGGCACCGCCGCGCGAGAGAGAAGGGATCAGCGTGAGCTGCATCGTGGCGACGGCGCGCCCCTCACCGTCCCGAGCGACGATCAGGGATTGGCTGTCGTCACGGTCGATCCGCGCGAAGGCGCTCTCGTAGGGCTCCATCCGTCCGCTCTCCCGATCGCGCCCCAGGACGTCGTCGGCGAGGAGGGCGATGATCTCCGGCAGGTCGTCCACGGCGGCGCGGGCGATCGTGACGCGCCGTCCGGCGAGCTCCAGGGTGTGCATGCGAACCATTGTCCCCGGCGAGAGCGGTTCGGCGCGGGCGAACCTCGAGGACAATGATCCCATGTCCTCCACCGACCTCCCTCCTGCCTCGCGTCGCAGCGCGCAGCTGAGCGTCTCCGACCAGCCCGCGTGGATCGTCAAGGACGAGGTCGACGGCGGGTGGGTGCTGCAGATCGGTGGGGTCGAGCAGTCGCACGTGGACCTCGCCGACCCCACGCACATCGTCCACGAGTACCTGCGACGGATGGCGAACGTGCTGGATGCTGCATGGCCGACCCGTCGGCCGCTGCGTATCGCGCACCTGGGCGCGGGGGCGCTCACGCTGGCGCGGTACGTGCAGGTCACCCGACCCGCCTCGCAGCAGGTGGTGATCGAGATCGAGCGGGAGCTGCCCACGCTGGTGACCTCGGCGCTGCCGATGCCGGCCGGGACCGAGCTGGAGATCGTGATCGGGGATGCCCGGGAGCAGCTGGCGGCGATGGGAGCGCGTCGTTTCGAGGCGATCGTGGTGGACGTGTTCTCCGGCGAGTCCTCGCCCGCGCACCTCGCGACCCAGGACTTCTATCGCGAGGCGCTCGGCCAGCTGGAAGCCGACGGGATGCTGCTGGTCAACGTCGGTGACGACGCCGGGCAGCGATTCCTGGCCCGGCAGGTGCGCGAGCTCGAGGACGCTGCGGCCGAGGAGTGCCTGTCGGGGGTGTGGACGCTGACGCACGCCTCGCTGCTGACGCGGCCGGCCGACGGGAACATGGTGCTGCTGGCCGGCGGCGCGCTCTCCTCCCCCGACATCGACGAGTGGCGCCGGGCCTGGATGCAGGCGGGGCCGCATCCGGCCGCGGTGCTGGATCCGGCGGAGACGCTCGAGGCGTTCCGGGAGATCGGCGGGGGCCGCCCGCGGTGAGAAGAGTCTGACGCCCGCCCTCGTTGTATACAGACTGGGCCGAAATCGCCGCTCACCTGAGGGCACTCCCTCCACCTCCCGACGCGTGTGCATACACTGGCGGCATGCGAGCCAGCGACCGGGCCTACCTCTGCCTGCGGGAGGAGATCATCGACGGCACCCTCGCACCTGGCAGCGTCCTCGGCGAGGTGGAGCAGTCGGCCCGACTGGGCCTGTCCCGCACCCCGCTGCGCGAGGCGCTGAGCAGACTGGTCGCCGACGGGCTGGCCACCCCCTCCGGCCGCGGGATGGTGGTCACCGCGGTCTCCCTCGCCGAGGCGGCGCAGCTGTTCGACCTGCGGATCGCCCTGGAAGTTCTGGCTGCCCGACGCTGCGCGGAGAAGGCCGACACCGCCGAGGTGACCAACCGTTTCACCGAGCTCGCCGACCGTTTCACCGCAGCCGCTGCTCCGCTGGCCGAGGGCGCCGATCCCACCGGGTACTACGCGCTGACCCAGGAGCTGGACGCCGCCGTCGACTCGACCAGCGGCAACGACTATCTGGCCGACGCGCTGCGCGGCGTGCGGGTGCACCTGGCCCGCCTCCGTCGGCTCTCGCGCCACTCCCCCGCGCGCCTGGCCGATTCCGCCCGTGAGCACGCCGCGATCGCCCGCGCCGTGGCCGCCGGCGACCCGGAGCTCGCGGCGGCCACGACCGTCGTGCACCTGCAGCAGGCCCTCGCCCATCTGCGCTCCGACCCCACCACCGGCTCGAAGGAGACCACCGCATGAGAGACCACGACATCCGCGTCCACCGCTCCGAGGAGCACCTCCCCCGCACCGACCAGCTCGCCTGGGCGATGGCCGAAGTCGCCACCGACCCCGTCGAGGTCGGGCCCGAGGTCCAGGAGATGATCATCAACCGGATCATCGACAACGCCTCCGTCGCGATCGCGTCCCTGAACCGGGGCCCGATCGTCTCCGCCCGCGCCCAGGCGCTCAGCCATCCCGTCTCCACCGGTGGCCTCGGCGCGAGCATCTACGGGATCACGGAGAAGAGCTCGCCGGAGTGGGCGGCCTGGGCCAACGGGGTCGCCGTGCGCGAGCTGGACTTCCACGACACCTTCCTCGCCGCCGAGTACTCCCACCCCGGCGACAACATCCCGCCCCTGCTCGCCGTCGCCGAGCACACCGGCCGTTCCGGGCACGACCTGATCCGCGCCGTCGCCACCGGCTACGAGCTGCAGGTCGACCTGGTACGCGCGATCTCCCTGCACGCCCACAAGATCGACCATGTCGCCCATCTGGGCCCCTCGGCCGCCGCCGGGATCGGAACCCTCCTGGGGCTGGACACCGAGACGGTGTTCCAGGCGATCGGGCAGGCCCTGCACACCACCACCGCCACCCGCCAGTCCCGCAAGGGCGAGATCTCCACCTGGAAGGCCCACGCCCCCGCCTTCGCCGGGAAGATGGCCGTCGAGGCCGCCGACCGGGCGATGCGCGGGCAGACCTCCCCGGTGCCGATCTACGAGGGCGAGGACGGCGTGATCGCCTGGCTGCTGGACGGACCCGAGGCCCGTTACACGGTGTCGCTGCCCGGGCCGGGGGAGGCCAAGCGGGCCATCCTGGAGACCTACACCAAGGAGCACTCCGCCGAGTACCAGGCCCAGGCCTGGATCGACCTGGCCCGCAAGCTGCACCGAGAGCATCCCGAGGCCGCCGACCCCGCGCAGGTCGCCTCGATCCTGATCCGCACCTCGCACCACACCCACTACGTGATCGGCTCCGGGGCGAACGATCCCCAGAAGTACGACCCCACCGCTTCCCGCGAGACGCTCGACCACTCGATCCCCTATATCTTCACCGTCGCACTGCAGGACGGGACCTGGCACCACGTCGACTCCTACGCCCCCGAGCGCGCCGGCCGCCCCGACACCGTGGCGCTGTGGCGCAAGGTCACCACCGAGGAGGACCCGGAGTGGACCCGCCGCTACCACTCGCTGGATCTGCGCGAGAAGGCCTTCGGCGGCGCCGTGACGATCACCCTGGCCGACGGCACCGTGATCGAGGACGAGATCGCCGTGGCCGATGCCCACCCCCAGGGCGCCCGGCCCTTCGCCCGCGCCCAGTACGTCGACAAGTTCCGCTCCCTGGCCACCGGAGAGGTGGAGGAATCCGAGATAGAGCGCTTCCTGGAGACCGCGGCGAATCTGCCGGACCTGCCCGCCGGGGAGCTGGGCCGCCTGAACATCCGCGCCGCGACCGGCGTCGTCGACCTGACCGCCGGCCCGAAGGGACTGCTGTGATGCTGTACTCCACGAAGACCCCCGCCCAGAAGCGCCGCGCCCTCCGCACGCTGCTCACGCCCGGGGCCGCCCAGCCGTTCCCGGGCGCCTTCACCCCGCTGTCGGTCACCCTCATCGAGGAGAAGGGCTTCCCCGGGGTGTACATCTCCGGGGCGGTGCTCGCCAATGAGCTGGGCCTGCCCGACGTCGGCCTGACCAGCCTCACCGAGGTCGCGGCCCGCGGCGGCCAGATCGCCCGCTCCACCGATCTTCCCTGCCTGATCGACGCCGACACCGGGTTCGGCGAGGCGATGAACGTCGCCCGCACCGTCCAGGAGCTCGAGGACGCAGGCCTGGCCGGCTGCCACATCGAGGACCAGATCAATCCCAAGCGCTGCGGCCACCTCGACGGCAAGACCATGGTGGATCTGGATACCGCCACGCAGCGCATCCGGGCCGCTGCCGACGCCCGCCGCGATCCGGACTTCCTGGTGATGGCCCGCACGGACCTGCGCGCCACCTCGGGGCTGGACGCCGCGATCGACCGGATGAAGGCCCTGGTCGATGCCGGCGCCGATGCGGTCTTCCCCGAAGCGCTCGCGGACCTCACCGAGTTCGAGCAGGTCTGCGCGGCCCTGGACGTGCCGGTGCTGGCGAACATGACCGAGTTCGGCAAGTCCGAGCTCTTCACCCGCGCCCAGCTGGCCGAGGCCGGGGTCGCGATGGTGATCTACCCGGTCACGCTGCTGCGCACGGCGATGGGCGCGGCCGAGCGAATGCTGGAGACGATCCTTTCGGAGGGTACCCAGGCCCCGCGGGTGGATGAGATGCTCACACGCGCCCGGCTCTACGAGCTGGTGGACTACGAGGGCTACAACCGCTTCGATGCCTCGGTCTTCGATGTCGAGGTCCCCACCGCCCACCACACCCACACCGGCTCCGATCCCAGGAGGGACACATGAGCGAGACCAGCGAGATCCGCAAGGGTCTGAACGGTGTCGTCGCCGACGTCACCGCCATCTCCAAGGTCAACCCGGAGACCAACTCCCTGCTCTACCGCGGTTATCCGGTCCCGGAGCTGGCCGCTTCCCAGTCGTTCGAGGCGGTGGCGCACCTGCTGTGGACCGGGGAGCTGCCCACCGAGGAGGAGCTGGAGGCGACCGTCCGCCACGAACGCTCCCATCGCGCGCTGGCCCCCGAGGTGAGGACGGCGATGGATGCGCTGCCGCCCGACTGCCACCCGATGGACTCGGTGCGCACCGCCGTCTCCGTGCTCGGCGCACTGGATCCCGCCGCCGAGGACTCCTCCCCGGAGGCGGAGCTGGAGAAGGCCCGGCGCCTGTTCGCGCAGCTGCCGGCCGTGGTCGCCTACGAGCAGCGCCGCCGCCGGGCCGGCGGCCCCACCGAGCCGATCCCGCCGCGGGAGGACCTCGACTACGCGCGGAACGTCCTGTGGATGACCTTCGGCGAGGAGGCGGCCGACGAGGTGGTCGAGGCCTTCCGTGTCTCGATGGTGCTGTACGCCGAGCACTCCTTCAACGCCTCCACCTTCACCGCCCGCGTGATCACCTCGACCCTCGCGGACCTGCACTCGGCCGTGACCGGTGCGATCGGAGCGCTCAAGGGCGCCCTGCACGGCGGGGCGAACGAGGCCGTGATGCACACCTTCGAGGAGATCGGGATCCGTCCCGAGGAGACCGAGGCCGAGGCGAAGGACCGGGCGAAGGCCTGGATGGAGGACGCCCTGGCGCAGAAGAAGAAGGTCATGGGCTTCGGTCACCGCGTCTACAAGCACGGCGATTCCCGCGTGCCCACCATGAAGAATGCGATGGACGCGATGATCGCGTACGCGGACCGCGGCGAGATCCTCGGTCTGTATCACGGCCTGGAGCAGGCGATGGACGAGGCCAAGGGGATCAAGCCGAACCTGGACTACCCGGCCGGGCCCACCTACCACCTGATGGGCTTCGACACCGAGATGTTCACCCCGCTGTTCATCGCTGCCCGCGTGACCGGTTGGACTGCGCACATCAGGGAGCAGCGCGCCGACAACGCGCTGATCCGTCCGCTGTCGCAGTACGACGGGCACGACGAGCGGACGGTGCCCACGGACTGAGCCCGGACCTGCTTCCCTGGTGGGTCCGGCGGATTCCGCTACGCGCCCGGCAGGTCCGGGAGCGCGGCGGAGGCATCCCGGATGTGCTCGGCGGTGAGCTCCCCGGCCCGCTCGACCTGCCCGGCGGAGATCGCCGCCAGGATCCCGTGATGCTGCGCGCGCAGCATCGTCGCCATCGTCTCCCAGTCCGTGACCTTGGTGAAGGCCTCCAGGATGGGCGCGCGCAGGGACGCGCGGATCGCCCCGGTCATGTCGGAGAACAGGGTGTTGCCGCCCGCCTCGGCGATCGCGACGTGGAAGGCGGTGTCGGCGTCGTTGAACGCTTCGCGGCTCACACCCGGGTCGTCCATGACCGCCACCAGGTGCTCCAGCTCGGCCACGGCGTCGCGGTCGGCGCGTTCGGCCGCGAGGGAGGCGCTCGCGCGCTCCAGGATCACGCGCGCCTCGACCACCTCCTGGATCCGGAAGTTCGACAGGGCCACGTGGAGGCGGAGGAACCTCGCCAGGGCGGCGCTCGGCAGTGCGGCGACGAAGGTGCCGGCTCCCCGCCCGGAGCCGACGTCGGAGCGCAGCACCCCGTGGCCCTCGAGGACCCGGATGGCCTCACGCACCCCGGCACGGCTGACGTGCAGCCGGGTGGCGAGCTCGCGCTCCGGGGGCAGGAGGTCGCCGACGACGAGGGCTCCGGTCATGATCTGGTCCTCGATCGCCTCGATGACCAGCTCGTGCGTGCTGCTGCGGGTCACTGGCCGCCACGTCGCCTCGGACCCCGCGGGCCGTTGCACCTGCGGTCGGACCTCTTCATCGTCTGCGCTGTCGACCATTGCCCTGTTCTAGCACAGCGCACCTCCGAGCCCCCGGCGATCTTGCTCCCGACCGCTCGAGGGCCTAGTATCCCTCTGTGGTCAGACCACACGATGGTCTTCCACTCTTTCCTCACCGACTCACGAGGCACGACATCGACGGCGATGCTGTGCAGCACCGCGGCTGATGTGTGTCGGAGGTCCCCATGTACACCGCAGAACTCGCACCGCTGGCAGGCAGCCTGCTGTGGTCCTCGCTCATCGCCCTGCTGCCCCTGCTGACGATCTTCCTCACCCTGGGGGTGCTGCGGTGGAAAGCGCACTGGGCAGGGCTGTCCGCGCTCGGCGTCGCCATCGCGGTCGCCGTGCTGGCCTACGGCATGCCGGTGGATCTCGTGGCTCTCTCGGCCACCCAGGGGTTCGCCTTCGGCCTCTTCCCGATCATGTGGATCGTGCTCACGGCGATCTGGCTCTACGAGCTGACCGTCCGCAGCGGCCGGTTCGAGGATCTGCGGCTGGTCATCAACGCGATCTCGGACGATCCGCGGGTCCAGGCGATCATCATCGCCTTCTGCTTCGGGGGACTGCTCGAGGCGCTCGCCGGCTTCGGCGCGCCCGTCGCGATCACCGGGGTGATGCTGATGGCGATCGGCTTCACCGCGATGCGTGCCGCCACGGTGGTCCTCATCGCCAACACCGCACCCGTGGCCTTCGGTGCCATCGCCATCCCCATCATCACCGCCGGCAACCTCACCGGGATCCCCTACCAGCACATCGGCGCCATCATCGGACACCAGACGCCCTTCCTCGCCGCGATCGTCCCGCTGTTCCTGATCTTCCTCGTCGACGGCCGGCGCGGGGTGCGCCAGCTGTGGCCGCTCGCCCTCGTGGTCGGCGTCGTCTTCGGCATCAGCCAGTTCGTCTCCTCGAACTTCGTCTCCGTCGAGCTCACCGACATCATCGCTTCCCTGGCCGGCCTCGCCGCCGCCGTGATCATGCTGCAGGTGTGGAAGCCGCTCGGCGGCCAGGACGCGCTGGAGAACATGCGCCACGAGCGCGAGCACGAAGGGACCGGTGCCCCGGATGCCGGCGAGGGCACGGGATCCGTCGCCGTCGCCTCCCCGCCGCGCACCGAGACCCGCCTGACCCCCGGCCGCGTCGTCATGGCGCTGTTCCCCTACCTCCTGGTGATCGTGATCTTCTCGGCCTCCAAACTGGTGCCGGCGCTGAGCTCCTTCCTCGAGGCCACCGACGTCACGATCCCGTGGCCGGGGCTCGACGGCAACGTGCTCACCGCCGAGGGCCAGGTCTCCGCCAGCACCGTCTACGCCTTCCAATGGCTCTCCTCCCCCGGCACACTGCTGCTGATCACCGGCATCATCGTCGCGCTGGTGTACCGGATGTCGCTGCGCGACGCCGTGGACGTCTTCGTCACCAATGTCGTGAAGATGCGCTTCTCGATCCTCACGGTCGCCTCGGTTCTCGCCCTCGCCTACGTCATGAACCAGTCGGGCCAGACCATCACCATCGGCACCTGGATCGCCGGCACCGGAGCGGCCTTCGCCTTCCTCTCCCCGATCCTCGGCTGGCTGGGCACGGCGGTCACCGGCTCCGACACCAGCGCCAACGCCCTGTTCGCCACGCTGCAGCAGACCGCTGCCGAGGAGGCCGGTCTGGATCCGGCCCTCCTGGTCGCGGCGAACACCTCCGGTGGTGTGGTCGGCAAGATGATCAGCCCGCAGAACCTCACGATCGCCGCCACCGCCGTCGGCCTGCTCGGTCAGGAATCGGCCATCTTCCGCAAGGTGATCTGGTGGAGCCTCGGCATGCTCGTGGCCCTGTGCCTGCTCGTCGGCCTCCAGTCCACGGTGCTGTCGTGGATGATCCCCGCGCTCTGACCCGAGACCACCACCCACCCACCCATCCGCCCCTCACGCCGCACGACCCGACGAAGGAGACCCCATGGTCCAGCGACAGATCCCCCAGCCGGCCGAGCTCCTCGAGCTCATGACGTTCAAGAAGTTCGACCTCGACGCCAGGCGCCGCCGCCTCGGCTCGGCGCTGACGATCGATGACCTGCGCACGATCGCCAAGCGCCGCACGCCGGCGGCGGCCTTCGACTACACCGACGGCGCCGCCGAGGGTGAGATCTCGATGCGCCGCTCCGAGCAGGCCTTCGAGGACATCGAGTTCCACCCCTCGATCCTGCACGACGTCTCCCGGGTGGACACCACCGCCCAGATCCTCGGCGGCAGCTCCGCGCTGCCCTTCGGCATCGCCCCGACGGGCTTCACCCGCCTGATGCAGACCGAGGGCGAGACCGCGGGTGCCGGCGCGGCCGGCGCCGCCGGTATCCCCTTCACCCTCTCCACGCTCGGCACCACCTCGATCGAGGACGTCAAGGCCGCGAACCCGCTGGGCCGCAACTGGTTCCAGCTGTACGTGATGCGGCAGCGCGAGGTCTCCTACGGTCTCGTCGAGCGGGCGGCAAAAGCCGGCTACGACACCCTGTTCTTCACGGTCGACACCCCGGTGGGCGGGGCGCGCCTGCGCGATACGCGCAACGGATTCTCGATCCCTCCCCAGCTGAGCCTGGGCACCGTGCTCGACGCCCTCCCCCGGCCCTGGTGGTGGTGGGACTTCCTGACCACGGCGAAGCTCGAGTTCGCCTCCCTCTCCTCCACCGGCGGCACCGTCGGCGAGTTGATCGACTCCGCGATGGACCCGACGATCAGCTTCGAGGATCTCGCGGAGATCCGTGCGATGTGGCCGGGCAAGCTGGCCGTCAAGGGGGTCCAGACCGTCGAGGACGCGAAGAGGCTCGCCGACCTCGGGGTGGACGCGATCGGGCTGTCCAACCATGGCGGTCGTCAGCTCGACCGGGCACCGGTTCCCTTCCACCTGCTGCCGGAGGTGTCTCGCGAGGTCGGCAAGGACGTCGAGATCATCCTGGACACCGGCATCCGCAGCGGGGCCGACATCGTCGCCGCGATCGCCCTGGGCGCCGACTTCACCCTCATCGGCCGGGCCTATCTCTACGGCCTGATGGCCGGTGGCCGGGCCGGCGTCGACCGGGCGATCCGTATCCTCGCCGAGCAGGTGGAGCGGACCATGAAGCTGCTGCAGGTCCCGACCCTCCAGGATCTCGGTCCGGAGCACGTCACCCAGCTCAGCCGCTACGTCCGTCTCGGCACGGGGCACGACCGGTCCGTGCTCTGAACGGCGCAGTCCCTTCCACCCGTGCGAGGTCGAGGCATAGGGTCGGGCCATGAACGACGACACCTCCGCCCCTGCTCCTGGACCCGACATCAAGCCGCGCAGCCGCCAGGTCACCGACGGCCTCGGGGCCACCGCCTCCCGCGGGATGCTGCGCGCGGTGGGCATGGGGGACGAGGACTGGGCCAAGCCCCAGATCGGGATCGCGAGCTCGTGGAACGAGATCACGCCGTGCAACCTCTCGCTGGATCGGCTGGCCCAGGCGGCGAAGGACGGCGTCCATGCCGGCGGTGGGTACCCCCTGCAGTTCGGCACCATCTCGGTCTCCGACGGAATCTCCATGGGTCACGACGGCATGCACTACTCGCTGGTCTCCCGCGATCTCATCGCCGACAGCGTCGAGACCGTGATCCAGGCGGAGCGGCTCGACGGCTCGGTGCTGCTGGCCGGCTGCGACAAGTCCCTGCCGGGCATGCTCATGGCTGCCGCCCGCCTGGACCTGGCCAGCGTGTTCGTCTATGCGGGCACGATCATGCCGGGCCGCGTCACCCTCACCGACGGCTCCGAGAAGGACGTCACCCTCATCGACGGCTTCGAAGCGGTCGGGGCGTGCGCCCGCGGGCTGATGAGCCGGGAGGACGTGGGCCGCATCGAGCGCTCGATCTGCCCGGGAGAGGGTGCCTGCGGCGGGTACTACACCGCCAACACCATGTCGACCGTGGCGGAGGCGATGGGGATGTCGATCCCCGGCTCGGCCACTCCCCCGTCGGCTGATCGCCGCCGCGATGCCGACTCCCGCCGCGCCGGGGAGGCGGTGGTGGGCATGCTCCGCCAGGGGATCACCACGCACGACGTCATGACCAAGGCGGCCTTCGAGAACGCGATCGCCGTGGTGCAGGCCTTCGGCGGCTCCACCAACGCCGTGCTCCACCTCCTCGCCATCGCCCACGAGGCCGACGTCGACCTCACCCTCGAGGACTTCGCGCGCATCGGCGCGAAGGTCCCCCACCTCGCCGATCTCAAGCCGTACGGCCGGTACGTCATGAACGACGTCGACCACGTCGGCGGCATCCAGGTGGTGATGAAGACGCTGCTGGACGAGGGGTTGCTGGACGGGGACTGCCTGACCGTCACCGGGCGCACGGTCGCAGAGAACCTCGAGGTGCTGGCGCCGCGCCCGGCCGACGGGTCCGTGCTGCGGCCGGCCTCCGCGCCGATCGCCCCCACCGGCGGGATCACCATCCTGCGCGGGTCCCTCGCCCCCGAGGGTGCCGTGGTGAAGTCCGCAGGCTTCGAGGAGGACGTCTTCGAGGGCACCGCGCGCGTGTTCGAGCGGGAGCAGCACGCGATGGAGGCCCTCAACGACGGCACCATCACCCACGGCGACGTGGTCGTGATCCGCTACGAGGGCCCCAAGGGCGGGCCCGGCATGCGCGAGATGCTCTCGATCACCGGCGCGATCAAGGGCGCGGGCCTGGGCAAGGACGTGCTGCTGATGACCGACGGCCGCTTCTCCGGCGGCACCACGGGACTGTGCGTCGGCCACATCGCCCCGGAGGCGGTCGACGGCGGACCCATCGCCCTCGTGCGCGACGGCGATCGGATCCGGCTGGACGTGGGCAGCGGCGCCCTGGACCTGCTGGTCGACGAGGAGGAGTTCGCCGCCCGGCGCGAGGGCTGGGAACCTCTGCCGCCGAAGTTCACCAAGGGCGTGCTGGGCAAGTACGTGAAGCTCGTGAAGTCCGCATCCACCGGCGCCGTCCTCGGGGACTGAGATCGGCCGAGCAGGCGTTCCAGCCCCGGATCGCCCGCGAGAGGCCGGGGCCCGACGTCGAGGAGATCCTCGGCCGCCACTGCGTGGCGCTCAGCCGTCCCCGGCAGCTGGCCGCGGCGCTGCTGCCTCCTCTCCGCTGAGCAGGCCTCGCACCTGCCGCAGGACGTCCTCCCGGCTTCCCCGCGCGTCGATGCGCCGCGCGTGTGGACGCTGCGTGAGGACCTGCTCGATCGCTGCCGCGAGCTCGGCCGCGTCCTCGGGGCCGACGAAGCGGTCGTTGGCCGCTTGCTCGGCACGGTCGGGCGTCTGTCGCCGTGTGCGGAGGCGCTCGGCGAGGGTGTGCGCATCGAGGATCAGGGCGACCTCGACGAAGCGTGCCCCGCACTCCGCGGTGAGCAGTTCGAGCTCCTCGAGGAAGGGCGTGCGCGCGAGGTACTGGCCGACGACGACGTCGTGCCCGTCGCCCAGGTGCTGTCGGATCGTCGCGAGGGCCAGGCGGCGAGCCTGCAGCCCGGATTCCTGCAGGTCCTGCTCCCACCCGCCGAGCGCATGCTTGATCATGTCGATGTCCAGCGCGAGGGCGAGCGGTCGCTCGGCGGCGAGCAGCGCGGCGAGGGTGGATTTCCCGCTGCCCGGGGCTCCGTTGAGCAGCAGGAAGGTGGGCGCCGCGTCCGCTGCGGGTCTCATCGGGGCTCCGAGAGCACGAGCACCAGTGATCCCTCGTACTCGGGCCGGCCGCGCAGGTGCCCGTGACGCCTGTCCCAGGCCCCGGAGTCGAGATCCGCGGTCAGATCCCGCACGAACCGCTCCCGGACCCTGTCCTCGACGAAGCTCCAGGCGGAGCAGGACAGCCGCGCATCCGGGTCCAGCAGCAACTCGGGCCTGCCGTAATAGGCCTCATGGAAGCCGTCGCTGCAATCCAGCGGGATCAGGACGGGGCGGCTCACGGTGCCGCCGCCGAGGCCCGCATCGAGCACGTCGAGCCCCGGGTAGCGGCGCGCCTCGGTGGCCGTCACCTCGGGGGCGTAGTCAGTGAGCCAGAAGCGCTCCACCAGCGCAGGATCGCAGGTGAGGATCACGACCGGACCGCGCGTCACCCGACGCAGCTCACGCAGGCCGGCGGTGACGTCCTGCCACTGGTGCACGCTGAAGGTGGTCATCGCGGCATCGAAGGAATCATCCGCGAAGGGCAGCTGCTCGGCGGTCGCCTCCACGGCGGAGGGGAGATGCGAGGGGCGCTGTGCGCGCATGGCGGCCGAGGGCTCCACGGCGGTCACAGCGCGGGTCGAGGGTTCGTAGGAGCCGGCCCCCGCGCCGACGTTCAGCACGGTGCGCGCGTCCCCGAGCGCCTCGGTGAGCGCGCCGGCGATCCTCGGATCGGGGCGCCGGTATCTCGAGTACGAACCGCCGATCTCCCCGTAGTCCGCGTCACCTGCGCTGCCGTCGGATGTGCGCTGCACCATGGTCGTCAGCCTAGTCACCGCGCCACTCGCGCCGGGGTCAGGTCAACAGCGGCGGGCGGCGATGGCGGCATGGGGCCTGGCGCCGGGGTCCTGTCGATGCTCGACCTCGAGCCGCTCGAAGCCGGCCTGCTCGAGCAGTGTCACCATCTCACCCGACGGCCAGAACCGGGCGGGGGCGACGGCGTGGTCGAACTCTTCGTGGCGAGGACCGTCGAAGAACCCGAGCAGCAGTGTTCCCGTCGGCCGCAGCGCACCGTGCAGCACCGCGAGCGCGCCCGGGACCTCCGCGGGCGGCAGGTGGATCAGCGAGTACCAGGCGAGGATGCCTCCGTAGGAGTCCCGGCGACGACGCAGGCCCTCGAGGGCCCCGAGGTGGTACCGGACCTCGGGATACCGGCGGCGGGCGATCGCCACGAACTCCTCCACCGGATCCACGCCGTGGACGTCGTGCCCGAGTGAGGCCAGGTGCGCCGTCCAGTGGCCCGGCCCGCAGCCGAGGTCCAGGAGGGGCCCGTCGGCTCCGTCGGCCCAGGTCTCGATCCGACGCCGATCCGCGGGGGTCGTCGCCTCGAGCGTCCCGAGCAGCTCGGCGTACTCCTGGGCGCGGGTGGCGTAGGCCGCGGTGACCGTCATGGTGTTCAGACTACGCAGGCGGCTACTGTCTGAGCATGATGTCGAAGCCCGAGCAGCACCTGACCGGTGGCAACGCGACCGCCGGCGTGGTCCGCGTCGGGAACACGGTGCGCAAGCCGTGGGAGCCGACGACGCCTGCGGTGCACGAGCTGATGCGCGCGGTGGCCGCGGCCGGGGTCGACGTGCCCGAGCCTCTGGGCCGCGACGACCGGGGGCGTCAGGTCCTCGAGTTCGTCCCCGGGCCGCTGGCCATGGACTCCCCTGCCCTGAGCCTCGACGAGCTCGCGCGGGTGGGCGCGCTGATCCGCGGGATCCACGAGGCCTGCGAGGGCTTCACGCCGTCGGCCCCGGCGCCATGGGATCCGCTGATCCCGACGCCGGATGGCGCCGGGGATCTCGTGTGCCACGGGGACCTGGCCCCCTGGAACCTGCTCCTCGGCGAGCGCTGGGTGTTCATCGACTGGGACGGAGCCGGGCCGAGCAGTCGCTCGTGGGACCTCGCCTACTCCGCGCAGTCCTTCACGCTCAACGACGCCGAGGCCGAGCCGGAAGAGTCGGCCGTGCGACTGGCGGCGCTCGTGGACGGGTACGACGCCGACGCCGCGCTGCGGGCGCAGCTGCCGGAGGCGATGACGGCGCGCACCGAGGCGATGCACTCCCTGCTGGAGAGCTCCCACCGCAGCGGCCGGGAACCGTGGGGGACGATGTTCCTCGAAGGCCACGGCGCCCACTGGCGACGCGCGGCCGATCACGTCGCCCGCCATGAGTCACTCTGGCGGCGAGCCCTGCACCCCGCCTCCCCCGCCTGAACCGCCGGTGGTCCTGCTCGTCCGTCGGGACCCCTTCCTATCGTCGGGGCATGACTCCCACCGGATCGCTGATCGCACGCTCGGCCTCGGGCGACCCCGCCCTGCTCGAGCGCGAGCGGATCCGCGCGCTCCTGGTCCAGGGACGCCCCGAGCTGGAGGGACGGATGCAGCTCGGGCCCAGCGGGGCGCTGGTGATCCCGCTGCCGACGGGCCGCAGCATCGAGATCGGCCGGATGCGACGGCGCGGCTCCGCCCGCTGGGTGGTCGTGACCCCGCTCGGCGACCGTGCCCGACTCCGGGAACCGGCGACGCTGCACTCGGTCGCCCGCACCGCCCTGGCGGCACTCGAGGGGGACGAGGTGCGTCGCTGACAGCTGGCTCAGCGGGCTGTGATCAGATCCGCGAGCAGCGGCAGCTGACCCGCCAAGAGGTCCTCGCCGACGGCGACCGCGTCGGGTCCGAGCTGACCGAAGACGTGGGCGCTGATGATGCCGACCAGGCTGCTCCAGACCGCCAGGGCCCGCATCGCGGTGAGGGGATCGGTGTCCACGTCGAACTCGGGGAGGTTCTCCTCGAGCAGCGCAGTCACGGCGGGGGCCGGCGTGAGGTCAGCGCCGGAGGAGGGGCCCGTCCCCGTCGCGGCGGCATCGGCCGCGAGGGTGAGCACGTGCCCGATCACGCGGATCCCGGGGGCGATCGTGGTCTCGGCCGGTGCGTCGTACCCGCGCACCGGGGTTCCGTACAGCAGCGTCCACCGCTCCGGATGCTCGAGCGCCCAGCGCGTCATCGCCGCGCCGAGGGCGAGGAACTTCTCGCGCGGTGGGTCCCCGGCCCCCGCCACGGCGTCCTCCACGGTATCGGCGAGGTCCTCGTAGGCGTCGACGATCAGCAGGGTCAGCAGCTCGTCGCGGCTGCGCACGTAGCGGTAGATCGCCGAGGAGACCATGCCCAGGCCCCTGGCGACCTCGCGCACGCTGAGCTCGGCGGCGCCGTGCTCGGCGAGCTGCGCGTTCCCCAGCTCGACGATGCGGTGCATGGTCTGCTCACGGGCGAGGGCTCGCGGCGTGGACGGGCACTTCCCGGTCTCTCCTGGGCTCATGCCGCCATCCTCCCACAGAAGAGAGCACTGCTCTTGACGCACGGGCGAGAGCGGTGTTCACTGCTCCCACAACTGAGAGCACTGCTCACCTTTTGGAGGGTCCCCATGCATCACCTGGTCATCGGCGAAGGACAGATCGGTCGCGCCCTCATAGAGCGCACCCTGGCGGACGGCGACACCGTCACCGTGCTGCGCCGCACGCCCCAGCAGCTCGCCCCGGGCGTCCGACGCGTCACCGGTGACGTCCTGGACCCCTCCGCGCTCGCCGAGGCGTCCGAGGGGGCCGAAGCGATCCACGCCGGCTTCCACTCGGTCTACGACGCCCGCGTCTGGCGCCGAGAGCTCCCTCCGCGGGAGAGGGCCGTGCTGGATGTCGCCGCGGAGCGCGGTGTCCCCGTGGTCTTCCCGGAGTCGCTGTACGGATTCCAGGGCGAGGCCTCCGACCTGACCGAGGGCGCCGCGCCGTCCCCGCGGGATGCGAAGGGCGAGGTCCGCATCGACCTGCTCGCCCAACGTCGGGCGCATCCCGCACGCACCCTCAGCGTCGTCGCCTCGGACCTCATCGGCCCCACCGCCGTCGGCACCGGCTCGGCGGTCGCCAGCGCCCTGCTGATCGAGCCGGCCCTCGCCCGCTCCCGGCCGATCATCTTCGGCGATCCGGCCGCACCGCACACCCTGACCCACATCCCGGACCTCGCCGCCGCGATGCTCCACACCGCGCGTCACGCCGAAAGGCTGACCGCAGCTGCCGGTGACGCCGTGCTCCACGCCCCGTCGGCCCCGGCCCGGACCCAGCGGGAGCTGCTCACCGAGATCGCCGCGCTGACCGGGCATCGGCCCCGCCGGCCGCTGCGGGTCCCCCGCCTCGCGGTGCGAGCGGCCGCGAGCGTCAACACCTTCGCCCGCGAGCTCCACGGGATCTCCGGGCTCTGGTATGCGCCGTGCGTGATGCGCCCCGGGATCCTCGAGCTCGAGGAGTCCCTGGTGCCGACGAACTGGGAGGAGGCCGTCCGACAGACCGTCGAGCGAGCCCGGTCCGCGCAGGAGGCCGACGTGCAGAAGGGATCCGGGGCCGCACCTGTTAGCGTCCAGCCATGAGCGACTCCGCGGATCCCACGGACATCGGCGCCGTCACCGGCGCATCCCGCCACCTCGACGTCGTCATCGAGCGCCCCTGGCGCGCGGTGTACGACTACGCGGCCGACCCGCGCAACCTCCCTCACTGGGCGGCGGGTCTCGCGGGCGGCGAGGTCCAGCGCGAGGTCTCGCAGTGGTCGATGAGCTCCCCGATGGGGCGGGTGCTGGTCAGCTTCGTCCCGGAGAACCCCTACGGGGTCCTCGACCACACGGTCACGCTCCCCTCCGGTGAGGCGGTGCTGAACCCGGTACGGGTGATGCCTCTGGAGGAGGAGCGCTGCGAGGTGGTCTTCACGCTGCGTCGCGGCACCATGACCGAGGCCGAGTTCGAGGAGGATGCGGCGGCCGTCGCCGAGGACCTCGCGACGCTGAAGGCGCAGTGCGAGTCGGCGTGAGCCCTCAGCCACCGCGGCCCCGGCTCAGGCGCACTGCGCGAGAAGCCCCTCGAGCACGTCGTGGTCGGCCGGGGAGATGCTGAGGTCGTACTTCGCGGAGACCGACACGTAGGACGAGGCGTACTGGCAGGTGACGTCCTCGTTCTCGGGCATCCACTCCCCGATCGTGGCGTCGGACTTCGAACGGTTGTCCGAGGAGTTCACCGCCGCGAGCACCTCGGGGTCGTTCGCATAGGCGAGGCGCTCCTCATCGGTCCACTCCGAGGCCCCGGCGTCCCAGGCGGCCCCGAGGGGCACGATGTGGTCGATGTCGATCTGCGAGGAGCCCTCGGACTTCTCGAACTCGATGACGTCGCCGGAGTACGGGTCGTTCAGGACGCCGACGATGACCTCGCAGTCTCCGGTGCCCGGTTCGTACTCCTCGCTGCTGAGGTCGCGCGTGAGGATGTCGTTGCGGGTTATCTGCACTCTGACCATCATGCCAAGGCACATGAGGCACGACCCATGCGACACTCCGTGCCTCGGCGTTATCCCACAGTGGCGAGGCACAGGGCCCTAAGGTTTGCTTGTGCCTTGGCGTGTAGAACGTGCCGACTTCGAGGACGGTCGTAATGGCCACCTCATCATCGACGACGAGTCGTTCCAACCACACCCTGAAGCGATCGAGTTTGTCGCCGCGATGTACGCGACCGATCGCTCGCCCAACACAGTCCGGACGTACCTGCGCCCTGTTGCCGAGTTCCTGAACTGGGGCGAGTCGCAGGGCGTGGACTGGCGGCGCGTGACGATTCTCGACATGGCTCGCTTCAAGCGGTCCCTGGAGACGACCGCGACGCGTACCGGTCGGGTTCGGGCGCCGTCGACGGTCTCGGTTCACCTGACAGCCGTGTGCGAGTTCCTGAGGTACTGCGCCGCCGCCGAGTTGATCGCTTCTGAGGTGCCGATGCAGCTCGTGGAGCGCAAGTGGATGCCACGCGCTGCCGGGCACGGGCCAAAGATGGAATCTGGGTACGTTCGTCACGTCCGAGCCAGTGCGCTGCGGGTGCGACCTGTGGAGCACGCGCCGGAAACGCTGTCCAAAGACCAGCAGCAGGCGATGATCGACGGCACGTCCACCGCCCGAGACCTGTTCCTGTTTCGCTTGCTGCTCGACGCCGGATTGCGCATCGGCGAGGCTCTCGGGCTGCGCTGGGAGGACATGCACTTTCTGCCTGACTCCAGCTCACTGGGATGCCCGCTCCCAGACGCGCACGTCCACGTTCTGCGGCGTCCAGAGAACATCAATGGGGCCCTCGCGAAAAGCCCCAGGTCCCGCGCCGTGCCGGTCCACGACTCGCTCGTGCGTCTCTACCGCGACTACCGATTCGAGCGCGACGAGAAGCTGACCGAGATAGAGGTGTGCGGCTTCGTGTTCGTCAACTACACGGGGCCCCGAACCGGCCAGGCGATGTCGTACTCGAACGTCTATCAGTTCGTGAAGCGGCACGCCGCACGCCAAGGTTTCCGGGCAACCCCACACATGTTCCGGCACACCGCCGCGACCGGTTGGGTCGAGAGCGGTGTCAAAGCCGATGTCGTCCAAGAGCTGCTCGGGCATGCGCAGGCGAGCTCGACGAAGGTCTACCTGCACCCTTCACACGAGCGGATGCGGGAAGCTGTAAATGCGGTGTCAGGGAGTCGATGATGAGCTCGGTTGTCGCACTTGCCGGATGGCGAAGCCCGGCTGACGAGCCGCGGGTGCCATGGCCGCAGTTCCTTGAATCGAACCTTGACTTCGTCTGGCGCGAAGATGAGTGGGACCCAGAGGCGCTTGAGTTCACGGGCAACCCGACCAACCCGATGACCGGTGTGAACGTCTGCGCCACGCCCCGATGCACGACGTTGATCGACGGCAGCAAGGTCGGCCGGTGCCTCAAGTGCCGTCGGGAACGTCGGATCTGGACCGGCGGCGACTTCGACGCAGAATACGTCCCGGTCAGACAGCGAGTGGGCGGAGCTCCCGCAACCCCGCATACGTTCACGCTGGCCGACCTGACCTCGACAGCCCGCAACGAGGTGCTCGCCGGGTTGCAGTTCCGCGACCGTGAAGGCATCGAGCTGCAACCGGTCGTAGCGCGCTCCGTCGTGCGGATGGTCGAGGGGGCCGAGTCGGTGCTCGATGTCCGTGACGAGGGCGCGCCTGCCAGGACCCTCGGCCTATTGCGAGCGATCCAGGCCAACGCCAGGCGTCTCCGCGCCCGTCATGCGGGGCGCGACGGCACCGAAGGCGAGGTCTGGGATTGCGCGTTGGTCGGACTGCGTTCGGCACGCGATCGCCCGTACACCGCTGCCACGGGGTTCCTCGATTTCACCGTGGTGCGCCAGACGTGGTTGCGGCACATTCTCTTGGAGACGACTCGCGCGCTGAGACCGTCCGTCGCCGAGGTGCGCCACACCTTGCAGGCCGCATCTATCGCCTCCCTGTCGCTGGCGGGTAGACCCAACGGCGAGACCCCCTCGGCCTTGTCGATGGGCGACATGACGGCAATCTTCGATGCGTTCAGGCACGCAGTTAATCCCGCGACCACGAAGACCTATTCATCATCGCACCGTGTGTCGCTGTGGGGCGCGTGGCGGCGTCTGATCGAGACCGGCCGCCGAGCGGGTCTCATGGACGAGGTGCCTGGCACGTTCGCGATCCCGGACGACAAACGGATGCCAGTCCCGGCAGCGCGCGAGGACGAGCTCGGCTCGGCGATCCCCGAAGCTTGGATCGCGCACCTCGACGCCCATCTCGACGCACTTGGCACGTCGACTACATACACCGCCAATGAGTGGAGCGCCGGCGACTTCGCGCTGCTGTACCAGGCGATCTACCAGCTGCTGCGCGACACAGGGCGGCGGCCCAGCGAAATCACAGGATTGCGACGCGACCCCCTGGAGTTCAGCGGTGCCGAAGCATCGCTGATCTACGACAACCGCAAGGCCGGGCGACATGGCCGACGGCTACCGATCACCTCAAGCACCGTCGACGTCGTTCGTGCCTGGAGTAACCATCTGGGCACGCTCCAGGTTCCGGACGCGTGCGCTGACTTCCTGTTCCCCGCACCCGGTCCACGAAACCGTGCGCGGCGCGGGCACTTGTCTAGCGCCCAGTTCAGCAAGGTCTTCCGCTCCTGGGTGGAGGCGTTGGACACGCCTGTCGACCTGCCTCCTGAAGCGCGGGCCTTTGCGAAGACCGAGATCGGACCCTACGGGCTGCGCCACGCCTATGCGCAGCGTCACGCCGACAATGGCACCCCCGTCGACGTCCTGCGCGAGCTCATGGACCACGTCAGCATCGAGACGACGATGGGCTACTTCACTGTTTCGCTTCGGCGAAAGCAGGAGGCAGTGCGCCTCATGTCGCAGTACTCGATTGACAGATTCGGGCACCCGGCTCCGTTCGCGAACGACCTCGCCTACGAGCGCTCTAGCGTAGCTGTCCCCTTCGGTAACTGCACCGAGCCAACCAATGTCGCTGCTGGCGGCAAGTCGTGCCCGATCAGGTTCCAGTGCGCCGGATGCGGCTACTACCGGCCCGACCCGTCTTACCTGGACGCGGTCGCGAAGCAAATACGCAACCTACGTACCGACCGCGAGCTCGCCATCGGGGCCGACGCGGCACAGTGGGTCGTGACGAATCTCGACGAGCAAATAGCTGCGTTCGTCGGCGTAGCCGAGTCGTTGCAGGCGATGATCGCGGCCATGCCGCCGCAGGAACTGGCCAATCTCGACGAGGCGGGAGCAACGATGCGCAAGGTACGCCAAACGCAAGTGTTCATTCCCTTGGATGACGTGGGGCACCGAGAATGAGCACCCGCGAGGAACGGGTCGAGAGGTTGACCGAAACACGACGACTCGACAGCGCCTACAAGCGAACCGCTGCCCTGGATGCGGTCAAAGAGCTCATCCGGGCAGGCCAGCCGGTGACTTTCGCGGCCGTCGGGCGCGCTGCCAGCGTCTCGTCCTGGTTTGTCTACAACAACGTCACAGTCCGGGCCGCCATCGAAGCTGCCAGGTCGCGCCCCGAGACTCGATCAGCCCAGACGGCGTCCGCCACGCCAGCGGGTCTGCGCGCCGACCTGACTTTAGCTCGCGCAGAAATCAAGCAGTTGCGCGAAGAGCGCGACCGGCTCCTCGCACAGGTCCGTCGAGGCCTGGGCAGCGCTCTGGAAAGCCGTGACCGCGATGCACTCCTGGAGCAGGTGCGCGATCTGGAGCGACAGCGCAACCAACTCAACTCCGAGCTGTTCGCGGCACGGGCCGAACTAGCGAAATCGCAGGAAAGTGTCCAGCTCCTCGCCGAAGAACTCGACGCGGCACGCGGCGCGGTGCGCCGCATGATGCGCGACTCCGCAAAGACGCCACCTACCTAAGTTCCAGCGCGCAGCTGCTTACAGGCAGGCGGCTGTAGAGCTGGGGGTAGTTTTCAGGCCGGAAGGCGTCGCGAGTGATGACGAGGCCGAACAAATCGATCACTCGTGGATCTTAGGTCATCCATAGGTTGTTCATGTTTCGGCTCTGGGCAGCTGGCGGAGTGTTCGCAGCGGACTGAGCAGTGCGAACCCTGTGCCGGTCAGCATGACCAGGCTGCTGATTATCAACGTGCCGCGGAGCCCGACCACGGCGCCGAGCGTGCCACCCAGAATGGCCCCGATCGGCTGCATCCCGAAGACCAGAAAGCGCCAAGTAGCTTGTGTCCGGGCGAGAAGCGCAGATGGGACCAGGACCTGGCGAATGGTCTGCTGATTGATCCCATACAGCGTGGGTCCCCAGCCGCGCAGGAGCTGCGCAATGACCAGAACCAAGAGCACAAGGACTACTGGCCCTCCCGCAGTAGCCATCACGAGCCCGGCCAGACTCGACAGCGTCATGCCGAGGATGAAGGTGGGTCCGTTGCCGAGTCGCCCGGTGATCTGTACCCCGATGGCGGCTCCGACGATTCCAGCAACACCGGCAACAGCGATAGTCGCACCGACCAACCCGGCCGATAGGTCAAGTTCTCGGACCAGGAACAGCACCACGATCACCGCCTGCATCTGGCCACCCAGTGCGCCGACGGTGGCAGCGATCGTGGTCGCTCGCAGCGCCGGATGTCCAAAGAGGGCGACCCTTAGTCCAACCCGGATCCCCTTGAGCATCGAATCCTTCGGCGGCTCCGTGCCAGCCGATCGTCCCGTGACGGTGATTCGCGCCTTCGAAAGGGCGGACACGACAAGCATGACAGCATCGACCGCAATCGCTATCGGCGCAGTGAGCAGCTGGACCAGGGCACCGCCGATGGCATTGCCGCTGGTGGCGACGACGGAGCTGCTGAGCGCGAACGTGCTGTTGGCTGCTAGAAGTGCTCGCTGTGGGACCAGGCGCGGCATGAACGACTGGGACGCGATCGCGGCGAACAGACCGCAGGTCCCGGTGATCACGACGACGACGTACAGCTGCCACATCTGCAGCAACCCTGTCGCAGCGAGAATAGGCACGGCTGCCAAAGCGGCGGCGGCCAGCAGGTCGGCACTTACGATGACCCCACGGTATGAAGTTCGGTCCACCCATACTCCGGCCGGAAGGCCTAGGACGAGGTGAGGCAGGAATGAGGCCGCTCCCAGCAGACCCATCTGCATCGGCGATGCACCGAGGACCAGAACTGCGGTCAAGGGCAGGGCGACGGTGGTGACGCTTGAACCCAAGAGAGAGATTGAGCTGCCCCCGAACAGCCGCCGGAAATCGGGGTAGTCAGCGAGTACGCGCAACTGCACTCTCAACGCGCTCTACCCACCCTTAGATCGATGAACTTCAACAAGGAAGCCCGGCGGAGACGACCGGAGACGACTGTCCCGACTCCAATTGGCCGGCGTGAGGCATGACCGCGCCTGACGCTGATCCCTGGGATGGGCAAGTGGAGCTCCTCTGCTCTTCGATGGCACCGCTGCGCAAAAGGTTACGTGGCTCGGCCTCCACATTTGCGGACCCGCCGCCAATGCACCGAGAACCGCCAGCGCCCACTTTCACATGCTCAGCCGTCCCCGACTTCTCCGGTGGAGCTTTATGCGCGATGTACGACCCAAGGTCAACGCAGCTGCAAGAGGCCGAGGGAACGCCTCCAATGGCCCGTGCCACTCGTGCCAGCCACTTGCTCTCCGTGCTCGCCTTAGACGTCAGCGCAGGTCACATGCTCCGTTGGCCCGCCAGAGCCCGACTCAACTCAAGATAATGCGGGTATCGCAGTCGTTCCCGTCGAAGTCCTCCCAGGCCGAGCCGAATTCGTCGCGGTCGTACTCCTCGGAGGCACCGGGCTCGCGCACCTCGAGCCCCTCGAACTCAGCCTGGTCGATGGTCGCGGGCGTCTCGGCCGACCACGAACCGGTGGGAGCGTCGGGGTCGGCGGCCGACGCCGGCAGGACGGCGGCCCCCAGGAAGCCCGTCAGGAGCAGAGCGACGAGCAGGGTGCGGCGGAGGAGATCGAGGCGGAGCACGTCGCATCGGAGCAGGGCAGAGTGCATCTGGTGGTCACCTTCGGGTCAGGGGGATCGACCTCCACGACCCTAGCCAGTGCGAGCTGGCTCACACCAGTGCCGCGTCCGACCGCGCACAAGGCGTCACCGAGCGGAAACCTTCCCGCCACGAAGCACCGGAGCCCGTCTCTGCTTCTGTGCGCGCGGCAGGGCCACCGAGTCGGGTCGGGCTGAGATGTCGGTGGCGCGGCTGCGACCCCCGCTCTATGGTGGAGAGCTTTGCTCAGCCACCGAGGAGGCCCCGATGACGCTGCCCCATCCCGACTACCCCGCCGAGGTCATCCGTCGTCACGTCGACGGGGACGAGGTCGGACGCGCCGCTTTCGTCCGGGACGACTGGCCGCCGACCACGCCGATCGAGATCGTCGCCCCGGACCCGGCGTGGCCCGCACACTTCGAGCACCTGCGCGCGCGCCTCGAGGGTGCGCTCGGCGCGGTCGCCCGACGGATCGAGCACGTCGGCTCCACGTCCGTGGCCGGGCTGCCCGCGAAGCCGATCCTCGACGTGGACGTGCACGTCCAGGACACGGACGCCGAGGGGACCTACGTGCCCTCCCTCGAACGGATCGGGGCCACGCTGGTCATCCGGGAACCCTGGTGGAACGGGCACCGCATGTTCATCATGCCCGGCGGCGCAGCCAACGTGCACGTCTTCCCCGCCGATGCTCCCGAGCCCCTGCGGCACCTGCTGTTCCGGGACTGGCTGCGAACGCATCCGGCAGACCGTGAGCTGTATGCGCGCGCGAAGCGCGACCTCGCCGCGAGCACCGCCGAGAGCCCCGTGGACTACAACCTCGCCAAGAACGAGGTCATCGACGACATCTACACGCGAGTGTTCGCCGTGGAGCCCGCATCCCACCCGGCATGGCCCGACGGACCCCTGGTGCTCCGCTCCCCGCAGGGATAACGTGTCGAGCCAGGATGAGCCGCCCCCGATGAAGGAAGCCGCCATGTCCGATCCGTCCCCGCAGACCCCGGACCGTCCCGCATCCCCCAAGGCCCACCAGCCCTCCGCCGCCCCGCCGGTCGTCGACCGGGAGGACTTCGAGCGCGCCCTGGCCCAGCAGGTCGTCCTCGACAAGGAGGTCACCCGGGCGGGCGATCGCGCGGCCGCCGCGCGCCGGCGACTGCCGATGGTGGAGGTCCCCGACTACGAGTTCGCCGGGGAGGAGGGCCCGGTGCACCTGTCGGAGCTGTTCGGCGACCGCTACCTGCTGCTGGTCCAGAACGTCATGTTCGGCCCCGACTGGGACGAGGGCTGCCCCAGCTGCACCTGGGCGGTCGACAACCTGCCCACCCAGGGCGGCCGGCTGGGCGAGGAGGGCATCGCCTTCGCGATGATCTCCCAGGCCCCGATCGAGAAGCTGCGCGCGTGGCGCCTGCACCGCGGCTGGCCGCACACCTGGGTCTCCTCGGCCGGGACCACGTATCACGACGACTGGGGCTGGACCCTCCGCGGCGAGGACGGCGGTTACTCCGGGCCGATCCCCGGCTACTCGTACTATCTGCTGCGCGAGGGGCGAGTGTTCCTCACCTACGCCACGACGGCGCGCGGCACGGAGGCGATCCTGCCGATCGCCCAGATCATGGACCGCACCGTCTACGGCCGCCAACAGGACTGGGAGGACTCCCCCGAGGGCTGGCCGCAGCACCCCACGTACGGCTAGACCGGCCGGTTCGCCACGACGAGATGTCGGGCCAGCCCGACACCGTCCGACCCGGTGGCAGGATGGGGCCGACGAGAAGACGGCGCCACAGTGGGGACATGACCACCATGACCATGCCCGAGACGGCAGAGACCACAGCCCCGCAGCGCTGGTCCGTCGGCCGCTGGGCCGCCCGGATCGGACGCTTCCTCGCCTACGGGCTGATCGCTCTCGTGCTCGGCGCCGTCGGCTTCTCCCTCACGCTCGCCCTGCTCGCCGCGGGGGCGGGCACCGCCATCGTCTGGATCGGTCTGCCGATCCTGGTGCTCGGCGCGCTGGTCGCCCGCGGATTCGCGGCTGCCGAGCGCGCTCTCCAGCCCACCCTCCTCGGCGGTGAGCTGCCGACTCCGGCCGCGAAGCGCGCCCCGGAGGGTGCGGGGCGGATGCGGCGGCTCCTGGTACCGCTGACGGATCCGCAGACCTGGCTCGACGCCCTGTGGATACTCGTGAACTTCCTGCTGGTCCTGCTCACGTTCCCACTGGCACTGGCCTGGACGGTCGGTGCGATCGCCACCATCGGCGGACCGCTGGCCACCGTCGTCCTCGCGCAGGTGCTCCCGGGGGCGGACATGAACGGTCTGGGCGAGCTGCTGGGCTTCACCGGCTCCCTCGCCTGGGTCGTCGACATCGGCCTGCAGGTCGCGGGCGGACTGGTCTTCCTGCTCACCGTGGGGCCGCTGGTGCGCGGGCTCACCTCAGCGCACCGGGCGGTGGCCCGCGGGCTGCTGAGCTCGCGCTACGAGGACCAGCAGCGCCTGCTGCGCACCCAGGAGTCGCGCGCCGCGGGTCGCAGCGCCGAGTCCGCCGCACTGCGCCGTCTCGAGCGGGATCTGCACGACGGGCCGCAGCAGCGTCTGGTGCGCGCCTCCATGGATCTCGCGCGGGTCGAGGCACTGGCGGCTTCCGATCCCGAGAAGGCGCAGACGGTGCTGCGCGGGACCCGGGAACAGCTCGGCCTCACCCTCGATGACCTGCGTCGGCTCTCCCGTGGCATCGCCCCGCCGATCCTCGTCGACCGGGGGCTGGCCGCCGCCCTCACCGAGCTCGCCGCCATCGCCCCCCTGCCCACCACCGTGCACTGCCCGGATCTGGACCTGCCCGAGCACGTCGAGATCGGGATCTACTACGTGGTCTCGGAGTCCCTGACCAACGCCGCCAAGCACGCCCAGGCCGGGTCGGTACGGGTGGAGGTCGCCCGGATCGGGGATGATGCCCAGGTGAGGATCGAGGACGATGGGCGCGGCGGCGCCGAGATGCGCACCGGCGGGGGTCTCGCCGGTCTCGCCGGACGCGTCGCCTCCCTCGAGGGCAGGCTGGACGTGCTCTCGCCGAGCGGCGGGGGAACACGGATCGAGGCGGTGATCCCGTGCAGGTCCTGATCGCCGACGACTCCGCCCTGCTGCGGGAGGGGCTGCGCCTCCTGCTCGAGGACGCGGGGCACACCGTGGTCGGTTCCGCCGCTTCGGGCACCGAGCTGGTGGTGCGCGCCCTCGAGCTGCGCCCGGACCTCGTGATCTCCGACATCCGCATGCCGCCCAGCCACACCGACGAGGGCCTGCGGGCCGCGCAGGAGATCCGCGCGACCTGGCCGGAGGCGCCGATCCTGCTGCTCAGCCAGTACGTCGTGGTCGGGTACGCGACCGAGCTGATCGAGTCCGGCGAGCGCGCCACCGGTTACCTGCTGAAGGACCGCGTGTTCGACATCCGCGCCTTCCTGGAGTCGATCGAGCGGGTCGCAGGCGGCGGTGTGGCCATCGACCCGGACGTGGTGGGCCAGGTGATCGCCTCCCGGCGTCGGTCTCCGCTGGACGAGCTGACTCACCGCGAGCGAGAGGTCCTGGAGCTGATGGGAGAGGGGCTGACGAACGCCGGGATCTCGCAGCGGCTGTACATCAGCGGCGGCGCGGTGGAGAAGCACACACAGCGCCTGTTCGCGAAGCTCGGGTTGAGCGAGGACGCGAGCGTGCACCGTCGGGTCACCGCGGTGCTGACGCTGCTGGGGCGTTGAGGGTCGCAGCACCAGAAATTCACCGTTCCTCCCCACCGCATTTTTTCCACAGAATCGCGGGCGGGCTTGACACAGCATTCCGCACGCCCCCGGAGTCTGGTCCAGCACCCACACTTCCGGCATCTCGCGCGAACGGGCCCCTCTCACCCTTCAAGCAGCTCATGGCCTCGCGCGCCCCGAGCAGGCCTCGAGCTCGACGCGTCCACTCGCCTGGATTATTCCTCGCCATCCTTCCTCCACACAGGTGACCTTTCCACCATTCCATCCACACCTTCCAAGGTATCCACATAATCATCCCCGGGCCTTCCGCTTTGTTTCGAACGCGCGTACGCTCGAAGAATGGACACGACGCACAGCGGGGCCCGCCCCGACGAGGAGGACCCCCATCCCGGGGTCCCCACGTCGGCGGACGATCCCCTGTGCGCCGTCGCCGAACGATTCGCCGAGTTGGACGGCAGCCCCGAGGCCCGGATGGTGCTCGCCGAGCTCCTCGCCGCCACTCTCCAGGGCTTCACGAGGACGGTCTCCGTACGGGATCCTCTGCCCGAGACCGCTCCGGGCACAGCGCAGGAGGCGCTGGCCGTGCTCGGCGGTCTGGATCACCTGCGATCGGCCATGGCGTCGCTCGACGCCGTCTGGCAGGTCAGGGCGGAGCAGCGGATCCGTGAGTCCGACAGGCAGCGGGAGGCAGGTGCCGCAGAGCAGGGACAGGGCGCTGCGCACGAGATCGGGCTGGCCCGCCGTGTCTCCACGTCGTCTTCCTCCTTCTCCCTCGCCTCGGCGCGACGGCTGGTCCAGCAGATGCCGGTCGTCCACGACCTCCTCCGTGACGGACGGATGCCCCCATGGAAGGCGTCCACCCTGGCGCGCGCACTGTCCGACGCGGATGCGGACACCATCGCCCGCATCGATGAGCTCGTCGGTGCCGACCCGCTCTCCCTCAAGGGCACCGGCGATCGCAGACTCCGCGACGAGATCCAGCAGCTGGTCCAGCAGCTCGAGCCCGAGAAGTCCCGCGACCGGGCCGAACGAGCCGCCCGCAGGCGGCATGTGACGTTGACGCCCTTGGCCGACGGAATGGCCCGCGTGAGCGCCGTGCTGCGCGGGATCGATGCGGCCGGGGTGATGCGGACCCTCCACCGGGGCGCCGAGTCGCTGCGCGCCGCCGGCGCGAAGGACTCCGTCCCCGCGCTCGAGGCGGATCTTCTCGTGGAAGGCGCACTGGCCGGCGGCGCGCGCGACGATGGCGAGACGACACGCCCGCGCACGACGCCCGGCCTGGACGTCGGCATCGTCATCTCCGACACGGCGCTGCTCGGTCGCGGCGACGATGCCGAATGCGCTCGCCTCGAGGGCTACGGCGCGATCCCCGCCCATGTCGTCACCGACACCCTGCGCGGTACCCCGCCGGGCTTCCTGCGCACCTCCGAGGACTCCCACGCCGACGAGGAGGTGAGCGCCTTCTATCGGCGGTTGTACATGCAGCCGAGCACCGGTGAGCTGGTCGGCATGGAGTCCCGTGCTCGTGCCTTCCCCGCCGGTCTCGCCCGGATGATCCGCTGGCGGGACGTCACGTGCCGCACGCCGTGGTGCAACGCGGTCATCCGCCAGATCGACCATGTGGAACCGCATCATCGCGGCGGGCCGACCAGCTACGCCAACGGACAGGGACTGTGCGTGCGCTGCAACCTGCTCAAGGAGCTCGGCCTGTGGGACCTCGCGCCGCTGGGAGCGGAGGAGACCGCCGACGGCTCCGAGGGCGCGGAACCCTCACCCCGGGGCATCTCGCGGCCACGCGGCTAGGCATGGACCAGCCCTCACGGCGCCTACGGCGTCTCCCTCACTCCACGTCTGCTCGGCCCCACGATGACTTTTCTCGACCCGCCGGGCCCCGCAGTAGGGTCGGACGGGCCGGGGTCGCCGCCCGATCCGCAGTCCCCGTCCGCCCCGAGCGAGGAAGGAGCGACGTCCTATGAGCCGGTCTCTGAGGATCCGCGTCCTCGGCGCGGGCGTGGCCGGTCTCGCGGCGTCGATCGCCCTCGCCGCCGATGGCCACGACGTCGAGCTGATCGACGAACACTTCGAGGTCCCGTCCGTGGGGACGGCTCTGGGGATGTTCCGCTCGGCCCAGCAGGTGCTACGCCGGCTCGAGGTGCTGGACGCAGTGCGGGAGGTCTCGGCCGCTCCGCGTTCCGGCTCCCTGCGCGGGATCGATGGACGCGTGATCGTCACCGTTCCGGCGGGGGACACGCTCCTCGTCGCGCGCTCCGATCTGGTGCGGATCCTCCAGGAGGCGGTGCCCGGCACGGTCCGGACCAGCAGTCGTCGGGTCGATGACGTGCGCCCGCTGCGCGAGGACGCTGACCTGCTCCTCGGCGCCGATGGCGTGCACTCCTTGGTGCGCCGCTCCGGGTGGCCCGGTGCCGTCGCCCGGAGTCACGGGCTGACCGTGCTGCGCGGGACCGCCGACATCGAACCGCCCGAGGTGACAGAGACCTGGGGAGGCGGCTGGCTGGTGGGCATCACCCCGCTGGCCGGCACCGAGGGGGCCGGCACCAACTGGTTCGCCTGCGTCCCAGAGCACCGCACCTCATCGGTGACGGAGGATCTGGCCCACCTGCGTGCGGTCATCGGCGATCGCCGGGGCCCGATCGGCGCCCTCCTGGAGGCAGTGCGCCCGGAGACCACCCTCGTCCACGGCATCCACACCGCTCCGCCGGTGCTTCCGGTTCGGCAGGACGTGGCACTGCTCGGGGACGCCGCCCACGCGATGGCCCCCCATCTCGGGCACGGGGCGAACACGGCGCTCGAGGACGCCGACGCGCTCGCGGCGGCGCTCCGGGATCGTGGAAGTGTTCCGGCCGCCCTGCGCACCTATGCCCGGCGTCGCGCGCCGGTGGATCAGGCCTGGCGGCTCGGCTCGGCCGCCATGATGTCGCTGGCGATGGCGGACGAGCGCGCCGGTCTGCGCGACCGGGTGCTCAGGGGGTTCGCGCGTCTCAGCCCGCTGTGATCAGCGCAGTTTGCGCGCGAGGGTCGTGATGACGTGCCAGTGCTTCTTGTCCGCCAGGAAGCGGCCGTCCTCGTCCCGCACCGTGCGATCGATGATCTGGAAGCCCTGGAACATCTCGTCGATCTCGTGGAGCGGCAGCGTGGCGATGTCCGCGCGGCCCGCCCAGGTGTCGTTCGTCCCGAACATGTCGACCGCCATCACCCCGCCGCGCGGCAGTGCGGCGACCAGCTTCGCCCAGGTCTCGGGCAGAGCCGTCGGCCCGAGCAGACCCAGGGTGTAGGTCGAGTACACGATCTGCGCCGGAGGGAACTGTTCGACCTCGGCGATGTCGACGTGGTGGAACTCCACCGCACCGGGCATCCGCTCGTTCTCGACGAGCCGGGCGGCGAGGGTGTCGTCGGTGTCATAGGCGTGCACCGTCCACCCGCGGCGCGCGAACTGCAGGGAATCGGCACCGGCGCCGGCGCCGAGATCGAGGACGACGCCCGGTTGGCGGTCACCACCGGCCGCCGCGATCGCCTTCCCCACGAGGCGACGGGCAGGGCGGCCCGCCGCATGGGCGTTCAATGCCGCCCAATCCACCTTCTCGGCCGTATCCATGCAAATCAGGCTCTATGACACACCTGCGCCATTTCAACTTCCCGTGACACAGGACGCCCTCTGTTTCGTCACGGGCGAACAACTGCCCCCGGATCCGCCCGCCTAGGATGGCGGGTATGCCTGCCGCCGCTCTGCGCATCGCCGCGATCTCCCTGCACACCTCACCTCTCGAGGAGCCCGGCGGCGCCGATGCCGGCGGCATGAACGTCGTCGTCCTGGAGCAGTCCCGGGCACTGGCCCGCCTGGGGCACCAGGTGGACCTGTTCACCCGTCGTCACCACGCCGACGCCCCCGCCGTCGTCGAGATCGCCGAGGGGCTGCGCCTGCACCATCTCGACGCGGGCCCGGCCGAGCCGCTCGCCAAGAGCGACATGGAGCAGGCGATCACCCCGTTCCGGGACGCCCTCCACCCCCACCTGGCCGACGGCTCCTACGACCTCGTCCACTCCCACCACTGGTTCAGCGGCGTCGCGGCGCTCCCCCTCGCCCGCGAGCTGCACCTGCCCCACCTGCAGTCCTTCCACTCCGTCGCCGCACCGGAGAACGCCGAGGGCCTCGATGCCGGGGAGCCCGCAGAATCCTCCGGACGCATCCCCGGCGAGCAGTTCGTCGCCGCCGGCTCCGATCTGGTCGTCGCCGTCTCCGAGGCGGAGGCCCGCACGGTCTCCGAGCGCTACGGCATCCCCGGCGAGCGGCTCAGCGTCGTACGCCCCGGCGTGGACGTGGACCGCTTCCGTCCCTGCACCGACATCGGCACCCGGCGGCATCGCCCGACGCTGCTGTTCACCGCTCGGTTGCAGCCGCTCAAGGCCCCCGACCTCGCGCTCGAGGTCCTCGCCCATCTGGACCCTGCGCTCGGTGCCCGTCTGGTGCTCGCCGGCGGGGTCTCGCAGGACTTCGTGGACTACCTCACCGAGCTCCGGGACCGGGCGGAGCAGCTCGGGGTCGCCGATCTCGTGGAGTTCGTCGGCTCGCTGGGCCGGGACGAGCTCGCCGAGGAGATGCGCTGCGCCGGTGTGCTGCTGCTGACCAGCTGGTCCGAGACCTTCGGGCTGGTCGCCCTCGAGGCGCAGGCCAGCGGCACCCCCGTCGTCGCCTGGCGCTGCGCCGGCGGTGTGCAGGAGGCCATCGACCCCGGCGAGGGCGTGGTGCTGACCAGCCGCGATCCTGACGTGTGGGCCGAGTCCGTGCAGTCGCTGCTCGAGGATGCCGACCGCTACGACGCCGCCGTCCGCTCCGCCCGGGAGTTCGCCGCCACCCGGACCTGGGAGGCCGCCGCGGAGTCCCTCGCCGCGCTCTACGCACGCCGGCTCGAGGCCCACGGGAGCACCGACGGAGCCACCGCATGAGCACAGATCCCTGGCAGCTGCTCGACGACGCCGGAAAGGTGCTCGTCGTCCACGCCCATCCCGACGACGAGTCGCTCTCGACCGGTGCCCTGCTGGCCTCGCTCACCGCCGCCGGTGCCCATGTCGAGCTGGTGACCGCGACCCGCGGCGAGGAGGGCGAGATCGTCCCCGGGGCCATCGCCGAGGACGAGGATCGCCCGCTCGAACTGATCCGCGAGGCGGAGATCGACGCCGCCACTGCGCGCCTGGGCCTCGCCGCCCGCCACGTGCTCGGCACGCCGCCAGCCCTGGCCCCGGGCGCCGCGCCCCGCACCTACCGCGACTCCGGCATGCAGTGGATCCGCGAGGGCCTCGCCGGGCCCTCCGCGAGCGCCGGCTCCGACAGCTTCACCCACAGGCCGCTCGAGGAGGCGACCGAGGACCTGATCGCGCTGCTCGAGCACGTGCGTCCCGACGTCGTGATCGGCTACGACGACGAGGGCACCTACGGGCACCCCGATCACGTCCGTGCCCATCACGTGACCGCTGCGGCCTGCGCCCGCGCCGGCACCGTCATGCTCGAGGTCTCCAGCGCCCCCGAGCCCGCGGCCTCCGCCGGGTTCCACCGGCGCGACCATCCCGGCACGGCCGAGGCGGTCCGCGCGGCGGTGGACTCCTATCGCACGCAGCTCACCGTTCTCGGCACGGACGCCGAGGGGATCAGGATCCGGCACGTCGGCGGGCAGGACGACCTCGTGGCCCTGCGGACGGGACTGCGCGTCAGGGCGTGAGCAGCGACGTCACAGCGTGACGTCCAGCAGCGTCGGCAGATGATCCGACGCCTCGGCCAGGCGCTCCACCGGGACCCGGTCGCTCGAGGTCACTGCGTGCGCTGCTCGCACCCGGACGTCCTCGGTGGTCAGCACCGCGTCGATGCGGCGCACCGGGCCGCTCGCGGGGAAGGTGTGCTCGGTCTGCGCGGCGGGGTCGCTCAGCAGCGGCTCGAGCGCCTGCCGCGCCGCTCCGTCCGCGGTCTCGTTCAGGTCCCCGCCGATGATGGCCGGCGCCCCGGCCCCGCGCACCAGCTCGGCCAGCTGCGCGGCGTGGACCAGGCGGTTGTCCTCCTGCAGCGCCAGATGGGTCGAGGCGACGACGGCCGCCCCGCCACCGGGCACCGAGAGCCGGACCGCGGCGATCCCGCGCGGGTAGGTCGAGTTCAGGTCCGTGATCCGCTGAGGCACCGGCTGCAGACGGCGACGGATCACCTGGGCGGCGACGTCGTCAGTGGTGAGGACCGCCAGCCCCCGCCCGGCGAGGCCGCCGAGGAGCACCCTCCGGTCGATCTGCCGGGCGAGCCAGCTCAGCCGTGTCGTCGGCAGCACGAACCGGGGCGACTCCTGCAGCAGCAGCACGTCGGGCCGCAGGTCCTGGAGCGTCTCGACGACGGCGTGCAGGTCGCCCCGCAGCTCCCACAGGTTCCAGGCCATGATCCGCAGATCCCAGCCGCCGGTCTCGTCCATCGCGCTCAGCGCCCCTCGTCCTCGGGTGCGGCCATCGGCTCGAGCATCCGCTCCACCAGGCCCATCAGTTCGTCGATCTCGTAGCTCGGCCAGCCGAACAGCACGCGCCGCCACTCCGGGGGCACGGCCTTGGGACCGAGCGCGGCCCCGATCAGGGCGCCGGTGATGCAGGCGACGGTGTCGGTGTCGTACCCGGCGCGGGCCGCGGACTCCAGCGCCGCGACCAGGGTGTCGCGCTGGGCGAACTTCCCCTCCGGGATCGGGCCGACGCCGGTCACGGCGGCCCAGGCGGCCTGGAAGGCGCCGACCACCCAGCCGTTGCGGCGGAACAGCGCGGGGGTGCCGGTCTCCGCCTCCGCGATCCGCTCGGTCCACAGCTCCCGACGGTCCTCGGGCAGCCGGGACAGCCCGCGGCGGACGTCGATCCCCCCGGTGAGGATGGCGTGCCTCACCGCGAAGCCCCACAGCATGCAGGCCTCGGTGGTGTCGGGATGCACGTGTGTCAGACGGCACACCACGTCGATGCCCTCGGCCGCGTCGTCGTCCGAGGACAGCAGGTAGGGCAGCACCGCGGCGTGGGTGCGCATCAGCGATCCGTTGCCGGCATTGGCCGGGAGCTCCTCGTGCGCGGCGATCGCGGCGGCCCGGAAATCGGCCGCCCGCGGCGCGTAGTGGCCGGTGTCCCGGGCGAGGTCCGAGGCGCGACGGATCACGTGGGAGGTGAGCGTGCCGATGTCGGGAGTGCCCAGCGACCAGGAGTACCACTCGCGCGCGATCTGATCCTGCGCGGTCTCCATCCGCAGGTCATGGCGGTTCGACGTGGAGATCGCCGCCTCCAGCACGACGATCGCCATGGCGGTGTCGTCCGTCCACTCCCCCGGCTGCCAGCCGAGGACCCCGCCACCGATCATGTCGATGTCCTCGGAATCGACCACCGGGGCCTGGAACTCGTAGGGGGCGCCGAGGGCATCACCGGTCGCGGCCGCGACCACCGATCCGGCCGCACGTCGGCGCTGCTCGGGGGTCAGCCCCGTCTCCGTCGTCGTCGCAGCGTCTGTCGTCACGTGATCATCGTTCCACACCTGCGTCCGCACTCCCTGACCCCAGTACCCTGGTGACGACTTCGAAGGAGCCCCATGACCGACACCCCCGGCAGGTCCACGGACCAGCCCGCCGATCCCCACTGCGGGGACCCGCACGACCACAGCGATCACGAGCATCCGCCGACGGGCTCCGACCTGGTCCAGGACCTGGTCAAGGGCCTGTCGATCCTCACCCTGGTCCTCCCCGTGCTCGGCGTGGTCCTGCTGCTGGCGATCCTGCCGCTGGCCCCCACCAGCCCCACCGTGCTGCTGCTGGGCATCGGCCTGGGTGCGACGCACCTCGTGGCTCTCGTGCTGACCAGCCTGTTCGTCGCCCGCACCCGGAAGCAGCTGGCCGTGAACCCGGGTCTGCTCGCGGTGCGCAGTGCACTCGAGGAGGTGCTGCGCGTCGCCGCGACACTGCTGGCGCTGCTGCTGTGGCCCGGCGACATCCGCGCCGAGCTCGGCGTGTGGGTCGGAGCGGGTGCCGCCCTGGTGTGGCTGGCCCTGGCGACCGCGCAGACCGTCTCCACCCGGCGCCGGATCGCGCGTCCCTCGGGCTGGTCCCAGGACGCCGTCGCCACGCTGCTGGCCGAACGGGTCGGCGCCCGCTCCACCGTGGTGATGCGCCTGCTGGACGTCGTGGGCACGCTCACCTTCCAGGTCGGCGCGACCGTCCTGGTGATCCTCTCCCCGGTCCTGGTGATCGGCACCGCGGTGCTGTCCATCGGTTCCGGCCTGTCCACGCTGGTCCTCCAGCGCCGCGCCCCCGCGGAACGCTCCCGCTCGCCGTGGGCCTACGCACCTCTGGCGATCGGCCTGCTCACGCTGGCCCTCGCCTCGCTCGGGCTGCTCGCCCTCTGACCCGCCCCGAGCTCTCCGACCCCCTCCGATCACCCTGCAGGAGCCGACGATGACCACTGCCCCCTCCGCCACGTCCCCCTCGACAGCCCGATCCGGCCTCGCGCTGACCGAGGTCGATCCCGCCCTCCGGCTCCAGGACGACCTCTTCGGTCACGTCAACGGCGCCTGGCTGGACTCCCACGAGATCCCCGCGGACCGCTCCAGCGACGGCGCCTTCCACCAGCTGCGGGACCTCTCCGAGCAGCGGGTGCGCGAGATCGTCGAGGAGGCCGCGGCCGAGGTCGCGTCCCAGGGCCCCGGCCTCGCCCCCACCACCGACCACGGCCGTGTCGGCGCTCTCTACCGGATGTTCATGGACACCGAGGCGATCGAGCGCGCCGGCACCGCCCCGCTCGAGGACCTCCTGGCCACCGTCACCGCGAGCGAGGACCTCGCCGCGATCACCCGCACCATGGCCGCCCCCGATTCCGGCGCCAGCGCGCTGCTGGCCTACGTCTGGACCGACGACCACGACTCCACCAGCTATCAGGTCAAGCTCCACCAGGGCGGCCTGGGACTGCCCGACGAGTCCTACTACCGCGAGGACCACTACGCCGAGATCCGCGAGGCCTATACCGGCCACCTCGCGAACCTCGCCCGTCTCGCGCAGCTGCCCGGTCGCGCGGGGCTGCTGTCCGGAGACGCCGAGGCCCTGGCGGGCGCGGTGATGGACTTCGAGACCCGCCTGGCCGCCTGCCACGTCGACGTCGTGCGGCTGCGCGACCGCGAGAAGTCCTACAACCCGATGGACGCGGCCCAGCGTCGGGAGCTCGCCCCGTCCTTCTGCTGGGACGCCTACCTCGAGGGCTCCGGTGCGCCCGCCCGGGCCGTGGAGGTGGTCTCCGTCGGCCAGCCGGAGTTCGTCGCCGCCGCCGCCGGGCTGCTGGCCGGCGAGGACCTCGCGGTGCTGCGCACCTGGCTCGCCCTCCACACGGTCGCCGCCTACGCCCCGTACCTCCCCGCGGCCCTCGTCGAGGAGGACTTCGCCTTCTCCGGGAAGGTGCTCTCCGGTGCCGAAGAGCTGCGCGAGCGGTGGAAGCGCGCCGTCGCCTTCGTCGAGGGCGCCGTGGGCTTCGCCGTCGGCCGCGAGTACGTCTCCCGTCACTTCCCGCCGTCCCACAAGGCGCGCATGACCGACCTGGTCGACGCCCTCATGGTCGCCTACCGCCGCTCCATCACCTCCCTGGAGTGGATGACCCCGGCCACCCGCGAGAAGGCGCTGGCGAAGCTGGAGAAGTTCACCGCGAAGATCGGCTACCCCGAGAGCTGGCGGACCTACGACGGCCTGGAGATCGTCCCCGACGACCTGGTCGCCACCGTGCGCGCCTCCCGCCGCTTCGACGCCGACTTCGAGTACGCGAAGGTCGGTGGCCCGATCGACGAGACCGAGTGGCACATGACCCCGCAGACGGTCAACGCTTACTACAACCCCGGTCGCAACGAGATCGTCTTCCCCGCCGCCATCCTCCAACCCCCGTTCTTCGACGCCGAGGCCGAGGACGCCGTGAACTTCGGCGGCATCGGCGCGGTCATCGGTCACGAGGTCGGCCACGGCTTCGACGACCAGGGCTCGAAGTACGACGGTGACGGCAACCTCGTCTCCTGGTGGACCGACGAGGACCGGGAGGCCTTCGAGGAGCGCGCGGCGATGCTGATCGCCCAGTACTCCGAGCTCTCCCCGCGCGATCTCGACGACTCCCATCGCGTCAACGGCGCCCTCACCATCGGGGAGAACATCGGCGACCTCGGCGGGCTCTCCATCGCGCTGAAGGCCTACCGCGGCAGCCGTGCGCAGGACGAGGCCGATGCGGTCCTGGACGGCTTCAACGGCCTGCAGCGGGTGTTCCTGTCGTGGGCGACGGTGTGGCGGGGCAAGAACCGCCCCCAGGAGGGGATCCGCCGCCTCGCCGTGGATCCGCACGCCCCGATGGAGTTCCGCTGCAACACGGTGGTCTCGAACCTCGAGGAGTTCCACCACGCCTTCGACGTGCGCGAGGGCGACGGGATGTACCGCGCCCCCGAGCAGCGTGTGACGATCTGGTGAGACCGGAGGCCCCCTTCTACGTCGGCACCACCCGGCCCTCCGGGGTCGGGTGGACCCGCATCGGGCTGACCGCCCTGGCCGGGGTGATCGTCACCCTCCTGATGGCCAGCCGAAGCAGTCTGCTGGCAGGGCTCGTGATCGCGGGCCTGTTCGCCCTGCTGACGCTGTGGACCTGGATGGGCCAGCACTCCCGCTTCGTCGTCGACGAGCGCGGGGTGACCGTCTCCCTCGGCGGTTTCCTGCCGCGCCCCAGCTGGCCCCTGGAGGACTTCCGCACCGTGCAGTACCGCACGCTGGCGGCCAACACGGTCGGCGTGACCCTGGGCGGCTACGGCTGGCGTCGCGGCAGGGTCGCCCCCTCGACCCCCGCCGAGCTGACCCCCGTCGGGGACCGGAAGATCTTCACCACCGGCGAGCGGCAGCAGCCCCACCGGATGATGGTCACCCGGGCCGGCACCCTGGTCGAGATCATCGGCCGCTCCGGCACCAACTACGTGCTCTCCCCCGTGGACGTGGAGGGCACGGCGGAGGCGATCGATCAGGCGATCCGGGCCCGCCGCTGACGGGCTAGACTGGCGGGCGGTCATCCACTGACAGGGGAGCACCTCCACGGTGCTGAGAGTGCGCGATCCGGCGCAGACCCTCGAACCTGATCCGGCTCACACCGGCGTAGGGAGTCGGGATTTCCGTGGGGTGCCGTCGGCGTCCCGCGCCCCTTCCGCTCGTGGAAGGAGAAGTGATGACGCGTTTTCGCACCCTCGACCTGCTGGTCACCGTACTGATCGGGGCGGCCTTCGGGGTCGCCTTCCTGGGGTACGGCCAGCTGTACACCCTCATCGGGCCGCTGACGGCCGCGTTCAAGCCCGCCGAGGGCCTGCTGGCGGGGATCTGGTTCCTGCCGGCGGTGCTGGCGGCCCTGATCGTCCGCCGGCCGGGCGCGGCCCTGCTCGCCGAGATGGTCGCCTCGCTGCTGGAGATGCTGCTGGGCGGCCAATGGGGTTGGGGCACCGCGATCTCGGGCCTGCTGCAGGGCGGTGGGGTCGAGCTGGCCTTCGCCCTGTTCCGCTACCGTCGCTTCACCCTGCCCGTCGCGGTCCTCGGCGGAATCCTCTCCGGGGCCCTGGAATGGGTCTGGGAGCGCTTCGCCTACTACCCGGAGATGAGCTGGCCGTACGCCCTGATCCTGCTGGTCCTCTTCCTGCTCTCCGGCGCCGTGCTGGCCGGTGGCCTGGGCTGGGCGGCCTCCCGGGCGCTGGCGGCGACCGGCGCCGTGGACTCCCTGCCGTCGGGACGTGAGCATGTCCGCGCCACCGAGGCCTGAGGTGGCCGGGGAGCTCATCCTCTCCGGCCTCACCTGGCGGCCCTACACGCGGGCCGAGCCGACGGTCGCCGCTCTGGAGCTCGCGATCCCTGCCGGTCAGAGGGTGCTGCTGGCCGGGGCCAGCGGCAGCGGGAAGTCGACCGTGCTGCGCGCTCTCGCCGGTCTGCTCGAGGAGGAGGCCGGCGAGGGCACCGGCCTCCTGAACGCCCCCGAGCGACCCGGGGAGCGCGCTCTGCTGCTGCAGAACCCCGCCCACGCCCTGGTCTCGGCCACGGTCGCGCGGGATGTCGCCTTCGGGCCCGAGAACGCCGCTCTGCCCCGCCCCGTGATCCACGACCGGGTCGCGGCCGCCCTGCCGGCGGCGCGGGCGGACCTGGACCCCGGTCGGGCACCGCTCGAGGCCAGCGGTGGCCAGCAGCAGCGCGTCGCCCTGGCGGGATCGCTCGCGCTGAGTCCGGACGTGCTGCTGCTCGACGAGCCGACGAGCATGCTCGATGCGGCGACCGCCGCGCAGGTGCGGGAGGCGATCCTCGCCGCCGCCGAGGAGCGCACCCTGGTGGTCGCCGAGCACCGGATCGAGCCCTGGCTCCCTCGGGTCGACCGACTCGTGGTGCTCGGACCGCAGGCCCGCGTCCTGCTCGACGTCGATGCCGCCACCGCCCTGGACGCGCACCGTGCGGCGCTGATCGAGGCCGGGATCCTCGAGGGTCCCGTCGACGAGCCGCCCGCGCCGGTGGCTCCGCCCTCGAGCTCTCCGGGCCGCGCCGCGGAGGTGGTCGCCGCGCTGGACGGGGTCACCGTGCCCGAGCGGGGGATCACCCGGGCGGTCGACCTCGAGGCCCGCGCGGGCCGCCTGAGCGTCCTCACCGGTCCCAGCGGCGCGGGCAAGACCACCCTGCTGCGCGTCCTGACCGGGACGGCACGGCCCGCCCTCGGCACCGCCCGGGGCCCGGCACCCGACCATCTCGCGGTCGTGCCCCAGGACCCCGAGCACTCCTTCGTCGCCCCGACCGTGCGTGAGGAGCTGCTGGCCTCCCCCTGGGCCGAGGACGAGCAGCTGGCCGATCGGCTGCTCGAGCGCGCCGGGCTCTCCGCCCTGGCGCGGGCGAATCCCCACCGTCTCTCGGGCGGCGAGCAGCGCCGGGTCGCGATCGCCGCGGCCCTGGCGCAGGAGCCCGAACTGCTGGTGCTCGACGAGCCCACCGTCGGCCTCGACGCCCGGCGGCGCGCGGAGGTCCTGGACCTGGTGGGGGACGCCGCCGCGCGCGGCTGCGCGGTGCTGGCCGCCTCGCATGATCCCGCGCTGATCGCCCGAGCCGCCGAGCGCGTCGAGCTGCCGTCGCCCCCACCGGAGGATCCGGCGCCGCCCCGTCCGCGGCGGAGGATCCCGGCCGACGCTCTGAATCCGCTGACCCTGTGCCTGATCGGGATCCTCGCCGCGATCGGCTCCTTCGCGGTCCAGACCTGGCAGGGCGGCCTGCTCGCGCTCCTTCCCCTGGTGCTGCTGGGACCGCTCGCCGTCCGCTCCGTACGCGGAGGCCTGCTCCGCCTGGCACCGATCCTGCTGTCTGCCGCGTCCCTCGCCTGGACCACCGCGCTGCTGGGTGAGGCGCCGCCGCTGTCGGGCGCGGCCTGGCTGCTGGGCCTCAAGGAGGCCGCGCGGATCACCGTCTTCGTCGCCCCCGGCGTGCTGGCGCTGGGCAGCGTGTCCCCGACCGCCCTCGGCGATGCGCTCGGCGGCCGGCTCCACCTGCCCGCACGCCCGGTCGTCGCCGTGGTCCTCGCCCTGGTCAGAGTGGGTCATCTGGGGCGGCAATGGGAGATCATCACCCGTACCCGGATCCAGCGCGGGCTGGGCACAGCCCGGTCGCCGCGGCTGCTGGCGGGCGCGACCCTCGCCCTCCTCGTGGACACCCTGCGGGGCGCGGAGCAGCAGGCGCTGGCCATGGACGCCCGCGGCTTCGCCGCTGCCACGCACCGCACCTGGGCCGAGCCCAGCGAGTTCGGTCGGGCCGACGTGCTCGGTGTGCTGCTGGGGATCGCCCTTCTGGTCTGGCCCGCCGTCGCGGCCGTGCTGGTGGCGTGAGCAGACGCACGGGTGCATCCCCGGGAGCTGCGTCGTAGCCTGGGACCGTGAACGAGGACACCCGGCCCCAGCCCACCGCCGCCGAGGACGAAGCAGTGATCGCCCTGGCCACGACGATGCTCGAGGCGGCCCGCAGCGGCGACGCCGACACCCTGCTGTCACTGATCGACCAGGGCGCCCCGGTGAACCTGCGCGACGGCGGCGGCAACTCCTCGCTCATGCTCGCCGCCTACCACGGGCACGCGACCCTGGTGCGCGAGCTCGCCGCGCGCGGCGGTGACGTGGACCTGACCAACGACCGCGGGCAGTCACCGCTGGCCGGGGTCGCCTTCAAGGGCACCGCCGACGTCGCGCGGGAGCTGCTCGAAGCGGGGGCCGACCCGGATCTGGGCACCCCGAGCGCGGCCGAGACCGCGCAGTACTTCGAGCGCGAGGAGATCACCGCCCTCATCGCGCAGGCCCGACGCACCGAAGGCTGATCGCGGCCGGTTCAGTCGGACCGCGGGCGCAGCACCATCGGCACGTGCTCGATGCCCGCCTCGAGGAACAGCGCCCCGACCGGCTCGAAGCCGAGCCCCTGGTACCACCGCTCGAGGTATGCCTGGGCGTCGACGTGCACCTCCGCCTGCGGATCGATCTCGCGCGCGAGGGCGAGGCTCTCCCGCATCACGCGCCCGCCGAACCCGTGACGGCGCTCGGCGGCGCGCACCGCGACCCGGCCGATGCGCAGCGTGCCGTCGGCCTCGCGCAGCACCCGGGTGTGGGCGGCGGGCTCGCGCTCCAGCCCGGCCGCCTCCGCTCCCGGTCCCGCCACCTCGATCCACACCAGCGTGGTGGTCCCCTCCAGATCCCGCCCGTCGAGGTCCGGGTCGGTGGCGCCCTGCTCGAGGGAGAAGACGTCCTGGCGGAGCTTGGCGAGCAGGTAGAGGGTGCGGGGGTCGAGGTCGGCCACGGGGCCGCGTCGCAGCACCGCCTCGGAGTGGGTCACGGGGTCAGGCATGAGCGCCAGGGTACTCATCCACGGGAGGTGGCGGCCGCCTCGACCATCCGTGCCAGGGAGGTCCTCCACTGCGCGACCATGCCCGCACCACCGTGGCCCTCGTCCTCGAGGATGACCAGCTCGCTGCCCGGCCAGGCCCGGTGCAGCTCCCAGGCGGTGAGCGCGGGGCCCGAGACGTCCCGTCGGCCGTGGATCAGCGCGCCCGGGATCCCGGCGAGGCGGCCCATCCCGCCCAGCAGCCCGCTGCCCGGCGCGGCTCCCCACGGCGTGGCCCAGTCCGCGACGAAGCCGTCATGGGCCCAGTAGTGGGTGGCCAGCCGCACGAAGCCCCGCGCGTACTCGGTGACCTCCTGGTCCGCGGGCACCGCATGGGTGCCGGCGGCCCCGGGCGCTCCGAGGCGGATGTGTTCGTCCTCCCACGTCATCCACGCCCGCACGGCCCCGTCCTCGAGGGCAGGATCGCCCGAGGTGACCATCCGCCGGTAGGACTCGACCAGGCGCAGCCTGCCCGGTGACCGGTCGTGTCGGTCGTAGCCGTCGTGGGTCTCGGCGAAGCGCGCGAAGATGTCCCAGGCTTCGGGGTACAGAACCCCGACGCCCTCGGTGATCCAGTCGACCTCGCGGCGCGAGGTGCTGGTCACGGCGAACAGCAGCACGCCGAGCGTGCGTCGGGGATGCGCCTGGGCGTAGGCGAGGGCCAGCGTGCTCCCCCAGGAGGCGCCCTGGAGGATCCACGCCTCGATCCCGAGGTGCTCGCGCAGGACCTCGAGATCGGCGACCAGGTGCGCCGTGGTGTTCCTCCGGAGGTCCACCGGCCCGGGGGCACCGGCCGGCGGTGTGGAGCGACCGGCCCCGCGCTGGGACAGACCGATGAGCCGACTCTGCCCGGCCGGGGCATGGAGGCGGTATCCGGCGCCGAGCCGGCCCCCTGGCCCGCCGTGGAGGTACAGGACGGGCACGCCGTCCGCAGCGCCGCTGTGCTCCCAGTAGATCTCCTGGTCCTCGCCGACGGCGAGCAGGCCGCTGCGGGTCACGGCGGGCGGCTGGGTCGAGGTCATCGCTGGAGCTCCTCACGCAGCCCGCGCAGGGCGATGCGGTCGTCGGCGGTGCCGGTGTGAGGGGCGCGGAACCATCGCAGGTATTCCTCCACCTCGCTGAGCGTCCACTCGAGCGCGAACAGCTCGAGCATCCCCGGGTCGGCGCCCTCGGCGCGCTGGACGGCCTCCGGCAGCGCGGCGAGGTCGCGCTCCCGCGGGGCCGCGGCGAGGGTCTCCCAGTCCACCAGGATCAGCGTGCCGGCGTCCGTGAGCATCTGGTTGGCCCAGTGCGGTTCGCCGTGGGTCGGCACCCGGTGCGCGGACCGCGCCTCCTCGCGTGCCCGGAGCTCGCGGTAGCGCCGCTCCGCCTGCCCTATCCGTGCGAGACCGGCACGGAGCAGCCCTCGCGCCTCTTCGCCCAGCGGGCCCGACGTCCAGGGGCCGTCCGTCACGGCCTCGACCCGGCGTGCGAGATCGCCTCCGACGCGGGGCGCCCAGCGCTGCAGGGCACCGGGCGGCGGGGCGCCGTGGAGGGCCCTCAGCAGCTCGAGGGTGCGGGCCACGTGGGCCCCGCCGCGGGCCTCCCGTTCGGTGGGGGTGCGCCCGCTGTGCCACGAGGTCACGCTGAGCAGCCCGATCCCGACCTCCGTCAGGACCCGGCCGTCGACCGACTCCCGCGGTGCCAGGACACCGGCCAGGCCGGTGTCCTGGAGCGCCCGCGCCGCTTCGTAGGCGGCCTCGAAGGAGGCCGCCGAGCGGGTGGGCGAGGGCTCGTCGAGGGTGGCGAACAGCGCGGGTCCGCCCGCGGCCTCGATCCGCCAGTGGTGGGCGCCGAACCCCACGGGCAGGTGCACGGCCGTCTCCGCGCCCGGGAGCCAGTGCCGCCGCACCGCGTCCAGCACCTCGGTGGCCGACGGGGAGCGGGGCGGGGTGCGCATCGTCCTACGCTCTCACGAGGACAGCGCCCACGCGGCGGCGGGGTGCTCGCGGGTCCAGTTCGAGCGCCGGCTGCGCACACGCTGGCAGCGCGGGCACCAGAAGACGGTACGGGCGGCCAGGTCCTGCGAGCGCACCGTGGTGCCGCACAGGCGACAGGGCAGCGTCTGGCGGTGGTAGACGTAGAACGACTTCTCGCGCGGCACGACGCCGGCGTCCTCGTCACCGTTCTGCCGGGTGCCGCGCGAGCGCTCGAGGATCCGGGCCTCGAGATCACGGTGCTCGGGCTCGGTGGTGACGATCCGCCCGGTGCGGGCGCCGTAGGCCAGCAGCGCGACCAGGTCCTCCCATAGGTCCTCGAGCAGGAAGGCGCTGAGGTCCGTGCCCGGCACCTGAGGATCCAGCCGGGCGCGGAACAGGGCCTCGGCCCGGTAGATGTTCCCGATCCCGGCGATCACCTGCTGGTTCATCAACAGAGCACCGATCGTGGTGCGGGAGCGGCGCACCCTCTCCGCGAAGCGTCGCCGCCCCGCCCCGTCGGGATCGGGGCGCAGCGGGTCCGGGCCCAGCCGGTCCAGCACCGCCTGCCGGCCCACGGCGTCGAGCACCTCGCAGGTGGCGGGTCCGGTGAGGTCCGCGAGCCCGCTCGGCCCGGCGAGGCGCAGGCGCACCGTCGGGCGCGGCACCAGGCGGCGCCAGTCCGCACCGACCGCCTCCTCCTGCTCGCCCACGCGCAGGCGCGGTGCTCCGATCGCGTGGGCGTCGGCGAAGCCCGGGTCCCCGGCGAAGGTCCACGACCCGTACAGACCGAGGTGGATGTGCACGTGAAGCACCACCGGGGAGTCCGCTGCGACGTCGGCCGACGGCGCCAGCGGGAGGAACAGATGCTTGCCGACCGCCTCGGCGCCCAGCAGCACCAGTCCGTCCAGCTCGGCCGCGTCCGAGAAGCGGCCCTGGGGACTCGAGGCGCGCACCCGCTGTCCGCCGAAGCTGCGTTCGAGGGCCGCGGCGAGCCGGTGGACGGTGTGGCCCTCCGGCATTACGGCTGCGTGGGCGAGGCGGACCCGCCGTAGCCGCCCGTCTCCTCGTACCGGGCCATCAGGTCGATGCGGCGCTGGTGGCGCTCCTCGCCGGAGAACGGCTCGGCGAGGAACAGGTCGATGAGGTTCTCCAGCTCCTCCTCCGAATGCTGGCGTGCGCCGACGGAGATCACGTTGGCATCGTTGTGCTGGCGGGCGAGGCGGGCGGTGTCCTCGTTCCACACCAGGGCGGCGCGCACCCCCGTCACCTTGTTCGCGGCGATCTGCTCGCCGTTGCCGGAGCCGCCGATGACCACTCCGAAGGATCCCGGCCCGGCCACCACGGCCTCGCCCACGTCGGTGCAGAACGGCGGGTAGTCGTCGAGGGCGTCGTAGTGGTGGGCACCGTGGTCGGTGACCTCATGGCCCTTCTTCTGCAATGCCGCGACCAGCCGGTTCTTCAGCTCGAAGCCGGCGTGGTCGGTGCCGATGTGCACGCGCATGTCGGGGTGTCTCTCTCTGTGGTGGGGCGGGGACCGGGGCGGCGTCAGCTGAGGTCGACGCCGTCGGCCCGGGTGCGCTTGAGCTCGTAGAAGCCGTCGATCTCGGCCATGGTGGCCAGTGCGTCGAGCAGACGGCCGGCCTCCTCCCCCTTCGGGGCCGGGGAGACCACGGGGCCGAAGTAGGCCGTGCCCCCGCCGAAGGAGATCACCGGGGTGCCGACGTCCTCGCCGACGCGGGAGATCGCCCCGTCGTGCGAGGCGCGCAGCGCCACGTCGAGGACATCGCCCGCGACGGGCTCGTAGGCCTCGATCAGGGAGGCGGGCAGTTCGGCGGCGGCGAGGGCCTGCTCGGCGACGGCGCGACGATCCTCCTGTTGTCCGCCCACGTGATAACGCTCGCCCCAGGCGCTGTACCAGCGGGCGAAGGCCTCCGCGCCCTCCTGGCGGTGGATGGCGATCGACAGCCGCGCCGGGCCCCAGGCGTCATCGAGCATCCGGCGGTAGCCCTCATCGAGGTCGCGCCCCTCGTTGAGCACGGACAGGGACATCACCGAGAACGTCGGCGTGATGTCCCGGACCGCGGCGGCGTGCAGCAGCCATCGGCTGGTCATCCAGGCGAAGGGGCAGACGGGGTCGACGAACAGCTCGACGGATCTCTCGCTCATGGCAGCTCCTCGGGTCGGGGTCGGTCCGCTCATTCTGTCACCGTCGAGCGCTGCGGGGATCGGGGAGGAAAACACGTTGCACCTGGACCCCCGTCAGGGTTGGATCTATCAGGTGTCCGATACCTCGACCCTCGTGGAGCCGTCCACGGCAGCCGACCCTGCCTCCGAGTCCCGCACCCCTGCCGCGCGCCGGCCCGGGGTGCTGGCCTCCGTCGTGCGCAATCACCCCCGGATGCTCGCGGTCGTGCTGCCCCTGGCAGCAGTGTCCGAGGCCGCCGAGATGGTCATGCCGATCCTGCTGGGCATGGTCATCGACCGCGGGATCGTCGCCGGGGACCTCGCCGTCACGCTGATCGGTGCGGCGGTCCTCATCGGGGTGCGCCTGATCGGGATGCTGCTGTGGATCTACACCTTCGTCGAGAGCCAGAAGGCCTGCATGTACGAGCGCCACCGGCTGCGCGTGGGCCTGACCGGCGCGGTGCTCGACCCCCGCTCACGTCTGGTCCGGCGCCCTGCCGGCGAAGTGCTCTCGATCGCCACCTCGGACGCCGACAAGGCCTCCGACGTGCTGGACATGCTGCCGTGGCTCTTCCCCTCCGGCCTGGTCATCCTCGGGGCGACGGGCTGGATGGCCCTGCAGGACGTGTGGCTCGGTGCCGCGATGCTGGCCGGCATCGTGGTGATGGTCCTCGTGGTCCGCGTAATCACCCCGACCCTGTCCCGGCGCTACGACGCCCAGCAGAGCGAGGCAGCCGAGGCCGCCGCCACGGCCACCGACCTGGTCCACGGCCTGCGGGTGCTGCAGGGCCTCGGCGTGCAGTCGCGGGCCCGCGCGCACTACCGCCGCCGCTCCCGGGTGGCCCTCGAGGCGGCGCTGGTCAACGCCCGCTACTCCGGCATCTCCTCGGGTCTCACCACCCTGGTGACCGGGGCGATGCTCGCCGCCGTGGTGCTGATCGCCACCCTCCGCGGTCTGCAGGGAGAGCTCGGCATCGGAGCGCTGATCGCCGTGGTCGGCGTGGCCCGTCAGGTCATGGGGTCGCTCCAGGGACTGTCGAACATCCCGGTGTGGTGGGCGAGCATGTCCACCTCCGCCCGGCGTGTGCGCGACCTGTTCACTGATCTCGGGCGCGACGTGGACGACCCGGGCCTCACCCTGGACGCGCTCTCCGTCGCCCGCGACGACCGCGGGGACGGCGCCGGCGCCCCGCAGCAGCGCCGGGGCGGTGCCGGCGGACTGCACCTGCCCGAGTACGGCCTCAGCGTGCCCGACGGCTCGTTCGTGGCCGTGGCCTGCTCCGATGTACGTGACGGTGAGGCGATCATCGATGCCGTCAGCGGGCACCACGACGCCGGCGCCCTCGTGGGCACGACCGCGATCTCCCCGGTCGAGCGCGCGGGACTGCGCAGCGACCTGCTGGTCGAACCGCACGTGGTGGACCTCTTCGACGGCACCCTGCGCGAGCAGCTGGCCACTCGTGCCCCGGACGGCACGGCGACCGACGGCAGCGACGACGCCTGGGCCGACGCCGCCCTGCGCGCCGCGGGCGCGGAGGACATGCTGCGGATCCTGCCCGAGGGGTACGACTCGCGCATCCTCGATCGCGGCTCCAACCTCTCCGGCGGTCAGCGCCAGCGGATCGCCCTGGCCCGCGCCGTCGCGGCGGACACCCCCGTGATGGTGCTGCAGGACCCCACCACCGCGGTCGACGCGGTCACCGAGCAGGCCATCGCCGAGGCGCTGGTCGCAGCCCGCCGTCGCACCGACCGGGCCACGCTCGTGGTCACCCGCTCCCCCGCCCTGCTGCGGGCGGCGGACCGGGTGGTGCATCTGCGCGACGGCGGGATCGCCGCCGAGGGCGGTCACCTCGACCTCATGGAGCACGACGACTACCGGGAGATGGTGCAGCGATGAGCGACATCGACTGGAAGCGCCCGCTCGAGGAGGTCCTGGCCCAGGACGCCACCGCTCGGCGCCAGCTCGCCGAGCATGCGCAGCTGCTGCCCATCGCCGGCGCCGGGGCCACCCTCACCTTCATGCTCGGCAAGCTCCGCGAGCACTGGGGCGCCGCCCTGGTGACCGGCCTGGTCACCATCGGCGGTGCCGCCGCCGCGGCGATCCTCCCCCGGCTCATCGGCGCGGCGGTCGACGTGGTGGCGGGCGGGGGCGGCACCACCGCGGACGCCTGGCGGCTGGGCGCACAGATCCTGGGCGTGGGCCTGGTGCAGGCGGTGCTGGCCGCGGCAGGCTGGTCGATGGTCTCCGCCCTGGGCCAGCGGATCCTGGCGGGGATGCGCGAAGACGTCATCGACCGCGCCCTCGACCTGCCTGCGCAGACCATGGAGCGCACCGGCATCGGCGACGCCCTCTCCCGGGTGGCCGACGACGTCGACGTGGCCGCACGCGCGGTGAACAACCTGGTCCCCTCGCTTATCCAGATGGGCTTCTACGTCGTGGTGACGATGATCGGCATGGCGACGCTGTCGCCGTGGCTGCTGATCCTGGTGGTCACCGTGGTTCCTCTGTATGCGATCGCGACCGTCTGGTACCTGCGCCGCACCGCGCCCCTGTACCGCCGGGAACGGATCGCGATGGGCGCCCGCGCCCAGGGCCTGCTCTCGGCGATCCACGGCATCCCCACCGTCCACGCCTACGGCATCGAGCGGCGCGAGACCCGCCACGTCGCGGTGCTCTCGGAGACCGCCTCGGTGCTGAACATGCGGGTGATGTACCTGGTGGGCCGCCTGGTCGGGCTCATCAACATCCCCGAGAACCTCGCCCTGCTGCTGGTGCTGGTGCTCGGCTTCGTGATGGTGCACGTGGCGGGTGCGCCCATCGGTGTGGTCACCGCGGCCGGCATCTACCTGATCAGCCTGTTCTGGCCGATGATGGCCGTCATCTTCAACCTCGACGAGGTGCAGTCGGCGGTCGCGAGCGTCTCGCGCATGGTCGGGGTGATCTCCTCGATCGATCCGGCCGCCTCTCCCGGCGACGAGCGTCCCTCGGACTCCTCGATCCGTCTCGAGGAGGTCTCCCACGCCTACCGCACCGACGAGGACGGCGTGGAGCGCACCGTGCTGCACCCGATGGGGCTGGACATCGCTCCGGGCGAGGTGATCTCGCTGGTGGGGGCCTCCGGAGCCGGCAAGTCGACGCTCGCGGCGATCCTGGCCGGCACCCTCGTCCCCCGCCACGGGCGGGTGCTGCACGGCGGTGTCGATCTGGCCCACGCGGACATCGAGGCGATCCGTGCCCATGCCTCGATCGTCAGCCAGGACGTGCACGTCTTCCGCGGCACCCTGCGGGAGGACCTGCGCCTGGCCAGCCCCCGCTCCACCGACGAGGAGCTGTGGGCCGCTCTGCGCCGGGTCGATGCCGAGGTGTGGGCGCAGCGCCTGCCCCTCGGACTGGACACCGAAGTCGGGGAGAAGGGCGAGCGGCTCACGGCCGAGCAGTCCCAGCAGCTCGCGCTCGCCCGCGTCGCGCTGCGGGAACCGGCGGTGCTGGTGCTCGACGAGGCCACGGCCGACGAGGGCTCCTCCGGGGCCCGCGTGCTCGAGCGGGCCGCGCTCGAGATCGCCCGTGGCCGCACCACGATCATCGTCGCCCATCGGCTCTCGCAGGCGATGGTCGCCGACCGCATCCTGGTGATGGCCGACGGCCGCGTGGTCGAGCAGGGCACCCATGACCAGCTGGTCGCCCGCGGCGCCGTCTATGCCCGGTTGTGGGAGGCCTGGAGCGGATGAGCGCGGGTGAGCCTCAGCCCCGGCGCAGCCGCAGCACCAGCACGCCGGCGGTGCCGGTCGTCAGCGCCATCAGGGTGAGCAGGCCCGCCCCGACGAACAGGGCGATGCGGCCCAGGCCGCCGTCGATCCCGAGCAGGCCTGCCCGGTCCCCCGCCCCGGAGGTGGTCTCCCCGAGCTCGAGCACGGGGCTCTCCGCGGCGTCCTCGGCGACCTCTCCCTCGACCTCGAGGGTGAGGATGAGCGTGACGGGCTCGTTGCCCGCCGGGTCGGCGTCGGCCGCGCGCTGCAGGCGCTGGAGCTGGATGGTGTGGGTGCCCGGCACCCACGCGGTCTGCACCGCCTCGAGCTCGGAGCTGCGATTGCCGAGGTCGACCGGAGCACCCATGCCCCCGCCCGCGACCCGGTCGGAGCCGCTGAGCGGCATGGTGCCCTCACCGACCCACACCGGTGCGCGGGCGGCGTTGAAGGTGCGCAGCGAGAGCGTGCCCGCCTCCTGCTCCGGCGCGGAGGTCACCTCGGTGCGCCATCGCAGGCGCTGGCCCTCCTGCACCTCGATCCTGACCAGTCCGGTCTCGCCGGGCACCAGCTCGACCACGTACGAGCCGGGCTCGAGCGGGGCGGCCCCGGCGAAGGAGCGCCCCAGCGTGATCGGTGCGGAGTCCGCGGGAGCGACCGGGGAGGCCCCGGCGTCCTCGATCTCCTCGTCCACCACGGGACTGCCGCCGCCGAGCCCGGAGGGCTGGACGGCGACCTGGATCTCGATCGGCAGCGGCACCTCGGCCGACCTCGTACCGGCCCTGGTGACCTGCACGAACAGTTCGTCGCCCGAGCATCCGTCGGACCCGACGGTGGAGGAGACGGCCGTCGTGGTGATCGGGCCGTCCCCGGTGAAGGCCTCGCCCACGTCGTCGGTGCCGCTCTCCTCGCAGGCCTCTCCTCCCGCGGTGACGAAGGAGACCCCGGCGGCCAGCGGGCTGTCCTGTTCGGGCAGGCCCTCGGGGTACGGCGGCGCGGCGATGGTCGCTGCGGCGTGGACGCGCTGCCCGTCCTCGACGGCGACCCGGTAGTACTTCGTCGTCCCCTCGCCGAACTGCTCCTCGCCGCCGCGATCGAAGGTGTCGCGATGGATCCCGGGGACGATCGGCGCGGCCTGTGCGAGCGAGTCCCCACCGGCGATCTCCTGACCCTCGGCGGCATAGGCGTGCTGAGGAGGATCGCCCTGATCGGTGGTGGGGTCGGCGAGGGCGGCCGGGGCGACGCCGAAGAGCGCCAGGGCGGCCGCCAGCACCAGGGACAGTGGTGTCCACCGTGGTCGTCGGGTCATGCGCGCTCCTGGGGTGATGGGACCGTGCCCTAGCATGACCACCATCATGTCCGATGTCATCGCCGGCCGCATCGAGCTGCTCGATCCCCTCGCCCGGGGCGCCTCGGGGTCCCTGTGGCGTGCGATCGACCGTCGGTACGGAGCGGTCTGCGCGGCCAAGGTGATGCGTCAGCGCGACGGCGCCGAGGTGCTGCGCTTCGTGCGTGAGCAGACGGTCGGCTCGGCCCAGGGTCTGGGCGCGCACCCCCACCTCCTGCCGCCCTACACCTGGGTCGCGGAGGACGACACGATCGTGCTGGTGATGCCCCTCGTCCACGGTGGCACCCTGGCCGGGGCGCTCGCCGACCACGGGGCGCTCTCGCCCTCGCTGGTGGCCCAGCTGCTGCGGCAGCTGCTCGACGCCCTCGCCGCGATGCACGCGTCCCGCTGGTTCCACCGCGACGTCAAGCCCGCCAACCTGCTGCTGGAGGTCACCGGCGAGGACTCCCCGCACCTGCTGCTGGCCGATTTCGGCATCGCACTGCACGAGTCCGACGTGCGATTGACGGAGACCGGTTTCGTGCACGGGACCCCCGGCTTCATGGCCCCGGAGATCCTCGAGGGGCTCGGGACCTCCGCCGCCCAGGACGTCTGGGCTGCCGCGGCCTGCGCCCTCGAGGCCCTCGCCCCGCTGCCCCCACGGGAGCGCCTGGAGCCCGCCCAGCTCCCCCGGCGCGTCAGCGAGGTGCTCACCGGCGGCGCCGACCCGGCCATGGGGCCGCTGGGCGAGCTGCTGCAGGCGATGCTCGAGGCCGACCCGGCGGGCCGGCCCACCGCGGCGGAAGCCCGGGACCGGATCCCGCCGCCGACCGCCCCGGCCTCGGCATGGGCTCGCACCGCCGACGGCCGAGCCTTCGAGGTCCCCGACCGGGTCGAGGCGACGGACGCCCTGCCCCAGGTGCCGCTGGACGGCCCCGCCTCGCTCACCGGCCTCGCCCCGGGCCTCCACGAGCGGCTCACGGCCCTGTCCCGCTCGGCGAGCTCTCCCACCGAGCGCGCCGTCCCCGACCCGCCGGCCTCGCAACCGGCGCGTCGGACGGGAGGGACCTGGATCGGCGTGCTCCTGCTGCTGATCGCGCTGCTGTGCCTCGCCGGCGCCGCCGCCCTGCTGTGGGCGGCCCTGGCGTGAGCGCCCGTGACTGAGGGTCACTCCCCCGCGCGCACCAGCCCCGATTCATAGGCGGCCACCACCAGCTGCGTGCGATCGCGCAGGGACAGTTTGGTGAGCATGCGGGAGACATGGGACTTCACGGTCTGTTCGGCCATCACCAGCTCCTCGGCGATCTCCCGGTTCGCCAGACCCTGCGCCACCAGACGCAGCACGTCGAGCTCGCGGTCGGTGAGCGCGCTGAGACTGGCGTCGGGCCGCGGGGACCGCTCGGGACGGGCCACGAAATCGGCGATCAGGGCGCGGGTCACGCGCGGTGCCAGCAGCGAGTCACCCCCGGCGACCACGCGCACCGCCTGGACCAGCTCCTCGGGTGTGGAATCCTTGAGCAGGAACCCGCTCGCCCCCGCACGGAGGGCGGCGAACACGTACTCGTCGGCGTCGAAGGTGGTCAGCATGATGATCTTCGGTGGGGTGCCGGGCATCGCCAGCACCGTCCGGGTCGCATCGAGTCCGCCCACCTGGGGCATGCGGATGTCCATCAGCACCACGTCGGGGCGCAGCCGGCGGACGATCTCGGTGATGCCCGCACCGTCCGCGGCAGTGCCGACGACCTGGAGCCCTTCCTGGGCGTCCAGCAGCGCTTCGAAGCCCCCGCGGATCATCGACTGGTCGTCGACGATCAGCACGCGGATGTCGGCCTGCTCGGGTGGACTCATGGCGACACCGTATCCCTGCTTCCCGAGAGGTCGCCCCGGTGTTCCTCGTCCCTGACCGCCACAGTCTGCGCCGCCTCGGCCACGACCTCGCCCTGCTGCTGCCCGGGCTGGGCCTGACGCTGGTGGCGACGCTGGTGCTGCTGCCCTTGGCAGCTGTCTCGGCGGTGCTCGCGATCGCCTGGGTGGGTGTGCTGCTGTTCCCACTCACCCTGGCCCTGGCCTCGGGCTTCGCCCGGCTGGACCGTACCCGGCTGCGACATTGGGGACTCGAGGTGAAACGCCCCGCCTACCGGCCGCGCGGCCACGGTGCGGTCGGGCTGCTGCGCCTGATCACCGACGCACGACGCTGGCTCGACCTCGCGTTCGAGGCCCTGATCGCGCTCCCGGTCCGGGTGATCACGGTCTCGGTCACCCTCGCCTGGGCGGGCCTCGCGCTCGGCGGGCTGAGCTACTGGGCATGGGGGCGCCTGCTCCCGCCGGAGGACGCCCTGGTGCCCGGGCAGTGGTCGCTCGCCCTGGTCATCGGTCTCGCGCTCACCCTCTCCCTGCCCGCCATGGTCCATGCGCTCGCCCTGCTGGACGTCGTGGTGACCGCTCCGCTGCTGGGCGGGGCCGTGCCCGGCTCGCGGCGCACCGGCCGGCCCGCGCCGGCAGCCGCACCGACGATCGATGCCCGCCTGCGCGAGAGTGCCTGGATCAGGATGACGGTCGCCTTCGTCGGCTTCGTGCTGGCCGTCGTGGGATGGCCCGTGACCGCCTCCCTCTACGCGGTGCACCCGTCCCTGGCCATGGCCGTGGCGATCGCCGCCCCCGTCGCGGGTCTGCTCGCGGTGCGCTGGCCCTGGGCCGGTCTCTCGCTGACCGTCCTCGCCGCCCTCGGCACGATGCTGGCCACCGTCGGGGCCCATGCCGAGCTCCCCTGGCCCTGGCCGGTCACCGCCCTGCTCGCCCACTGCCTCACCCTGACCGTCCTGGCGGTCCTGCACCGCTGGTTCTGGGCGGTCTCCGCCTGGTCCGGCGGTGCCCTGCTGACCCTGGTTGCCCTGGTGATCGCCGAGCCCGCGGCGCGGGCCGACGAGTCCCTGCGGGCGGTCACCACCAACGGAGTGGTGCTGGTCGCGATCAGCGGCGGCGTGGTGCTGATGGGGCTCACGGTGCGGCAGTGGCTCCTGGTCAGCGGCCAGGTGGAGCAGGCGCAGACCCTCAGCGCCGATCAGGTGCGACGGCGCCACGAGCTCGAGGAGCGCAGCCGCATCGCCCGCGAGCTGCATGACGTGGTGGCTCACTCGATGTCCGTGATCACGGTGCAGGCCGGCACCGCGAAGTTCCGCCTGCCGGACCTGGACGACCGCACCGAGCAGGAGTTCGAGGACATCGCCGCCTCCTCCCGGCAGGCCCTCGGGGAGATGCGCGCCCTGCTGGCGACCCTGCGCACCGACGACACCCTCGAGGAGATGCCCATGCCCGGCCTCGCCGACGTCGCCGAGCTGGTCGCGGCCAGCCGGGCCGCGGGGGCCACGATCAGCACCGAGCTCGCTCCGGCCGAGGTGCCGCCCACCGTCGGACTGACCGGCTACCGCGTCGTCCAGGAGGCGCTGAGCAACGCCCTGCGCCATGCCCGCGGAGCAGCGATCGAGGTACGGATCGCCGTGGTCGAGGGCTCCCTGGCGGTTCAGGTCACCAACGCCCCTCCCGACACCGGACACGAGGCGATCCCCGGCTCCGGAATGGGGTTGGCGGGCGCCCGGGAACGGGTCACCGCGCTCGGCGGCACCGTGGAGAGCGGGCCGACGCCCGACGGCGGCTTCGTCGTCACCGCCCGGATCCCGGTCGCGGACCCCCTACCCCGGTAGGGGGTGGAGGTTCGCTCCGGCGGGGGACGCCGCACCGCACATCGTCCCCCTAGCGTCAGCGGCATGACGACCACTGCTGCTCCCCGCCCTGTCCGGCCTCGTGCGGCCGCGCAGACCAGGGACTACTTCGAACTCTCGCAGCGGGTGAAGGACGCCGGCCTCATGGGCCGCAACGTCCGCTCGTACATGCTGCGCACCGCACTGCTCGCGCTCGCCTTCGTCGGCGCGTTCGTCCTGCTGCTGACACTGGGGAGCACCTGGCGGCAGCTCGCCGTGGCGGCCCTGTTCGGGATCCTGTTCACGCAGGCCGCATTCCTCGGGCACGATGCCGCGCACCAGCAGGTCTTCTCCTCGGGGCGCCGCAACGAGTGGTTCGCCCGCATCATCGGGAACCTCGTGGTGGGGCTGAGCATCGCCTGGTGGACCCGCAAGCACAACAAGCACCATGCGAATCCCAACACGATCGGCCGCGACGGCGACATCGCCGGCGGCGTGCTGGTCTTCGTCCCCGGCGACGAGAAGGGCCGCACCGGGTTCATGGGCTGGCTCGCCAAGCGGCAGGGCTGGGCGTTCGTCCCGCTGCTCAGCCTCTTCGCCTTCGTCCTGCACTACGAGGCGATCTCCGCCGTGTTCACCAACGAGCGGGTCAAGCACCGCCGGGCCGAGGCGATCCTGGTGCTGACCCGCATCATCGGCTTCCCGCTGGTCGTCTTCGCCACCCTGGGCCTCGGCATGGGGGCGGCGTTCCTCGCGGTGCAGCTGGCGGTCTTCGGGATCTACATGGGGGGCTCCTTCGCCCCCAACCACAAGGGCATGCCGCTGATCGAGAAGGACCTCGAGGTCGACTTCCTGCGCCGGCAGGTGCTCACCAGCCGCAACATCACCGGCGGCCGCGCCATGAACTGGGCGATGGGCGGGCTGGACCTGCAGATCGAGCATCACCTGTTCCCACGCATGCCCTCGGCGAACCTGCGCAAGGTCCGCCCGATCGTCAAGGAGTTCTGCGCCGAGCGCGGGATCACGTACACCGAGACGAACCTGATCTCCTCCTACGGCATCATCATCCGGTACCTCAACCGGGTCGGGCTCGGCCATGCCGACCCCATGGAGTGCCCGCTGTCCGCACAGCTGCGCGGAGCCTCGATCGGCGCCTGAGCCGCGGGCACCGGCGGCGCGCCGCCCGCGCGAGGGGGTGGGAGGCGGTATGGTCGCCCCATACGCCTACCCCCTCACGGGCAGCGCAGCCCCGGCCCGGTGGCCGGACGGTACGGGGCGTCCGTGGAGGCCGATCCGGCCGGGATCACCACCATGTCTTCCTCCCCGCACTGGTCGCCCGGCGACCAGGTGACCTGGACCTACTACACGCAGCAGCACCCCACCCGCACCGTCCGCCCCGGCACCGTCGTGCTGGACGACGAGCGCGGCGTGGTGGTCTGGATCGCTCCCGGCACGGAGGTTCTGCTGCCCGTCCTCTCCTCCGGTGCGGCCCTGCGCCGTGCCGGTGACGAGGGCATGTTCACCGCACCCCGGTTGCAGTCCAAGCAGTTGTGGACCGGCAACGGCATCCTCATGATCGCGCTGCCGGAGAAGCCGTACTCGGTGTGGCTGTTCTACAAGGACGACGGTTCGCTGGGCTGTTACTACATCAACCTCGAGACGCCCTATGAGCGCACGGAGGAGGGGGTGTGCACCCGCGACCTGGTGCTGGACCTGGTGGTGCTGCCGCGCCGCGACTGGCACTACAAGGACGAGGACGAGCTCGAGGGCGCCGAGCGCACCGGCTACTTCTCCCCCGAGGAGATCGTCTCGATCCGTGCGGCGGGCCAGGAGGCTGAGCAGCACATCGCCGAGTGGACTTACCCCTTCTCCGCCGGCTACGAGTACTTCTTCCCGGACCCGAAGTGGCCGCTGCCGAGGCTTCCCGAGCACTACCGCTGGGATCTCGACCTCACGCGGCGGTGACCGGGATCAGGGGGCGCTGTAGGCCCGCACGAAGGTCTCGACGCCACGGTCGACGGCGCGACGCAGCGCCGCCTCGGAGACGTCGACCGTCTCCATCTCCGTGAGATCCTCGACCTCCGCGGTCGTCAGCGCGAGGAACTGCCGGGCCGCGACGATGGGATCCTCGATGGCCAGCAGCCCCGCGCTGCCCAGCATCGCCAGGCGCCCGGCGAGCGCCTCGATCAGCGGTGCGCGCGCGGCCCTGCGCACGGCCGCCACCGCCTCCGGATCTCGCGCGACCTCGGCATGGACGAGTCGGTCCAGACGTCGCGCGCAGTCGTCACGCCGGCACGCGGTCAGCGCCATGGCGACCTTGGTCAGGCTCCTGCGCCAGGAGCGCTCGCTGATGACCAGCTGCCGGATCACCTCCCCGCTGTCCTCGTTGAGCCGCCGGGCGGAGTCCGTGACGGAGGCGCGGAAGAGACCCTCCTTGCTGCCGAAGTGGGTGTAGACGGTCGGCTTGGAGACCCCGGCCGCCAGGGCGATCGCCTCGACGCTCGCCCTCTCGTAGCCCTGCTCGCCGAACACCGGCGCCGCAGCCTCGAGGATGTCCCGCTTCTTGTCCCGTCGGCCCGCCGGTGCGACCGCATCGCTCACTGTCATGGCCCGAGCATACCGCTGCGGACCTTACTCGATCCATCCTTGACATTTACTACACGGTGTAGTTTAGATTCTCGCCATGACAGTTCAGACCACGAACCCGAGCGGAGCCCCGACCTCATGGCGCCCGCGCCTCGTGCTGGGCGGGATGGCGCTCGCCGCGTTCCTCTCGGTCCTCAACGGCACCACGGTGACCGCATCGCTGGAGCCCTTGAGACTCGCGCTGGGCGGCAGCGTGGCCGCGATCGTCTGGATCACGACCGTCTATCTCGTCGCGGCCGCCGTCTCCCTGCCGCTCGTGGGCTGGCTGACCGACAGATTCGGGGCGAGGACGGTCATGCTGCTCGCCGTCGGGGGCTTCACCGCCGGCTCCCTGCTCTGCTCCCTGGCCTGGGACGTACCCAGCCTGACGGCGTTCCGCGTGGTCCAGGGACTGGCCGGCGGCATGCTCGAACCGGTCGCCATGTCGATCGCCGCGCTCTCGACCCCGGCGGAGCGGATGGGCCGCGTCATGGGCTTCATCTCGATGGTCATCAATCTCGGCCCGGTGGTCGGACCGGTCCTCGGCAGCGGGATGATCGCCGCCGGCGGATGGCAGTGGATCTTCCTCCTCAACCTCCCGCTCGGAGCGCTGGTGGCCTGGGTCGCATGGCGCCACCTCCCCCGGGGCTCCGGAGCGCGCGAGGGTGCACGCGTCGACGGCGTCGGTCTGGCGCTGCTGCCGCTGGGCTTCGTGCTGGTGCTGCTGGGGATCAATCGATGGGGTGCCCAGGCACACTGGATGCTGACGTGGCCGCTGGTGCTGACCGGAGGTGTGCTGGTGGCGCTGTACGTCCGGCACGCGCTCCGCAGCTCCGTCCCGCCGCTGCTGGACATCCGGCTCCTCACCATCCGCCCCTTCGCCGCGGGGATCGGCGTGATGTCCACGGTGGGGCTGACGATGTACATGCAGCTGACGATGCTTCCGCTCTTCGGTGCCCGCGAGCTCGCGGGCGGCGTGCTGGGGTCGGACCTGGGGCGCGCCGTGCCGGTGAGCGTGCTCGGAGTCGGCATGCTGCTCTCGATGCTGTGGGCGGCCCGGGCGAGCGACCGCCTGGGCACCCGCCCGATCGTGCGCGCCGGAGCGGCCGGCACCCTGAGCGTCGGGGTGCTGATCGCCGCCGCCCACACCTGGCTGCCCGGCGACCTCTCCCGCTGGCTCGTCCTGCTCCTGGTGCTCCTGATCGGACTGACGTTCGGCGCGATCGCCGCCCCGACGTTCGCCGGTCTGTACCGGGTGCTGCCCGCCGGATCCGTGGCACAGGGCAACACCTCGATGTTCGTGGTGGTCCAGCTCTTCGCCTCTGCCGGCGTGACGGTGATCGGCGTGCTGAGCGGCCTCGGCACGGCGGCGCTGGCGGCGACCTACCTGGTGATCGCCGCGCTTGCGGGAGTCACCCTGCTGCTCAGCGCCGCCCTGCCGGGGCGGGTCGAGGCCTGAGACGAAGGGGCCACGGCTGTTCCGAGTCAGCTGAGCTGTTGCGCGAAGATCTCCGAGAAGCGGGTCCCCGGAGCCGCCAGCTCCTCGAAGTCGCCGCTCTCCACGATGCGACCCTCGTCCAGGAGATGGATCCGATCCATGCCGCGCAGGGTCCATGCGCGGTGCGAGACGACGACGGTGATGTGTCCGGCGGCGGTCTCCCGCAGCTGCGCGAACACCTCCTGCTCGGCCTCGGCATCGATCGCCGACGTGGGCTCGTCCAGCACCCGGATCCCGGCACCGCGCAGATGGATGCGTGCCAGGGCGATCCGCTGCCACTGCCCGCCCGAGAGTCCGACCCCGTCGAACTGGGGGCCGAGCATCGTGTCGAGGCCGCCCGGGAGGCGGCGCACGAGCTCCCCCGCACGCGCAGCGTCCAGGGCCGCCCAGATCTCCTCGTCGGCGATGTCGGTGCGGGTGCTGCCGAGCGCCACGGCGTCGCGCACGGTCATCTCGTAGCGACCGAACTCCTGGGTGACCAGGCTGAAGCGGCTGAACCGCTGCGCCGCGGTGAGCGCACTCGCGTCGGATCCGTCGATCTCGACGGTCCCGTGGTCGAGATCGATGACGCCCAGCAGGGCGGAGACCAGCGTGGTCTTGCCGGCACCGTTGATCCCGACCAGGGCGATCGTCTCGCCCGCCGTGGCGTGGAGGGTGGCGTCCTGGAGAGCAGGTCTCTCCTGCCCGGGATAGGTGACGGACAGGGACGTGGCCTCCAGCCGTCGTACCTCGGCGACGACGTCCTGCTGCGGCGCTCCCGTCGGGATCTCCTCGAGCTCGCGGAATCTCGCGATGCGGGGAGCCAGGGAGATCACGTCCCCGAGGGCGTAACCGGCGCTGCGGGTGGACTGCAGGCCCGCGATCACTCCGAGCACGCCCGCGCTCAGTCCCGCCGCTCCCCCACCCTCGGCGAGGACGGCGAGAAGGGCGCCGCCCAGAAGCACGGCGGTGACCGCACCTCCGATGATGTCCCCGCGCAGCAGTGCCGCGTAGATCTGGTCGTTGATCCGGCTGAAGCGCGCGTGGGCGGCTCCGGCGTCGTCCGCGACCTTCGTCGCCGTCCCCAGCGTGGCCAGCTCGGTGGCCGTGCGTGCTCCCACCAGCTGATCGAGCAGATATCGGAAGCGGGCGCCGTGCGTCGCACCCTCCTCGAAGCGGGCGTCCTGCATTCCTGCCGCCCAGGCGAAGTTGACCAGGTTCGGAACCAGGGCCAGCACCACGAGCCCTGCGGCCAGTGGTGAGAACGGCCAGATCGCGGCACCGAGTGCGACGGCCGCCACGAGGGAGCAGACGGCATTGATGACGCCCCCGGGGCCTCGGGAGAGCAGGAACGTGCTCTCGCGGGAGCCCTCGAGCAGGGCATGGGTGCGCGGATCGGTGATCTGCCGGGCGTCCATCGCCGCAGCGGTCCGCGCCAGCCGATCGTTCATCCCGTGCATCAGGCGCACGCTCGCCCGCTGGCCCACGAGGTTCTCCGCGCTGCCCACGACCAGTCCGGCACCGACGAGCGCCGTGAGCACGAGGAGAGGGAGCGCTGCGGCGCGCACGCCGTCGTCCGCAGTCCCCACCAGCCATGCCACGGCGCGCACCTGTCCCGCGGGGACGAGAGCGAGCAGCAGGGAGGCGAGGAGCGAGAGCGCGAGCCAGCGAGGGTTCGATCGCGCGGCCTCGCACAGGCTCCAGACCGCTCCGCCGAGGATGCTCCGCAGACCGGTGGATCGCGGTGGAGCAGCGTCGGCCCCGGCCTTGGTCATGGCCGGACCCTATCGGGGCCCGGACATGATGTCCCGTCCTTTCTCCCCGCACGCAGCGGAATCTGTGGGGCCCGACCGGTCTCTGCGCGCCGTGGAGCCGCTCGGCAGCCGCGGTGGCAGGATGGGGCCCATGGCATCCGAGAATCTCACTCGCGACGAGGCCCGCCGCCGCGCTTCGTTCCTGTCCACCGACTCCTACGACATCCGTCTGGACCTCACGACGGGCCCGGAGACGTTCCGCACCGAGACCACGATCGTCGTCTCCTCCTCGACCGCGCAGGAGACCTTCGTCGACCTCATCGCCCGGTCGGTGCAGGAGATCGAGCTCAACGGCGAGCTGCTCCCGGATCCCGCCTCGCGCTTCGACGGCGCGCGCGTGCGCCTGCCCGCCCTGCTCGAGGGCGAGAACGTGGTGCGGATCGTCGCCGACGGGGTCTACATGAACACCGGCGAGGGGCTGCACCGCTTCGTCGACCCGGTCGACGACGAGGTGTACCTGTACACCCAGTTCGAGGTCTCCGACGCCCGCCGCATGTTCGCCTGCTTCGAGCAGCCCGACCTCAAGGCCACCTTCCGCCTGACGGTCACCGCCCCGGACCACTGGCGGCTCATCTCCAACGCCCCCACCCCGCAGCCGGTGCCGTTCGAGCACCGTCCCGACGTCGCCACCTGGGCGTTCGAGCCCACCGAGCGCATCTCCACCTATCTCGTCGCGCTGATCGCCGGCAACTACCAGGGCGGCACCGGGGAGATCACCGCCCGGGACGGCCGCACCGTGCCGATGGGCGTGTTCGCCCGCGCCTCGCTCGCCGAGCACGTCGACGCCCAGAACGTCATCGACGTGACGAAGCTCGGCATCGACTTCTACGAGGAGGCCTTCGACCAGGACTTCCCGTTCCGCAAGTACGACCAGGTGTTCGTGCCGGAGTACAACATGGGGGCGATGGAGAATCCCGGGGCGATCACCTACGTGGAGTCCTACGTGTTCCGCTCGGAGGTCTCCGACGCGATCCGCGAGCGTCGCGACCTCACGATCCTGCACGAGCTCGCCCACATGTGGTTCGGTGACCTGGTCACCATGCGGTGGTGGGACGATCTGTGGCTGAACGAGTCCTTCGCCGAGTACGCCTCGACGCTCGCCAGCGCCGAGGTCACCCAGTGGACCGACTCCTGGACCACCTTCGCCCTGTCCGAGAAGGGCTGGGCCTATCAGCAGGATCAGCTGCCTTCGACCCACCCGGTCGTGGCGGACATGGTCGATCTCGAGGCGGTCGAGACCAACTTCGACGGCATCACCTACGCCAAGGGCGCCTCCGTGCTGCGTCAGCTGGTCGCCTATGTCGGTCGTGACGAGTTCTTCGCCGGGGTCCGCGCCTACTTCGCGAAGCATGCCTGGGGCAACACGGAGCTCACGGACCTGCTGGTCGAGCTCGAGGCCACCAGCGGTCGCGACCTGGGCACCTGGGCCGAACGGTGGCTGCGGACCGCCGGGGTCAACACCCTGCGCCCGCTCATCGAGCGCGACGCCGACGGCGCGGTGACCCGCTTCGCCATCGAGCAGACCGCCCCGCAGGAGCACCCCACCCTGCGCCCGCACCGGCTGCAGGTAGGCGGTTTCACCGTGCGCGGCGGACGGCTGGAGCGCACGGAGTCGGTCGAGATCGACGTCGAGGAGTCGCTGACCGAGGTGCCGGAGCTGACGGGCAGGCGCGCGGACCTGTGGCTGGTCAACGACGGCGACCTCGCCTTCGCGAAGGTCCGCCTGGACGAGGCCTCGCTCTCCGTCGCCATGGAGCATCTGCGCCACCTCGAGGATCCGCTGGCCCGCACCCTGGTGTGGTCCTCCGCCTGGGACATGGTGCGCGACGGCGAGCTGCCCAGCCGCCGCTACCAGGAGCTCGTGTTGGCCCACCTCACCGGGGAGGGCTCCTCCTCCATCGTCCGCACCCTCCTGCAGCAGCTGGAGACCGTCGCCGGGCCCTACGCCGCCCCGGATCAGCGCCTGCTGCGCACCGAGACCGCGGCCGACGCCGTCTGGGCGCTGGCCGCATCGGCCGCCGCGGGATCGGACGCCCAGCTGCAGTTCGTGGAGACCTTCGCGCGCCTGGCCCGCACGGAGGCGCACCGGGAGACCCTCGAGGGCCTGCTGGGTGGCTCGGTCACCCTGGCCGGGCGCCCGATCGACACCGATCTGCGCTGGAAGCTCGTGATCTCGTTGGCGGTCCTCGGCGGGATCGACGTCGCCGGCATCGACGAGCAGCTCGCCTCCGACGACACCCAGTCCGGCCGCAAGAGCGCGCTGACCGCGAAGGCCGCCCTGCCCACGGAGGTGGCCAAGGCGAAGGCCTGGCGTCGCACGGTCGAGAAGGACACCCTGGCCAACGAGTCGATCACCGCGGTGATCCTCGGCTTCCGACGCGTCGTCGACGACTCGCTGATCGCGCCCTACCGCCAGCGGTACTTCGCCGCGATCTCGCAGGTCTGGCAGGAGCGCTCGACCGAGATCGCCAATCGCATCGTGGCCGGTTACTTCCCCTCGCACTTCGGTGGGCAGAGCGTGCTCGACGACGCCGACGCCTGGCTCGCCGATGCGGAGGAGGCCCCCTTCGGTCTGCGCCGCATCATCATCGAGGGGCGCGCCACGGTGGCGCGCCAGGAGCGGGTCCGCGCCGCTGACCTCCCGTGATCCGGGCGGGCGCTCAGGCCCCGAGCGCTCCCTCGATCAGCGGCACCATCTTCTCCACGGCGTACTCGGTCGCCAGCACCGAGCCGAGCGAGTAGGCCGAGGACAGGTCCCCGTCCATGACGATGGCCCGACCGTCGGCGACGGCGGGGATCTGCTGCCACTGCGGGTCCTCGGTGATCTCGGTGGTCTCCAGGAAGATGGGGAAGGCCACCAGGAGATCGGCGTCCAGCAAGTCCAGCTGCTCGGCGGAGATGTCCACCGAGAAACCGGAGGCGGAAGCCTCCAGCTCGGCGATCTCGGGCGATGGCGTGAAGCCGAGACGCTCGAGGAACTCCACGCGCTCGGTGCCGTCGATGTAGGCACCCCACCCCTCGGAGGTGCGGGTCGCCGCGGTCACGGTCAGCCCCTCCCAGTCGGGGTGCGCGGAGGCGGCCTGCACGAAGTGCCCGTCGATCTCGCGCTGCAGGGCGGTGGCGGCGTCGGCCGCTCCGAGCGCCGTGGCGATCATCTGCAGCTGCTGATCGGGCGTGGTGAGGTAGTTCTCGCCGCCCTCGGGCACCCCCACCGTGGTGGCGATCTGGCTGAGCCGGTCGTGACGTTCCTGGTCTCCGGAGCTCTTGACGTCCAGGATCAGATCGGGTTGCAGCGCCGCGATCGCCTCGTAGGAGGGCTCGAGGGTCTCGATCAGCGTCGGCGGCTCGTCGTACAGCCCCTCGGCCCAGGGCCCGACGCCCTCCCCACCGAAGTCGAGCCAGTCGGAGGCGCCCACGGGCTGGACTCCGAGCGCGAGCGCCGTCTCCGCATCGCCCCAGCCCAGTGCCACCACCCGGGCGGGGGCGGCCTCGACCGTGACGGTGCCGGCGGCGGTGTCGATCTCGGCGGGGAACGCCCCGCTGTCGGAGGCGCCGTCGGAGGCGCCCGAGGAGTCCTCCGCTCCGGAACCGCCGCCGCAGGCGGCGAGCGCGGACGTGGCGGATCCCGCGGCGAGGACCGCGAGCAGGCTGCGACGAGAGTTCATGGGGTGCTCCGTGTGAACCAAGAGGTGAGAGGCGGTCCCGAGCGGACCACAGGGAAGGCTACCCTTACCTTGCACGGGGCGAGAAGGCCCCACCACCTCTCGGAAGCAGACTGTGACCGGACGCTCACCCACCTCGACGACGGGCCGCCCTCGCCGGGCGGTCGCACTCTCCCTGGCGCTGCTCGCCCTCCTCGTGCTGAGCGCTCTCAGCCTCTACCTCGGCTCGCGCCTGGTGGCTCCGAGCACGGTCAGCCGCATCCTGCTGGACGCCGCCACCCATTTGGGATCGGGACAGGGGCCGCAGCAGCGGGCCGACGCCCTCGGGATCCCCGTCGCGGACTACTCGAGCGTGATCGGTCTGCGCCTTCCGCGCACGGTGATCGCCCTCGCGGCGGGAGCGGCACTGGGGCTGGCCGGGGCGCTGATGCAGGTCCTCACCCGCAACCCCCTGGCCGAGCCCGGTCTGCTCGGGGTCAATGCCGGGGCCGCCTTCGCCGTCGTCCTCGCGATCGTGCTGCTGGGAGCCTCCTCGCCCGCCGCCTTCGTCGTGGCCTGCCTGGTCGGAGCCTTCCTCGCGACCTTGGCCGTCTTCCTCATCGGCACCCTGGGTGCCGGGGTGATCACGCCCGAGCGGCTCACCCTGGCGGGGGTCGCGCTCGGGGCGGTCCTGGCCGGGATCACCTCCGCCCTCCGCCTGTCGAACCCGCGGGAGTACTCGATCCTGCTGATCTGGGAGAGCGGTGACCTCTCCCAGCGCGGCTGGGAGACGGCGCTGCCCGCCCTGCCGGTGGCCGTCCTCGGCGTGCTGCTCGCCCTGGTGCTGTCGGGGCCGATGAACGCGCTGACCCTCGGGGAGGACATGGCCGCCGCGCTCGGGGCGCACGTCCAGCGCACCCGCTTCCTGCTGGTGCTCGCGATCACGCTGCTGGCCGGTTCCGCCACGGCGCTGGCCGGCCCGATCGTCTTCCTGGGCCTGATGGCCTCGCACGTCGCCCGGTGGGTGGTCGGCCCCGACCAGACGCGGCTGCTGCCGCTGGCCGCTCTGCTCTCGGCGGTGATCATGGTGGCGGCAGACGTCATCGCGCGGCTGGTGATGTGGCCCGGTGAGGTGCCCGTCGGCATCGTCGGCGCCCTGCTGGGCGCGCCGGTGCTGATCATCCTGGTCCGTCGGCGACGGGCGAGCGGCATATGAGCGCCCCGACCACCGCCGACCCCACGACGAGGACGCGGCGGAGGCGCGGCGGCTTCGTCGTCGGCGTCCTGGTGGCCCTCGCCGTCGCCGTGACCCTCGTCTCCCTCTCCCGCGGCGACTACCCGATGGGCCCCGGGGAGCTGCTGCAGGCCCTGCTGGGCCGGGGCGAGTTCACCAGCACCATCGTCCTGCAGTGGCGCCTGCCCAGGGCCCTGGCCGCCGTCGTGTTCGGTGCGGCCCTCGCGCTCTCCGGCGCGATCTTCCAGACCCTCACCCGCAATCCGCTGGGCTCGCCCGACGTGCTCGGCTTCTCCACCGGTGCCTACACCGGCGTGCTGCTGCTGACCCTGGTGGCGCCCCCGGCGCTCGCCGGGGCACTGGGCGGTGCGGCCACCACCGTCGGGGCGCTGGCCGGAGGCCTGGGCGCCGCTGTCGTGGTGTACCTGCTGGCGCGGCGCGACGGGGTGCAGGGATTCCGGCTGATCGTGGTGGGCATCGCGATCGCGGCGATGCTCCATGCGCTGAACGTCTGGATCCTGCTGCAGGCCCAGGACGAGGTCGCGATGGCCGCGAGCATGTGGGGCGCCGGGACGCTGTCCCTGGTCGACTGGGCCGGGATGCTGCCGGTGCTGGTCCTGCTGCTCCTCGCCGTGCCCGCCCTGCTGGTCTGCATCCCCCTGCTGCGCCAGCTCGAGCTCGGCGATGACGTCGCCACGGTGCACGGCCTCGCGGTGGAGCGCACCCGGCGGCGGATCCTGCTGCTGGCGGTGGTGCTGGTCGCGGCGGTGACCGCGCTGTCCGGGCCGATCGCCTTCGTCGCGCTGTCGGCGCCGCAGCTGGCCAAGCGGCTGGTCGCCGGCACCGGCATCCCGCTCGGGGCGAGCGCCGCCATGGGGGCGGTGCTGCTGGGCGGGGCCGATCTCGTGGCCCAGCACCTGCTGCCCGCGTCGCTGCCCGTCGGGGTGGTCACGATCGTGCTCGGTGGGCTCTATCTCGTCGGCCTCCTGCTGGCCCCCGCTCTGAAGACACTGCGCACCGGTGGGCGTTAGGGTCGGGGCCATGCCTGAGGACCTCTTCGACCCCGGAACCCTTCTCGCCGACCCTGGCAGCGACCAGGCGCTCAGTCTGATGGACTCCCTGGTGCGCTGGCTGACCAGCGACGGTCTGATGATCGTGGTGATCCTGGTGGCCGCCGCCCTGGCCAGCATGGTGGCCAGCTGGCTGCTGCGACGCTTCTTCCGCACCATGGCGGAGTCCGGCACGAAGCTCTCGAGCGTGGCCGGTGCCGTCGTCAAGCGCGACGCCCGCTCCCAGAAGGTCGCCCAGACCCGCCGTGAGCAGCGCGCCGAGACCCTCTCGAACGTCGCCCGCAATGTGGCGCACATGCTGATCTGGGCAGTGGCGGCGGTGATGATCCTCGACAAGATCGGGGTGAACATCGCTCCCGTGATCGCCTCCCTCGGCGTGATCGGCCTGGCCGCCGGTATCGGCGCTCAGACGATCATCAAGGACGTGGTCGCCGGCATCGTCATGCTCTTCGAGGACATCATCGCCGTGGGCGACTACGTCGACGCCGAGTACGCCGAGGGCACCGTGGTGGGCATCAACCTGCGGGTGACCCAGGTCCGCGGCATCGACGGCGTGCTGTGGACCGTCCGCAACGGCGAGATCATCCGCGTGGGCAACTACTCCCGCGGCTACTCCAACGCCGTGGTGGTCCTGGACATCGACGCCGAGGCGGACGACGACGTGGTCACCACGGTGCTCAGGAAGGTCACCCTGGAGCTGGCGAAGGATCCCCACTGGTCGGAGATCATCCAGTCCCCGGCAGACATCAGCGGGATGCTGGACGTCGACGCCAACCGCTACCAGCGCCGCGTGATCATCCAGACCGCTCCCGGCGAGCAGTGGGGCCTGGAGCGGGAGCTGCGCGGTCGCGTCCGCGACGCCTTCGCCGAGACCGACATCTCCTTCGCCCTGCCCCGCTTCGCCGACTCCCTGCAGTCCTGACCCGAGGAGACCACGTGCCCTCCAGTGAGCAGATCTCCTTCTTCGAGGCCGTCGGCGGCCACGCGACCTTCGTGGCGCTCGTGGACCGCTTCTACGAAGGCGTCGCCGAGGACCCGCTGCTGCGCCCGCTGTACCCGCAGGAGGATCTCACCGGGGCCAAGGAGCGTCTGTGCACCTTCCTCGAGCAGTACTGGGGCGGGCCGAAGACGTACGGGGAGACCCGCGGGCATCCGCGACTGCGGATGCGCCACGCGGTCTTCCCCGTCTCCCCCGCCGCCCGCGACGCCTGGCTGCGGCACATGCACGACGCGGTCCGGACGCTGGATCTGGCGCCGCTGCACGCCCAGACCCTGTGGGACTACCTGGAGCGCGCGGCGCACTCGCTGGTGAACACGGTCGACGGCGGTCAGGCCCCGGCGGCCGGAGGGACCGTCCCGGACCACCTGACCTGATCAGCCGCGGAAGCTCAGCGGGTCCCCGGTGAACTGCTGGAGGTGGCCACGGGTCTCCCCGTCCAGCCGGATCGGGGCGCCGGTGGCGGCGTCGACCATGACCACCACGGTGCGGGCCCGCGCATAGGGCGCGTCCCCGGCGGGATCGTCGCGGGTGAGCACCAGGTAGTCCACGCTGAGGCTCGCTCCTCCGAGCCTCGAGAGCCACAGCCGCACCACTGCCCCGTCCCGGCGGTGGCCCATCGAGCGCACGTACTCGATGCGCTGGGAGGCGATCACGGTGGAGACCGGTGAGCCCGTCCCTCCGCCGGGGAGAGCGGCGGCGGGGGCCGGGGCACCGAGCGCGATCTGCTCCTCCGGCGCCTTCCAGAAGGCGCCGATGCGGGCCTCCTCCAGCAGCCGCACGATGGCGGCGTTGTTCACGTGCCCGTAGGCGTCCAGGTCGGTCCAGCGGACGGGCACGTCGATGTCAAGGTGGTGCGGCTGATCCATGCCGCCCATCGTAAGTCCCCGCATGACCAGTACGATCAACGACATGATGAGCCCCAGCCCTGACCCCTCCCAGATCGCGGCCGGTCTGATCGACCTGCTCGACCTGCGCGAGATCGAGACCGCCGCGGACTTCGCCACGCCCGCGACCGTCGCCGCCTTCGAGGGCGATTCCTCCCCGCATCCGGGCGGGCACGTGTTCGGCGGCCAGGTGATGGGCCAGGCCGTGACCGCGGTGGGCCGCACCACCCCCGCGGGACGGCGGATCCACTCGATGTACTCCTACTTCCTGGCTCCGGGGGATCCCTCCCATCCGATCCGCTTCCAGGTCGATGCCCTGCGCGACGGCGGCTCCTTCTCGGTGCGGCGCGTGCTGGCCACCCAGCCGGCCCGCTCGGCCGACGAGCCCGAGCGCACCATCCTGGCGATGACCGCGTCGTTCCAGGAACAGCAGGACGGACTCGAGCACCAGGAGCGCGCGCCGCAGGCACCGGACCCCGAAGGGCTGCCGACGACCGCCGAGGTGCTGCGCGGGATCGATCATCCGGTGGCCCGGTACTGGGCCACGCAGCGCCCCATCGACATCCGTCACGTCACGGACCCCATCTACCTCCGGCCCGACCCCGCTTCGGACACGGCCGACACGCAGATGGTGTGGATGCGCACCCTCGCCCCGGTCCGGGCCGACCCGCTGCTGCACGACGCGATCCTGGCCTTCGCGAGCGACTACACGCCTTTCGAGCCGATCCTGCGCCGGCAGGGGCTGAGCTGGATCACGCCCGGGCTGCGGATGGCCACGGTGGACCACGCGATCTGGTGGCACCGGCACGTCGACGCCAACGAATGGCTGTTGTACGTCCAGCGCTCCCCCTCCGCCTCCGGCGGGCGCGGGCTGACCCACGGCCAGCTGTTCGACCGCGCCGGGGACCTGGTGGCGACCGTCACCCAGGAGGGCATGATCCGGGTCAAACCTGCAGAGTGAGTGACGGGAGTCAGTGCTGCTCCGTGCGTGCCGCCTGCTGGGCTCGCGGGAGCGCCTCCTCGGCCGTCGCCTTCCCCTGGAAGATCGTCGCGATGACCGGCAGCGCGGCGCCGGTGCCCTCCGCCGAGCGGTTCCCGATCTCGGGCAGCGCGGGCTCGTCGGGGGCCGTGGTGAGCGCCGAGACGTCCACGCCCTCCGTCTCCCAGGCCTTCTGCCAGGTGGCGAGCAGCTCGCGGTGCGCGGGGATGCCCAGACGGCTCTCGGCCAGCGGCCGCTGGCCGTCGACGCCGCCGAGGAAGGTCAGCAGCTTCCCGATCGCGGCGGCACGGTCCTCGTCGTCCGGGTCGACACCGACCGCCGCGATCGCGTGCACCAGGGGGTGGGCGCCCTCGGGCCCGGCGACCACCGGATGCACCGACCACGGGAAGGAGTCCTCGACCGCACCGGCGATCGCGTGCAGGTCGTAGGTGCCCGTCTGCAGCAGTCCGAGCTTGCCTTCGAGGAAGAGGTTCTGGCACAGCGTGTCGTCGGCCACCGTCTCGGCGCCCGCGGGGGCGAGGTGCGCCGCGGCGAGGTCGGCGAGGTACTGGACGGCGGCCGTGCCCTTCGCGGAGGCGAAGGAGAAGGTTCCCTCCTCGTCCTGCCACGCGCCGCCCTGGCCGGCGATGAAGGGGCCCAGCACGGCGGTGCGGTCCGGGTGGGCGCTGAAGCCGAAGGTGGCGCGGTTCTCCGCCGCGAAGCCGTCGTCACCGGGGTGGAGGCCGCCACTGTCCGTCGTCAGGGCCCGGGCGAGGTCCCGCAGGGGGTCGCTCGGCGCCTCGGGATCGGCCGTCAGGGCGGAGGGGTCGCCGTCGGCCTCGGCGATCAGCTCGTCCTGGGCGACGAGCATGGACTGGTCCCACATCTGCGGCACGCCCCACAGCTCGCCGCCCACCCGGTACAGGTCCGTGGCGGCCTCCTCCCACTGGGTGGCCACGTCCCCGATGAGCGGGCCGACCTCGAGCAGCCGGCCGCTGGCGCGGGTGCCGGCGAGGTTCGCGGTGTTCATCCACAGCACGTCGGGCAGCGCCTCGTCGGCGATGTCCAGGGGGAGCTGCTTCCAGTAGTCGTCCCAGACCATCACCTCGACGTCGACATCGATGCCGGTGGAGCGGGTGAAGGCCGCGAGCGCGTCCTCGTAGGCCGCCGCGGCGGCGTCGTCCCAGACCCGCATCCGCAGGGTGTCGGAGGGTGCGGTGCCCTCGGGGCCGCCGCGGGTGCAGCCGGCGAGGGTCCCGGCCCCGGCCAGTCCCATCGCAGCGGTGGACAGCAGGATCTGACGACGGGTCGGCACAGGGAGGGGACCTTCCGGACGCTGCAGGGGGATCGGACGAGCGTCGATGGTCTCATCCTCCGCACCGATCGGACCCAGCGGCCGCGCGGGCGGCGGTGATCTGTGGGACGATCGTCACCTGCGAGGAGCGACAATGGTCGCCACCGCGTGGGGTACGGGAGGCGGGGAACTGCTCAGCACGCACGGAGGCGCCCGATGGGGAGCGACACACGGACGGGGGGCCCGTCGGGGATCCCGGAGGACACCGTCGATCTCGGGAACGAGCTCGATCCGACCCGCACCCTGCTGTCTCGCGCCTCCGCGGGCGACCGGAGCGCGGCGGCGGCCCTGGTCGACGTGCTCGGCCCGCGGATCCACGGACTCGCGGTGCATGTCACCGATTCCTCGGCGACCGCGGGACGACTGACGGTGTCGGTCCTGCGCTCCTGCCTGCGGGATGCGGCCGATCTCGCCGCGAGCGCGCTGCCCGGGGAGGCGGCGGTGCTTCACCGGGCCCGTCGCGCGGCCGTGGCCACTCGTCCCCGCGGGGACGTCCGCTCCCTGATCGCCCCCGATGCGACGCTCGATCGCACCAGTGACCGGCGGGAGGTGGAGGTGGTGCGCACCCTGCTGGAGCTGCCGTCCGCGCAGCGCGCCCTCGTCGAATCCGCCGCCCAGGGTCGGTTCGATGCCACCGGTCCCCAGCGCGGCGAGGCGGCCGGGGTGCTCGCCCGCGTGCTCGACCAGCTGGTGGCCTTCGGCGGGCCCCAGGACCCCGATCTCCGTGCCCTGGCCGCCCTGGATGCCCTGGCCCTGGCCGGCGAGCAGGAGCGTCATCGGCTGCGCGAGCTCACCGTCGATCCCGGGACGGCGGGCGTGCACCGCCACGCCCTCGAGGCCGCCGCCTCCCTGACGCTGCTGACCGCCGTCCCGCCCTCGCGCGATCTGCACCTCGCGGTGCTCGAGGGCTTCGGCGCCGCCCCCGAGGCCCTCTATCACGGCACCTATTCCACCCCGGTCCTGGGCACCGATTCACAGCGCCGGATGGTCGGCCCGCCCGCGGTGGCCGGCGCCGTCCACAGCGCCGCGACCCCCGTCTCCTCCTCGCCCTCCGCCGACGTCCCGCAGGGCGAGACCGGCCCGGCACCCTCGCCGGCCTTCGCCTTCCGCGCCGTGGACGAGAAGCGCAGCTCACGTCACGAGCGCCGCAAAGGGCGGCCCTGGATCTCCCGCTCCCTCGCGGTCCTCGCCCTGATCGGGGTCCTGGTGCTGGGCGGGCTCCTGATCGACGCGCGGCGGGAGCGGGCCGCCTCGGAGGCTTTCGCGAGCACCTGGGCGCAGTACAGCGTCGCTGCCGACGCCGAGCTCATCGACGGACTCAGCGACAACGGGGACTGGGCCGCGGTGATCACCCCCGACGGTCTCGCCGTACGGGCCGAGGGCGTGGTGGCCTACGAGGGGGAGGTGCTGCAGCTGTGGGGGACTTCCGACGGGGCCCGGACCGACCTCGGCGTCCTGGAGATGTCCCGGGACGGCCTGCTCCGCTTCACGTCCCCCGAGACGGCCGACTCCCTCGTCGTGACCCGTGAGATGGCGCCGCAGAACGTCTCCGGCACGCCGTCCTCCCGCATCGTGGCAAGCCTGGATCCCGCGCTCTCGGACACCCGGGCGGCCGGCTGAGCCGGGGCGCGCGATGCGCCCCGGCTCGTTCGCTCAGTCGCGGGTGAGGCGACGGTAGGTCACGCGATGCGGGCGAGCGGCGTCCTCGCCCAGGCGCGCGACCTTGTTCTCCTGGTACGCCTCGAAGTTGCCCTCGAACCAGTACCAGTTCGCCGGGTTCTCCTCGGTCCCCTCGTAGGCCAGGATGTGGGTGGCCACACGGTCGAGGAACCAGCGGTCGTGGGAGACGACCACGGCGCAGCCCGGGAAGTTCAGCAGGGCGTTCTCCAGGGAGCCGAGGGTCTGCACGTCCAGGTCGTTCGTCGGCTCGTCCAGCAGCAGCAGGTTGCCGCCCTGCTTGAGAGTGAGCGCCAGGTTCAGGCGGTTGCGCTCGCCGCCGGAGAGGACACCGGCCTTCTTCTGCTGGTCGGGGCCCTTGAAGCCGAACTGCGAGACGTAGGCGCGCGAGGGGATCTCGACCTTGCCCACCTGGATGAAGTCCAACCCGTCGGAGACGACCTCCCAGAGGTTCTTGTCCGGGTCGATGTTCTCGCGGTTCTGATCCACGTAGCTGATCTTGACGCTCTGGCCGACCTTCAGCTCCCCGCCGTCGAGCGGCTCGAGGCCGACGATGGTCTTGAACAGCGTGGTCTTGCCGACGCCGTTGGGGCCGATGACGCCGACGATGCCGTTCGGGGGCAGCGAGAAGGAGAGCCCGTCGATGAGCACCCGCTGGCCGAAGCCTTTCTCGATGTCGGACGCCTCGATCACCTGGTTGCCCAGGCGCGGCCCCGGCGGGATGGTGATCTCCTCGAAGTCGAGCTTGCGGGTGCGCTCGGCCTCCGCGGCCATCTCCTCGTAGCGGTTCAGTCGCGACTTGGACTTCGCCTGGCGACCCTTGGCGTTGGAGCGGACCCACTCCAGCTCCTCCTTGAGGCGCTTGGCGAGCTTGACGTCCTTCTTGCCCTGGACGGCCAGACGCTCCTCCTTCTTCTCCAGGTAGGTGGAGTAGTTGCCCTCGTAGCCGATGAGATGGCCGCGATCGACCTCGGCGATCCACTGGGCGACATGATCGAGGAAGTAGCGGTCGTGGGTGACGGCGATGACGGCGCCCTCGTACTGCTGGAGATGCTGCTCCAGCCAGAGCACGCTCTCGGCGTCGAGGTGGTTGGTGGGCTCGTCCAGCAGCAGCAGGTCGGGCTTCTCCAGCAGCAGCTTGCACAGCGCCACGCGGCGCTTCTCGCCGCCGGAGAGGTGGGTGACCTTCTCGTCGCCGGGCGGGCAGCGCAGGGCATCCATCGCCTGCTCGAGCTGGGAGTCGAGGTCCCAGCCGCCCGCGGCGTCGATGTCGGTCTGGAGCTTGCCCATCTCCTCCATCAGCGCATCGAAGTCGGCATCGGGCTCGGCCATCTCCTCGCCGATGGCATTGAAGCGCTGCACCTTCGTGAACAGCTCGCCCAGGCCCTCCTGGACGTTCTCCAGGACGGTCTTGGACTCGTCCAGCGGGGGCTCCTGCAGCAGGATGCCGACGCTGTAGCCGGGGCTGAGGCGGGCCTCGCCGTTGCTGGGCTGATCCAGCCCGGCCATGATCTTCAGGATCGTCGACTTGCCGGCGCCGTTGGGGCCGACCATGCCGATCTTCGCGCCCGGGTAGAAGCTCATGGTGACGTCATCGAGGATGACCTTGTCTCCCACGGCCTTGCGGGCCTTGTACATGGTGTAGATGAACTCTGCCAACTCGTGTTCCTGTTCAAAGGGGTGTCGGGGGATCTCACCGGCGTGCCTCTGACCGGCACCGCACGGGACGTCTCGCGATGTCCGACTCTACCCGCATCGGATCAGTCGAGCTCGACTCCCCGCTCGGCGAGGATCCGGCGGGCCGCCCGGGCCCCGTGCTCGAGGCCGTCGGCGCCCTCCTGCCCGTTGCGGGGCCACAGGTGCGCATCGATCCCCAGCGCCCGCGCGGCCTCGACGTTGTCCTCGCGGTCGTCGAAGAACAGCACGGCGGAGGGGATCGACACTCCCCCGGTCTCGTGGGCGAGGGCGCTCAGCAGGATCTCGTAGATCTCCCGCTCCGGCTTGACCACGCGCTCCTCGCCGGAGATCACGGCGAAGCTGAACGCCTCGAACCAGTCGGCCCGGCGCACCGCCTCGCCGAAGGCGACCGAGGCGTTGGAGAGCAGGACCAGGCGCACCCGGTGGCGGGCGAGGTCATGCAGCAGGGAGCGGGACGCCGGGTCCAGCTGCAGGAAGTAGCGGTTGTCCGCGTTCTGGAGCTCGGTGACCTCGAGCTCGCTGAGATGGTCGACACCGACGGCGGCGGCGACGGCCCCCCAGTACTCGGACGCGCTCAGCGCGCCGGCGTCGTAGGCGGGCCGCTGCGCCCACACGGCCTCGGTGAGCACGTCGGCATCCCCGCCGAGCAGCTCGTGCAGGTCGGGGACCGGGTCGTGCCCGGCACTGAGCACGCCGCCGAAATCGAGGGCCACGGTGGGCCGCGGCGGCGTACGGCGCGATCGGCGCTTGCTCATGAGTTCTCCTCCGTCTGGTCCGTCTGGTCCACGACCTCGTCACAGCTCGGCAGCCCCTCGGTGTCGCCGTCCTGGGCGATGGACTCGGTCGCCTCGACGGCGCCCTCGAAGTCGCTCACGGCGACCACGTCCAGCCCTTCGGGCTCGTAGCCCACGACCTCGTCGCAGTTCTCGCTCGGGGCCAGGAAGTACTCCGCGCCGGACTCGTGCGCCCCGACCATCTTCTGGCGGATCCCGCCGATGGGGCCGACCGCGCCGTCCGCGTCGATGGTGCCGGTGCCCGCGATCTGCCGGCCCTCGGTCAGGGCGCCCGGCGTCAGCTCGTCGTACACGGACAGGGAGAACATCATCCCGGCGCTGGGGCCGCCGATCTCGCCGACGGAGAGGTGCACGTCCATCGGGAAGTCGTAGCCCGGGGAGAGCACGACCCCCATGCGCGAGGAGCCGTCGACCGTCTCGGCGGGCACCTCGAGGTCGATCTCCTCGTCACCGCGGCGCACCCGCACGTCCACGTCCTGGCCGTCCTCGGTGCCGCGCACGAGCTCCTGGTAGCCGGCGACGTCGGTGGCGGTGGAGCCGTTCACGGAGAGGATCACGTCGCCGCCCTCGAGGGTGCCGTCCGCCGGGCCGTCCTGCTCGACGCCGGAGACCATCACCACGGGCTCGTACTCGATGCCGAGCTCGTCGAGGGCCACGGCCACCGCCCCCTGCTGCGAGGTGCTCATCGCGACGGAGTTCGTCAGGACGGTCTCCTGGCGCGTCTGCCCCTCGGGGAAGACGGCCTCGCGGGGCATGACGGCCTGGGTGCGGTCGAACCAGGAGGCGACCACCTCGACGGGGGTGACCCGGTAGCCGGGCCCGCCGTCGACCGAGACGGTGGTCATCATGAGCTCGCCGTCGGTGGGGTGGGTCTCGGCACCGTCGATCGTGAGGATCTGCTCGTCCTCGTACTCGCCGAGCACGTCGATCGCAGGGCCGGGCCGCTCGATGACGTACGGCACCGGCATCAGCGAGCCACCCAGGATCATCAGGCACAGCAGCACCATGGAGCCCAGGGCGAGCCGCGGGCGGGCGAGCTGCGCGTCCTCGACGGTCCGCGAGACCAGTGCACGGGCCCGCTGCGCGCGGGTGGGCGGGGACTGGTCGTCTATCACCCCGACATTGTGCCCCACATGCCTCGTTCCGCCCGTCATCCAGGCGCGCTCGGTACGCTGGAGGGCTCACGGACTGCTGGAGGTGGCCATGACCCATGATCCGATCCCGGGCGGACCCGGCGACATGGACGAGGAGGCGCTCAAGCGCTTCCTGAAGGAGACCTTCGGGGACGCCCTCCCCGAGGGCGCCCTCGACGGGCTGGACCTGTCCGCGCTCGCCGGGCAGGCGAATCTGCCGCAGGACCCGGCACAGCTGCGGGCCGCGGCCGCGCAGATGCAGCACATGTTCGCCGCCCAGGGGGACAACCCCGTGAACTGGGACATGGCCGAGGACATCGCCCGTCGCACGGCCGCCGGGACAGCCATCCCCGGCGCCCCGGAGCCGACCGGCTCCCCCGGCGACCCGGGCCCCACGAACGACCAGGTCGAGGAGCTGCGTCAGGCCGCCCAGGTGGCGCGCCTGTGGCTGGAGCCGGTGATCGCGGTCGACGTGCCCTCCACCGAGCTGGGCGTGTTCGGCCGCGGCACCTGGCTGCACCGCACGCTGCCGCACTGGAAGACCATCGTCGAGCCGGTCGCGAAGTACATGGCCGGGGCGATCGGCGAGGCCATCAGCTCGCAGATGGGCGAGCTCAGCGGGCTGGATCAGGACGCCATGGGCATGGCGGGTGATCCGGCCGCGATGATGGAGCGGATCGGCGGGACCATGTTCGGCGTGCAGTTCGGGCACGCGATCGGCTCGCTGGCGCGCGAGGTCTCCGGCACCACGGATCTGTCGTTGCCGCTGGGCCGCGACGGCGAGCCGGCGCTGGTCGCCGCCAACGTCGAGGACCTGATCTCCGCGCACTCGCTGGATCCCGGTGCCGCCCGCATCTTCCTGGCCGCCCGCGAGATCGCCCACACCGCGCTGTTCAGCGCCGCCCCGTGGCTGGGCAGGGCGCTGTTCTCCGCGATCGAGGACTACGCCCGGGGCATCACCCTGGACCTCGATGCGCTCGACGAGATGGTGCGCGGACTCGACCTCTCGGATCCGCAGGCGCTGCAGGCGCGGCGGCCGGAGGAGATGTTCGTCTTCACCCGGCGGGCCGCGCAGGAGCGTGCCCTCGAGGAGCTGGCCACGACCCTGGCGCTGATCGAGTCGTGGGTCGATCACGTCACCACGCAGGCGCTCGAGGGCAAGCTCCCCGAGCTCGAGGCGATGCGCGAGGTGCTGCGTCGCCGTCGCGCCGCGGGCGGACCGGCCGAGCAGATGCTCGCGGGCACCGTCGGCATCGAGCTGCGTCCGCGCCGTGTGCGCGAGGCCCTCGCCTGGTGGGACAGCGTACTGGCCACCGAGGGCGAGGAGGGCCGCGAGGCCAAGTGGGAGCATCCGGACCTGCTCCCCACGGCGGAGGTCCTCACCGGGCGCCCGCAGGCACCGCGGACCACCACGGAGGATCCGGACGACGCCCTGGCCGACGTCGAGATCCCCACCGACTTCGACGCCGAGCTGGAACGGCTGCTGCGCGGCGCCGAGAGCGACGAGAGCGATGACGGTGACGAGGACGGCCGGAGCGAGGACAGCGGGCCCGGTGACCGCTGAGGCCCCGGCCCCGGCGCTCGCGGAGCTGCGGGCGGCGGCCACCGCCGCCACCGGGCCGGGGGCTGCCGAGGACTACCTCGAGCTGCTGCGCGGCTCCCCCGGCGCCCTGTACCGCGGCGGCGGGCCGCACCATCTCACCGCCAGCGCGGTGGTGATCGACGCCCCGGCCGAGCACGTCGCCCTGGTGTGGCATCGCAAGGGTCGCTTCTGGGTCCAGCCCGGGGGTCATCTCGAGCAGGGCGAGACGAGCTTCGAACGGGCCGCCCGCCGGGAGGTCGCGGAGGAGATCGGTGTGACCGCCCTGGAACGTCTCGGTCCCGGACCCGCCGTGCTGCACCGGCACCTGCTGGATACCGCCTTCGGGGCCTGCGCCGAGCACTGGGACGTGCAGTACCTGCTGCGCGCCGACTCCCCGGCCGCCGCGCTGCCGCTGCATGCCAGCGAGGAGTCCCCCGAGGTGCGGTGGGTGCCGTGGCCGCTGCGCGGGGCGGGACCGGAGCGCTCGACCGATGCGCTGCCGGAGGGCACGGTGGCCGACATGCCGGGCAAGCTCGACGCACTCGCCCCTTATCTCATGCGCTACTCCGCCTGATCCGCCTGGTCCTCGTCGAGCCCTCCCTCCGGCAGGTTCTTCGCGAAGGAGACCCCGTCGAGGAATCCCTTCGCCTTCTCCGCCTGCGGGTAGCGGGCCATCAGCGCCTGGAACTCCGGTCCGTGACCGGACACCAGGAGATGGACCAGCTCGTGCATCATCACGGCGCGCACCACGTAGTCGGGCATGTCCTGGAGCTGGTGCGAGAGGCGGATGGTGCCGTCGGCCGGCGTGCAGGATCCCCAGCGCTGGTTCTGGCGGGTGGACCAGGTCACGGACGCAGGGCGGGCGCGGCCGTCCAGATGGGTCCGACTGATCTCGCGCGCCATCGCGGCGAGGGCGGTGTCGCTGCGTCGCCGCGGTGAGTTCTTCGCCTCCTTGCTGACCAGCTGGTCGACCATCTTGGACACCCAATCGCGCTCCTCGCGGGCGCTGAACGTCGCGGGGATGGCGATCACCAGGTCGCCCTCGCGCCGGGTGATCGAGACCGTGCGACGTCGCCGGGCGGAGCGGCGCACGAGCACCCGCTCGCCGCGGGGCCCGGCGACGTTCTCGTGGTGGACCAGATCTGTCATGACGGCAAGCCTGGCACGATCCGAGGTCAAAAAACTTCATCCACAGAGCCGGGACGCAGCGGCGTTCGTTACACCCCCGTGACCTGGGCTGACGAACTGCCCTCCACAGAGCTTGAGAGCACATCCCGAACCTGTCCACAGCCTGGGGCGAGTTGTCCACAGCCGGTCCCCGGGCACCCTTTGACCGGCCCGCCACCCAGGCGCTAGGTTTCCCTAGAACGTGGGACCCCGGGATAACTAGCAGGACGCACACGGGGAAGGTGCGCGTGGTGCTGAGCGCCCCCGGGGTCCCACGGCCCTTCAAGGCCTCACGACGCCTACGGGGCCTCCGATGTCGGCTCGTCGTGCGCACTTCCTCGGCCCCTCGCAGGGCCTCCTGATCCCGAAGCGTGCGACGGGCCGCCCCGGTCGGAGCACCGATCCCGATTCGGCACCTCGGCCGCTCCCCGCTACAGTGGCACGGTCCCTGACTCGCGGCACGAGCTGCGCGTCCGGAGAAGCGATCACCACCATCGATTCCCACAAGGAGCGGATATGGCCGACGAGACCTATGCCGGAGAGTTCTACTGCGTCAAGTGCCGCGAGAAGCGGGAGGCCGAGGGGGACGTCGTCGTCTCCAACGGCCGCCGCATGGCGAAGGCCGTGTGCCCGGAGTGCGGCACCAAGCTGAACCGGATCCTCGGTAAGGCCTGACGGTCTGCCCGACGCACGACGAGGGGCGGGGCACCATCGAGGTGCCCCGCCCCTCGTGCGTCCGGTCTCGGGCCGGCGGGGGTCATGCGGCGTTCTGGTCGCGGTTCTTCCGGGGACGGCCACGGCCGCGCTTGACGGCGATGATGCGGCCGGACTCGAAGATCGCACCGCCCCAGACGCCCCAGGGCTCCCCGCGGTCGAGGGCGCCCTGACGGCACTCCTGGATCAGGGGGCAGTCGGCGCAGAGCGACTTGGCCTGCTCCAGCTCGGCGGGGCGCTCGGAGAAGAACAGATCGGCCACGCCGGCGTCGTGGCAGGGCAGCATGTGACCCGCGGTCTCGGCGGGGTTCAGGAATGTGGTGAGTAGAGAAGTCATCGTCTCGCTGCTTCGAAGATCGTCGGGGGGACGAGCCCGTACGGGCGGAGGTGCGGCGGCGGTGCCGCACCAGCAGCGAGGTGGTCCTCGTCAGCTCGGGATGGGCACCGCGGGGGCATTGCCCCGTTCGCGCGGCAGAAGGGAGGGCGCGCCAAGGGGGCGCAGGCCTGCTCCTGCGAGATTCCTGATATCGATCACTGAGGCCACCCCCTTTCTCATGCGCGCGTCCCGGCTTCCCGGTCCACGACGTGGACGATTGACGCAGATGAGTCTACACACCATCCGCAGAACGCACATCTATTTTTTGACCTGCAGTTTCACTGCTCGACGCGGTGCCGGGCGAGAAGCTCGAGGAGCGCGGGGCCGAACCGCTCGGCCTTGCCCGGGCCGATGCCCGGGACCGCCAGCAGCTCCTGCTCGGTGCGGGGGCCCCGTTCGGCGAGCGCCTCGAGCGCCGCGTCGGTGAGCACCGCGTAGGCCGGGACCCCGTTCTGCCCCGACCGCTCCCGTCGCCAGTCGCGCAGCTCCTCCAGCAGGGCGGCGTCGGCCAGTGGCGGGCAGCCCTCGTGGCGGCCGCGTCGCTGGTCGCGCGGGGAGACCAGTCCCTGCCCGCACACACGGCATTCGGCGTACACGGTGGCGCTGCGGCGACCGGTGCGGCGAGGGCCGGCGCCCGGGCCGGTCCCCGGGGCGTCCGGATGCTCGAGCACCCCGTCCAGGAAGCGGGAGGCCTTGCGGCTGCCGCGGGCGCCCGGGGTGCGGGCGGCGGACCAGCTCACGGTGAGCAGGTCCTTCGCCCGGGTGAGGGCGACGTAGAGGAGCCGACGCTCCTCCTCGACCTCGGCGGCGGTGGTGGCCATCGAGATCGGCAGCAGTCCGTCGCTGGCACCGACCACGTACACGACCGGCCACTCGAGACCCTTGGCGGCGTGCACGGAGGCGAGGGTGACGCCGTCGACGACGGGGGCGGACTGCGCCTCGGCGCGCTCCTCCAGCTCGCGCACCAGATCGACCATGGTGGCAGCCGGCCGGGCGGTGACCGTGTCGGCCAGGCTCACCAGAGCGTTCAGCGAGTCCCAGCGGTCCCGGATCGCCCCCGTGGTCTCCGGGGGCTCCGAGGACCATCCCTGCTGGGCGAGGATGTCGCGGACGGCGCGGGCCGGGTCGAGCTGCTCGACCCGGGTGGCGGCCCGCAGCGACACCATCGCCCGGCGCACCTCCTGGCGCTCGAAGAAGCGATCGCCGCCGCGCACCAGGTAGCCGATGCCGCGTGCGGTCAGGGCCTGCTCGAAGGCCTCGGACTGGCCGTTGGTGCGGAACAGGATGGCGACGTCCGCGGCCGGCCTCCCCTCGGCGACCAGGTCCCGGATGCGATCGGCGATGCCGTCGGCCTCGGCGGGGTCGTCCGCGAAGGACTCCACCAGCGGGGGCGGGCCGTCCTCGCGCTGGGAGACCAGGGTGAGCCGGCTGGTCCTGGTCCGGCCGCGGGCGCCGTCCAGGACGGTGTTGGCCATCCGCACGATCTGCGGGGTGGAGCGGTAGTTGCGCTCGAGCCGGATGGTGCGGGCGCGGGCGAACTCCTTGCGGAAGTCGAGCAGGTAGGAGGCCCGCGCGCCGGCGAAGGTGTAGATGGTCTGGGCGGCGTCGCCGACCACGCAGACGTCGTCGGAGGTGCCCAGCCACAGCCGCAGCAGCGTGTGCTGGAGGGCGGAGACGTCCTGGTACTCGTCGACGAGGAAGTGCTTGTACTGGCCGCGGACCTCGCGGGCGACGTCGGCCCGCTCGGTGAGGAAGCCCACCAGGTGCAGCAGCACGTCCTCGAAGTCGATGACGCCGCGCTCCTTCTTGACCTCCTCGTACTGGGTGAGGATGCGGGAGACGGAGCGGGCGTCGAAGCCCGCGACGCCGGGGCGGCGGGCCTTCTCGGCCGCCTCCGGATAGGACTCGGGGGTGAGCATCGTCACCCGGGACCACTCGACCTCGGCGACGAGGTCGCGCAGCGCCGCCCGGTCCACGCTCATGTGCAGGCGCTGGCAGGCCTCGCCGACGCCCGGGAACTTGTTCGCCATGATCTCGGGCATCGCCCCGCCGACCACGCGCGGCCAGAAGTGGCGCAGCTGGCGCAGGGCGGCGGCGTGGAAGGTGCGCGCCTGCACGGCGGGCACCCCGAGGTCCCTCAGTCTCGAGCGCATCTCGGCGGCGGCCTTCGCGGTGAAGGTCACCGCGAGCACGTGGCGAGGGTTCAGCTGGCCGGTGGCGACGCCGTAGGCGATGCGGTGGGTCAGCGCGCGGGTCTTGCCGGTGCCGGCGCCCGCGAGCACGCAGAGGGGGGCGCCGAAGGTGCGCGCGACCTCCCGCTGCTCCGGGTCGAGGGCGTCGAGCATGCTCTCGGCATCGACGGGCTGGGCGGGGGTCTCAGGGTTGGCGGCGGTCATCACGACCCATCCTGCCAGCGACCCCCGACGGACCGAGGGGCGCTGTGGACGGCGGGGGCCTCACGCCTCGGCGGGTCCGCCGTACCAGTCGTCGATCAGGGCCCGGCCGAGCGAGGCGTTGTTCGGCAGCTCGACCTCCTCGGCGGCGAGCGCCGCCGCGAGCTCCTCCCGCGTGAACCAGCGGGCCTCGGCGATCTCGTCCTCCTGCAGCGTGAGCTCCACGGCGCCCGGGACCCAGGCGCGGTAGCCGATCATCAGCGAACGGGGGAAGGGCCAGGGCTGGCTGCCGACGTACTCGACCTCCTCGACCTTCAGCCCGACCTCCTCCGCGACCTCGCGGGCCACCGCGGACTCGAGGCTCTCCCCCGGTTCGACGAAGCCGGCCAGGACCGAGTGGAAGCGGCCGCGGAAGTTCGCGTTGCGGGCCAGCAGCAGCCGGTCCTCGCCGTCGCGCACGGCCATGATCACGGCGGCGTCGGTGCGCGGGAAGTGCTCGCTGCCGTCCTCCCGGCAGCGCAGCACCCAGCCTCCCACCTCGGCCTCGAGCCCCTGCCCGCACAGCGGGCAGTAGCGCATGGAGCGGTGCCAGGCGCCCATCGCCACCGCCGTCAGGGCGAGATCGGAGTCCGCGGGTTCGAGCATCTCCGCGACGCGCCGCAGGTCGCGCAGATCACGCCCGGGATCGTCGAGCTCGGCGCTGGGTTCGGTGACCTCGACGCCCAGGATCCGCAGGCCGTCCCGTCGGCCCAGCAGCACGAGCGGCTCGTGCGCGCCGCGCCGCGGGTCCTCGGTCTCCAGAGCGAGCCGGAGCGACCCGTCCTCGCCCTCGTCCAGGGCGGCCTCCCCGGCGCGGGTGATCAGGTAGCGGGCGTCCTCGCCGGGCGCGATCATCGCCGGGTCGATGCGACTGAGCGCGTCACGGTCGGAGCCGAGCAGGGTCAGGGGGGTGTGCAGATGCGGGCCGCGGAGCTTCGCCATGCCCTGAAGCCTACGCGGATCAGGAGGGTCCGCCGGGTACGGTGGACGGGTGCATCGCAACTCCTATTCCCTGGCTGCTCTGGCCGCGGCGGCGGTCCCCGGACTCGTCCCGGTGCGGACCACGCCGATCGCGACCCCGACCGAGGACCTCGACGTCGCCGGCGTCGTCGGTGAACAGGGCCGTCGCGTCATGGTGCTCTCGCCCTCCTCGACGGCCTCCGGGGTCCGTCTCGAGAAGGATCTGAAGGTGGCCGACGCCCTCACCGGCACCCCGCTGCACGGGGTGATCCCGCCGGTGTTGGGCTTCGTGAAGCTCTCCGAGGGTGGCCGCGCCGCCGTCACGGAGGCGCCCGTCGGTCGCCCGCTGATGCTCGAGGACCTGCAGGAGAGCCCGGATCTGGCCCGCTCGATGGGTCAGGTCCTGGCCCGCATCCACACCGTCCCGCGGTACGCCGCCGAGGCGGCCGGGGTCGAGTCGTTCACCCCGGAGGCCCTGCTCGCGGAGCATCGCGAGCGGGTCCTCGAAGCGAAGGAGGGCGGGCACCTGCCCGCGGCCGTGGCGCAGCGCTGGGAGGCCCTGCTCGAGGACGAGGAGCTGTGGCACGTCACCCCGCAGTTCATCCACGGGGACCTGTCCGAGGAGAGCATGTTCCACGCCGAGGAACGGATCAGCGCGCTGCGGGACTGGTCCTCCTCCCGGGTCGCGGACGCCGCGACGGACCTCGCCTGGCTGATCTCCACGCTCGAACCGGAGCGCTTCGACGAGCTCTACGCGGCCTACCGTCAGGAGCTGCCCACCGAGGTGCATCCGCGCCTGGTGGAGCGGGCGCAGGCGCTCGGCGAGTTCGCCGTGGCCGAGTGGCTCGCCCACGGGCTGGAGACCGGCGACGAGTCGATCGTCTCCGACGCGCGCGGCATGATCGCCGACCTCGACGCCGACCTCGCGCAGCTGGCGCGGGACGAGGCCGAGCGCACCTACGACGCGCTGAGCTCGCGCGACGAGCAGCCCTGAGCCCTCACCCCTGCAGCATCTGCGCCATCCGTTCGCGGGAGGGATGACGGCGCACCTCGTGGGTCACCCCGTCGGCCACGAAGTGGAAGGCGGTGCGGATCCGCGACAGCGGGAGCCCGGTGCTCTCGTGCCAGGCCAGACGGTACAGCGACAGCTGGAGGGAGCGCTCGCGCAGCTGGGCGGGGCGGGGCACGCGCCCGGTCTTCCAGTCCACGATGAGCACGCCGTCGCTGCCGTCGCCGCCCTCGGGGTCGGCGAAGACCGCGTCGATCACGCCGCGCACTGCGATCTCCCCCACCCGGGTCTGCACCGGCTGCTCGACGGCGAGCGGGATGCGATCGGCCCATGCGGAGGCGACGAAGGCCTCGCGCAGGGCGAGCTCCTCGGCCCGGTCACCGTCCTCCTCGGCCAGGTCCGCGAGGTCCGCGACGTCTTCCAGGTCCAGCAGCGTCGCGCTGTCGTAGCGGGACTCGAGCCAGGCGTGGAAGGCGGTGCCGCGGGCGGCGGCCGGGGACGGCCGGCGCGGCAGCGGCCGGAGCAGCTCGATCGCCGCGCCGCGGGGGTCGCGAGCCTGGTGGACCACCTGGGAGGCGGACAGTCGCGGAGGTGAGTGCACGGCCGGGGGCGCGGCCTGCTGCTCGAGGTCGCTGAGGGTCCGTCGCACGATCTCGGCGAGCGCGGGGTCGCTGCCCGCGAGCTCCTCGCCGTCCGGAGGGTTCTCCCCCACCGCCGCCAGGGTCTCGGCGGCGCGACGCCGTGCCGACTCCGCCTCCCCCTGCGCAGGCGGCCACTGGGCCCGGGGCCGCTCGGCCTCCAGCGGATTGGTCTCGGGCACCTCCTGCACGGTGCGGAAGCGGTCAGGGACCAGCGGCCCGGCCTCGACGAGGTAGCGGGAGCGCGGTCGGGCCGTCGTCAGTCCGGTGCGCCAGGCGGCGGAGGTCAGCAGCAGGCGCCGGCGGGCCCGGGTGACGGCGACGTACATGAGCCGACGGTCCTCGCGCAGCGACTCCTCCCCCTGGGCGAAGCGGTACTCCTCGACCAGGGACTCGGCGTCGACCTGCGTGTCCGCCTCGGCCCAGGCCAGCTCCGGCAGGGTGTCCGCATCGCCGCGCAGCGCGGTGGGCACCGCGGCCGAGGCCAGCGAGGACAGCCACCCGTTGTCGGGCACGCGCACCCGCCCGCTCTCATCGGTCTTCGCCCGCCGCAGGTCGTAGGAGGGCACGGAGCCCTCGGTGAGCCCGGCGACGGCCACCAGGTCCCACTCCAGACCCTTCGCGGAGTGCATGGTCACGATCGTCACCGCGGCGTCGGCGTCCTCCTGCGCGTCGGGCTCCGGCGCGGCGGTGACGGCGAGGCCCGCCTCCTCGTCCTCGCTGATCTCGAGCAGGTCGAGATAGGCGCCCAGTCCGCCGCGGCGGGCGGTGCGCTCGAAGGCGGCCGCGTGGTCCCGCAGCGCCTCGAGGTCCGCCAGCGCCCGTGAGGTCGGGTCCCGGGCGAGCAGGGTCAGGTCGACGTCCAGCAGTCGCACGGCGGCGGTCACGAGGTCCGGCAGCGGCAGCGGCAGCAGGCGCCGCATCTCGCGCAGCATCTGCTGGACCTGCTCGAGCCGGGCACGACCGGTGGCGGACAGGGAGCGCCCCGAGGGATCGGTCCAGTCCGTCGGCGGCAGGTCGTCGACGGCGTCGACGAGGGAGACGGTCTCGGCCTCGTCCTCGCCGCCGGGGGCGTCGGTGCGACGCCGCAGACGTGATCCCATGCGGTCCCGCCACCGTCCCAGCACGGACAGGTCGCGGGCACCGAGGCGGACTCGGGGCCCGGTCAGCAGACGCATCAGCGCATCGCCCCGACCCGGGTCGTGGGCGCATTCGAGGACGGCCCGGACGTCGGCCACCTCGGGGCGGTGCAGGAGACCGCCAAGCCCCACGACGTGCACCGGCAGGCCCGCCGCCTCGAGCCCCTCGACCAGGGCCGGGATCTGGCGGCGCGCACGCACCAGCACCGCGGCCGACGCCGGGGCGTCGGCGTGGACGTCCTCGGCGCGGCGGGCCCGGATCCACGCGGCGATGGCCCGGGCCTCGGCCCGTTCGTCGGAGGCCTCGAGGATCTCGGCGGCCCCCTCCCCCGCACCGGGTCGGGCCTGCAGCTCGGGGATGCTGAGACCGGCGTCCGCCTCCCGCAGCGGGGCGGCGAGGCGGTTCGCGACGGCCAGGACGGCCTCGTCGTTGCGCCAGGAGGTGGACAGGGTGCGCTGCAGGACGTCCTGCTCGGGGGTCGCGAAGGCCTCGGCGAAGCCGGCCAGCGAGGCGGCCGAGGCGCCGCGCCAGCCGTAGATCGCCTGCTGCGGGTCGCCCACGGCGCAGGCCGCGTGCCCGGGGCCGAAGAGGTCGGTGAGCATCCTCAGCTGCGCGACGGAGGTGTCCTGGAACTCGTCGAGCAGCACCACGCGATGCATGCGCCGGGCGAGGCGACCGGCGGCAGGCACCTCGCGCGCGACCCGCGCGGCGAGGGAGACCTGGTCGGCGAAGTCGAGGGCGGAGCTGTCGGTGCGGACCTGGGCGAAGCGCTCGAGCAGCGGGATCAGGGCGAGCCGGGACTCCAGCGCCCCCAGCACGGAGGAGACGGCCTTGGGGGTGGTGCGGCGCCTGCCCTCGACCTGGAGCGGGATCCCGGCGAGGTGGTCGCGGATCTCGGTGAGATGGGTGCGCAGCTGCTCGGGGGTGACGAGGTGGTCGGCGAGGGAGGAGGTCAGCGAGAGCAGGGCGGCGGTGAGGGTGGCCGGGGACGCCTCGAGGTCCAGGGAGTCGTCCCAGCCCTCGACGATCTCGTGCGCGAGCTGCCAGGTGGCGGAGGTGGACATCATGGTCAGCTCGGGATCGATGCCGACGGCGAGGGCGTGCTCGCGCACCAGGTCGAGGGCGAAGCCGTTGTAGGTGTGCACGAGGGGCCGCTGGCCGACCAGCTCGTCGCCGCCGCGCTCCAGCCCCGGCGGCAGGGTGAGGCCCTCGGTGCGCAGCGCCTCGGCGAGGGCGCCCAGGCGCGCGGTGATCCGGGCGGACAGCTCGTGTGCCGCCTTGCGGGTGAAGGTCAGCCCGAGCACCTGCCGGGGTTCGACGATCGCGTTGGCGATCAGCCACACGACGCGGGAGGCCATGGTCTCGGTCTTGCCGGAGCCGGCGCCGGCGACCACCAGCATCGGGGCCAGCGGCGCCTCGATGACGGCGGTCTGCTCGGCCGTCGGCGGGGGCTGCTCGAGCAGGGCCGCGAGGTGTGCGGCGCCGAGCGGGGTGGGATTCTTCGTCACAGCTGGTCTCCTTCGGGCTGCAGCGGGCAGCTGCTGCGCACCGCGCAGTGGGAGCAGTGGGCGTTCAGTCGCGCGGTGACCTGCCGGCCGGAGACCTCCTGGGAGACCTGGGTGACGAGGTCGTCGAACCAGGCGGGGTCCTCGGCGCGCGACAGGGCGCCCTGGCTGCGCACGGCCGCCTTCTTCGCGCCGGTGCCGACGTACACCAGCTGGGCGCCGCCCAGCCGCTCCGGGGCGTCCTCGCCGAGCTCCTCGCTCAGCGCGCCCTCCCGCACGGCGGCCTGATAGGCGGCCAGCTGCAGGTCGCCCTCGGCCGCGGCCGCGGACTTCGGCGTCCTGCCGGACTTGAGGTCCACCACCCGCAGGCCGGTCGCGTCGCCCTCGATCCGGTCGATGCTGCCGCGCAGCCGCACCCGGCCGAGGTCGACCTCGAAAGGTGCCTCGACGGCGAGCGGCTCGCCGGTGGTGCGCAGGTGCTCGGCCAGCAGAAGGGTCGCGTCCTCGGCGCGCCGCACCCGGCGGCGCCCGGACCAGGTGTCGGTGCCCGGGACCGAGCGCAGCAGTGTGTGCAGCTCGCCGAGCAGGTCCTCGGGGTCACCCTCGGGGCCGTGCGGATGGATCTGGGCGAGGTGATGCAGGGCGGTGCCGATGAGCTGGGCGGGGCCGCCGGTGCGGGTGCCCCCGGCGCGCTCCATCAGCCAGGACTGCGGGCAGTCCACGGCACGTTCGAGGGCCGACGGGGACAGGGCGATGGTCGCGCCCGCGTCGTGGAGAGGCTCGGTGCTGCTGGGGTCCTGGTGGTACCAGCGCTCCGGGTCGGTGCCCGGAGCGTCGGCCCGGGCCAGCGCGTCCAGGGCGAGGGCGGCCTCGCGGGAGCGGCGGGGGTCGTCCTCGCGCAGGCGGCGGCGCAGCGCGGCGACCAGGCGTCGCACGTCGGGTGCGGGACCCGGGTCCTGCCGGAGGGCCTCCAGGGTGATCCACGGCTCCCCCGCCCCCTCGGCGAGCGCGGCGAGCGCCTCGTGCAGCGCGGAGGGCTCGAGCTGCTCGTCCTCGACGGCGGTCACCAGCACGCGGGTGCGGGCGCGCGCCAGGGCACTCACGGCGAGGCGCAGCTCGTCGGCGATCACCTGCTCGCGCTGCAGCGCCCGCAGCGACTCGGGGTCGGCGGGCAGCTCGGTGCCGGAGCGGGCGCCGCCGAGCAGCGAGAGCTCGGCGGCACCGAACAGCGTCGAGCGCAGCCGCAGGTCCGGCCAGGTCCCCTCCTGGAGACGGGCGAGCACGACGGTGTCGCGCTGCTCACCGGCGAGCTGCGCGGGGGTCAGCACGGCGAGACGTCCGCGGGGCGCCGCGGCCGGGGCGAGCGTGTCCTCGACGACGGCCTGGGCACGGGTCTGCTCCACGAGGTCCAGTGCCCCGGCACCGGGGCGGCGGTCGGTGAGGCGCTCTGCCGCCGCGAACAGCTCGAGCAGGGCGTCCAGCCGGGTGCCGGCCAGCCGCGAGCGGGCCCCGTCGACGTCCCCGGGGGCACCGAGGGCGGCGCGTCGCCAGCCCCCGGCGAGCCCGGAGGCGTCCCAGGCGTGCCAGAGCACCTGTTCGGCATCGTCCTCGCGGTGCTCCCGCACGGACCGGATCATGGCCCGCAGCCGGTGCACGGGGGCGGCGGCGCGGTCGCGCGCGCCCTCCGGGGGCAGTCCGGGGACCTCCTCGTCCACCAGCGCACGGGCGAGCAGCTGTTCGCTGGGCGTCTCCGTGTCCGGATCAGCCGCGCGACGGGCACCCAGCAGCAGGCGGCGGATGCGGCGCAGGCGAAGGGTGTCGGCGTCGCCGAAGGGGCCCCGCAGCAGCTCGGAGGCGACCTGCGGATCCACCATCTCACCCTCCTCGGCACAGCCCAGCTCGAGGATCGTCAGCAGGTCGGCGATCGCGGGGACCTCGCGCAGCGGCTGCGGCCGACGGGGCGTGCGCACGGGCAGACCGGTGCGGGAGAGCAGGTCGGCCACGTCCGCGACGGCGGCGCCGGAGCGGCATACCACCGCCATGTCGTCATAGGCCACGCCCTCGCGGTGGTGGAGGTCGCGCAGGGCGGAGCCGATCAGGCGGGCCTCGTCGAGGGGGTCCTCCGCCCGCAGCACCGCCAGTCCCGGGCCCGCCTCGGTGCGCGGACGGCGCGAGTCGATGCTCGATCCCGCCAGCGGGAGCCGTCCGCGCAGGGCGTCGACGGCTGCGATGATCCCCGGGGCGGCGGCGGGGGCGCCGTCCAGGGTCACCTCGGAGACGGGGCGGCGCAGCAGTGTGCGCAGCCGGTCCGCCGCGTCCGGGAGGGCACCGCGGAAGGTGTCGACGGCGGCGTCGGGGCAGCTGCAGATCATCACCGTCGCCCCGGAGGCGGCGAGCGCGGCCACCAGCGCGATGCCTGCGGAGGTGAGGTCCTGGGCATCGTCGACCACCACGGTGCGGAAGGGGGCCGGGGTGCGGGGGTCCTCAAGCAGGCGGGCCGCGCGGCGGACCAGGCCCCCGGAGTCGAGGCGGGGACCGGCGTCGAGGGCGGCGGAGGCCTCGAGGTCCAGCACTCCGAGATAGTCGCGCAGGATCGCGGCGGCATCGTGCCAGGCGGGCCGGGCCCGCTCGCGACCCAGCTCCTCGAGGTCGCCCGGGGTCAGGCCCAGCTCCGTGGCACGGGTGACGAGGTCGCGCAGCTCGGTGCGGAAGCCGGGCAGGGTGCGGGCGCCGGGGTCGACCTCGAGTGCCCAGGTCTCCCGGTCGGCGATCAGCTCGGCGAGCAGGGCGTCCTGTTCCGCGCCGGTGACCAGGGTGGGCTCGCCGAGCCCGCGGGAGAGGGCGTCGGCGCGCAGCAGGGCATGCCCCAGGGCCGGCGGCGTCATCGCCCGGACCTCGCCGGCGCCGTGGACGGCGAGGGCGTCGCGCAGGCGTCCGGCGGCCGGCCGGCGCGGGGCCAGCAGCAGCGTGCCGGGCCCGGCACCGGCCGCGGCAGCGAGGGCCAACGCGGTGCGTCCGCTGCCCGGTCCGCCGTGCACGAGCACGTCCGACCCGGCCATGACCAGGTCCCGCGCCGTGCGCTGGCGGAGATCCAGCGTGTCCGGCTCCAGCACCGGCGGCAGCGCGGCGAGGTCGGGTCCGAGCAGACGGATCCCCTCGCCCGTTCCGGTCCCGTCGCCTCGCATACCCCTATTGCACCTCACCGGGGAGACGGGCGAAGCCGGGAGCGCGGCGGAGACGGGGCGGTAGAGTGCGGGGGATCACAGCGCCCCGTCATCTGCGAGGAGGCCGACGCCATGTCGCCGTCACCCACCCCCCGGATGCCCCGTGCGCAGCGACGCTCCCAGCTGCTCGAGCTCGCCACCCGGGTCTTCACCGAGAAGGGCTTCCAGGGGACGAGCATGGATGACATCGCCTCCGCCGCCGGGGTCACCAAACCGGTGCTCTACCAGCACTTCTCCTCCAAGGAGACGCTCTACGTCGAGGTCATCGACATCATCGCCGAGCGGATGCTGGGCGAGGTGCGCGAGATCGGCTCCTTCGAGGGGGACACGCCCCAGCGCGTGCGCCACGGGCTCGAGCGCTTCTACCAGCTGGTCTCGCTCGAGAACGCGCTGCGCCTGTTCACGGGGCACGAGTCGGTCTCCGAGGCCGTCCAGAAACGGGTCGACGCGGTGCTCGACAAGATGGCGATCGAGCTGTCCGGGGTGCTCGCCGCCTCCCGGCAGATGAGCAGCGACCAGGCGCGGATCATCGGCCGCGGGCTGATCGCCGACACCCAGACCACCGCCCGCCTGCTGCACGAGGCCGGCGGCGACGCCGAGCGCGAGGAGGTCCTCGAGGTCATGACGACCTTCATGGTGCACGGGCTGACCGGCTTTGCACCGCGTCGCAGACCCCGGGTCGCGGGCACCGTGCTGGGAGCGGACGGGACCGCACGGCCCGGATCCGACGGGTAGACTTCCCTCGCCCCGCACTGCTCGTCCCGCCTGTTCGGCGGAGGGAAGGACATCGCCATGGAGATCCGCATCGGCATCCAGCACTCGCCCCGTGAGATCGTCATCGAGTCCGAGGAGAAGACCGACGAGCTGCTCGAGCGTCTCGGCGCCGCGGTCGCCGACGGCTCGCCCGTCACCCTCGTCGACGACAAGGGCCGCACCGTGCTCGTCCCCGGCGCGAAGCTCGCCTTCGCGGAGATCTCCACCGAGGAGCCCCGACGCGTCGGCTTCCTCGGCTGATGCTCCGTGAGCGCCGTCGCCGGATCCGGCGGGTGCAGGCGCTCCACGTCACCACCACCGCCGTGGTCGCGATCCTGGGTGCGATCGTCGGCGTGCTGCTGGTCCCCGCGACCCGGGTCGACGTCGGCCCCCTGACCGCGAGCGTGCACCTGCGCCCTGCCCTCTCCTCGCAGACGGTGCTGCTGCTGCCGCCGGTGGGTGAGGTCGCGTTCGACACCCACGTCGCCCCGATGCGGATCGAGGCGCGCGTGCAGGGCGTGGACATCGACAAGGCCGAGGCGCTCTTCTACTCCGACGCGGGTCTCGGCGAGCTCACGCAGACGGCGCCCGAGGCGCTCACCACGGCCGCTGCCAAGAACGCGGTGCTCAACGCCCTGTTCGCGGCCGCCGGGGCGGGACTCGCGGTCGGGCTCACCTTCCGTCGCCTCCGTCGCGCCCTGGTCGCGGGCGGCAGCGCCGTCGCGCTGATGGGGGTGTCGGTCGTGGTGACCTCGGTGACCTTCCGACCCGACGCCCTGTATCAGCCGAAGTTCGACGGCCTGCTCTCCCAGGCGGCCTACGTCGCCGACATCGGGCAGGCCACGGTCGCCGACTACCGCGGCTACCGCGACACCCTGGCGGAGTTCGTCGGCCAGGTCTCCGCGCTGTACATCGCGGCGGACTCGCTGCCGGTGGGTCTCAGCGAGGAGAACCTGGTCACGGTCCTGCACGTCTCCGACATCCACGACAACCCACAGGCCTACGACGTCATCGAGCAGCTGCACACGCAGTTCGCGATCGACCTGGTCATCGACACCGGGGACATCGTCTCCTGGGGGACTCCCCTGGAGAACGAGCTGCTCGGCGCGATCGGTGAGCTGGACGTGCCCTACGTGTACATCAGCGGCAACCACGACGGCTCCGCGGCCGCGGCGACCATCGCCGCCCAGCCCAATGCGACCGTCCTGGACAACCAGGTCGTCGAGAGGGAAGGCCTCACCATCGCGGGCATCGGCGACCCGCGATTCGCGGCCGACGACGACTCCGACGCCGGTGGCTGGCAGGAGGGCAAGGACGCCGTGGCCTCGAGCGCCTTCCAGCTCGGCGACACCATTACCGACCACGACCGGGCGCATCCCGACTCCCCGGTCGACCTCGCCCTCATCCACGACCCGACCCAGCCGGAAGGGCTCGAGGGGCGCGTGCCGCTGGTGCTCTCGGGCCACATGCACACCTCGAACGTCGAGCTCGACCGTGACGGCTCCGGCACCGACTGGCTGACCGTCGGCTCCACCGGCGGGGCACTCGCCTCGGGCGGCGTCGCCCCGGTGCTGCAGGGCGACTCCCCGCTCGATCTGACCGCGCGGATGCTCTACATCGACCGCACCACGGGGGACCTCGTCGCCTACGACGACATCGTCATGGGTGGCCTGGGCCTGGTGTCGGTCTCGATCCAACGCACGCAGACGGACCCGGAGGAGGCCGCGCTCGAGGTTCCCGAGGGGGCCGAGACGCCCGAGGCCCCGATCCCCTCCGAGCAGGAGGTCGAACCCGGTGAGGGCCTGCCGGACGAGGATCGCGTCACCCCGACCGCCCCGAGCAGCCCGATCCCCGAGGTCAGCGACGGCGGCGCGGACTGACCTCGGGGGGCCGGGCGGCATGGGGGCTACGATGGAAGGGCATATCCGACATCAGAGAGTTGAACGGTGCCTGAAACCATCCCGCACACCGAAGAGGCCGTGTCGGCCTCCCCCGCCGTCGAGCAGAGCTCCGGCACCCCCGAGACGACAGCGACGCCCGAGCAGACCTTCGCGGATTTCGACGTCCGCGACGACATCGTCGAAGCCCTCGCGTCCAAGGGGATCATCCATCCGTTCCCGATCCAGTCGATGACCCTGCCGGTCGCCCTGCGCGGCCGCGACATCATCGGCCAGGCCAAGACCGGCACCGGCAAGACGCTGGGCTTCGGCATCCCGCTGCTGCAGGCCGCGGTCGCCCCCGGAGAGGACAACCCCGACGGCCGGCCCGTCGGCAAGCCCCAGGCCCTCGTGGTCCTGCCCACCCGTGAGCTCGCGGTACAGGTCGCCACGGACCTCGAGGCCGCTTCGGCGGGACGCCCCGTGCGCATCCTGACCGTCTACGGCGGCCGTGCGTACGAGCCGCAGATCGAGGCCCTCGAGAAGGGCGTCGAGGTGGTCGTGGGCACCCCCGGACGCCTGATCGACCTCATGCGTCAGAAGTACCTGGACCTGTCCCAGGTGCGCACCGCGGTGCTCGACGAGGCCGACGAGATGCTCGACCTCGGCTTCCTCGAGGACATCGAGAAGCTGCTGCAGGCGGTTCCGACCTCGCGCCAGACCATGCTGTTCTCCGCGACGATGCCCGGCCCCATCATGGCCCTGGCCCGCCGCTTCATGAGCCGGCCCACCCATATCCGGGCGCACGACCCGAACGACGGCGCACGCACCAAGGCCGACATCAAGCAGGTCGTCTACCGGGCCCACCAGCTCGACAAGATCGAGGTCATGGCCCGGGTGCTGCAGGCCCGCGGGCGAGGTCTGACGATCATCTTCATGCGCACCAAGCGCCAGGCGGACCGCGTCGCGGGTGACCTCGCCGATCGCGGCTTCGCGGCCGCGCCGCTGCACGGCGACCTCGGTCAGGGCGCCCGCGAGCAGGCGCTGCGCGCCTTCCGCAACGGCAAGATCGACGTGCTGGTCGCGACCGACGTCGCCGCCCGCGGCATCGACGTGACCGACGTCACCCACGTGGTGAACTGGAACTGCCCGGACGACGACAAGACGTACCTGCACCGCACCGGCCGCACCGGTCGGGCGGGCAAGAAGGGCACCGCGGTCACCTTCGTGGACTGGGAGGACCTGGCGCGCTGGGGGCTCATCGCCCGTCAGCTGGGGCTGGAGTCGACCGAGGCCGAGGAGACGTACTCGACCTCGGATCACCTCTTCACCGATCTCGACATCCCCACCGGGTCCAAGGGGACCCTGCCCAAGGACAAGCGCACCCGCGACGGTCTGGACGCCGAGAAGATCGAGGACCTCGGCGGCCCCGACCATTCCGGGCGCGGAGGTCGCGAGGACAGCCGCGGTGGTCGCGGCGGCCGCAGCAAGGACCGCGGGGAGCGCCAGGACCGCGGCGAGCGCGGCGAGGCCGCCCCCGAGCGTCCCCGGCGCAGCCGCAGCCGGTCCCGCACCCGCCGGGTCAACGGTGAGGTGGTCAGCGAGGGGACGACGCCCGAGGGCGGTGCCTCCTCACAGCGACGCCGCCGTTCCCGCCGGGGCCGCAGCGGCGGCAGCCAGGCAGGCGGCTCCTCGCAGGAGAGCTGATCCCCCACGCCCGCGGACCTCGGGTCGACCAGGTTCACTCAACGGATGACCTCGGTGGTGCTCGTCGCGCGGTGGGTGATCGCGGCCAGGACGTCCGGCTGCGTGAGGTTCTCCCCGAGCCGGTTGGGTTTGCCGGCGCCGTGGTAGTCGCTGCCGCCCGTGATCAGGAGGTCATGGGTCGTGGCGAACTCCCGCAGCCGCGTGCGTTCCGCCTCGTCGTGCTCGCGGTGACCGACCTCGATCCCGGCCAAGCCCGCCTCCACCATCTCCTCCAGCAGGTCCACCGGCAGATCGGCGTCACGGGTCACGGACCCGGGGTGCGCCACCACCGCCACGCCGCCGGCCGCCCGGATCGCACGTACGGCGCGGACCGGGGACGGCGCGTAGTAGGGCACGTAGTAGGGGCCCGAGGGGCTCAGGATCTCCTGGAAGGCGGCCGAGCGGTCGGGGATGGCGCCGCGGGCGACGAGCGCGTCGGCGATGTGCGGGCGGCCGATCACGGTCGAGTCCCCCGCGGCCTGCGCCCGCACGTCCTCCCAGGAGATCGGGTGGTCCCGTGAGATCAGCTCGACCATCGACCGGGCCCGCTCGATGCGCGAGGAGCGGGCCCGCGCCATCTCCTCGGCCAGCTCGGTGTCCTCGTCGGGGTCCACCAGCAGCGCCAGGACGTGGACGCTGAGGTTCTCGTGCTCGGCGGAGACCTCGATGCCGGGGACCGCGGCCACGCCGCTGGCGGCGACCGCACGGGGCAGCTCCGCCCAGCCCGCGACCGTGTCGTGGTCCGTCAGGGCCAGCACGTCCAGCTGCGCCCGGGCCGCGCGGCGCAGCAGCTCGTCGACACCGCACGTGCCGTCCGACCAGGACGAGTGGGTGTGCAGGTCGATGCGCTCACTCATACGCCCAGGGTAGACCGCGGCGTGAGACCATCGAGGGGTGAGCACCGAGAACACCGACGCCAGCCCCAAGGACCTCAGCAAGGACCTCGCCTCGCGCGGGGACTCCCGCAGTCAGCGCCCCACCAATGCGGCGTTCCGCGAGTTCATCGCCTCCGGCTGGGACGAGACGGTCCCCGACGCGGAGCGCCGCGCGGCTGCTGACGTCACCCCGGCCCGCCGTGACGCGCTCGTGCGGTCCCTGCCGGCGACACGCCTGGTGCTGCCCGCCGGTGTGCTCAAGGTGCGCTCGAACGACACCGACTACCCCTTCCGTCCCGACACCGCCTTCGCGTACTACGCGGGACTGGGCACCGACGAGGAGCCCGACAGCGTGCTGGTCGTCGAGCCGACGGCCGAGGATCCCGAGGTCGCGCGGGCGACCTACTTCTTCCGTCCCCGCGCGGGCTTCGACACCGCCGAGTTCTACGCCGACGCCCGCTACGGCGAGATGTGGGTGGGGCGCCGCCCGACCGTGGCCGAGGCCTCCCAGCGCCTGGGCATCGAGGTGCGCCACATCGACGAGCTGCGCGACCACCTCGCCAAGGACGTCGGCGCCCAGCTGTCGCTGTCGATCATGCCGGGAGTGGACGCCTCCGTGGAGTCGATGGTCGAGGAGATCCGGGGCCAGAACGGCCTGCCCGGCGGGGACGAGGCCGCCGCGGAGCACGCGGCGCTGAAGGAGGCGACCAGCGAGCAGCGGCTGGTCAAGGACGACTACGAGATCGGCCAGATGCGCGAGGCGGTCGCCGCCACCCTCCGCGGCTTCGAGGACGTCATCGCCCGCCTGCCGGAGGCCGTGGGCCACGCCCGCGGCGAGCGTGTCATCGAGGGCGTCTTCGCCGCCGCCGCCCGCGCGGAGGGCAACGGGGTCGGCTACGACACCATCGCCGCCGCCGGCGACCACGCCTGCACGCTGCACTGGACGCGCAACGACGGCGTCGTGCGAGAGGACGAGCTGGTGCTGATCGACGCCGGCGTCGAGGTCGACTCCCTGTACACCGCGGACGTCACCCGTACCCTGCCGGTCTCGGGCACCTTCTCCCCCACCCAGCGCACGGTCTACGAGGCCGTGCTCGAGGCCGCCGACGCCGCCTTCGCCGTGGCCCGCCCCGGACTGCGCTTCCGTGAGCTGCACGCTGCCGCGATGGAGGTCCTCGCCGGCCGGCTGGAGGAGTGGGGCCTGCTGCCGGGCACCGCCGAGGAGTCGCTGTCCCCCGAGGGGCAGTGGCACCGGCGCTGGATGCCGCACGGCACCAGTCATCACCTGGGCATGGACGTGCACGACTGCGCGCAGGCCCGTCGCGAGATGTACCTCGACGCGGAGCTCGCCGAAGGCATGGTCTTCACCATCGAGCCGGGCCTGTACTTCAAGGAGAACGACCTGCTGGTGCCCGAGGAGCTGCGCGGGATCGGGGTGCGGATCGAGGACGACGTCCTGGTGACCGCCGACGGGGTGGAGAACCTCTCGGCCGCCGCGCCCCGCCGCGTGGAGGACGTCGAGGCCTGGATGGCTGGACTGCGGCGGTGAGCTCCACGGTCCCGCCGCGTTTCTACGTCGCGCGTCTCGTCGGCACCACGGTCTTCGACCCGCTCGGGGACGTGGTGGCCAAGGTGCGCGACGTCGTCGTGGTGCCGCGGGCGCGGGAGGCGGCGCGGGCCGTGGGGCTGGTGGTGGAGGTCGCGGCCAAGCGTCGCGTGTTCCTGCCCGTCACCCGGGTCACCGCGATCTCCCCGGGGCAGGTCATCTCCACCGGCGTGCTGAACGTGCGCCGCTTCGAGAAGCGCACCGGCGAGCTGCTGGTGATCGGCGACCTGCTGGATCGCGCGGTCACCCTCGAGGACGGCTCCGGCGAGGCGACGGTGCTGGACATCGCCCTGGACCAGGACCGGCACAGGGACTGGAACATCTCCCGGCTGCATCTGCGCCGTCGCCGTCGCGGCAGCCCGCTCGGCCGCCTGGTCTCCCGTGGGGAGACGCTCACGGTCCCGGTCTCGGAAGTCGGCGGGCTGTACGGCACCCAGGCGGAGCAGTCCGCGCACCTCCTGGCCGCCTCCTACCAGGATCTCAACCCCGCCGATCTCGGCGAGATCATCCAGGAGCTGGACGCCAAGCGGCGGATCGAGCTGGCCGGCGAGCTGGCCGACGAGCGCCTGGCGGACGTCCTCGGAGAGCTGCCGGAGGACATCCGGGTCGAGGTCGTCACCGGGCTGGACGCGGCCCGGGCCGCGGACGTGCTGGACGTGATGGATCCCGATGACGCGGCCGACATCGTCGGCGAGCTGCCCGAGCAGGTCGCCGGCGAGCTGCTGGACCTCATGCGGCCGGAGGAGGCGGAGGACGTCCGCCGCCTGCTCGCCTACGACGAGTACACCGCCGGCGGCATGATGACCACGGAGCCGCTGATCGTCGCCCCGGAGACCCCGGTGGCGCACTGCCTGGCGATGATCAGCCGGGAGGCGCTGCACGCGGCGCTGGCCTCGACGGTGCACGTCTGCCGCTCCCCGCTCGAGACGCCGACCGGCCGCCTGCTGGGCATCGTCCACTTCCAGCAGCTGCTGCGGGAGCGTCCGGACCGTCCCGTCGGCGAGATCCTCGACGCGGACAAGGTCGCCGTGGCGCCGACGGCCCCGCTGTCCGGGGTGACGCGGGAGATGGCGACCTACAACCTGGTCTCGATCCCGGTGATCGACGACGACGGACGCCTGCTGGGCGCGGTCACCGTCGACGACGTGCTCGACCACATGCTGCCGGACGACTGGCGCGAGCAGGACGAGCCGGTGCCCACCACCGGGCAGATCGACCTGTCCCAGATCGCCCGGGCCACCGCCCGTGACGGTGCGAAGGAGGGCTGAGGATGGCCGAGCACAATCCGCCTCCGCTCGACGACCCTGCGCCCCGGCGGCGGTCGAGGTGGCGCAATCCGCTGCGCGGCGACGCCTTCGGCCGCGGCGCCGAGGGATTCGCCCGGATGATGGGCACCCCGGCCTTCCTGGTCGGGATGACGCTGTTCTGCGCGATCTGGCTGACCTGGAACTCGCTGGCCCCGGTCTCGGCGCAGTTCGACCCCCGCGCGCTGAACTTCACCCTGCTGACGCTGATCCTGTCGCTGCAGGCCTCCTACGCCGCGCCGCTGCTGCTGCTGGCCCAGAACCGCCAGGACGACCGCGACCGGGTCCAGGCCGAGCAGGACCGCCAGTCCAATGAGCGCAACCATGCCACCACCGACTTCATCACCCGCGAGATCGCTTCGCTGCGTCTCGCGCTGAACGACGTCGCCACCCGCGACTTCGTGCGCGGCGAGCTGCGCGATCTGCTCGAGGAGATCGAGCGCCCCGCCGGGGCAGGGGCCGCCGACGAGGCGCCCGCCGATCTCCGCACGATCCTGCGCGAGGAGATCGACGCGGTGCTGACCGAGCGCGAACACGCCGGCGCCCCCGACCGCCCGAAGGAGCAGGACACGCCGTGAGCTTCACCGACCACACAGAGCACGCAGAGCACACCGCCGCCGACGACCGCGTCGCCCGGATCCACGAGGCCCTGGAGACGGTGATCGACCCCGAGATCCACCGGCCGATCACCGAGCTGGGGATGGTCGAGGACGTGAGCGTCGACGCGGAGGGCATCGCCCGGGTCCGCGTCCTGCTGACCATCGAGGGCTGCCCCATGCGCGACCGGATCGAGCGCGACACCGCCGAGGCGACCGCGACCGTGCCGGGCCTGTCCCGGGTCGAGGTCGAGACCGGGGCGATGAACGAGGAGCAGCGCCGCGAGCTCACCGCGCGCCTGCGGCAGGGGCGCCGCCAGATCCCCTTCAACCAGCCCGGCTCGCTGACCCGCATCTTCGCGATCTCCTCCGGCAAGGGCGGCGTCGGCAAGTCCACCGTGACCGCGAACCTCGCCGCTGCTATGGCGGCCGACGGCCTGCGCGTGGGCGTCATCGATGCCGACATCCACGGCTTCTCGATGCCCGGCATGTTCGGGATCACCGATCAGCCCACCAAGGTCTCCGACCTGCTGATGCCGCCGACCGGTCACGGCGTGGCCGTGATGAGCATCGGCATGTTCGTCCCCGAGGGCCAGGCCGTGGTGTGGCGCGGCCCCAAGATGCATCGGGCGATCGAACAGTTCGCCTCGGACGTGTTCTGGGGCGACCTCGACGTGCTGCTGCTGGACCTGCCGCCCGGCACCGGGGACGTGGCGATCTCGGTGGCCCAGCTGCTCCCGAGCGCCCGGATGGTCGTGGTGACCACTCCGCAGCAGTCGGCGGCCACGGTCGCCGAGCGGGTCGGTTCGCTCGCCACCTCGACCGAGCAGGAGATCGCCGGGGTGGTCGAGAACATGGCGGGACTGACGCTGCCGGACGGCTCCGTGATGGACGTCTTCGGCTCCGGCGGCGGGGACCGGGTCGCGGCGACGCTCGGCGAGGCCGTCGGGCACAACGTGCCGGTGCTGGGGCGGGTCGGCCTGGATCCGGCGCTGCGCGAGGGCGCCGATCAGGGGGTGCCGCTGGTGCTGTCGGACCCCCGCTCCCCCACGGCGACGGCGCTGCAGGGCATCGCCCGCTCGCTCGTGCGCACGCCGCGCGGTCTCGGAGGGATGAAGCTCCCGCTCTCCGTCGCCAAGCACTGAGCCGGCAGGGGCTCAGGTGGCCTCGGGGTCGAAGGGCGCCCGCTTCGGGCCCTCGTCCTTGGCACCGCTCCTGCCGGCGGACTTCTTCGACGCCTTCGCGGCTCCGGCGCCCGCCCCGGTGGCGACGGCGAGGGACTCCTTGTCGGGCAGGATCTCCTCGAGGTCCGTGTCGCCCCAGGCCTCACGGATGATGCGACGCGGGTCGTACTGCCGCGGATCGTACTTGCGCAGATCCTCCATGGCGATGCCCATCTCGTCCTCGACCGTGGCCCGCGAGTCGTCGACCCATCGTCGGGCCTGACGCACCCACTGCACGAGCTGCCTGGTGAGATCGGGGAGGCGCTGGGGGCCGACGATCACGAGGAACACGACGAGCAGGATGACGAATTCCCACCCGCCGAGACCCATGAATCCGGTGCCGCCCATGTCCCACCTGTACGTGTCGTCGACTGATCTGCAGAGCCATTATTGCATCGCGGGCGCCAGGCGGTTCCCAGTCCCGGCGGCTTCCTGGCATAGTCTGGGCGCATTCGCACGGGCCGATCGGAAGGATGTACTCATGTCGTCGGGAAAGGTGGCCAGCTGGGCCCATGGTGAGGAGTTCGTCGACGAGGCGACCCTCTTCTCCGACGACGGCGTCCTGGCCCGCGCCCGGGAGCGGGGCAACGAGCTCGGCACCACGCCGGTCCTGCCGGGCGCCGGTGCGCTGATGCGTGTGCTCGCCGCCGCGGTGCAGGCCCGGGCGGCCGTCGAGATCGGCACCGGCAGCGGCGTCGGCTCCCTCTACCTGCTCTCGGGCATGCACCCCGACGGGGTGCTGACCACGATCGATCCGGAGGTGGAGAACCAGCGCGCCGCCCGCCTGTCCTTCGCCGAGGCGCAGATCCGCTCCCCGCGAGTGCGGACCATCGCCGGCAGCCCGCGCGAGGTCGTCGTCCGCCTCACGGACCACGCCTACGATCTGGTGAGCTTCCCCGCGCAGGTCCCGCACGCCCTGGACCTGCTCGAGCACGCCCGGCGCCTGCTGCGCCCCGGCGGGGTGCTGGTGATCCCCCATGCGCTGTACCACGACCGGGTCGCCGACCCCACGGCGCGGGATGAGCGGACCCGCTCGGTGCGCGAGGTGCTGAGGGCCGTCTCGGAGGCGGAGGACCTGGTCCCGGCGCTCTCCGGCGGCGGTGACGGGGTGCTGGCCGCCGTGCTGCGCCCGTCCCGGCGCTGAGGACACGAGGACAGCCCCGCACCACCGGGGTGCGAGGCTGTCGACGTGAGCCGCTCAGCAGGTCAGGAGGGGATCACGCCCTCCAGGGCGTCTCGAAGCTCCACGGCCTCCGACGCGGTGATCTCGACGACCAGCCGGCCGCCCCCCTCGAGCGGGACGCGCATGATGATGCTGCGTCCCTCCTCCACGACCTCGAGCGGACCGTCCCCGGTGCGCGGCTTCATAGCAGCCATGGCGTGCCTCCTTGATGGTGTCGCTGTCCCTGAGGGGCTCCCCCGGACGGGGCCTCGGACAGCGCGCGTACGGTGGCCATTATCTCAGGTTCCGCGAGCGGTTCGTACGCCGGCGTCCCGGACGGCGCCGCGGGAGCTCGGTCCCGTCCCCGATCCGTCCTCGGGCGAGCAGCACCATGAGCACCGCCACGACCACCGCGACCAGCAGCAGGAGCAGCACGATCGGGCTGACCGCGGTCATCGGTGCGCAGCCTCCCGGAGCACGTCGAGCGCCTCCTCGGCGGTGTCGACGACACGCAGCAGCTCGACGTCGCCGACGTTGATCGTCCCGCCGTCCAGCACGGCGCTGTTCAGCCAGTCGAGCAGCCCCTGCCAGTACGCGCGCCCCACCAGCACCACCGGGAACATGTCGATCTTGTGGGTCTGCATCAGGCACAGCGCCTCGAACAGCTCGTCGAAGGTCCCGAACCCGCCGGGCATCACCACGAAGCCGCTGGAGTACTTCACGAACATGGTCTTGCGCGCGAAGAAGTACCGGAAATCGACACCGAGGTCGACATATTCGTTCATGCCCTGTTCATGGGGCAGCTCGATCCCGAGGCCCACGGAGACACCGCCCGCCTCCTGGGCGCCGCGGTTGCCGGCCTCCATGATGCCCGGGCCGCCCCCGGTGATCACGGCGTAGCCGAGCTCGACGACACCCTTGGCGATCTCGACCGCGCAGGCGTAGAAGGGGTGGTCCGGGCCGAGACGCGCCGAGCCGAAGATCGACACGGCCGGGCCCAGCTCGGCCAGCGCCCCGAAGCCCTCGACGAACTCGGACTGGATGCGCAGCACCCGCCAGGGATCGGCGTGGACCCAGTCCCCGGGACCGGACTCCTCCAGCAGGCGCTGGTCCGTGGTGCGGGCGGGCCGCTGGTCACCGCGCAGCGTGATGGGTCCTTTGCGGTGGCGATCTCGTTCCTCGGGGGTCATGCTCCGAGCGTATCCGCTGGCGTCATGTGCGGACGTCGCAGGAGCAGGACCACCACGCCCAGGACGGCCCAGATCGCGCCGACGACCAGCGCCACCGGACTGGAGGCGGTCAGCACGGCGATCAGCAGCCCGGCGCCGAGCACGGGGATCACCAGGTGGCGCACGGGCCGGACCGCTCCCCCGCGCCGGCGCAGCACGAAGTAGCCGATCACGGAGGCGTGCACGAGCACGAATCCGGTGATCGCACCGACGTCGACCATCGAGGAGACCAGGTCCAGGCCGTCCCCTCGGGTCGAGGCCCAGCCTGCGACCAGGACGTTGCCGGCGGAGGCCACGAGCACGCCGACGACCGGGACGCCGGTGCGCGCGGAGAGGCGGGAGAACACGCGAGGCAAGGAGCCGGAGCGGCCCATGTCCCACAGGATGCGGCTGGCGGCGGCCTGGCCCACCAGGGCGCTGAAGATCGCCCCGATGCCCTTGGCGAGGGCGAGCAGCGCGTGCAGCAGCGGCGAGATCTGGGAGTCGACCATGGCGTAGTAGGCATCGCCCTGCAGCGAGGGGTCGGCCTGCAGCTCCGCGGTGGTCAGCGGGGACAGCAGCGCGCCCACGTAGGTCTGGGCGATGAACAGGGTGCCGGCGAGGACGAGGCAGATCAGCGTGGCCCGCCCGATGACCTTCACACCCCCGCGGGTCTCCTCGGCGAAGGTGGCGAGCGCGTCGAAGCCGAGGTAGGAGAGCACGGCGACGCTGACGGCCCCGAGCACGAGGCCCGCGTCCAGGCCCGCCGCCCCACCGGTGAGGGGGTCGAGCCAGCCGCGGACCGGGCCGACCCCCGCCAGCACCCAGATCCCGGCGACGAGCACGGCGGCCAGGACGACCACCTCGACCACCACCACCACGGTGGAGACCCACGCGGTCACCGTGACGCCGGCGAGGTTCAGCCCGGTGGAGATCACGACGGCGGCGATCACGTACACCCACACGGGGACCTGCGGGATCAGCGAGTGCAGGGCGATGCCGCTGAAGAGATAGGCGACCGACGGGATGAGCAGGTAGTCCAGCAGCATCATCCAGCCGCCCATGTGGCCCGCGGAGCGTCCGATGCCCTCGGAGGCATAGGCGAAGACGCTGCCGGCACGGGGCACCGCCGCGGACATCAGCGCGTAGCTGGAGGCGGTCAGCGCCATGACGATGGTGGCCACCAGGTAGACCACGGGCACCACGCCGCCGGACTTCGCGTCCAGCGTTCCCCACACGCCCACGGCGGCGGCCGGACCGATGAACACCAGCCCGTAGGCGAGCAGCTGCGGCAGGCCGAGACTGCGGTGGAGGGCGCCGTCGTTCATCGGGGGGTGACCGCCAGCCAGCGCCGCAGTGCCTCGAGGCTCCGGCGGAGGTCCTCGAGCGGCACGTGCTCGTCATCGGTGTGGGCCAGCAGCGCGTCACCGGGCCCGAAGTTGACCGCCGGCGTGCCGAGGGCGGCGAAGCGGGCCACATCGGTCCAGCCCTGCTTGGCGGCGACGCTCACGCCCTCTCCGAGGGCGGCCAGGAAGTCGCGCGCCGCCGGGTCCCCGAGGCCCGGCAGAGCGCCTGGCGAGGAGTCGGTGATCGTGATCTCGAGGTCGAGACCGGTGAGCACCTCGCGCACGTGCGCCTCCGCCTGCTCGACCGACGTGTCGGGGGCGAAACGGTAGTTCACCAGCGCCGAGGCCCGGTCCGGGATCACGTTGCCGGCGATGCCCCCGGAGATCTCCACGACGTTGAGGCACTCGCGGTACTCCAGAGCGTCGATCACGGCGCGGCGGGCCTCGTAGGCGGCCAGGCGCTCGAGGACCGGCGCCAGGTGATGGATCGCGTTCTCGCCCACCCAGTCGCGGGCAGAGTGGGCGGCGATGCCGCGCGTGGTGACCTCGAGCTTCATGGTGCCCTTGCAGCCGCCCTCGACGCCGGCCGAGGTCGGCTCGCCGAGGATCGCGAAGTCCGCGGCGAGCAGCTCGGGACGCTCGGCGGCGAGGCGGGTGAGGGAGTTGTCCGCGGCGGCGACCTCCTCGTGGTCGTAGAAGACCCAGGTGAGATCGACGGGTGCAGCGTCGGCCTCCACGGCGAGCTTGAGGAAGACCGCCACCCCGCCCTTCATGTCGCAGGTGCCGCGCCCGGCGAGCTCCTCGCGGCCCTCGCGGGTGCGGCGGACCGAGGGCAGGTTGCCGGCCAGCGGCACGGTGTCGAGGTGACCTGCCAGCAGCACCCGTCGATCGAGTCCGCGGTGGGTACGGGCGATGACGGTGTCCCCGTCGCGGATCACCTCGAGGTGCTCGGCGTGTCCGCGCAGGGCGGCCTCGACCGCGTCGGCGAGCATCGCCTCGTTCCCGGAGACGGATTCGATGTCGACGATCGCCGCGGTGAGATCGACGATGTCGGCCGAGGGGTCCAGGACGGGAGCTGTGGCGGTGTGCATGCAGCCATCGTGCCACTGACCGGGACCGGCCTGCGTCAGTCGTGAAGCGCCCCTCCGGCGCGGGCCAGGCGCAGTGCGACCGCCTCGGCGTGGCGCAGCAGCTGCGCGGAGGTGCCCGGCTCGGCGGTGATCGCCGAGCCCGGCTGGGCGGTGGACACCGGAACCCCCACCAGGAGGCGCCGCTCGTAGACGGTCTCGTCCACCCCGATCGGGGCGTAGAGCCCGTCCACGGCGATCGAGCCGGTCAGCATCCGGCGGCGGCTGCCACGGGATGCCCAGGAGTCCTTCTGGACCTCGCCGCGCTCCCGCCAGGCCCCGATCAGGGCGCTTCGATAGGCGGGCAGATCCACCGGCGGCAGGTGGGCCTCGAGCACGCCGTCACAGAGAATCGTCGGGCCGTCCGCCCCGCGCACCGCGAAGCGGCCCTCCTCGTCGTCGATGTCCAGGTGCATGCGGGGCCCGGCGAACTCGATCAGACCGGCCTCCTCGAGGGCGAGCAGCTGGCGCACACGCAGCACGGGCGGCCCCGAGGCCCAGGACGCGAAGGCGTTGCGCAGGTGCCCGTCGATGTCGCGGCGCACGGACTCGGTGGTGTACGCGCCCAGGTCGACGAGCCGGCCCACCTGGACCCGCATGGCGATCAGCACGCGGTAGACGAGCACCCAGGCGGGATCCGGGTCGGTGGCCGCGCGCAGCGAGATACGCAGCACGTCACGGGTGCGGCGGTGGGCGTCGGCCGTCTCGCCACCGCGGCGACCGAAGGGGAACAGCAGAGGGATCAGTGCCTCGTCGCTCGCGAGCTCGCCGTACCCGTCCCCGGCGAGCGCGCGCCGCAGCTCGGCGAGGATCAGCGGCATGACCTCACGCTCGTGGTCGACGCCGGCCGAGCGCACGGCCAGCTCGAGCACGCGTTCACCGGTGAGGACCTGTGGCGTGTACGGGGCGGGCAGGTCGTGCCCGAGGTCGGGCTTGGGCCGATAGACCATGCCGGAGCGGGAGCCGACGAGGAGGCGGGGCTCGCCGCCGCCGGGGAGGTACCGCAGCCCGGACGGCGCGTTCCCGTCGGTCACGAAGCGGCCCCCGGCGACGGTGGTGAGCATCCCGATCGCGTCATAGAAGTTCAGGCCCATGCCCTGCACGGCGATCCTCTCGCGGCCCAGCAGCGCGGCGTAGTCCACCTCGAGCGGGTTGGCGGGACCGAGATGGACCAGGTCGTGGCGCGCGGCGGCGTCGGAGAGCTGCTGGGAGCGGGGGCCGAGCGCGGTGGGCAGGTGACCGAGGGCGAGGGCCACCGCATCGGCCCGCAGCACGCGGCTGTCGCTCAGGCGCACGCGCTGGATCCCGTCGGCGGGGCCCGTGACGTCCACCGCCTCGGCGGCGTGCTGGACGATCCGCAGCCGGTCCGGGTCCGCGTCCTGCTCCGCTCGCTGGAGCACACGGGCGAGGTAGCGGCCGTGGGCGGCGCGGGAGGCGAAGTCCCCGGGCCCCAGGCCCTCGGCCGCCAGATGGTCGGCAAGGGTGTCGGTGTGCACGGGCGGCAGCACCGAATGGCAGCTGGGGTCGGGGTACATCGTGGTCTGGCAGGTCGTGGTGTTCATCAGCAGCACATCGGGCTGGTCCTCGCGCCAGACCCTGCCACCGTGGCCGACGTGCGGGTCGACGAGGTGCACCGTCAGCGGCCCGTGCCAGTCAGGGCACCGGGAGGCGGCGACCAGCCGCTCGATGATCGCCGTGCCCCGCGGTCCGGCCCCGATCACGGCGACGGTGCGAGCGAGGTCGGTGGCGGCGGTCATCTCCCCAGTATGGCGCCGTCGACGGCCTGGAACGATGGAGCCATGACGACCACGCCTCCGCCGCCGCGGCATCTTCCCCGGGGGGGGCGGCCGCTGTCCCGAGTGGACTGCTCGGGGCGAGGCAGGCCGCGCGGCTCCGCGCGCTCGCGGACTCGATCGTGATGGCTGCGTGGCTGACCGCCGCCCAGCGTGCGCAGTACGCGATCTCGCTGCGTGCGGGGTCTCAGGTCGAGGACTTCGTGGAGCGGCTCGCGGACGAGCGCCGGGTGGTGCTCGAGGAGGGCGCGGATCCGGTGGCCGACGAGCTCGGGACGGCCGCGGAGGCCGAACGCGCGGCGCGGCAGGTCCCGTTGAGGATCCTCGAGGCCGTGCTGCTGCTGGTGGCGCTGAGTCTCGTCATCGTCCGGGTGGCGCTGGGGCTGCGGACCGACGACCTCAGCCGCTCCTCCTTGCCGCCGTCCTCGGGTCCGTTCCTGATCGCGGTCGCAGTCCTGGTGATCCTCGCGGCGACCGTCGGGGAGGTCGCGACCCGTCGCCGGGACCGCGCGCTGCTGGGTTGGGCCGTCGCCCGGCCAGGTCAGCTCGGACGAGGTCTGCCGGTGCGTCGGGCGCTGCAGGGCCGCTCCGCCGGCCCCGCGATCCTGGGCTCGCTCGGCCCGGCGGTGCTGGTGGGGCTGGGGATCATCGCGATCTGCGTCGGCGCGGCCATCTTGCTGATCACCCTGCTGGTGGTGGGGCGCTCGCCCTGTTGCTCGCGATCCTGGCCGTCCAGCTGCGCGGGCGTCGTCTCGAGCAGATCGTGCGGCGCGCGCGGGCCGCGGAGTGGTTCGGCGTGGACACCGGCGACAAGGACCCACTCGACGGGGCCGGTCAGAACGGCGGTTGATCCTCGGGCGATGGCGCCGGTGCTCGGCGGCCGCGCTCTCTGTCGTCGTCCAGCAGCGGATCCACCGGCCCTTCCTCGCGGGCTAGGCGCTCGAACTCGCCGGCGGCGGCCATCGCGGCGATGTCGCGCTCGAACTCGTACTGCTCCCACCGACCTTGGAGGGCAGCGGCCAGCTCGGGCGTGAGGAGGTCGGTGTTCTGCGGCACCGAGGCGTGGGCACCGGAGCGGGTGGTCCAATGGGTGATCGTCCCGTCGGGCCCGCGCACCGGGTCGATCAGGCCGAGGGTCTTCAGCCGGTGGTGCCTCCAGCACAGCTGGTGGAGGTTCTCCGGGCAGGTCTGCCCGCCCTCATCGGGGTTCTCGTGGTCGTACTCCTGAATGTGGTCCGCCTCCGAGCAGCTCGAGGTGGGGCGGCCGCAGCCGGGCACCGCGCAGACCGGGTCCCGCAACCGCAGGTGCTCGCGCATCGCGACGCTCGGACGGTACTGCGAGGCGGCGACGGGGAGGAAGCTGCCGTCGACCGGATCGGTGAGCACCCGGAACCACACGCTCTCCTCGGCGGCGATCATGCGGGCCATGGAGGCGGGGACGGGGATCGTGCCGTCGAGCAGGGCCGGCGCGTTCGACTCCCCCATCAGGGACATCGCAGGCACCACGATGTTCAGCCGGAACTGCTCGCGAGGGACCTCGATACCGCCGGTGTCCAGGACGGACCGGGTTATCACCGCGTAGCGCAGGGAACGCAGCGGCAGGCGGCGCCCGGTCGTGGAGGCCGCGTCGTCGAGGTCGAAGGGCACCGGGGCACCGGCCTCCAGCGCGTGGCGCTGGGCGGACTGGACAGCACGTGCGGCGGCGTCGAGCCGGCGGGACAGCGCCAGGATCTCGGGGATGGGACCGGTGATGCGCAGGCACGCGGTGCCGTCGGCGACCGGGGACATCTCGACGTCGACGTCACGCCTCTCCTGCGGGCCGATCTCGGTCGCCGCGGAGGCGAACCAGGCCAGCAGCAGGCTCAGCGCGCGCCGGTAGCTGTCCGCGGGGAGCGAGGCGAGGTCCCAGCTCGAGACCCTCTCGTCGATCTGGGCACGCTGGAACGCGGTGAGGTCCCGCAGCTCGCGCAGCAGTCGGTCGAACCATTCGACCGGCATGTCACCCGCCTCGAGGCGGGCGAAGGTGGCCGGCAGACCGGTCAGAGCCAGGTGGGCATCACGCAGGAGGGTCGCGGCACGGGAGGTGGTGGTGCGCAGGGCGATCGCGACCGCGACGTCTGACTCCTCGCGGTCCTCGCGCAGGTCATCGTCGTCCCGCTCCACCCAGAGCTCGGCGATGTCTCGCAGATGACCGGCGTGCTCGCGAGAGGCGCTGCGTCCGCGCTCGAGGAGACGAGTGGCGGCACCGTGCTCGACCGTTCCCTCCTCGAGGTCGGCGCGATCGGCGAGCGACGCCGCGTCGAGCTCTCGCCGTGCGGTGACTCGGGGGCGCGGCGGTTCCACACGACGGGAGCCGGCCTCGGACGCGATCGTCTGCGACATGCTCCGCTCCTCCTCGGGTCCCTCGTCTGCCTCGTTCTCCAACTCTTCTGCCACAGTAGGTCGAAGGTGTGACACACGGCGGACCGTCGCGACGACGGTGGACGGAGCGGCTCTGTGGAGGAAGGATCCCCGCCGAGGACGTGACGGAGCCCCGACCTCACTCCTCGACGGCGAGGCCCTCCTCGCGGGCATGGAGCTCCCACTGCGGAGCGGTCGGGACCCGGCGCAGATCCGGCCCCAGCAGGCCCACCAGCGCACCCAGGGCCAGGACCGCCGCGAAGAGGAGCATGGTGGGCAGGGTGCCGGCGATCTCCAGCCCCCAGCCGGCGACCGCCGGGGCCAGGGGCATCAGCGCGGAGGAGACCAGCCGCATCAGCGAGCTGACCCGTCCCTGCATCGCGATCGGCGTGATGTGGGTGAAGAAGCCCTGGCTGGAGGCGTTGATCGCGGGCAGGCCGACCCCCAGCACCGCGTAGGCCGCGCCGATCCAGAGCATGCCGGGAGCGAACGGGAGGAGCACCCCGACCCCGGCCATCAGGAGGACCGGGACGATCGCGAGGGCCCCCGTCGGCACGGTGTCCACCAGGCGCGGCGCAAGGAGGGCACCGAGCAGTATCGCGCCGGCGAGCACGGTGTTCAGCAGGCCGATGCGCGTGGCCGGCACCCCCGCGGACGCGAGATCCAGCAGCACGGCGAAGATCAGTCCGTTGGCGCCGAGGTTCACGGCGGACGAGATCGCGAGCATCTGCAGACGGATCGGCTGCGAGAGCATCCAGGTGAGCGCTTCGCGCAGGTCCTCCCCCACCTTCGTGCGCTCCGCAGCCTCGGCCCGCGGGAAGTACCGCCGACGCATGGTGATCGTGGCGGCGACCGAGCCGAGGTTGCCCAGCAGATGGGCCAGCGGCGGGAACACGATCGAGAGGCCGAGCAGCGCGCCTCCGAGGGGACCGGAGGCCATCTCCACCGCGGCCTCGCGCCCCTGGTTGATCGAGACGGCTCGCGGCAGCTGCGGCGTCGGCACGATCTGCTTGAGCATGGCGTTCGAGGCGCTGCCCAGCAGGGTCCCGCGCAGCCGGTCCACGAAGGCGATCCCGGCCAGCACCGCCACGCCCGCCCAGCCGGCCAGCAGCACGCCGATCAGCGCCGCCTGGACGAGTGCTCCGATCGCTCCGGCGAGCAGCCGCAATCGGCGCCGCTCGTACCGATCGGCGAGCAGCCCGCCGGGGATCAGCCCGACCAGCGCCCCGAGCCCCTGGACCAGCGCCACCACTCCGGTGGCGCCCAGCGAGTCCGTGACCATGAAGGTCACGAGGGGGAAGGCGAACGCGCCGATCCCGGTGCCGATGTCGAGGAGGAGGTCCCCCAGCAGCCACCTGAGGTACTCCGGGTTGCGGCGCAGTGGCGTCCTCGCCGCAGGGTCGGTCATGTCCGTCGGCCCTCGGGCTCCGATGTGCTGTTCGCCCTGACCATTGGACTGGGCGTGCCATCGCGCCGTCGGGCTTCGTAGACTTCACGTATGACCACGACGACACCTGACTCCCCCGCCACCCAGGCCTGGGGCATCGCGCTCACCACCCTTGGTGCCGACGGCTCCGTCCTCGACGCATGGTATCCCGCGCCGCAGCTCGGCGAGGCGCCTTCTGCGGTCGAATCCCTCCCCCTGCACGCGCAGCTGAGCGCCGCCGCGCAGGCCGACGACGTGCGGGGCACCAGCCAGGAGGTCGTCGTGCGCGCGATCGAGCTCGCCGCCGCCCCGGCCGATGCGGCCGATGCCTACCTCCGCCTCCACCTGCTCTCCCACCGCCTGGTCCAGCCCAACGTGCAGAACCTCGAGGGCCTGTTCGGGACGCTCACCAACGTCGTGTGGACCTCCGAGGGTCCCTGCGCCGTGCCCGGTTTCGAGGAGACCCGACTGCGCCTGATCGCCGCGGGTCGCAAGCCCACGGTGCTCAGCGTCGACAAGTTCCCGCGCATGGTCGACTACGTCCTGCCCACCGGCGTGCGCATCGGTGACGCCGACCGGGTGCGCCTGGGCGCTCATCTGGCCGAGGGCACGACCGTCATGCACGAGGGCTTCGTGAACTACAACTCGGGCACCCTGGGCACCTCCATGGTCGAGGGCCGCATCTCGCAGGGTGTCGTCGTCGAGGACGGCTCCGACGTGGGCGGCGGTGCGTCCACCATGGGCACCCTCTCCGGCGGCGGCACCCAGCGCGTCCGCATCGGGAGGCGGTCCCTCGTGGGCGCCGAGGCCGGAGTCGGCATCGCGCTCGGCGACGACTGCGTGGTCGAAGCCGGGCTGTACATCACCGCCGGCACCAAGGTGATCGTGGTGGGTGAGCAGGGCGACGACCACGCCGCCGGCGAGGAGCCGCACGTGGTCAAGGCCCGCGATCTCTCCGGAGTCTCGAATCTGTTGTTCCGCCGCAACTCGCTGACCGGTGCCGTCGAGGCCGTGGCCCGCGAGGGGCAGACGGTCTCCCTCAACGCCGCGCTCCACGCGAACTGACGACGAGTACAGGGAACGGGCACGCGGTGGCGCGTCGCGGTAAGCGACACGGCTTCGCCCGTCACCTCGTGATCCCCCTGGTCATGGTGCTGCTTTTCGCCGGGATAGCGGGCGGGTCCTATCTCGCCCTGCAGCAGTACGGCTCCCCCGCCCACACGGGCACCTGCACCGCCTCCGGGCTGGGCACGAGCCACCGCTACTCCACCGATCGTGCTGCGAACGCCGCACTGATCAGCGCGGTCGCCGTGGATCGGGGCCTTCCGCCGCGGGCGGCCTCGATCGCGCTGGCGACCGCGTACCAGGAGTCGCAGCTGCGCAACCTCGACCACGGCGATCGCGACTCGATCGGGCTCTTCCAGCAGCGGCCCTCCCAGGACTGGGGCACCGTGGAGCAGATCAGTGACCCGATCTACTCCACCAACGCCTTCTACGACGTGCTCGAGAAGATCGACGGGTACGAATCCGCGGACATCAACGACGTCGCACAGCGGGTCCAGCGCAGCGGCCACCCCGAGGCGTACCGGGATCACGAGACCGAGGGCCGTCTGTACGCCTCGGCGCTGACCGGGCAGAGCGGCGCGAACCTGGTGTGCACGCTGGATCCGGTCGACGCGACCGTCTCTCCCGAGCAGGTGCGCTCCGAACTCGCCCGCCAGTTCCCCCGGCTGACCGGATCGGAGCGCGTGGGCACCACCTTGGCCGACGCGGGCGGCACAGCCCCGCAGCTGCCGGTCGACGCAGGAGCGACCGCCCTGGTCATCGACCCCCAGGGCGACACCGGCCTCGGCTGGGCGCTCGCGAACTGGGCCGTCGCGCGGGCAGCCGACGACGGCGTGGTCCAGGTGTCCTACCAGGGCCGGGTCTGGGACCGCTCGCTGCGCGGCGAGGACGCGAACAGCTGGTCGAGCGTCGAGGGCGGCGACGCCGATCGGGTGGTCGTGCTCGTCAGCGGGTCCTGACCGATCGCGGCGTAGGCTCGTGCCATGAGCGAGGAGGATCGCGAGCCGCCGGTCTGGGACGTCGCCGCGGCCCCGCCGGGCAGCGCCCCCGGGATCACGTCGATGGTCGGCTACCGTGCGCTCGCGGCCCCGGAGCAGCTCCACCGCGGGTTGCCGTCGTCCCGGCTGACCTTCATCCTCGCGCTCGACGACGGGGTGGAGGCCGCCGGCTCCGAGGCCGCGCTGGAGGAGGTGCGCCCCTGCCCCGTCATCATCGGCGGTCTGCACACTGCCGCCAGCTACGTGAAGCAGCGCCGCACCCAGGCCGGCGTCCAGATCGCCCTGCACCCGCTCGCCGCCCGCGCGGTGCTCGGAGCTCCCGCCGCCGAACTGCCCGTGAGCGATTTCGACGGTCGGGACCGTCTCGGCCGCTGGGCGATCGAGCTGCACCAGCAGCTGAGCGAGAGCGAGGACTGGGGAGCGCGGTTCCGCCTCGTGAGGGAGAGGCTGATCCGTCGCCAGGACCGCCACGGTCACCCGTCGTTGCGGCCGGAGCTGCTGGGGGCCTGGAACCTCCTCGAACGCTCACGTGGCCGGGTGCCCGTCGCGGAGGTCGCCACCACTGTGGGCCTCAGCTCCCGTCATCTGGGCACCCTCTTCCGCCAGGAGCTGGGACGCTCCCCCAAGCAGGTCGCCGGGCTGATGCGCTTCGAGAACGCCACGGCCTGCCTGGCGAGCCAGGTGCGCCGTCACGGACGCACCGACCTCTCCCGGATCGCCGCCGATGCCGGGTTCAGCGACCAGGCGCACCTCACCCGCGAGTTCACCCGGTACGCCGGGGTCGGCCCGAGCGCGTGGATCCACGAGGAGTTCCGAAACATTCAAGACGGCGCGTACCGGAGGACCGAGGATGGGGACCATGACTGAACACAGCGCCCCGAGCACCCAGAGCACCGACCGCAACCCCACCGTCTTCGTCACCCTGCAGGCCCGCGACGCCGCCGGCCTCATCGGCTTCCTCACCGACGTCCTCGGATTCGTCCTCACCGCCCGGTACGACGACGGTGACCGCGTCGCCCACGCCGAGCTGGTCCGGCCCGACGGCCGCGGCGGCGTCATGCTCGGCAGCCATACGGGGGACTCGACGTGGTCCCGTGAGCCCGGCAGCGCCGGGTCCTACGTCGTGGTCAGCGACATCGACGCCCTGTACCAGCAGGTCCTGGAGCAGCAGGCCGACGTGGTGATGCCGCTGGAGGGCACGCCCTACGGCAGCCGCGAGTTCGCGGTGCGGGACCCGGAGGGAAACCTCTGGTCCGTCGGCACCTACCCGGGAGAGCCGCTGCCGACGGCCGCCTCGTAAGCACTGCCCCCTGCGCGGAGGAGCATGGGCGGCATGAACGCTCCGCGCCCCCTCGCGCCGCAGTCCCTACGACTGTCCCTGCTCGCCTGGTCCGTGGCGATCGCCGCCGGAATCTTCGAGACAGCACTCTCGCTGACCGCCGAGGTCACCGCCGGAGCGACGGTCCCGGACCTGCTGCCCGCCCTCCTGTCGCGCGTCGCCCTCTACCTGGGCGCGAGCCTGCTCGTCCTCGCGCTGCGAGGAGGACGCCGTTGGGCCAGGACGGTGCTGACCGTCCTGCTGTCCCTCCTCGGCCTCGCTTCGCTCGCGGTGCCGCTGACCCTCGAGGCACTCGCCGGTCAGCTGCCCGCGCTGGAGTTCCTCACCGTGCGCCTGCTCCACATCGCTGCGGTGCTCATCGCGACCGCCTCGATGTACACCTCTGCCGCCACCGCATGGCTACGAGGTCGGTGACGCGGTGCTCAGTGGTCCAGGCGGTGCTCCTTGGCGAGCTGCTCCTGGTGCGCGCGACGCTCCTCCTCGAGCTCGGAGGCGAGCTGCTCGAGCCGCAGCTCGGTGGTACCGGTCCGGGTCTCCATCGGCACGTACTCGCGCTCGGCATGACCGGTGTAGATCTGCCGCGGACGGCCGATCTTCGTCTCCGGGTCGTGGACCATCTCCTGCCACTGCGCGATCCAGCCCGGCAGACGGCCGATGGCGAACAGCACGGTGAACATGTGCGTGGGGAAGCCGATCGCCTTGTAGATCAACCCGGTGTAGAAGTCGACGTTCGGGTAGAGCTTGCGCTCGACGAAGTAGTCGTCCTTCAGGGCGATCTCCTCGAGCTCCATGGCCAGCTCGAGCCGCTCGTCGTGCACCCCGAGGCGCTCGAGGACGTCGTCGGCGATCTTCTTGACGAACTTCGCCCGCGGATCGTAGTTCTTGTAGACCCGGTGGCCGAAGCCCATCAGGCGGATGCCGTCCTCCTTGTTCTTCACCTTCTCCATGAAGGCCTTCGGGTCGAGGTCCCGGGCCTTGATCTCGTCGAGCATCTCCATGACGGCCGCGTTGGCGCCGCCGTGGGCGGGCCCCGACAGGGCGCCGATGCCCGCGGAGATCGAGGTGAACAGGTTCGCCTGGGCGGAGCCGACCAGACGCACCGCAGAGGTGGAGCAGTTCTGCTCGTGGTCGGCATGGAGGATCAGGAGCTGCTCCATGGCGCGGACGACGACCGGGTCCGCCACGTACTCCTCGACCGGGAAGCCGAAGGTCAGCCGCAGGAAGTTCTCGATCAGCGAGAGGCGGTTGTCGGGGTACAGCAGCGCGTGCCCCTGGGCGATGCGATGGGCGTAGGCGGCCATCGTCGGCACCTTCGCCAGCAGGCGCACGGTCGACAGCCGGGTCTGCTCCAGGTCGAAGGGGTCCAGGGAGTCCTGGTAGAAGGTCGATAGTCCCGAGACCCCGGCCTGCAGCACCGCCATCGGGTGGGCGTCGCGCGGGTAGCCGTCGAACATGCGCTTGAAGCGCTCGTCCAGCAGGGTGCGCCGCTCGACCTGGGCCTCGAAGTTCTCCAGCTGACCCTTGGTGGGCAGCTCGCCGTTGATCAGCAGGTAGCTGACCTCGAGGAAGGAGGACTTCTCCGCCAGCTGCTCGATCGGATACCCGCGGTAGCGCAGGATGCCCGCCTCGCCGTCGATGTAGGTGATCGCGGACTTCGAGTTCGCGGTGTTCATGAAGCCGGGGTCGTAGGTGACCTCACCGGTCTCCTTGCGCAGCGGTCCGATCGAGATGCCGGAGTTGCCCTCGACGGCGGGGACGATCGGGAGGTCGAGGGACTTCTCCCCGACCGTGAGCTGTGCAGACGACGTCGCGTGATCCATGGGCTCTCCGTTGTGCAGTGTTCGGATCGGTGGGTGCGCTCGGGGCGCGGTCTCAGGGGCGCTGAAGGCGCCGGGCGGCGGCGGTGATCCGCTCGTCGGTCGCGGTGAGGGCGACGCGGACGACATTCCCGCCCCCCTCACCATAGAACATCCCGGGAGCGACCAGGATCCCGAGGTCGGCGAGACGATCGACCGTGGTCATCGCCTCCTCGTCGAAGCCGGTCCAGAGATACAGGCCGGCCTGGGAACCGTGGATCGTGCCCCCGGCCGCGCGCAGGGCCGGCTCCAGCACGGCCCGGCGGGAACGGTAGACCTCGCGCTGAGCGGCGGCCGCCTCATCGTCCCCGAGCGCGGTCGTCATCGCCTCCTGGACGGGGGCGGGGAGCATCATCCCGGCCTGCTTGCGCACGGCCAGCAGCTCTCCCACCAGCGCCGGGTCACCGGCGACGAAAGCCGCCCGGTAGCCGGCGAGATTGGACTGCTTGGACAGCGAGTACACGCACAGCACGCCCTCCAGCGAGCCGCCGTTCACCCGCGGATCCAGCACGGAGGGGACCTCGTCCACGGTCCACGGCAGCAGCGCGTAGCACTCGTCGGAGGCGACGACGATGCCGCGTCGGCGGGCCCAGGCGACGATCGCGGCCATCTGGCCGACCCCCAGCACCTCGCCGGTGGGGTTCGACGGAGAGTTCAGCCACAGCAGGCGCAGACGGGAGGCGGTGGCCGCATCGGGCAGGGCTGCGTCACCGTGCACCGCGAGCTCGGCCATGTCCAGCCTCAGCGTCTCGGCGCCGACGAACCGCGCGCCGATGTCATAGGTCGGGTAGGCGATGGCGGGGAAGGCGACGGCCTCGCTCGCCCCGATGCCGAGCTGGAAGGGCAGGTGGGCGACGAGCTCCTTGGAGCCGACCGTCGGCAGCACCCCGTCGACGTCGAGCTCGGCGGGAGCGGCGCGGTGGCGGCCGACGAAGTCGACCAGGGCCTCGCGCAGCGCCGGGGTGCCGACGGTGGTCGGGTAGCCGGGGCGGTCCGCTGCGGCGGCGAGGGCCGCCTGGACGGAGGCCGGCGTCGGGTCGACGGGCGTGCCGACGGAGAGGTCGACGATGCCGCCCTCATGCGCGGCGGCGCGCTGCTTCGCCGTCGTGAGGGCGTCCCAGGGGAAGGCGGGGAGACGGGCGGCGAGGCCGCGCCGCGCCGCGGGAACGGAGGTGACGGACATGGCTCAGTCCAGGGGGTTGGGCTGGATCGGCAGGGCCTCGATGATCGGGTGGTCCTTCTCGATCACGCCCATCTTGGCGGCGCCGCCAGGCGCTCCCAGATCGTCGAAGAACTCGACGTTGGCCTGGTAGTACTCGGCCCACTGGTCCGGGGTGTCGTCCTCGTAGAAGATCGCCTCGACGGGGCAGACGGGCTCGCAGGCACCGCAGTCCACGCATTCGTCGGGTTGGATGTACAGCATCCGGCCGCCCTCGTAGATGCAATCCACGGGGCACTCGTCCACGCAGGCACGATCCTTCACGTCGACACAGGGCAGAGCGATGACGTACGTCATGGGCAGCTTCCTTCCGACCGGGGAGACATGCCCATCCTCTCATCCCCTGCGCTGACCGGGCCGCCCTGGACGGGCCCGCGCAGCGGACGTGACGCGAGGAACACCCCGCCCGGGGATAGCCTCGATGCATGACGATGCGCGACGGACACCGGCAGCGTGCCGGGTGGGCTCGGTTCCTCCAGGTCGGCAACCGGGTGGTGCTGCGCTATGCGATCGACCGCGAGACCTCGCCGCACGGTGAATCGATGACCGATGCGCTGGGCACGATCCAGTCCGTCGACGAGGCCGAGCTGTGCGTGATGACTCGACGGGGCCAGGTGCGCGTCCCGCGGATGCTGGTCATCGCCGCGAAGGAGGTCCCTCCCCCGCCGACGCGGCGCGCGGTGCGCGAGACGCCCTGAGGATGTAGTCCGCGCCCGAGAGCACGTGCAGTCCCACCGCGATCCACACCAGCACCCGCCCGGCGCCCACCAGGTCCGGCGCCCAGGCCGCGGTCGCGACCAGCAGGAACACCGAGGTCATGAGCACAGCGGTGCGCACCTTCCCGAGGAAGGAGACCTCGATGCGGCCGCCGAGCGCGGCACCGGTGGCCAGGACGACGGTGGCGAGGTCGACGACGACGATGACCACGAGCGCCGCCCACGGCAGCAGGTCCGCCAGGGCGAGGGTCGCCGCGATCGCCGCGAGCCCCAGCCGGTCCGCGATCGGGTCGAGGATCTCCCCGGCCCGGCTGCGCTGGTCCAGGGCGCGGGCCAGCATCCCGTCGACCCAGTCGGTGCTCGCCCACACCAGCAGCAGGACGACGGCGAGGGTGCCCGGGCCGTCCCACAGCAGCACGCAGACCGGGGCGAGCAGGGCGAAGCGGGCGAGGGTGACCAGATTCGGGATCGTCGCCCACTCGGGCCGCGTCGCGGAGCTCATGGTCGCCGACGCCGCCACAGGGTGATGACCAGCACCGCCACGAAGGGGATGCCGACCCCGAGACCCTGCACGATCCAGCCGCCGAGCTGGAGCCGACCGGCGATCTCGGCGGGCATCAGCACGCCGCCGCCGGCGCCGTGGCCCAGGAACGGGAGGGCGATCAGCCCCCACAGGGACCCGACCACCACCAGGGGCAGCCGGGAGCCGGTCGCCGAGTAGAGGAACACGCAGGTGACGATCTGGAACGCGCCGCCGAAGACCGGGCCGACGGGGAGATCGACGCCGCCGAGAGCCACCTGCATCCGGTGGGTGGTGAGCATCAGCAGCACCGAGATCACGGCCAGCACGACCGCCATGACGCCCTGGGTGATCCGGGCGCTCAGGGAGGTCGTCTCGACCGTGGCCGGACGACGGCGCGTGTCCGTCACGAGATCACTTCCCGGACTTGGCCCTCGAACGGGCACGGTTGCGCTCGTTGGCGTCGAGGATGACCTTGCGGATGCGCACGATCTCCGGGGTGACCTCGACGCACTCGTCCTCGTTGGTGAACTCGAGGGACTCCTCGAGGGTCAGCCGCCGCGGGGGCACGAGGTTCTCGAAGGACTCCGAGGAAGCTGCGCGCATGTTCGTCAGCTTCTTCTCCTTGGTGATGTTCACGTCCATGTCCTCGTTGCGCGAGTTCTCGCCCACGATCTGACCGGCGTAGACCTCGCTGGTCGGCTCGACGAAGAACGAGCCGCGCTCCTGGAGGTTGATCATCGCGAATGGGGTGACGCTGCCGGCGCGGTCGGCGACCAGGGAGCCGGTGGCCCGGAACTCGATCAGCCCCATCCAGGGCTCGAAGCCGTCCGCGAAGGAAGAGGCGATGCCGTTGCCGCGGGTCTCGGTCATGAACCGGGTGCGGAAGCCGATCAGGCCGCGGGCGGGCACGGTGAACTCCATGCGCACCCAGCCGGAGCCGTGGTTGCTCATGGTCTCCATGCGGCCCTTGCGGGAGGCCATCAGCTGGGTGACAGTGCCGAGGTACTCCTCGGGAACGTCGATCGTCATCCGCTCGACCGGCTCGTGGACGGTGCCGTCGATCTCGCGGGTGAGCACCTTGGGCTTGCCGACGGTGAGCTCGAAGCCTTCACGGCGCATCTGCTCGACCAGGATCGACAGCGCCAGCTCGCCGCGGCCCTGCACCTCCCAGGCGTCGGGACGCTCGGTGGGCAGCACCTTGAGCGACACGTTGCCGACGAGCTCGGCGTCGAGGCGGTCCTTGACCTGACGGGCCGTGAGCTTGTGGCCCTTGGCGTTCTTGCCGGCCAGCGGCGAGGTGTTGATGCCGATGGTCATCGAGATCGCCGGATCGTCGATGGTGATCAGGGGCAGCGGGCGCGGATCCGCGACATCGGCGAGGGTCTCGCCGATCATGATGTCGGAGATGCCGGCGACGGCGACGATGTCGCCCGGACGCGCGGGGTGGGTCATCGGCTCGCGGGCCAGACCCTTGGTCTCGAGCAGCTCGGTGATCTTGACCTGCTTGACTCCGCCGTCACGGGTGCACCACGCGACCTGCTGGCCCTTGCTCAGCTCGCCGTTCTTGATCCGCAGCAGTGCGAGACGACCCAGGAACGGGGAGGCGTCGAGGTTGGTCACGTGCGCCTGTAGCGGGACCTCGTCGTCGTAGCTCGGGGCCGGGATCGACTCCAGGATGGTCTTGAACAGCGGCTCGACGGTCTCGTCCTCCGGGAGGGTGCCGTCGGCCGGCTGGGTGGTCGAGGCGCGGCCGGCCTTGCCGGAGGCGTAGACCACCGGGACGTCCAGCACCGCGTCGAGGTCGATGTCGTCGACCTCCTCGGCCAGGTCGGAGGCCAGGCCCAGCAGCAGATCGGTGGCCTCGCCGACGACCTCGTCGATCCGGGCGTCGGGACGGTCGACCTTGTTGACCACGAGGATCACGGGAAGCTTCGCGGCCAGCGCCTTGCGCAGCACGAAGCGGGTCTGCGGCAGCGGACCTTCCGAGGAGTCCACCAGCAGCACGACCCCGTCGACCATGGACAGCCCGCGCTCGACCTCGCCGCCGAAGTCGGCGTGGCCGGGGGTGTCGATGACGTTGATGGTGATGCCGTCCGGCTCCCCCGCCGCGGCCGCCGACGGCCCGGTGTACCGGATCGCCGTGTTCTTCGCGAGGATGGTGATGCCCTTCTCGCGCTCCAGCTCACCGGAGTCCATGGCCCGCTCGTCATGCGTGTCATGGTCGCCGAAGGCGCCGCCCTGGGTGAGCATGGCGTCCACCAGGGTGGTCTTGCCGTGGTCGACATGGGCGACGATGGCGACGTTTCGCAGGTCGGTGCGGAGGCGGGGAGTCATACGCAGGTGCTCGTTTCAGGTTGCGCGGCGGGTCATGGACCGAGCAGCGCCCGGCCGCACGGGGGTGCGGCCCGCTCCAGGGCCTCGCTGAGTCTATCCGTCCCGGCCGCGTCGGTCAGCGGCCCGCCGGTGAGATGTTCGACGCCCCCACCGGCGGCCGGGAGTGTTCGGGCGAGGTCTCAGACGTGCCCGGCCCCGGAGAACGGGTCGACGACGCCGTCATCTCCTCCGGCGGGGCCCCCGACCTCCTCCTCCACGGGCGCCTCGGGCGCCTCGACGTCGATGGTCTCCGAGCCAGCCAGCGGGATGGAGCCGCCGGGGATCGCAGCCAGCAGACGCTTGGTGTAGTCCTGCTGCGGAGCATGGAACACCTCGTCGGTGGTGCCCTGCTCGACGACCTTCCCCTTGTCCATCACCAGGGTGCGGTCGGCGATCTGACGCACCACCGCGAGGTCGTGGGTGATGAAGAGGTAGGACAGCCCCAGCTCGGACTGCAGGTCGTTGAGCAGCTCGAGGACCTGCGCCTGGACCAGCACGTCGAGCGCGGAGACCGCCTCGTCGCAGATCACGACCTCGGGATCCAGGGCCAGGGCCCGCGCGATGGCGATGCGCTGGCGCTGGCCGCCCGAGAGCTCGTTGGGGTACCGGCGCATCATCGCCGAGGGCAGGGCGACCTTGTCGAGCAGGTCCCGGACCTTCGCCTCCCGGCTCTTGGCATCCCCGATGCCGTGCAGACGCAGCGGTTCCTCGATGGTGCTGAAGATCGAGTACATCGGGTCCAGCGTCCCGTAGGGGTTCTGGAAGATCGGCTGGACACGTCGGCGCAGACGCTTCAGCGCGGCGCCGCGGATGTCCGTGATCTCCTCGCCGTCGTACCGCACGGTGCCGCGGGTGGGCGGCAGCAGCTTGAGGACCATCTGCGCGACCGTGGACTTGCCCGACCCCGACTCGCCCACGATCGCCGTGGTGGTGCCGCGGACGAGATCGAAGGAGACGTCGTCGACGGCGAGGAACGGCGTGGAGCGCCAGGGCACACTGCCGCGGATCGGGAACTCCTTGGTGAGGTTCCGGACGCTGATCACCACGTCGTCGGAGGCACCGGTCCCTGCCTCGCTCGAGGCAGAGGCCTCCTTTTCGCCCTCGCCGCCGGAGACGAGACGGCGGGAGGCCAGCGACGGGGCGGCGGCGATGAGTCGCTTCGTGTACGGGTGCTGCGGGTCCTGCAGCAGCTCGAGCGCCGGCCCCGCCTCGACGACTCGCCCCTTGTACATGACGACCAGATGCTGGGCCCGCTCGGCGGCCAGGCCGAGGTCATGGGTGATCAGCAGCACCGCGGCGCCGAGCTCGGCGGTCAGGGAGTCGAGGTGGTCGAGGATCTGCTGCTGCACGGTGACGTCGAGCGCCGAGGTCGGCTCGTCCGCGACCAGCAGCTTCGGGCGCGCGGCCAGGCCCATCGCGATCAGCGCACGCTGCTTCATACCGCCGGAGTACTCGTGCGGGTACTGGTTGGCGCGCCGCTCGGCGTCCGGCAGCCCGGCCTCCTCGAGCAGCTCCACCGCACGACGGGACGCCTCGGAACCCTTCGCCATGTCGTTGGCGGCAAGGGCCTCCTTGATCTGCGAGCCGACCTTCCACAGCGGGTTCAGGTTGCTCATCGGGTCCTGCGGGACCAGGCCGATCTCGTTCCCGCGCAGGGCCATGATCTCCCGGGTGGGGACGGAGGTGATGTCCCGGCCCTCGAAGCGGATCGAGCCGCGGGTGATCGTCCCGTTCGGCGGCAGCAGCCGGGCGACGCTCATGGCGGTGGTGGACTTGCCGGACCCGGACTCGCCGACGATCGCGACCGTCTCGCCCGGGTACACCGAGAGGTTGGCGGAACGAACCCCCTGGACCGGGCCCGAGGAGGTGCTGAAGGTGATCTCCAGGTCCTCGATCTCCAGCAGCGGATGGTTCTGGGAGGTGGCGGTCATCGCTTCTTCGCCTTCGGGTCGAGGGCGTCGCGGGCCGCGTCACCGAGCATGATGAAGCTCAGCACGGTGATCGCGAGGGCGACGGACGGGTAGAAGAGCATCATGGGCTGGGTGCGCAGGGCGCTCTGGGCATCGGAGATGTCCCCGCCCCAGGAGACCGCGGAGGACGGCAGACCCACGCCGAGGAAGGTCAAGGTGGCCTCGGCGACGATGAACACGCCGAGGTTCACGGTCGCGGTGACGATCACCGGGGCGATCGCATTGGGCACGACGTGCTTGACCAGGTTCGTGAAGCTGCTGGCCCCGAGCGCGGTCGAGGCGGTCACGAAGTCCTGGTTCTTCACGGAGATCACGGAGCCGCGCATGATGCGGGCGACGTTCGTCCATCCGAAGACGCCCAGCACCAGCACCACCACCCAGACGGTGACGTCCACGCGGTTGCCGATCACGATCGCGCCCAGGATCAGGGGGATGGCGAAGAACATGTCTGTGATGCGGGAGAAGATGGCGTCGACGATCCCGCCGAGATAGCCCGCGACCGCACCCAGCACGCAGCCGATCAGGGTCGACAGGATCATCGTGAAGAACCCGACGACCACCGAGGTGCGAGCGCCGTAGATGACGCGGGCGTACACGTCGTAGCCGAGTCGGGTGGTGCCGAGCAGATGCCCGTCCCCCGGGGGCTGGCTGGCGTCGGTCAGCTGGGCGTACCGAGGATCCTGGTGGGCGAGCAGGCTGGGGAAGGCCGCGACGAACAGCACCAGCAGGATCAGCAGGCCGGAGATGATGAAGACGGGATTGCGCAGCAGGTTGTGCAGCGCCTCCCCCCACATCGAGCGCGGGGTGGTCGTCGTGTCGACGGCGTCGACCGCCTGCAGCTGGGTCTCCTCCAGCGGGGCGACGAAGTGCTCGTCGCGGGGGCGCAGGGTACGGGCATCACTTGGCATAACGGATCCTCGGATCGAGCACGGCGTAGAGCAGGTCCACGATGAGGTTGGCGAGGAGGAAGATGATCACGAGCAAGGTCACCAGGGACACGATCATCGGGGACTCGCCATCCAGGATGGCCTGGAACAGGAGTGTGCCGACCCCGGGCACGTTGAAGATTCGCTCGGTGACGATGGCCCCGCCCATCAGGGCGCCGAGGTCGGCGCCGATGAAGGTGACGACGGGGATCAGGGAGTTGCGCAGGATGTGCTTGCTGACGACGCCGCCGCGGGTGAGCCCCTTCGCCGTCGCCGTGCGCACGTGGTCGGCGGTCGCGGACTCGATGACGGAGGTGCGGGTCAGTCGGAGCACGTAGGCGAAGGAGACGGCGCCGAGCACGAAACCGGGGGCGAGCAGGTTGATCCAGCTCGGATCCCGACCGACGTTGACGGGGATCAGGTCCAGGCGGACGCCGAAGACGAACTGGACCACGAAGCCCATCACGAAGGTCGGCACCGCGATCACGAGCAGGGAGGTCATCAGCAGGGCGGTGTCGATGACCGTGCCCTTGCGCAGGCCGGAGATGAGGCCGGCGGCGACGCCGAAGATCGTCTCGACGATGATCGCGATGATCGCGAGGCGCGCGGTGACCGGGAAGGCGTCGGCGATCTGGGTCCAGATCGGCCGACCGTTGAAGCCGATCCCGAAGTCCCCCTGCACGATGTTGCCGAGGTAGATCAGCCATTGCGCGAGCACGGGCTGGTCCAGGTTGTACTGGGCCCGCAGCTGCTCCTTGACCGCGGGGGACACGGGTTTCTCCCCCACGATCGCGGCGATCTGCGTCCCCTCCGATGACCAGAAGGCCAACAGGTAGACGATCAGGGTCGCGCCGAGGAAGACGGGGACCATCTGCAGCAGTCGCCGCGCGATGTACCAGAGCACGTCGGTCTCTTTCGGTCGGTGGTTCGGGGCGGGCACATCCGCTCAGGCGTGCGGACGGCCGACAGCGGGAACCGGCAGTGCCGGTTCCCGCTGTCCGAGGTGGTTCAGTGGGTCACTTGGAGACGCCGTAGTACAGCGGGACCGTGTCCCAGCCGTACTGGACGTCCTGGACGAGCTCGGAATAGCCGCCGAAGGTGTTCTGGTACCACAGCGGGATCGCCGGCAGGTCCTCCATGAGGATCGCCTCGGCGGCCTTGAACTTCTCCAGCGCGGCCTCCGAATCGGGAGCCGCCAGACCCTCCTTGAGCAGCTCGTCGAACTCGGGGTTCTTGTAGTCGCCGTCGTTGGAGCCGTTGCCGTCCGCGGCGGCGCTGGAGTAGAGCGGGCCGAGGAAGTTGTAGACCGAGGGATAGTCGGCCTGCCAGCCCGAACGGAAGGCACCCTTCATCGTCCGGTCGGTGATCTGCTTGCGGAACTCGCCGAACGCCGGGAACGCCTTCGGCGTCGCCGCGATGCCGAGGGTGTTCTTCAGGGAGTTGCAGACGGCCTCGACCCAGTCCTTGTGCGGGCTGTCCGCGTTGTAGGAGAGGGTGAACTCGCCCTCGAAGGCCTGGATCCCCTCAGCCTTCTCCCACAGCTCCTTGGCCTTGGCCTCGTCGAACTCGAGCACCTCGGCGCCGGGGATGTCGGTGGCTCCACCGCCCTCGATCACGGGCGCGACGAAATCGGTCGCCGGGGTGCGGGTCCCGTAGAACAGCGAGTCGCAGATCGTCTTGCGATCGATCGCCCGCGAGAGCGCCTGGCGCCGCAGCTTGCCCGCTTCGCCGGAGAAGTTCGGGTCGTTCTGAGCGATCGTGAAGGACTGGAACACGGCGCCCGGTTCGTTGACCGCGCGCTCGCCCAGCTCGTCCTCGAAGGCGGACAGGGCAGAGGTCGGGATCATGTCCACCACGTCGACGTTGCCCGAGACCAGGTCGTTGTACATCGTGTCGTCGGAGGAGTAGATCGTGAAGGTCAGCCCGGTGTTCGCCGCCTTGCGGGGACCGTCGTACTTCTCGTTGGGCACGCAGACGATCTCGCTGTCGTGGGTCCATGATTCGACCATGTAGGGGCCGTTGGAGACCGGCTTCTCCCCGAAGGCCTTCATGTCCTCGAAGGCCGACTCCGGCAGCGGCATGTACGCCGTGTAGCCCAGGCGGTTGGGGAAGTCGGACTGCTCGGAGACGAGCTTGACCTCGAGGGTGGTCTCGTCGACGGCCTTGAGGCCGGACATCGTCGCGTCCTTCGCGGCGCCGTCGGTGGCGACGTCGGCGAAGCCCTCGATCGGCTGGAAGAAGGACTGGCTCTTCTGGGCGTTGTTCACGTTCGCGCCGTAGTTCCACGCGTCCACGAAGCTCTGGGCCGTGACCGGGCTGTCATCGGAGAAGGTCGTATCCGGCGTGATCTTGATGGTCCAGGTGATGTTGTCCTCGGACTCGATCGATTCGGCGAGCTCGTTCTCCACCTTGCCGTCGGCCGTGTAGTACACGAGGCCGGCGAAGACGGAGGTCAGGACGCGACCGCCGCCGACCTCGTTGGTGTTGGTCGGGATCAGGGGGCTCTCGGGCTCGGTGCCGTTGGCCAGGACCGGATCGCCCGAGCCGCCGCCGGAGCCTCCCCCGGAGTCACCGCCGCCACAGGCGGCGAGAGAAAGGGTGGCCGCGCTGGTCGCAGCGGTGCCGAGCAGCATAGAGCGTCGGGTCAGAGCCATGGTGTCTCCTGTGCGGGAGGGGGTACGAATACACGGCGCGTCCTCGCGCCGGTTCCATCCAGTGTGCCCCACGCCTCGTCAAGAGTTGTCCATGTGTCGATAACTATTCTGTTTCGTTGCGTTCCGACCAGGCATTCCTTTCCGCACATCCTCAGCGCGCGTGGAGGTGTCGATGCCGTCGTGGCGGAGATGACGGACCTGCGCTCGGGGTGTTCAATGGTGATATGAGCGCCGCGAACACTGCCCCGATCGATCCGACGACGACCCCGGCCTGGGAGGCCCTCGAGGCGCACGACGCCGCGTTGACCGGGAGCCTGCGCGAGTGGTTCGCCGACGATCCGCAGCGTGCCGAGCACTTCAGCCACCGCGCGGGCGACCTGCACGTGGACCTGTCGAAGAACCTCGTGACCGCCGAGACCCTCGAACTGCTCCAGCAGCTCGCGCGCGAGGTCGGGGTCCTCCAGCGCCGCGACGCGATGCTGGCCGGGAGCCACATCAACACCACCGAGGACCGCGCCGTGCTGCACACGGCGCTGCGCCGCCCGGCGGGCGCCACCCCCGCGCTCGAGGTGGATGGTCAGCAGATCGATGCCGACGTCCAGGAGACCCTGCGCCGCGTGTACGCCTTCGCCCGGAAGGTGCGTTCCGGGGAATGGACGGGCATGACGGGCCGACGGATCGAGACCGTCGTGAACATCGGCATCGGCGGTTCCGACCTCGGTCCCGTGATGGTCTACGAGGCCCTGGAGCCGCTGGCCCAGGACGGGCTCCAGGCGCGCTTCCTGTCGAACATCGACCCCACCGACGCCTACCAGAGCACGAAGGACCTCGACCCCGAGACGACCCTCGTCATCGTCGCCTCCAAGACCTTCACCACGCAGGAGACCCTCACCAATGCGCGACTCGTGCGCGACTGGCTGCTGCAGGGCCTGCGGGAGAACGCGGGACTGACCGTCGAGCAGGAGAAGGAGGCGGTCGCCAAGCACTTCGTGGCCGTCTCCACCGCTCTCGACGAGGTCGCGGACTTCGGCATCGATCCCGCCAACGCCTTCGGCTTCTGGAACTGGGTGGGCGGCCGCTACAGCGTCGACTCCGCGATCGGCACCGTGCTGGCCACCGTGCTCGGCCCGGACGCCTTCGAGGAGCTGCTGGCCGGCTTCCACACGATGGACGAGCACTTCGCCACCGCCCCGGCGGAGGAGAACGTGCCCCTGCTGATGGGCCTGCTGAACGTGTGGAACGTGAACTTCCTGGAGGCGGAGACCCACGCGGTGCTCCCCTACTCCCAGTACCTCCACCGCTTCCCCGCCTACCTCCAGCAGCTGACGATGGAGTCCAACGGGAAGTCGGTGCGCTGGGACGGGACGCTCGCGAGCACCGAGACCGGCGAGGTGTTCTGGGGCGAGCCCGGCACCAACGGCCAGCACGCCTTCTACCAGCTGATCCATCAGGGCACCCGGATCATCCCCGCGGACTTCATCGCCTTCGCCACCCCGAACCACGCCCTGGCCGACGGCGAGCAGGACGTCCATGAGCTGTTCCTGGCGAATTTCTTCGCCCAGACCAAGGCGCTGGCCTTCGGCAAGACCGCCCAGGAGGTGCGGGCCGAGGGCACCGAGGGCGCCCTCGTCGCGGCCCGCGAGTTCTCCGGCGACCGGCCCACCACCTCGATCATGGCCCCGCAACTGACTCCCTCGGTGCTGGGTCAGCTGATCGCGCTGTACGAGCACATCACCTTCGTCCAGGGCGTGGTGTGGGGCATCAACTCCTTCGACCAGTGGGGCGTCGAGCTCGGCAAGCAGCTGGCCAAGGACCTCGCGGGAGCCGTGGCGGGAGACGAGTCCGCGATCGCGGCCGAGGACTCCTCGACCGCGGCGCTGATCCGCTACTACCGCGAGCACCGCGCGCGCTGAGCCCCGACGGACGCGGCGGTGCCCCGACGGACGCGGCGGTGCCCCCACGCGAGCACGCCGCTGCGGAGCCTCGAGATCGACATGGGGACCACTTTCCTGGCGTGAAAGTGGTCCCCATGTCGACCTCAATCAATGCATCGCGGCGGGAGGAGTCCCAGCACGTCGATCAGGCCAGGTAGTCGACCTCGCGGGTCTCGCTGCCGATCAGCAGGGCCACCAGCGTGATCACCGCGGCGAGCGCGAGATAGGCGCCGACCAGCCAGAGGGAGCCGCCGAGCAGCTGCCACAGCGCGATCAGCGCGTAGGGCGCCGGGGCCGCCCCGATCACCGAGGCCAGGTTGTAGCTCACGGCGCTGCCGGTGTAGCGGACATCGGCCCGGAACATCTCCGGCAGGAACGCGGCCATCGGCCCGAAGGTCAGACCCATCAGGGTGAATCCGACGATCAGGGCAGCCATGACGCCGGCGGTGCCGGACTGCATGAGGGGTTCGATCAGCAGGCCGTAGACGGCGATCGCGACGGTGACGACCAGCAGCAGCGGCCGGCGGCCGACGCGGTCCGCGAGCGGACCGGAGACCACGGTGAAGATCCCGAAGAACACGACGCCGATGATCAGCATGGTCAGGAACTGCGGTCGGTCGTAGCCCAGTCCGGGCACGAAGGTGGAGGCGTCGAAGGAGTTGCCGGCCGCCTCGGCGGCGGCGCGCGCGGTCTCGACGTCGGCCGGCCGGGTGCCCACCACCATGAGGAACGCCGTCATCAGGTAGAACAGGACGTAGGTCGCGACCATCGCGAGGGTGGCGAGGATCAGCGGGCGCCAGGCGGTGCGGACGATGCGGGCGATCGGGACCGCGGCCACCCGCTCCTCGTCGATCACCTTCTGGAAGGCCGGGGACTCCATGAGCTTCAGGCGCACCCACAGCCCGACGGCGACCAGGATCGAGGAGAGCAGGAAGGGCAGGCGCCAGCCCCAGGAGGCGAACTGCTCGGGGGTCAGCTGGAGGCTGAGCACCACGAACAGCAGGTTGGACAGGATGAAGCCGAGCGGGGCGCCCAGCTGCGGGAAGGTGCCGTACAGGGCGCGCTTGCCGGGCGGGGCGTTCTCGGTGGCCAGCAGCGCAGCACCGGACCATTCCCCGCCGAGGCCCACTCCCTGGCAGAAGCGCAGCAGCACCAGGATCGCGGGCGCCAGCACGGAGAACCCCGGCGTCGAGGCGCTGGGCAGCACACCGATGAGGAAGGTGGCGATGCCCATCACCAGCAGGCTGGCCACCAGGGTGGTCTTGCGGCCGACGCGGTCCCCGAAGTGCCCGAAGATCAGCGAGCCGAGCGGGCGGGCCACGAAGGCCACCCCGAAGACCGCGAAGGAGCTCAGCAGCTGGTTGGCCGGCGTCTGGGTGGGGAAGAACAACGCCGGGAAGACCAGCGAGGCCGCGGTCGCGTAGGCGTAGAAGTCGAAGAACTCGATCGTCGTGCCGACCATCGAGGCGGTGATGACGCGCCCGCGGGTGTTGGCGGGCGCTGCGGCGGGTGCCGAGGGGGACGGGGTTGGTGCGGTGCTCACGCCGCTCGACCCTAGACCTATCGTCCCGCCATGCGGACATGGGGGACAGATCGTGAGACGGACGGGAAATCGCGGAGGCGTGTCCGACATGACCGAGGGGGCCAGGCCGAGGGTACTCAGCGCTCCATCGTCGAGCGCGTGGCCCCGACCTCACCGAGCAGCATCTTCGCGTACGAGGTGTGCACGGACTCGTCGTCGGAGGGGTGGTACATCCCGGCGCGCACGTCGCGCGAGAGCCGTTCGAGCTCGCTGCGGCGGAAGAACTGGGAGCCACCGCTGGCCCGCAGCACCTGGTCCACGGCAGCGAGAGCGGTCTCCGTCGAGCGGGCCTTCACCCCGGAGAAGTGCAGGAACCAGTGCGCACCGTGGTCGGTGATCCCGGTGCCGCTCTCCCCCAGCCCCAGGGCGTCGAGATCGGCCAGGAGCTTCTCGACCTGCAGCACCGCGCCGTCCACGTTGATCGCGGCCGCGGCGAGCCGACGGCGGGTGGCGGGGTCGTCGGCGTGGACGATCCCCTGGGTGAGGCTGCGCCGCGTGGTCGCGATGTCCACCCCGACGGTGATCGCCCGCTCGGCGATCCCCGTGTACACCGAGGCGATCAGCAGCTCGAAGGTGCCGAAGACCCCCATCACGAAGGGGTCCGGGTTCGGGCCCACCGGGGTCTGGGTCAGCACCCGTCCCGGCTCGATCCGTGCCCGGTGCAGCCTGGTGGTGCGCGACTGGGAGGCGCGCATGCCATGAGTGTCCCAGTCGTCGAGCGTCTCGACGTCCTCGGTGCGCTCGAGCACCCCGAAGACCAGTCGCGGGTCCGCCTCGCTGGGCACGGCGACCCGACCGTGGACCACCAGGCGGTCCCAAACCGGGGCGAGGGAGGTGAAGATCTTCGTCCCGTCGACCCGGTAGCCCCCGTCGTCCTCGACCTCGGCGCTGGTGGCGGAGTCGAACAGCATGGCGTCGTTGCCGGCTTCGGAGATCCCGAAGGCGAACAGGCTCCCGGCGGCGGCGTCCTCGAGGACCGTGCGCACGCTCTGCTCGCCGAGCCGGTGCGCGTGCAGGGCCGCGCCGGTCACCACCAGGTGCATGTTCATCGCCAGGGCGGTCGCGGGGGCGGCCTGGGCGAGGCGGCGCTGGATCCGGCTCGCCTCGAGCAGGCTCGCACCGAGGCCGCCGAGCTCGGTGGGCACCAGCAGGCGCAGGTAGCCCCGCTCGCGCAGATCCTCGAGGTCGGCCGTCGGGAAGGTGTTCTCCCGATCGTGGAGCACGGCGCGCTCGCGGAGGGCGCGCAGCAGCCGCCCGGGGAGGAAGACCTCCGGATCGATCTCGTGGTCGGTGGGATCCGAGTCGCTCATGACCCCACGATAGAGGGCAGGCGGATCGTCGCCACCGTCGGTCGATGATCTGAGGCACGGCTGCGAGGGACCTCGAGGTCCGTCACCTCGAGCGCTCCGCGCACCCAGATCGAGTCGAGGCGTCGCAGCGGCCATCGCGCCGGGAATGTGGCCTGCGACGCCGACGGCCCGACGGGCAGGGCGGCGGCGAGCGCCGAGGTCAGCGGGGAACGGGCGCCGCGGCCCGTCGTCTCGGCGAGCGCCTCGCGCCATCCGGCCTCCGCGAGCGGGGCGAGCTCGGGCGCGAGGGGATCGGCGTTCAGGTCGCCGAGCAGCACCCTGGGGCCGTCGAGTGCGGCGGTGCGGTGGAGGATCCCCCGCACCTGGGCGGCACGGTGGTCACGATGCGCGTGATCCAGGTGGGTGACCAGGACGGTCAGCTCGGGGCCCGGCGTCCGCACCCGGGCGCCGAGCAGCCCGCGGGTTTCGTGCGGTGCCGCGAGGTGCGAGGCCCCGGGCAGGATCTCCGTCCAGTGCTCGAGGATCGCGCCCCGGGTCAGCAGCGCCAGACCATAGCGCGCGCGAGCGCCGTCGTCCGCGGGCCGGTCGATCGTCGCGGCGAAACGGGCCTCGTACCCCAGCAGCTCGGCGAGTCGCGCCGCCTGATCCTCGTGCCCGGAGCGGTCCCCGAAGCCGACGTCGACCTCCTGCAGGCCGATCACCTCCGCATCGAGCGCGGCGAGGGTCGCGGCCGTGCGCGGAAGATCGAGCTGATCGGCGCCGTCGGCCCCGTGGTGGACATTGTAGCTCGCGATCCGCAGCACGGTCATGGGCTCATTGGAGGCAGCCGGGGCCGAGCAGCGTC